>NZ_JBAHWA010000005.1:0-141370 GCF_036697405.1 Lysobacter sp. CCNWLW3
GGCCTTCTTCTTTGCGCGACGATTTGGTTAATGCGGCCCGTCGATGGACGATTAACTCGTGCGCGGACCGTTGCGCGTCTGCTCTCTAATGGCCATAGCCCGAACTGCGGCGCCGCTCCATTAACGCCGGCATGGGCGTTTGTGGCGACCGCAAAGCGGAGGCGACGACCAGGCCTGGCTCATGAACCCACCCCTGTGGGAGCGGCGTGAGCCGCGATCGCCATCACCCGAACTGCGCCGCTGCTCCATTATCGAGATCGCGGCTTACGCCGCTCCCACAGGAAGCGTTTCGGCGCTGGCCGCCGGGGTCTACGCCCGGTGACCCGGGCTGCGCCGCCGGTGCGTTGCTGCGGTCGCGGCTCAAGCCGCTCCTGCAGGGGACAGGCAGAGTTGCGTCGGATGGGGTTGGTACGGTCGCGGCGGCGCCGCTCCTGCATTCGGCAGAGCTCCACGAGCCGTGGAATACGGCGATCTTGCTGCCATATGCAAACAAAATGCCGGCTTGCGCCGGCATTTGTAGTTTGTCGCCAATTAGTGGTTGCAGCCTCGGGAGGTCTTGCTCGGTGCGGCTAACGCGGAGCCGCCGAATCCTTCGCCCTCAAGGTCACCACCAGCACATCCCGGTGCGCGGGCAGCGCCGGGTCCTGCGCGGTGACCGCCGTGACCCCGTGGAAGACCCGGCTGTCGTCGACCAGGGCTGCGTCCAGGGGCGCGGTCAGGGTGAAACTGCCCAGCTCGCGGCCGTTCTCGGCGTGGATCGAGGTCGTGCCGCTGAGGATGTTCTGGCGATCGATCAGCAGCACCAGCACATAGTCGACGCCGTCGCGGTGCACGCCCTCCGGGGTGGGTTCGCCGGACTGATCGCTGCGGGCCTCGATCCGGAACTGGTGCACCTCGATATGCCAGCCGCTGACCGCCGGCGCCAGCGCGCCGTAGAAGTCGCGGCAGAAACCGAGGATGCGCGACAGGCTGTCGCTGTCGCCGACCGCGGGCAGGATCGGTTCGAACCAGCGTTCGATGTCGCCCTGCAGGGTGTTGTAGTCCAGGCTCTGGTAATGCGGCTGATGCGCCTCGCGCCGCAGCCTGCCGTCGGCATCGGCCGAGTACACGGCGTAGCGGCGCTTGCGGTCGCGGCCGTGGCGGGCGAGGTAGGTGTCCGGGCCGAGGTCGTTCCAACTGTCGGCGAAGACGGACCAGTCGGCCAGCGGGCGCTCGCGTTCCAGCAGGCCGCGCATGGTGTCGGCTTGGACGAAGCGGAAGCCGTCGTGCTGGAGTCCGGATTCGAGGTCGCGGACGGTATCGGTGACGCCGGAAGTCATTGCCCTGGCCTTGACGAAGCTAGCGTAGCGTTCGGCCGGGTCGTTGGATCCGGAGGAACGGAAAGCGGCGGAACGGGCCCGCCGCAAGGAATCAGATGGGGGCGATCGCGGCCGCTTTCAGCGCCGCCATGCCCAGCAAGCCGATCACGCAACCATAGCCCACGACCCAGACCAGGCTGCGCAGGCTGTGCTTGTCGGCCAGATAGAGCAGGCCGTGCAGCACGCGCGCGATCACGAACACCAGCGCCAGCGCGGCGATCCGCGCATGGGCGACGCCGGTGAGCTGGGCCATCACCACGCCGGCGGCGAACGGAGCGAAGGCTTCGAAGGCGTTGAGCTGGGCGGCATAGGCGCGGATCGAGCGCGGGTTGTCCTGACGCGCTTGCCAGCCGCGCGGGTCGCGGTTGTTGTAGCGCTGGCCGCTGGCCTTGGCGATCGACACCCACAGATACGGCAGCAGGGCGGCGAACAACACGCACCAGTAAGCCAGGGCCAGAGTCATGACAGGGGTCCGCGAGGGAGGATGGTGCAGAGCCTAGCGGAAAAGCGGGGTGGGCATGAGCGCGGGCTCGCAGGCGATCCGCAAGCCGGGTTTGGCGGGTGACGTGATCGCGTCGTTCCCGACTCTTGTCGTGTGCGCAGCCGCCACGGCCGTCATTCCCGCCTTCGCGGGAATGACGGCGAAAAAAAGCCTCGATCGGGTCGCAGCCGCATCGCCGATCCAAGCGTTGACGAATCCCGACTGCCGGGCGTTATCGGCAAAACCCGCTCTCGTGGGTGCTACCGCTCAAGAACCGCCCCTCTCCCGCCCGCCAAGTCCAACGACGGGCAAGCAGGAGAGAGGCGAGCGTCCTCACTTGGCCGCAGGCTGCATCAGCTTGTCGTGCGCGGCGCGGAAGGCATTGCCCTCGTACCAGTTCGGCCACTGCTCGTTGCCGGCCAGGGTCTTGCCGACCGCGTACAAGGCGTCGAGGTCCTGGATCACGCCGTCCATCTTCCAGCCCGGATCGAACTGGTCGGCGGGCTTGTGGTAACGCTGGTCGCGGTAGTCGGTGTTGGCCTTCTGGCCGGCCACGGTGCCGCCTTCGAGCAGGTCGTCGCCGCCCTTGGCGTACAGCGCGGGCACGCCGGCCTTGGCGAAGTTGAAGTGATCGGAACGGAAGTAGAAGCCGTCTTCCGGCGTCGCTTCGGCGTGCAGGGTGCGGCCCTGGGCGGCGGCGACGGTCTTGAGGATGTCCTCGAGCTCGGAGCTGCCGTAGCCGATCACGGTCATGTCGCGCGCCTTGCCGATCACCGGCATCGCGTCGAGGTTGATCACCGCGACGGTCTTGTTCAGCGGTACGGTCGGATGGGCGACGTAGTACTTGGAGCCGAGCAGGCCGGACTCCTCCAGGGTCACCGCCACGAACAGCAGCGAGCGATCCGGCGGCGGGCTCTGCTTGGTGAAGGCCTCGGCGATCTCGAGGATGCCGGCCACGCCGGTGGCGTTGTCGATCGCGCCGTTGTAGATCGTGTCCGCGGCGGCGGCCGAGGCGTCGGCGCCGTGGCCCTCGTGCGCGCCCTTGTCGGCGTGGTCGCCCAGGTGGTCCCAGTGCGCCATGTAGACGATGGCCTCGTCCGGACGCTTGGCGCCGTCCAGGCGCGCGATCACGTTGCGCGAAGACTTCTCGCTGATCTTGCTCTTGAGATCGATCGAGGCCTTGGCCGGCAGCGCGATCGCCTTGAAGCCGGGCTTGCCCGCGGCCTTGTACAGCGCGTCCAGATCCTGGCCGAGATCGGCGAGCAGCTTGCGCGCGGTCTCGCCGGTGATCCAGCCCTGCACCGGCAGGCGCGGCTCCGGATCGTCCTTGGCCGGCAGATCGAACTGCGCGCCCGACCAGGAGTTCTTGACCACCTCCCAACCGTAGGACGCGCCCTCGCTGTCGTGGATGATCAGCGCCGCCGCGGCGCCCTGGCGCGCGGCTTCCTCGAACTTGTAGGTCCAGCGGCCGTAGTAGGTCATCCGCTTGCCTTCGAACAGCTTGGCGTCCTGGGCGTGGAAGCCCGGGTCGTTGACGAACATGACCACGGTCTTGCCCTTGACGTCGACGCCGGCGTAGTCGTTCCAGTTCTGCTCCGGCGCGTTGACGCCGTAGCCGACGAACACCAGGTCGCTGGCGTCGATCTTCACCTCCGGCTTGCCGGTGCGCGTGCCGACGACCATGTCGCTGCCGAACTTGAGCTCGCGCGCCTGTCCCTTGACGTCGAGCTTGAGCGAGGTGGATTCGTCGGCCGTGGTCTCGACCATCGGCACGGTCTGGAAGTAGCTGTCGCCGTTGCCCGGCTTCAGGCCCAGGCGTTTGAACTGCGCTTCCAGGTATTGGACGGTCTTCTCTTCGCCGGCGCTGCCCGGCGCGCGACCGCCGTACTCGTCCGAAGCCAGGGTTTTGACGTGCTCGGCGAAATCGGCGGCGTTGATGGCCGCGTCGAAGGCGTGGCCGGAGCTGGCGGCGGGGGCGGCGGCTTGCGGTGCGGCGGTGGTCGGCGCTTCGGCCGGCGGCTTGCTGCAGGCGGTCGCGGCGAGCGCGGCGGCCAGCACCGAGGTGGCGCTCAACCAGTGAGCGGAGTGGAACGGCGTGCGGGACATGGCAACTCCGGGACGGCCGGCATCGGCGGAATCCCCATTCTATGTCCCGGCGCGGGCCGCGGACCTGACCGCTATCGTGAATACGCGGTCGGGTCCGGGCCGTTCAGCATCGCCGCGCTTACCTGCTGGGCGGCGTGTCGCCGGAGTAGCGCACCGCGGTGGCGCCGGTGACCGGGCCGATCTTGGCGCTGGAGTGCACGTACAGGTCCACCGCGTGCTTGAACACCAGCGCGCCGTCGACCTGGGCGTTGGGTCCGATGATCACGCGCGGATTGCGGCGATTGCTGGAGAACAGCTGGAAATTGGGCTTGTCGTAGGTGATGCCGCCCTTCACGTGCGAGCCCGCGCCGACGGTGAGGTCGCCGTTGACGGTGTTGATGCTGCCGGAAACGTCGGTGTCGACCAGGCCGATCGAGCCGTTCACGGTTTCGACGCCGCCACGGACGTTGCCGCCGCGATCGACGAAGATGCTGCCGTTGACGGTCTCCAGGCGGTCGCCCATCACCACGTTGTTGGCCACGCGGATGCTGCCGTTGACGGTTTCCAGGCCGCCGGACTGCACCTTTTCGGCGACGGTGATGCTGCCGTTGACGGTTTCGGCCTTCTTGACGCGGGCGCCGGCGCCGATACGGATGCTGCCGTTGACGGTTTCCAGGTTGCCGTAGGTCTGCCCGGCTTCGACGTTGATGCTGCCGTTGACCTTGTCGATGTCCTGATCGGCGGCGAATACCGGCGCGGCCGCGACGGACAGGGCCAGCGAAAGGGCGAGGGCGAAGCGGTTGCGGGTCATGGGCGGGGTCCTCGGGAGTTCCCGTTGGGTGGGTTCGTAAGATCTGATGCGCTGGGCACGCGACAGGTTTAAGCCATGGCCCACGATTTCGGCGCGTGTCCTTGGTAATGCCGCCGCGGCCGGCTCCGCTACAATCCCGGGCAACCGCAACGCCGGCTCCGGCTCATTCACTAGGAAACGCGACGTGCCATCCCCCTCCGCGCGCCCCCACCCCGTGGTTCTGCTGATTCTGGATGGCTGGGGCCATCGCGAGGAGGTCGCCGACAACGCCCTGGCCCAGGCCGAGCTGCCGCAGTGGCATGCGCTGCTGGCCAGCCAGCCGCATACCCTGATCCATACCGAAGGCCGCCATGTCGGCCTGCCGGACGGGCAGATGGGCAATTCCGAGGTCGGCCACATGAACCTCGGCGCCGGCCGCATCGTCTATCAGGATCTGACCCGGGTCGACGCCGCGATCGAGGACGGCAGCTTCTACGCCAACGACGAATTGCGCGCGGCCTGCGCCGCGGCCAAGGCCGGCGGCGGCCGCCTGCACGTGATGGGCCTGCTCTCGCCCGGCGGCGTGCACAGCCACGAACAGCACATCTTCGCGATGCTGGAGTTGGCGCGCCGCGAAGGCGTGGCCGAGGTCGCCGTGCACGCCTTCCTCGACGGCCGCGACATGCCGCCGAAATCGGCCGCGCCCAGCCTGGCGCGCCTGCAGGAGGTCTGCGATCGGGTCAGCAACGCCCGCATCGCTTCGGTCAGCGGCCGCTACTACGCCATGGACCGCGACCAGCGCTGGGACCGCCAGCGCCGCGCCTGGGACGCGATCGTCGAAGCCCGCAGCGAGCACCGCGCCGGCGACGCTCAGACCGCCCTGGCCCAGGCCTACGAGCGCGGCGAGACCGACGAGTTCGTGGCCCCGACGGTGATCGACGGCGCTCGCCCCGTCCAGGACGGCGACGCGGTGGTGTTCATGAACTTCCGCGCCGACCGCGCGCGCCAGCTCACCGCCGCCTTCGTCGATCCGAACTTCTCCGGCTACGAGCTGCGCCAGCCGCGCCTGTCGCGCTTCGTCTGCCTGACCGAGTACGACGCCAAACTGCCGGCGCCGGTCGCGTTCGCGCCCGACGACCTGCGCCATACCCTCGGCGAGCTGCTGGCCGAGCACGGCCTCAAGCAGCTGCGCATCGCCGAGACCGAAAAGTACGCGCACGTGACTTTCTTCTTCAGCGGCGGCCGCGAAGAGCCTTACGAAGGCGAGGCCCGCATCTTGGTGCCCAGCCCCAAGGTCGCGACCTACGACCTGCAGCCGGAAATGAGTTGCCCGGAGGTCACCGCCAGGCTGGTCGAGGCGATCCGCTCCGGCGCGGTCGATGTTGCCATCTGCAACATCGCCAACCCCGACATGGTCGGCCACACCGGCGACCTGCAGGCCGCGATCCAGGCCGCGCAGGCGGTGGACGTGGCCATCGGCGCAATCGCCCAGGCCGTGCGCGACAGCGGCGGCGCGCTGCTGATCACCGCCGACCACGGCAACCTGGAAATGATGCGCGACCCCTCCACCGGCCAGCCGCACACCGCCCACACCGTCGGCCCGGTGCCGCTGGTCTACCTGGGCCCGCGCCGCGCCGGCCTGCGCAGCGGCGGCGCCCTGCGCGACGTCGCGCCGACCATCCTGGACCTGCTCGGCCTGCCGCAGCCGGCCGAGATGACCGGCAAGAGCTTGCTGGTGGAAGTCGGATCGGTCGCCTGATGCCATCCCTGCGCGCGTTCGCCGTGGCGCTGCTGCTGTCGCTGCTGTCGCTGCTGGCGCTCGCGCCGGCGGCGGCGCAGAACAGCAGCCGCGACGCCGAACGCAAGCTCGAGCGCATCAAGAGCGAGCTCAAGTCGGTCGCCGACGAGCGCCGCAAGCTCGAAGGCCAGCGCGGTGCCGCCTCGCGGCAACTGCGCGAGGTCGACGAGAAGGTCGGCCGATCCAACCGCAGCCTGCGCGAGACCGAACAGCGCCTGGCGCGCGAGCAATCCTCGCTGGCGCAACTGCAACAGCGCCGCGAAACCCTGCAAGGCACGCTGGGGGCGAAGCGCGAGGAACTCGATCGCCTGCTGCGCGCGGCCTACACGCAAGGCGCCGACGCGCCGCTGAAGTTGATGCTGGCGCAGGACAAAGTCGCCGACGCCAATCGCCTGCTCGCCTACCACGGCTACCTGCAACGCGACCGCGCGCGTCGGATCGCCCAACTGCGCACCGAGCTGAGCGAACTCGACGCGGTCGAGCGCGAGATCGTCAGCCGCCGCGCCGAGCTCGACCACTCGCGCAAGCAACAGCGCGAGCAGCTCGGGCAGTTGCAGAACGACCGCGCCTCGCGCGCGGTTCTGGTCGCCCAGATCAACCAGAAGTATCAGGACCGCAGCAGCCGCGAGCGCGCACTGGGCCGCGACGCCAAAGGCCTGGAAAGCCTGCTCAAGAAACTGCGCCAGGCCGCCGCGCGCGCCGAGGCGCAACGCAAGGCCGCGGCCGCGCGCGAGGCCCGCGAAGCCGCGCGTGCCGCCGCCCAGCCCGGTTCCAAGCCCACCACCGCCACGCGCAAGCCGGTGGTGGTCGCCAGCGCGCCTCCGCTGCAGGTCGGCGGACTGGGCTGGCCGGTGTCCGGCGCGCTGCTGGCCGGCTACGGCGGCACCATGCCCGACGGCCGCGGCAGCGAAGGCCTGCTGATCGGCGCCAGCGCCGGCGCCACGGTCAAGGCGGTCGGCGACGGTCAGGTGGTCTACGCCGAATGGATGACCGGCTACGGCCTGCTGTTGATCGTCGATCACGGCAACGGCTACATGAGCCTGTACGCGCACAACGACGCCCTGCTGCGCAACGTCGGCGACCGCGTCAAACGCGGCGACCCGGTCGCCACCGTCGGCAGCTCCGGCGGCAACGGCCGCCCGGCGCTGTACTTCGAACTGCGGCGCAATGGGCAGCCGGTGAATCCGGGGACCTGGCTGCGGCGCTGAGGCGCGGAACAGCAAATCCCCCTCAATCCCCCTTTTTCAAAGGGGGAGAAAGCCGGTGCGGTGCGGGCCATGGTTTCGGCGCCGGGAGCCGTGGGGTCGAGTCGCGGGACCAGGTCGCGGGGCCGAATCGCGGAGTTCTCTCACTGCCGGCGGCCGGTCTTCCCCCTTTGAAAAAGGGGGATTGAGGGGGATTTGCTCCTCCCTCCACAAGCCTCGCCCCACCGCGCCTGAACATGCCCGCCGGCCGTTAACGAAAGCTTCCCGCGGCCCTGCCTAACGTGTTCCTATTCGAACCACGCGCACCGACCGAACCCCGATCGCGCCGCGCGGTCCAACCGGTATCCGTTACGGAGTTCCATGCATGCGCCTGCGTCACCCGCTCTCCTTTCGTCCGACCCTGGCGCGAGCCCTGCTGCTGGGCCTGGCGCCGCTGGCGCTGGCCGGCGCGGCCCTGCCCTCCATGGCGCAGGACAAGCAGCCTCCCGCCACCGCTCCCGAGCCCGTCAAGCCGGCCAAGGCCGACGCCAAGGACGCGAAAGACGCCAAGGACGAATCCAAGGTGCCGATCGACGAGATCCGCCGCTACGTCGCGGTCTACAACGCGGTCAAGCAGGCCTATGTCGAGCCGGTCGACGATCGCAAACTGATGCATTCGGCGATCCGCGGCCTGCTGTTCGATCTGGATCCGCACAGCGTTTACCTCGACAAGGTCGCCGCCGACGATTTCGACGAGCAGGCGCGCGGCGCCTACGACGGCATCGGCGTCGAGCTGCAGCGCCAGCCCGACGGCACCCTGCGGGTGATCGCGCCGATCGACGACACGCCCGCCGCGCGCGCGGGCATCAAGGCCGGCGATCTGATCGTGGCCATCGACGGCAAGCCGTTCAAGGCCGACGAAGGCGACAGCTCCGGCCCGCTGCGCGGCGCGCCCGGCAGCAAGGTGGTGCTGAGCATCGTGCGCGCCGGCCGCGACAAGCCCTTCGACGTGACCGTGGCGCGCGAGACCATCCGCATCGCCAGCGTGCGCAGCCGCATGCTCGAACCCGGCTACGCCTATGCGCGCATCAGCGCTTTCCAGGCCGACACCGCCGCCGATTTCGAAACCCAGGTCGAGAAGCTCAAGACCCAGGCCGGCGGCAAGCTCAACGGCCTGGTGATCGACCTGCGCAGCAACCCCGGCGGTCTGCTGACCTCGGCGGTGCAGATCGCCGACGATCTGTTGGAGCAGGGCAAGATCGTCAGCACGCGCGGCCGCATCGCGATCAGCGACGCCGAATTCGGCGCCACCCCGGGCGACCGCATCGACGGCGCGCCGGTGGTGGTGCTGGTCGACGCCGGTTCGGCCAGCGCTTCGGAGGTGCTGGCCGGCGCGCTGCGCGACAACGGCCGCGCGCGCGTGGTCGGCAGCCGCACCTTCGGCAAGGGCTCGGTGCAGACCGTGCTGCCCCTGGACAACGGCGACTCGGTCAAGCTGACCACCGCGCGCTATTACACGCCCAGCGGCAAATCGATCCAGGCCCTGGGCATCGTGCCCGACGTCGCCCTGCATCCGGCCAAGGAAGCCGCCAACGGCGGTCGCACCAACTACAGCGAAGCCAGCCTGCCCGGCCACTTGCGCGGCGACGTCGACGACGCGCCGGGCACCAATGCCGGCGAAGTGCTGGAAGGCGACGCACCGATCGCGGCCGCGCTGGCGGAGCTGAAGAAGCCGGCGGTGGCCAAGGCTGAAAGCGGCGCGACCAAGCGCTGAGCTACGTCAGCCGATCCGACGCGAACTCCGCCGCACGAAACACGAGACGCCCGGCCGCAAGCCGGGCGTCTTCGCATCCGGCGCGCTCCGGTTTCGGTCCGTGGGATCGAAGAACACGCGTGCCAACCGCTAGCGATCGTCCGGATCGTCGCGAAAACGTTTGTGATCGCGATAGCGAAGTTGTCCGCCGGGCAGCCTGTTGCGCCGCCTCAGAAACTCAGGCGTGGGCCGATGAAGTACTCGCGCACATGCTCGTCGTCGCACTTGGCCTCGCCAGCCAGACCCCAGCGCTGATTGAACTTCCAGAACAGCCCGACGCGCAGATAGTTGCGTGTATGCGGTTCGGCATCCCAGAACGAGAGCGGTTCGAAACGCTGGCGACCGATGCTCGCATGGCTTTCCAAGTGCTCGCTCAACGTTCCGCGCACGCCGACTTCGATGCTGTAGCCGTCGAGGCTCTCGCCGAAATTCAGGATATCGTGATCCAGGCGCTCGTAGGCCACGCGCGCGACCAGATCGGCGCGCTCGCCCAGGGCATGGCGATAGCCCAGGCCCAGACGCCAATTATCGGTGTTTCCCAGATCGAACCCGGTCCGACCGGTCAAGGGTGAGTCGAAAGTGCCGAGATCTTGCTTGGCATACGACCCGAACGCATGCAGCTCGGGCGTGATTTCAATCGAGCCGGACAGTTTCCAGCCCTTGGGCTCGAAGCCGTTGTGGGGTTCTTCGGTATTGATATAGCCCAGTTCGACATTCGAATACGAACGATCGTCCGCGGCGAACGCGCCGCAGGGCAGCAAGGCGAACAACGACAGCGCGAATGCGGCAGATTTCATGCAGGCGGTTCCGAGGACGGGGCGCTCCGGCCGCCGTTCGGCGTCGCTGGAGCTGCCGCAGTCTAAGGATCGCCGCGCCGGCTTCCGCACCGGCGCAACCGCGCTTGCGACTAGCCGTGCCGCGTTTGCGTCAGCGCGGTTTCGCCGGCAGCGGGAACGGCGTCACCACCTTCTCGCCGGTGGCCGCGTCGCGGATCGCCGACTGGCCTTTGCGCTCGACTTCCTCGATGCGCACGATGCTGTGCATCGGCAGGTGCAGCATGCGGGTATTGCCGAACTCGTCGCGCAGGCGCTCTTCGGTCGGATCCACGACCAGGCCTTCGTGCACGTCGAACACCAACTCGCCGACTTCGGTGAAGCCCCACAGCGCGCCCGAAGCCACGTGCCGCGCGTACAGCTCGTAGACCTTGCCGGCGTTGAGGAAAGTGACTTTGTAGAGGGTCTTGGCCATGGGAGCCGGGATTGGGGATTGGAGATTGGGGATTAGGGATTCGCAAAAGCGCGAGCGGGCACCTGCATCCAAGCTGGGGGGAGAACACCGAAACTCAAGTGCGCGGTATCGACCTGCTTTGTCGGATCCCTAATCCCCCATCCCGAATCCCGGCCCTCAAAAGCCGCGCTTGCGCCGCATCCGCCGCGCGATGCCCGCGCGCGCGATCAGCGCGAACGCGCCGCCGAACGCGAAGCCGGCCAGGTGCGCCGACCAGGCCACCGCGCCGAAGGCCGGGCCGATGAAAGTGAACACGACCTGCAGCAGCGCCCAGACCCCGATCAACAGCGGCGCCGGCACCTTCACGAACTGCAGGAACAGCCCCAGCGGCACCACCACCCCTAGCTTGGCGCCCGGGAACAGCGCCAGGTAGGCGCCGATCAGGGCCGAGACCGCGCCGCTGGCGCCGATGATCAACCGGTCCGGCGTGCCGATCGCGATCACCGCGGCCAGGTTGGCGACGGCGCCCCCGCACAGGAACAGGGCCAGGAAGCGCCAGGGCCCCATGGTGCGCTCGGCCGGCAGGCCGAAGATCAGCAGGAACACCAGATTGCCCAGCAGGTGGGCCCAGTCGGCGTGCAGGAACAGGGCACTGAACAGGCGCAGGCCGCTGCCGTCGCGCACCGCCCGCCACCAGGCCTCGGGGCTGGAGAGGCCGCCCGACAGCGCGCCCCATTCCAGCATCAGCCGGCGCTGCTCCGGGTCCGGCAGCAGCGCCGAGCCGATGAAGCACAGCCACAGCGCTGCGAACAGCAGGGGCGTGGCCCAGCGCAGGGGTGCCTTTTCGCGGGAAGGGATGGCGATGAACATCGGTTTGGGGCGTCGCGGCTTCCGATCCGGCCGGTACGAACAGGGGGGCGGCAGGGCGGAAAGCGTTCGGAAACGGTAGCGGTGGGACCGGGTCCTATTGTTAGCGTTCGGTTAACGGCCGCGCTATAGTGCATACGGCGTCGTACGTCGGGAGGGGCTTTCCGGCGGGCGCGGGCTTCGGCATCGCCGGGGCCCCGCGGACGGCCGTGGAAGACCAAAAATACTCCAATGGAGACTACACGCATGCAACACGCACACCGCTATACGCGCCTGACCGCCCTCGCGCTGGGCGTCACCGGCGCCCTGGCCCTGGGCCAGGTCCACGCTTCGGGCTTTCAGCTCAAGGAAAACAGCGTCAAGGCCATGGGTCGCGCGTTCGCCGGTTCCGGCGTGGCCGCGGGCGACACCTCCGTCGTCGCCAACAACCCGGCCGCGATGACCCAATTCGAAGGCACCACCTTCCAGGCCGACGTCACCGTCATCGACCTCAACGCCAAGTTCAACGGCGGCGGTTACGACGTGCTCGGCCGTCCGCTCACCGGCGGCAACGGCGGCGAAGCCGGCGACATGACCCCGGTTCCGGCGATGTCGATCATCCACAAGTTCGATAACGGCCTGTCCGTGGGCGCCATGGTCAGCGCGCCGTTCGGTCTGAAGACCGAATACGAAAACGGCTGGGTCGGCCGCTACTACGCCGCCAAGTCCGAGCTCAAGACCGTCGACCTGACCCTGTCGGCCGCGTTCGAGCTGGTTCCGGACCACCTGTCCGTCGGCGCCGGCATCGTCTGGGAAAAGGCCGAGGCCGAGCTGTCGAAGTCGGTCGATTTCGGCACCCTGCTGTTCGGTAACCCGGCTACGCGTCCGCTGCCGTTCGCCCGTCCGCAGGCTTCCGACGGTTTCGCCAAGGTCGAAGGCGACGATACCGGCCTGGGCTGGATCATCGGCGTGAACCTGCGCCCGAACGACAAGCTGGCCATCGGCCTGTCGCACCGTTCGGAAATCGACCACGAGCTGGAAGGCAACGTCGATTGGACCGTGCCGGGCAATGTGGCCGCGGTGTTCGCTGCCAGCCCGACCACCCGTCCGCTGTTCCAGGACGGCAAGGTCATGGCCAAGCTGACCACCCCGTCGGTCACCACCCTGAGCGTCGAGTACAAGTTCACCGACCGCTTCGCGCTGATGGCCGACTACTCCGAGACCGACTGGTCGTCGCTGCAGGAAATCCGCATCGACTTCGTCAACCCGGATCCGGATTCGGTCGAGCATTTCGGTTGGAGCAAGACCCGCTTCATGGCCCTGGGCGGCGAGTTCCAGCTCAACGACGCCTGGACCCTGCGTGCCGGTTACGCCTACGACGAAACCCCGACCACCTACGGCGCACGCACCCCGCGCCTGCCGGACGAAGACCGTCGCTGGTACTCCATCGGCGCCACCTGGAACTTCAGCGAGAACCTCGAGCTGAACTTCTCCTACGTGCGCATCGAGCCGGACACCCCGCAGATCGGCATCGTCACCCCGCCGGCGCAGGGCGGCCAGCGCCTGTTCGGTTCCTACGACAGCAACGTGAACCTGTTCGGCGTTTCGGCTCAGTACCACTTCTGATCCGCGCTGCATCGCTGCACAAGAAAGCCCCGCTTCGGCGGGGCTTTTTTTGTGCCTGACGGGTTGCCCGGCCCGTGCCGCAGCGCCCCGCCATACGCCGATTGTTCGAAACGTCTTGACGCCACCCCGGGCTTACTCGTAAATTGAAACGATATAACGTTTCAATACTGCTTCAGGAAGGAATCGACGTGAACGACAGGCGTGATGGGGGCCGCCGCGCGATGGAGCGCGGGCGCAAGCTGGGTTGGGGCAGGTGGTTGGGACGGACGGTGGCGGCCACGCTGCCCTTGGGCGCCCTGACCATCGCGCCGGCGGCGTTCGCGCAGGTGGCGACGCCCGGTTCCGGGCAGGGGGCGGACGCGGGTGCCACGCCGCATCAGTTGGACAAGGTCACCGTCAGCGGCACGGCCGAGCAGGCGGCCCTGGACACGCCGACCGCCACCGCATCGCGCCTGGGCCTGACCCCACGCGAGACGCCGGCCGCGATCGAAACGCTGAGCGCCGACGCGATCGGGCAACGCGGCCTGCGCGGCACGGTCGAGGCGCTCAATGCCGCGCCGGGCGTGCTCGCCGGCCAGCTGCCGTCCTCGCCCGGCATGAGCTCGATGCGCGGCTTCAGTGGCGGTGCGATCTCGCTGCTGTACGACGGCGTGCGCCAAACCGCCGCGCCGCTGGTCACGCGCGACTTCGACAGCTGGAGCTTCGAGCGCATCGAGGTGCTGAAGGGGCCGGCCTCGGTGCTGTACGGCGAAGGCGCCCTGGCCGGTGCGATCAACCTGGTGCCCAAGCGGCCGCATTTCGACGGCCGCGCGACCTCGATGCTGCTGGGCTGGGGCAGTTTCGGCAGCCAACGCTACGCCATCGACAGCAACCTGCCGATCGATTCCGCCCTGGCCCTGCGCCTGGTCGCCAGCCACCGCCGCAGCGACGGCTACGTCGACGACACCGGCAGCCGCGCCAGCTCGGCGACCTTGAGCGCGCGCTGGCGTCCCAGCGATGCGCTCGAGGTCGATCTGGCCCTGGACCATTACGAGGACGACTACGACACCGCCTACTGGGGCACGCCGCTGGTTCCGCGCGCGATCGCGCGCGATCCCAGCGACCTGGTCCGCAGCGGCAACGGCTACGTGATCGACCGCGCGCTGCGCGACCGCAACTACAACGTCGCCGACGGCGTGCAGACCGCCAACAGCGATTGGCTGCGCACGCGGGTGAACTGGCGGATCGGCGAGGGCCTGCGTTTCGTCAACGAGGCCAGCTACTACGATGCCACGCGGCGCTGGTCGAACTCGGAAACCTATACCTACGACGCCGCCAGCGGCCTGCTCCGACGCGGCATCACCCGCATCGAACACGAGCAGGCCTACTGGGTCGAACGCGCGACCCTGCTGTCGGACGGTACGCTGGGCGGGCGCCGCAATCGCGCCTCGCTCGGGCTGGAGTTCAGCAACGGCGACTTCAAGGTGCCGCGCCGCTTCGGCACCGCCCAGGCGGTCGATCCCTACGCGCCGCAGCGCGGCCTGTTCCCGGTCGGCGACGAAGCGCTCAACTTCCCCGGCGCCGGCAATCGCGTCGATTTCGATTCGACCACGCGCACCGCGTCGGTGTTCGCCGAGAACGCCCTGAACCTGACGCCGCGCTGGCTGTTGCTGGCCGGCTTGCGCTACGACCGCATCGAGCTGGAGCGCAGCGTGCGCGATTTCAACACCGGCGTCGTCACCCGCTTCGCGCGCGAATACGATCCCTTGTCCTGGCGCCTGGGCAGCGTGTTCGATCTGCGGCCGCAGACCCAGCTGTACGCGCAGTACAGCCGGGCGGTGGCGCCGGTCGGCAGCCTGCCGCTGATGTCGCTGGCGAATTCGCGCTTCGAGCTCACCCACGGGCGCGCGGTCGATATCGGAATCAAGAGTTCGTTCTGGGAAGACCGCGTCGACCTGACCCTGGGCGGTTACTGGATCGAGCAGGACGACATCGTCACCCGCGATCCCGCCAACGCCGCGATCTCGATCCAGGGCGGGCGCCAGTCCTCGCGCGGCATGGAGTTGTCGGTGCAGGCGGCGCTCACGCGCGCGCTCAGCGTCGAGGCCAGCGTCGCGGCCTTGAACGCGCGCTTCGACGAACTGCGCGAGGCCGGCGGCGTGGACCGCGCCGGCAACGTGCCGCCGAACGTGCCCGAACGGATGGCCAGCCTTCGCGCCAGCTACCGCTTCGACGGCCTGCCGTTGCGCCTGAGCGCGGGCCTGCGTCACGTCGGCGCGTTCTACACCAACAACGCCAACAGCATCCGCGTCGACGCGCATACGGTGTTCGACGCCTCGCTGGCCTACCGGCTGCCGTTCGGCGAGATCGCCCTGCACGGACGCAATCTCGGCGACGCCTTCTACGCCGACTGGTCCGGCGGCGCCGCCGACCAGGTCGTGATCGGCGCGCCGCGCAGCGTCGAGCTGACGTTCAAGGTGAACCTGTGAGCCGCCTCGACGCGCCCACGCGCATCCATGCGTTGCGCCTGCACGAGGTGCGCAAGGACTTCGGCGATCGGCAGGCGCTGGCCTCGTTGTCGCTGACGATCGCGCCCGGCGAGGTCTACGCCCTGCTCGGGCCCAACGGCGCGGGCAAGACCACCACGCTCAACCTGATCCTCGGCTTCCTGCATCCCGATGCCGGACGCATCGAGGTCGGCGGCGTCGACACGACGCGGGACCCCCTGCAGGCGCGCGCGAAGATCGCCTACCTGCCGGAAACCGTGATGCTGCACCCGGCGCTCAGCGCGATCGAGAACCTGGGCTACTTCGCCATGCTCGGCGGGCGCCGTCTCGACGAGGTCCAGGCGCGCGCGCTGCTCGCCGAGGCCGGGCTGCAGGAGGAAGCGCATACGCGGCGCGCGGCCGGCTTCTCCAAGGGCATGCGCCAGAAAGTGGGCCTGGCGATCGCGCTGGCCAAGAACGCGCAACTGCTGTTGCTGGACGAACCGACCTCGGGCCTGGACGCGGGCGCGGCCAACGATCTCTCGCAGGGCGTGCGCGCCGCCGCGCGTCGCGGCGTCGCGGTGCTGATGGCCACCCACGACCTGTATCGGGTCAAGGACGTGGCGCAGCGCCTGGGCATCCTGCGCGGCGGGCACCTGCTGATCGAGCGGCATACCGAGCAGCTGTCGGCGGCCGACATCGAAGCGCTGTACCTGGAGCAGCTAGCGCGATGAAAGCCTCGCTGACCGCCTACGAATGGACCCTGCTGCGGCGCGACCGTCGCGCCTGGTGGTCCCTGCTGAGCCTGGGCGCGTTGGTGCTGCTGGCCTTCGCGATCAATGCCGCCCAGCTCGCGCGCGCCAATGCCGACAAGTCGCGCATCGCCCAGGACGAACGCGCGCGCTGGCTGGGCCAGGGCGAGAAGGATCCGCATTCGGCCGCGCACTACAGCATCTACGCGTTCAAGCCGGCGCCGACCCTGGCCGCGCTGGATCCGGGCGTGGAACCCTATGTGGGTCAGGCGCTGTGGCTGGAGGCGCACGCGCAGAACGACATGTTGTATCGCCCGCAAGGCGAGGCCAGCGTGCTGCAGCGCGCCGGCGCGGTCAGCCCGGCCGGGTTGTTGATCGGCTTCGCGCCGCTGGTCGCCTTCCTGCTCGCATTCGGCGCGATGGCGATGGACCGCGAGCGCGGCACCCTGCGCCTGGCCTTGGGCGCGGCGACCCGCCCGCGCGCGATCGTCGCGGCGAAAGCGCTGGCGATCTGGATCGCGATGCTGGCCGTGCTGTTGCTGCCTTCGGCCGTGGCGGCCGCCACCCTGGCCTGGGCGCAGGAAGCGCTGTATCTCGATCTGGCTTTGCGTCTGACTTGGTGGAGCCTGGCGATGGCCGCCTGGTTGGGCGTGCTGACCGCGCTCGGCATCGCGGTGGCGAGCTTCGCGCGTGGCGTGCGCACGGCGCTGGCGGTCCTGTTCGGGGTGTGGATCGTGTTCGCGCTGGCGCTGCCGCGCTGGGCCGACAGCGCGGTCGAGCGCGCCCGTCCCTTGCCGTCGGCGCAGTCGATCAAGCAGCGCCTGGCCGAGGAAGCGCCCGCGTTCTGGACCGCCGAGACCGCACGCCAGAACCAGGCCAAGCTGCTCGCGCAGCACGGCGCGCAACGCAAGGAAGATCTGAACGTCGACCTGCGCGGTGCCGAGCTGGACATGAACGAGCGTCATGCCTACCGCGTGTTCGACCGCGTGCTGGGCGATTTCTACGGCCGCGTGCTGGCGCAGGACCGCGCCTACGCGGCCTGGGGCCTGCTTTCGCCTGCGATCGCGATCCAGAGCCTGTCGCCGGCTTTCGCCGGCAGCGACTTCGCCCACCACCGCCGCTTCATCGACGGCGCCGAGGCCTATCGGCGCGCGCTGGTCAACCGCATGAACCAGGACGTGATGGCGCACCCGACTCACAACGGCGGCGAGCGCCACACCAACGACCGGTCGCTGTGGGCGCAGATACCGGAATTCCGCCATCGGCCGCCGGCGTTGGGCGATGCCTGGGGCGAGGCGGCGCCGGCGCTGTGGGCCTTGTCGCTGTGGTGCGCGCTGGCGCTGGGCGCCCTGTGGCTGGCCGCGCGCAGGTTGCAGCCATGAGGGCGCCGGGCTTCGCGGACCTGCTGCGTTGGGAGCTGCGCCAGGTCGGGCGCAACCGCCTGCTGTGGCTGGTGCTGGGCATACTCGTATTGGCGATGGTCTGGGGCGCGCGCAGCGGCGCCGCCCTGCATCGTCAGCAGGACGCGGCGATCGAGCGCGCGCGCCATAGCGACGCGGCCTGGATGGAGCAGGTGCGCGAACGCGCGCGCCGCTATTCGGCGCCGGCGAGCGACGAACTGCCGTACTGGCAGGACCCTACCGACGCCGCCGGCTTCAGCCGCTATTTCCTGCGCGTCCAGGCCTACAAACCGCACCTGCCGCTGTCGCCGCTGGCGGTCGGCAGCAGCGATCTGCTGCCGGCACGCTTGCCGGTGAAACTGGAGACGCCGTTCGGCATCGAGCCGGTCTACGACTTCGAGAATCCGCGCGGGCTGGCCCTGGGCCGCTTCGACCTGGGCTTCGTGCTGGTCTATCTGTTGCCGATCGCCTGCATCCTGCTGGTCGGCCTGCTGGCCACCTTCGAACGCGACAACGGCATGCTGCGCCTGATCGCCGCGCAACGGGTCGGAGCGCGCGCCTGGCTGGGCGCGCGCATCGCCGCGATCGCGTTGTGGCTGGCGCCGGCGCTGGTGCTGGGCATGCTCGTGGCGCTGGCCTTGGCCGGCACCGATCTATCCGCCGCCGCGCCCGAACTGCCGGCGTCGACGGCGCTGGTGCTGGCCTATCTGGCCTTCTGGCTGGCGCTGGGTTTCGCGGTCGCCGCGCGCTGGTCTAGCGCGGCCGGCACGATTTCCTCGCTGGTGGCGGTATGGGCGGTGCTCGCCATCGGTCTGCCCCTGGCCGGCAACGCCGCCTCGGCCGCGTTCGCACCGGCGCCCTCGGCGGTGACCGTGGTGGACGCGCAGCGGCGCGCCAACGATGCCATCGCCGAGCACCGCGACAGCCTCGTCGCCGCCGCGTTCCGCGGCCGCGCCGATCTGGCCGCGGCGGCCGATCGGATCGGCGCGCTCGACTACGCGACGCGCCTGAGTTTCCTCACCCCCGAACTGGAGCGCAGGCTGCTGTCGCTGCATCGCCGGCAGTCGCAAGCGCGCGCGGACCGCGAGCGCAGTTCCGATCGGCTCGCCTACCTGTCGCCGCCATTGGGCCTGCAGAGCGCGCTGGCGACCCTGGCCGGCACCGACCTGGCCCGGCATCGCCGCTTCGAGGCGCAGACGCGCGCCTACCAGTTGCGCCTGCGCGACTGGTTCTATCCGCGCATGCAGCGCCAGATCGTCGCCGCGCGCCCGCCGGCCGGCGGCTACGGCCGCATGAACTTCACCGACTACGACGCGATCCCGGCCTGGTCGGGATCGGAAGCGGCGGCGTCGGCGCGCGCGGGCGCGGTGGCGCCGCTCGCGCTGTGGTTGTGCCTGCTGGCCGCCGCACTCACCGCGTGGGCGCTGCTGCGCCTGCGCCACTGGCCGACGGAGTTGTGAGCATGTCGCGTACCGATGCACGGATGAAACCCACCTGGCTGGCGCTGGCCTGCGCGCTGGCCTCGCCGGCGATGGCGCAGCGCGCCGGCGACAACGCGGTCACCGCGGCGGAAGACGCGTTCGGCGCCACCCTGGGCAACGAAAGCATCGGCCTGTACAGCAGCAAGCAGGTGCGCGGCTTCTCGCCGGTGGAAGCGGGCAACGTGCGCATGGACGGCGTCTACTTCGATCGCCAGGGCACGGTGCCGCCGGCCCTGGTCGAGGGTTCGAGCATCCGCGTCGGCCTGTCGGCGCTGAACTATCCCTTTCCCGCGCCGACCGGAATCGTCGATTACCGCCTCAAGAAGGCCGGCGACCGACGCGTGCTGAGCGTGCTCGGCGCGCTCAACGCCTACGGCGCGCCCGCCCTGGAACTGGACGCGAAGCTGCCCATCGTCGATGGCACGTTCGGCGTCGCCGCCAATCTGGCCTGGGCGCGCGAGGAGTATTACGACGGCGCCGACGCGCGTTACCTGCGCGCCGCCGTGGTGCCGCGCTGGCGGCCGTCCGAGCACGTCGAGATCCTGCCGTTCTGGAGCATCTCGCGCGGCCGCGACGAGGAAGTGGCGCCGGTGATCGTCACCGCCGGCAACTACCTGCCGCCCAAGATCGAACGGCGCCGGCATTTCGGCCAGACCTGGAGCGACAACGAGTACGACAGCCGCAACTACGGCGTGATCGCCAAGGCGCGCTTCGGTGCGCACTGGGCGCTGGCCGGCGGCGTGGTGCGCTCGATCTTCCAGATGCCCAGCGGCTACGCCGAACTGTTCGTGGACACCACGCCCGACGGGCTCACGCGCGAGAAGGTGATCGCCGATCCGCGCCAGCGTTCGGCCTCGACCAGCGGCGAGCTGCGCCTGAGCCGCAGCTTCAGCCAGGGGCCGCGCCTGCACGTGCTGCACGCGATCGTGCGCGGGCGCGACCTGCACAGCGAGTACGGCGGCTCGGCGCCGGCGCTGGACTACGGCTGGCGCAGGCTCGGCGAACCGGCGCCGGTGCCGCGCCCCGGCGATTTCGCGTTCGGCCCGCGCACCCAGGACCAGGTCCGGCAATGGACCGCCGGCTTGGCCTACGAAGGGCGCTGGCGCGAGGTCGGCGAACTCAGCCTGGGCCTGCAACGCACCCGCTACGAGAAGCAGGTCGACCAGCCCGGCCTGCCGCGCGTGTCCACCCGCGACGATCCGTGGTTGCCCAGCGCGACCCTGACCGCCTACCTGAGCAAGCGCGTCGCGCTGTACGCCGGGCATACCCGCGGCCTGGAGGAGAGCGGCGTCGCGCCCGACGACGCGGCCAATCGCAACCAGGCGCTGCCGGCGATCCGTACCCGCCAGACCGATGCGGGCCTGCGCTGGACCTTGCCCAACGAGATGAAGCTGGTGGCCGGCGTGTTCGACGTGCGCAAACCCTACTTCATCACCGACGAGCGCAACGTCTACGGCGCGCTGGGCGAGGTCCGCCATCGCGGCGTCGAGCTGAGCCTGAGCGGCCGGCCCAGCGACAACCTCAGCCTGGTCGCCGGCGCGGTGCTGATGCGCCCGCGCGTGAGCGGCGAAGCGGTGCGTCAGGGACGCGTCGGCGAGCGTCCGATCGGCCAGGCCGAACGCGTGCTGCGCGCCGATCTGGAATATCGCCCGCCGAGCTGGCCGGGCTGGTCCTTCGACCTGGCCATGAGCCACTACGGCGAACGCGTGGCCTCGCGCGACGGCTTCAACCGCGTTCCCGCCTACAGCCTGGCCGATGTCGGCGCGCGCTACCGCTTCAAGCTCGGCAACGCCCCGGCGACCCTGCGCCTGCTGGTGGCCAACGTCGGCGACACCTACACCTGGAACCTCTACGGCCACAACAGCTTCGGCCTCACCGACGGCCGTCGCTACGTGGTCCAACTCGCGGTCGATTTCGAGGCTTAGTCCGATGCGACAAGGAGAAACAGCGAGCATGCTGCGCCAGGAACGGCAACATCCGGATCGACCCTCGACGCCGGCGCGCCTGCGCGCAACCGATGCCGCGCCGGCGGTGCACAGCGGCGTATGCCACGGCACCCTGGGCGAACTGCTGCAGGGGCCGTACGAATGCGACGGCGACTTGCACATCGGCATCATCTCGCTGCCGGTACGGCGCTACAGCTGGATGCACTTCGCGCCCGGCGAGGGCGGCGACATCGAGGCCGAGCTGGCGGGCAAGGACAAATGCCGGCAGGCGCTGGCACTGTACTTGGCGCATCACGGCAAGCGCCTGCCGGCAGGCCGCTGGAGCCACGACTCCGAGCTGCCCACCGGCAAGGGCATGGCCAGTTCCACCGCCGATATCGTCGCCACCATCCGCTGCCTGGACCGGGTGTTCGGGATCCGCTCGTCGCCGGCGCTGATGGCCGCGCTGCTGCGCGAGATCGAACGTTCCGACAGCGTGTTCCTCGACCGCCACGCGCTTTACCTCAGCGGCCGCCAGCAAGTGGTGCGCACCTTCCCGCGCGCGCTGCGCCTGCACGCCTGCTACATCGACGAGGGCGGCACGGTCGAGACCGAAGCCGTGGCCGCCGATCTGCTCGGCCACTATCGCGACCGCCTCGACGACTACCGCCGCAACCTCGACCGCATGCTGCAGGCCTTCGCCGCCCACGACGTGCGCGCGATCTGCGACTGCGCCACCGAAAGCGCCGCGCTGGCCCAGGGCGTGATCGCCAAGCGCGCCTTCGACACCTTGCTGGAACGGCGGCGCGCGCTCGGCGCCGACGGCATCGTGGTCGCGCACACCGGCAGCCTGATCGGCTATCTCTACGCGCGCCGTCCCAGCACCGCGCGCATGGGCGAGCTCTCGTCCTTCTTCCGCGGCCTGGGGCACCAGTGCCGTTTCGTGGAGACCGGGCCATGAGGGGCGTGCACGCGCATATCGCCGATGCGATCAAGGCGCCGGACCTGATCCGGCTGGGGCCCAACCTGTACGTGGCGCGGTTCGAGACCATGAAGGTCTACTCGACCCTGGTCGCGGTCGAACGCCTGCTCGCCAGCGGCCGGGTGCGGGCGGGCGCGACCCTGATCGACAGCTCCAGCGGCATCTACGCCTACGCGCTGGCGCTGGCCTGCCACAAGTTCGGGCTGCGCTGCCGCATCGTCGGCTCCAAGACCGTGGATCGCAGTTTGATGCTGCAGCTGCGCATCCTCGGCGCGACCATCGAGCAGGTCGAGCCGCAGGCCACGCTCAAGCTGGACCAGAGCCTGCGCGTGGCGCGCATCCACGAACTGCTGGCCGCCGATCCCAGCCTGCACTGGATGCAGCAGTACCACGACGACATCCACTACGACGGCTACGCGCCGGTGGCCGAGGCCATCGCCGACAGCCTGGGCTGCGAGGCGCTCAGCATCGTCGGCGGCATCGGTTCGGGGTGCTCCACCGGCGGCCTCGCGCGCGCGCTGCGCGAGGTCGACGATGCGGTCGAGCTGATCGGGGTGCAGCCCTTCGGCAGCCTGACCTTCGGCTGCCAGCACCTGGAAGATCCCGGCATCATCATCGCCGGCATCGGCAGCTCGATCCCGTTCCGCAACGTGCGCCATGCGCTCTACGACCAGGTGCACTGGGTGTCGTTCGACTACGGCCTGGCCGGCTCGGTCGCCCTGCTGCGCGAGCACGCGGTGTTCGCCGGCCTGTCCACCGGCTGCTGTTATCTGGTCGCCGCGCGCGAGGCCGCGCTGCATCCCGAACGCAAGGTGCTGTTCGTCGCCGCCGACACCGGGCACCGCTACGTCGACGGCGTGTTCGCCCACTACCAGGACGCGCTGGATCCGCGCGCGCTCGCGCCCAAGCCGATCGCGGCGCTGGACGAACTGGCCCTGCCGTGGTCGGCGATGGCCTGGCAGCGCCGCGACTACACGCCGAACCCGGTGACGGCCGAGGCCGCCCAGCCCCATTCCCCCTGAAGGAGCAGCGCCATGGCGCATCTGTTGATGATCGAAAGCTGGGTCGGCGGCACCGGCCGCATTTTCCCACCCGCGATCGGCCGGCTCGGCCACCGCTACAGCTTCGTGACCCGCAACCGCGATCACTACCGCGACCCGCGCACGCGCGAGATCCACCCGGTCATCGAGCACGCCGAGCACGTACTGAGCTGGGACACCAACGACGTGCCGGCGCTGATCGAGTTCCTGCGCGCGCAGCACGCGATCCTGAAATTCGACGGCGTGGTCACGATCTGCGACTACTACATCGACACCGTGGCCCAGGTCGCGCAGGCGCTGGGGCTGCCGCAGGCGTTCTCGGCCAACGTGGTCATGGAGCGGCGCAAGGACCTGGTGCGCGAGGCGATCGAGCGCGCCGGCCTGCCCAATCCGAAGTTCGCGGTGACCGCCGGCTGGGAGCAGACCCGCGCCGAGGCGCAGCGCATCGGCTACCCATTGATCCTCAAGCCCACCGACCTGGCCTCCAGCGCCTTCGTGCGGCTGGTGCGCGACGAAGTCGAGCTGTGCCACGCCTACGATGCGCTGGAACAGTTCCCGCGCAACTTCCGCGAACAGGAACGCGTGCCGCTGGTGCTGCTGGAGGAATACCTGCAGGGCGAGGAGGTCAGCGTCGAGGCCTGCACCTACGGCGGCGCGACCACGGTGATCGGCATCACCGACAAGAGCCTGGCCGGCTTTCCCTATTTCATCGAGGACGGCCACATGTTTCCCGCGCGCCTGCAGCCGGCCCAGGCCGAGGCGGTCGTGGCCTTGGTGCGCGGCGCGCTGGCCGCGGTCGGCCACGACCACGGCATCAGCCACACCGAGGTGAAACTCACCGCCGACGGACCGCGGGTGATCGAGATCAATCCGCGGCCGGGCGGCAACTACATCGTCGAGCTGATCCAGCGCGTGACCGGCATCGACCTGCTCGACGCGCAGATCGAGCTGGCGCTGGGCCGCGAGCCCGATCTCAGCCCCCGCGCCACCGGCGTGAGCAGCGCCGCGATCAAGTTCCTGGTGCCGCCGCGCGGCGGCCGCGTCGAAACGGTCGAAGGCGTCGACAGCCTGGACAGCGATCCGCACCTGGCGCGCTGGAGCCTGGCCGCGATCGCCGGCAGCGACGTCGCCGAGCCGATCGATAACGCCTGCTACCTGGGCCACGTGGTCGCCGTCGACGCGTTGGGGCAGGGCGCACGCGCGCACGCCGAGCGCGCCCTGGGCCGCGTGCGGCTGCACTACGCCGCCTCCCCGAACGCCTGACGCCACGCCATCCTCGAGAACGCCATGCCCATCGATTCGTCTTGCTCCGCCCCGGTGTCCGTTGCCGACCTCATCCGTGCCGTACTGCGTGGCGAATACGGCCCCGATCCCGAGACCCTGCACGCGGTCGGCGCCTTCTGGGTCCGCCAGAGCACCCAGTTCCCGGGCACCGACACCAAGTACCGCAACTACTATCTCGTGCTGCGGGTGGAGGCAGGATTCGGCGGCTGCTGCCTCGAACGCGAGCAGCTCGACTCCGTCGTCGCCGAGGAGCTGTCCGGCCGCAGCGTCGCCGAGCTGCTGCGCGATCCGCGCACGCCGGTGCAGGTGGCCGCGCTCGACGCTTACCTGTCGCTGACCTGTCCGCACCACGAGCAACCGCGCGCGCAGCGCTTCCTGCTGCCACAGGGCACGCCCCTGCAGCGCGCGAAAGCGCGCGACGAGGCCATCGCCGGCCTGCTGCGGATCGAACCGGGCATGCGGGTGGGCCTGATCGGGGTGGTCAATCCGCTGGTGGCGGCGATCCTCGCGCGCGGTGGCGTCTGCCTGCCCTGCGATTTCAATCTCGAGCGCACCCAGGACGGCACGCAGGTCGTACGCGACATGCGCCCGGTGCTGGCCCAGGCCGATCTGGTGATCGCCACCGGCATGACCCTGAGCAACGGCTCCTTCGACGAAATCCTGGCCACGCTGCGCGCGCGCGCGGTGCCGCTGGTGGTCTACGCCCAGACCGGCAGCGCGATCGTGCCGCGCTTCCTCGGCCACGGCGTCGCCGCGGTCTCGGCCGAACCGTTCCCGTTCTCGCAGTTCAGCGCCGATCCCACCCCGATCCATCTGTACCGCGCGCCCGGCTACGACGACGGCGCGTGCGCGGCGGCATGAGCGCATCGGCGCCGCCTTTGGACGAGCGCGGCCGCCGGCGCGGCCTCAACGGCCTGCTGGTCTACACCTTCTTCATGGTCAGCGGCTTCGCCATGCTGATGCCGCTGGTGGCGGTGCATTACGTCAACGACCTGGGCTTCGCCGCGGCCGCGGTCGGCCTGGCGCTGGCCGTGCGTCAGCTGACCCAGCAGGGCCTGGCCCTGGTCGGCGGCCTGCTTTCGGACCGCTACGGCGCGCGCCGCATGATCTGCCTGGGCGTGCTGCTGCGCGCCTTGGGTTTCGCCGGCCTGGCCTTCGCCGGCGACCTGCCCGCGTTGCTGGCGGCGATGGTGGTGTCGGCCCTGGGCGGTGCGCTGTTCGAGGCCCCGTATCAGGCTTCGATCGCGGCCCTGACCACGGCGCAGACGCGGCCGCGCTACTACGCGATCAGCAACTGGGTCAGCGGCGTGGCGACCACGCTGGGCCCGCTGATCGGCGTGGCCCTGCTGCGCTTCGACTTCCGCGTGGTGTGCCTGGTCGCGGCGGCCTGCTTCGCCGCCAACTTCGTCGTCGCCCTGGCGCTGCTGCCGCGCGTGGAGATGCCCGAACGCGCGCTGCCCAGCCGCGGCCTGGGCCTGGTGCTGCGCGACAAACCGTTCCTGGGCCTGGTCGGCTTGATGGTGCTGTACTGGTTCCTCGCCATCCAGATCAACATCAGCTTTCCCCTGCTCGCGCAGCGCCTGACCGGCGACGTCGCCAGCGTCGGTCTGATGTTCGCGGTCAGCGCCGGCCTGACCGTGGCCCTGCAGTACCTGCTGGTGCGTTGGCTGGAACGGCGCTGGACGCAGGCGCAGGTGCTGGTGGCAGGCGTGGTGCTGATGTCGCTGGCGACCGGCGCGATCGGCCTGGTGTCGGGATTCGCCGCCTTCCTGGCCTGCGTCGCCGCGTTCTCGATCGGCGCGGTGATGACGCGACCGACCCAGCAGACCCTGATCGCCGACATGGCCGACGCTCGCGCCCTGGGCACCTACCTGGGCGTGAGCTCGCTGAGCTTGGCGGTGGGCGGCGGCATCGGCAACATCGCCGGCGGCTGGCTGATCGACGTGGCCGCGGCGCGGCATTGGCCGTGGCTGCCGTGGTCGGTGTTCTGCGCGATCGGCCTGGCCAGCGCGTTCGGGCTGTCGGCGCTGCTGCGCGGCCGTCAGCCGCGCGTGCAGGCCGCATTGTCCTGAGCCCGCAAACGAAAAGCCCCGCATCGCGCGGGGCTTCTCGATGTCGCGAGTTGTCGCCCGCCTATCAGTCGCCCAACGTCAGCAGCGAAGCGTTGCCGCCCGCCGCCGTGGTATTGACGGTGATCGTCTTCTCGGTGGTGAAGCGCGGCAGGTAGTGCGGGCCGCCGGCCTTGGGGCCGGTGCCGGACAGGTTCTGGCCGCCGAAGGGCTGCACGCCGACCACCGCGCCGATCTGGTTGCGGTTGACGTAGCAGTTGCCGACCTTGACCCGCGCGGCGATGCGCTCGATGGTCTCGTCGATGCGCGAGTGGATGCCCAGGGTCAGGCCGTAGCCGGTGGCGTTGATCGCGTCGATCACCGCGTCCAGCTGGTCGGCCTTCCAGCGGATCACGTGCAGGACCGGGCCGAAGACTTCCTTGTGCAGCTGGTCCAGCGACTTGAGCGCGTAGGCGCGCGGGGCGAAGTAGCTGCCGTGGGCGCTGTCGGCGTCCAGCGCGACCTCGGCGATCTTGCTCGCTTCCTTGTCCATGCGCGCGGCATGCTCGTTGAGCATCTTCAGCGCGTCCTCGTCGATCACCGGGCCGACGTCGGTGGAGAGCAGGCCGGGGTCGCCGACCTTGAGCTCGGCCATCGCGCCGGCCAGCATCGAGGTCACCTTGTCGGCGATGTCTTCCTGCACGAACAGCACGCGCGCGGCCGAGCAGCGCTGGCCGGCCGAGGTGAAGGCCGAGCCGATCGCGTCCTTGACCAGCTGTTCCGGCAGCGAGGACGAGTCGGCGATCAGCGCGTTCTGACCGCCGGTCTCGGCGATCAGCACGCCGATCGCGGCGTCGCGCGCGGCCAGGGCGCGGTTGATCGCGCGCGCGGTGTCGGTGGAGCCGGTGAAGGCCACGCCGGCCACGCGCGGGTCCTTCGTCAGCGCCGCGCCGACGGTGGCGCCGTCGCCGGGCAGGAACTGCAGCACCGCTTCCGGCACGCCGGCTTCGTGCAGCAGCTTGACCGCGTAGTAGCCGATCAGGTTGGTCTGCTCGGCGGGCTTGGCGATCACGCTGTTGCCAGCGGCCAGCGCCGCGGCGATCTGGCCGGCGAAGATCGCCAGCGGGAAGTTCCAGGGGCTGATGCAGACGAACACGCCGCGGCCGGACAGGTGCAGGGTGTTGGACTCGCCGGTGGGGCCCGGCAGCGCCTCGGGCGCGAACAGCTTGCGCGCCTGCTGGCCGTAGTAGCGCAGGAAGTCGACTGCCTCGCGCACTTCGGCGATGCCGTCGGGGATGGTCTTGCCGGCTTCCTTGGCGCACAGCGCGATGTATTGCGGCATGCGCTGTTCGAGCAGGTCGGCGGCGTGCTCGAGGATGGCGGCGCGGCTGGCGGCCGGGGTCGCGTCCCAGGCTTCCTGCGCGGCGACCGCGTTCTTCAGCGCCAGCTCGACGGTGGCGGCGTCGGCGGCGCGCCACTGGCCCACGGTCTCGCGGCGGTCGGCCGGATTGGTCACGGCGATGTCGGGGCCGGCGGCGTTGGCGCCCGGCACCAGCGGCGCGGCGCGCCAGTCGCCCACGGCGGCGTTGACCTGCTCGGCCAGGGTCTGCAGTTGCTGATCGTTGGCGAGGTTGACGCCCATGGAATTGGTCCTCTCGAAACCGTAGCTGCGGTACAGGTCGACCGGCAGCGGAATGCGCGGGTGGGGAATGCTGGTGAACGCCGACACCGTGTCGATCGGGTCGCGGATCAGGTCGTCGATGGCGATGTCTTCGTCGGTGATGCGGTTGACGAAGCTGGAGTTGGCGCCGTTCTCGAGCAGGCGCCGCACCAGGTAGGGCAGCAGGTCCTCGTGCGAGCCCACCGGCGCGTACACGCGGCAGGGCACGTCCAGGCGATCGGCCGGCACGACCTCGGCGTAGAGGTCGTCGCCCATGCCGTGCAGCTTCTGGAATTCGAAGGCGCGGCCGGCGGCCATGCGGTGGACGGTGGCGATGGTCTGCGCGTTGTGGGTGGCGAACATCGGGTAGATCGCGTCGCTGGCGTCGAGCATGCGGCGCGCGTTGGCCAGGTAGGACACGTCGGTGTTGGGCTTGCGCGTGAACACCGGGTAGCCGAGCTGGCCGTCGACCTGGGCGCGCTTGACCTCGCTGTCCCAGTAGGCGCCCTTGACCAGGCGCACCGGGATGCGGCGGCCGGTGCGGCGGGCGAGATCGGCGAGGAAGTCGATCACCTCCGGCGCGCGCTTCTGGTAGGCCTGCACGGCCAGGCCGTAGCCCTGCCAGCCGTCCAGCGACTTGTCGGCGTAGGCCGCGGCGATCACGTCCAGCGACATTTCCAGGCGGTCGGCTTCTTCGGCGTCGATGGTGAAGCCGATGCCGTAGCTCTTGGCCAGCTGCGCCAGCTCCAGCACGCGCGGGGTGAGTTCGGCGAACACGCGCGCACGCTTGGCGTGCTCGTAACGCGGGTGCAGCGCCGACAGCTTGACCGAGATGCTGGGCGCGGCGAACACGTCGTGCTGCAGGTAGTGGCCGCCGGGGCCGCTCTTGCCGATGGCGTGGATCGCCTGGCGGTAGGCCTCCAGGTAGCGCAGCGCGTCCTTGGTGGTCAGCGCGCCTTCGCCCAGCATGTCGAAGGAGTAGCGGTAGCTGGCGTTGTCGCCCTTCCGCGAGCGCGACAGCGCCTCGCCGATGGTGCGGCCCATCACGAATTGGTGGCCCATGATGCGCATCGCCTGGCGCACGGCCAGGCGGATCACCGGCTCGCCGACGCGGCCGATCAGGCGTTTGAAGGCGTTGTGGACGTCGCGCTTGGTGTCGTCGGCCAGGTCGACCAGGTGGCCGGTCAGCATCAGGCCCCAGGTCGAGGCGTTGACCAGGACCGAGTCGGACTGGCCGAGATGGCGCTTCCAGTCGGCCTCGCCGAGCTTGTCGCGGATCAGCTTGTCGGCGGTGTCCTGGTCGGGGATGCGCAGCAGGGCCTCGGCCACGCACATCAGCAGCACGCCTTCCTCGCTGCCCAGGTCGTACTGGCGCATGAAGGCTTCGATCGCGCCCTGGTCCTGGGCGCGGGTGCGGACCCGGGCGACCAGGTCGGCGGCCGTGGCCTGCGCGGACTGGCGGTCGGCCTCGGGCAGGCGCGCCTGCTCCAGCAGGTCGCCCACGTGCTGGGCTTCGTCGCGCACCCAGGCGGCGGTGATCGCCGCGCGCGGGGCGGCCGGGGCCGGGGGGAGTTCGGGGCTGATCAGCGCGCGCGGCGGCGGGCCGTCGGCGGCGTCGGAGGAGGAGTCGATGGTCATTCGGACCGCAGCGCAGCGGAGGGGAGCCGCTTAGTTTAGAGCTTTCGGTCCAATCCGGTCTGTCGTATCCGGGCTGTCGGCGGCACCGCTTGCGCATCGGGTCGCCGTGCGGGTGCGCACGGGCCGCTGGCGGGCGCTCCGGGCGGCGTCGCCGAGTCGGCCCCAGCGCGGGCCGCGGAGCCGTCCGCAGGTCGCTGCGACGGCCGCATCAGGCCGTTTGCGCAAGGCCCGCAGCGGCTGCGTGAACGCCTCGCGGGTTGCCGCAGAGCGGGTCGGAGGCTACCATTTCGCGGATTATCCGTAGCGCCGTCACCGGCGTGATGGGCCCTGGACGGGGCTCGCCAGCCACCTCCTTCCGGACGGTTCCCCCTCGCCAGCGCCTGGCCGGGCCGGTGCCGGGAGGGGCAGCCCGCGGAGCAGACAACGCAACCTTCTACGATTTTCGGGGCTCGAACTGATGAAAGCCGGTCGTTTCAAGCAGTGGGCAGTGGGTGTCGCCGCGATGGCGGTGCCGGTCCTTGCATTTGCTCAGGCGGCCGATCCCAAGCCGTGGCAGTTGAACATGGGCCGCGGCGTCACCGCGCAGTCGGTCAACGCCTACGAAGCCCACATGATGGCGCTGTGGATCTGCGTGGTGATCGGCATCCTGGTGTTCGGCGCGATGGCCGTGGCGATGTTCAAGTTCCGCCATTCCAAGGGCGCGGTGCCGGACAAGGACTTCACCCACAGCACCAAGCTGGAAATCATCTGGACCGTGGTCCCGGTGGTGCTGCTGGTGGCCATGGCGTTCCCGGCGACCAGCAAGCTGATCAAGATGTACGACACCCGCGAATCGGCGATGACCGTCAAGGTCACCGGCTACCAGTGGATGTGGAAGTACGACTACCTGGGCCAGAACGTCTCGTTCACCAGCCGCCTGGACCGCAAGAGCGACACGCTGCGCCAGGGCAAGAAGACCGTCACCCAGGCCGACCACGAGCATTACCTGCTCGACGTCGACAATGTCCTGGTGCTGCCGACCGACACCAAGATCCGCTTCGTGATCACCGCCGACGACGTCATCCACGCGTGGTGGGTGCCGGCGCTGGGCTGGAAGCAGGACGCGATCCCGGGCATCGTCAACGAAGCCTGGACCGAGATCAAAGCGCCGGGCGTGTACCGCGGCCAGTGCGCCGAACTGTGCGGCAAGGATCACGGCTTCATGCCGATCGTCGTGCGCGCCGTGCCCAAGGCCGAGTACCAGCAGTGGCTCGCCGAGCAGCAGGCCAAGAACGCTCCGGCCGCGGCGCCCGCCGCTCCGGCCGCGCCGGCCGCAGCCGCTCCGGCGCCCGCGACGGCCGGCAACCAGAACACCGACGCCACGGCCGCTCCCGCGGTCGCCGGCTGATCGTCAAAGCATTCTCAGAGGTAGGCCATGGCAGCCACGCACCCCGTCGCCGATCATCACGATGATCATCACGCCCACCAGCAGGGCTTCATCGAGCGTTGGTTCTTCTCGACCAACCACAAAGACATCGGCACGCTGTACCTGATCTTCAGCTTCGTGATGTTCATCATCGGCGCGGGCATGTCGGTGATCATCCGCGCCGAACTGGCGACGCCGGGCCTGCAGCTCGTCAATCCCGAGTTCTTCAACCAGATGACCACCATGCACGCGCTGGTGATGATCTTCGGCGGCGTGATGCCGGCCTTCGTCGGCCTGGCCAACTGGATGATCCCGCTGCAGATCGGCGCGCCGGACATGGCGCTGCCGCGCATGAACAACTGGTCGTTCTGGATCCTGCCGTTCGCCTTCAGCCTGCTGCTGATGACGCTGTTCCTGGACGGCGGCGCGCCGGCCGGCGGCTGGACCCTGTACCCGCCGCTGTCGCTGCAGGGCGGCAACAACGTCGCCTTCACCATCTTCGCCATCCACATGATGGGCATCAGCTCGATCATGGGCGCGATCAACGTGATCGCGACCGTGCTCAACATGCGCGCGCCGGGCATCGACCTGCTGAAGATGCCGATCTTCTGCTGGACCTGGCTGATCACCGCGTTCCTGCTGATCGCGGTGATGCCGGTGCTCGCCGGCGCCGTGACCATGCTGCTGACCGACAAGTTCTTCGCCACCTCGTTCTTCAACGCGGCCGGCGGCGGCGACCCGGTGATGTTCCAGCACATCTTCTGGTTCTTCGGTCACCCCGAGGTCTACATCATGATCCTGCCGGCCTTCGGCGTGGTATCGGAGATCATCCCGACCTTCAGCCGCAAGCCGCTGTTCGGCTACCAGGCGATGGTGTACGCGACCGCCTCGATCGCCTTCCTCTCGTTCATCGTGTGGGCGCACCACATGTTCACCGTCGGCATGCCGCTGGGTGGCGAGATCTACTTCATGTTCGCGACCATGCTGATCGCGGTCCCGACCGGCGTGAAGGTGTTCAACTGGGTCACCACCATGTGGCGCGGTTCGATCAGCTTCGAATCGCCGATGCTGTGGGCGATCGCGTTCGTGATCCTGTTCACCATCGGCGGCTTCTCGGGCCTGATGCTGGCGATCGTGCCGGCCGACTTCCAGTACCACGACACCTATTTCGTGGTCGCGCACTTCCACTACGTGCTGGTGACCGGCGCGCTGTTCTCGATCATCGCCGCGGTCTATTACTGGTGGCCGAAGTGGACCGGCCGCATGTACAACGAGACTGCCGCCAAGTTCCATTTCTGGTGGACGATCGTGTTCGTCAACCTGCTGTTCTTCCCGCAGCACTTCCTGGGCCTGGCCGGCATGCCGCGCCGCATCCCGGACTACAACGTGGTGTTCGCGGACTGGAACCTGGTCAGCTCGATCGGCGCCTTCGGCATGTTCCTGACGCCGTTCATGATGCTGGGCATCCTGTGGCATTCGAAGAAGTACGGCGCCAAGGCCGAAGCCCGTTCGTGGGAAAGCGCCAAGGGCCTGGAGTGGACCGTGCCGAGCCCGGCGCCCCACCACACCTTCAGCACGCCGCCGGTGATTCGCGATGGCGATCTGGCGCATGGCGACATCACCCACTGAGGCTTACGCCGCAGTAAGGAGCTCGGAGAACATTGCTTCGGATTGATGCGGATTGCATCCCACAACCCCGCCTACTCCGCTGCGCGGAGCAGGCCGCCCCCTTAACTTAAGGGGGCTCTTGGGGCCTTACGCATAAGTAGCTCGAGAAACACTGCTTCGGATAGATTCGGATTGCATGCCATACCCCGCCTTGCTCCGCTGCGCGAAGCAAGGCCGCCCCCTAACTCAGGGGGCTCCAAGGCCGGCCTTCCGGGTACTAGGAAACGTATGAACAAGACGCCTGACAACTCGGATATGGACGCGCGCCGCAAGAGCGCGCGGCGTACCGCATTGTGGGCGGCGGCGATCGCGGTGGCGGTCTACGTGGTGTTCCTCCTGAGCAACATCGGCGTGGCCGCGAAATGAGCGCCGGCAGCGACGATCGCAGCAAGAAGAACACCGCCGGCCTGGTGAAGCTGGTGCTGGTGGCGCTGGCCGCGTTCGCGTTCACCTTCACCCTGGTGCCGCTGTACCGCATCGCCTGCGAGAAGGTGTTCGGCATCCGCCTGGAGCGCACCGCCGCCGAGAGCGTGAACGAGGCCCGGACCAAGGGCGCGCGCATGGTCACCGTGCAGTTCGACGGCGGCGTCAATTCCAAGCTGCCGTGGTCGTTCCATCCCAACCAGGTCACCATGCAGGTGCGCCCGGGCCAGCAGTACGAAACCACTTACTACGCCCACAACGACAGCGATCGCACCATCGTCGGCAGCGCCGTGCCGTCGGTCGCGCCTGCGCGCGCGTCGGGCTATTTCAGCAAGACCGAATGCTTCTGCTTCACCGCGCAGACCCTGGCGGCGGGCGAGAAGCGCGACATGCCGGTGCGTTTCATCGTCGATCCCAACCTGCCGGCCGACGTCAACACGATCACGCTGTCGTATACCTTCTTCAAGAACGATGTGCTCACTGCGCAGCAGCAGGGCTCGGCGGCCAAAACGCCGACGTCGCCGCTGTCGGCGCCGTGATCCCGGTTCCGCCGCGCACGCCCCTTCATCAGTACCGAACCTAACGGAACGCCGCCATGGCCCAAGCACACACGCCAGACGCCAACACCTACTTCGTGCCGCACAGCAGCCGCTGGCCGTTCCTCGGTTCGATCGCCCTGTTCACCACCATGATCGGCATCGCCAGCTGGCTCAACGAAGTCAGCTGGGGCAAGCCCACCTTCTTCGTCGGCCTGGCCCTGATGTGCGGCGTGCTGTTCGGCTGGTTCGGCGACGTGATCCGCGAGTCGGTGCGCGGCCACTACAACCGTCAGGTCGACATCTCGTTCCGCATGGGCATGATGTGGTTCATCTTCTCCGAGGTGATGTTCTTCGCGGCCTTCTTCGGTGCGTTGTTCTACGCCCGCCAGTTCGCGCTGCCGTGGCTCAGCGGCGAAGGCGACGGCGTGATGACCAACAGCCTGCTGTGGAGCGGTTATGCCGCCGGCTGGCCGACCAACGGCCCGGGCGCCGTGGGCGGCGTGTTCGAGACCATCCCGGCCTGGGGCCTGCCGCTGCTCAACACCATGATCCTGCTGACTTCGGGCATCACCGTGACCATCGCGCACCACGCGCTGAAGGCCGGTCACCGCAAGCAGCTGCTGGTGTTCCTGGGCCTGACCGTGGCCCTGGGCTGCCTGTTCCTGTTCTACCAGGCCGAGGAGTACATCCACGCCTACAAGGAACTCAACCTGACCCTGGGTTCGGGCATCTACGGTTCGACCTTCTTCATGCTCACCGGCTTCCACGGCGCGCACGTGACGCTGGGCACCCTGATGCTGGCGATCATCTGGTTCCGCTGCCTGAAGGGCCATTTCGACAAGGACAACCATTTCGCGTTCGAAGCGGTGGCCTGGTACTGGCACTTCGTCGACGTGGTCTGGCTGGGCCTGTTCCTGTTCGTCTACGTGCTTTGACGGCCGGGATTCGGGAATAGGGATTCGGGATTCGCAAGGGCGAAGACCGAATCCCTACGCCAAAGCAGAAAGCGACGGGCTTGCCGTCGCTTTTGCTTTTAGCGAATCCCGAATCTGCAATTCCGAATCACGGATTCCGGCCGATGCCGTGCGGCTGGATCCAGCCCATCTTGATCGACAGGACGATGATCAGGATCAACGCGACGGATAGCGCGATGCGGCGGGTCAGCGCGTTCACGGTGCGCTTGCTCTGCCCCTTGTCCACGAGCATGTAGTAGAGGCCGGCGCCCAGGTTCCAGAGAATGACGACCAGGAACGCAATGATCAGCAGGGTCTTGAGCGAGTCGTTCATGGCGGCCTCCGCGCGCGATACCGCGAAAGCCGGATTATCGCAGTCCGGCCGGAGGATGTCGTGAGCCGCCGGCGCAACCTCGTGGTCGGCTGGACCCTGGCGCTGCTGACGATCGCCGCCTTCGCCAGCCTGGGCCTGTGGCAGTCGCGGCGCGCGGTCGAGAAGCAGGCCATGCTCGATGCCTCGGCGCGGGTGCTGGCGCAGCGCCGTCCCGGTTCGCTGGCCTTGGCCGCCGATCCGGCACGCAGCCGCGATTACGACTGGGCCGTCGGGCGCGGCCGATTCGACGCGCGCGGCGCCCTGCTGCTGGACAACCAACAGCGCAACGGCCGCGCGGGCGTGCGCGCCTACCGCATCTTCGTGCCCGAGCAGGGCGAGCCGCTGCTGGTCGATCTGGGCTGGTTGCCGCTGGACGGCCAACGCCGCTTCCCGACGATCGAGCGCCCGCAGGGAACGCTGGAGCTGCGCGGCCTGCTGGTGCCGCCGCCCTCGACCGGCATCGCGCTGGGCCCCGCGCTCGGCGCGCAGGGCGACGGCTGGCTGATGACACGTGTCGACATCGCCGCGATCGCGCCCGGCGTCGGCCTGTCGGTGCCGCTGGCGCCGCGCGTGCTGCGTCTGGATCCGGCCCTGAGGCTGGGCTACGAGCGCGACCTGGAACTGCTCGCCAATACCCTGCCGCCCGAGCAGCACCGCGGCTATGCGCTGCAGTGGTTCGCGCTGGCCGCGGCGGTGCTGGCCACCGCCTTGATACTCACTTTCCGGACGTCCCGCCGATGAACCTTCCCGATCCCGCCCGAGATCCCGCACGCAACCGCAATCGCCTGATGTTGCTGGCGATCTGCGCGCTGTTCTTCGGCAGCATGTTGATCGCCGGCGCGCTGCGCTTTTCGGGCTGGCGCCCGCACGGCATGAAGAACCACGGCGAGCTGGTGGAGCCGCCGGCGGACCTGCGCCAGGTCGTGCCGCGCCTGGCCGACGGCAAGGCCTACGAATGGAATCCGGCCGAGCGCGTGTGGCGCATCGCGCTGGCACCGCCGGCAAGCTGCACCAGCGAATGCGCCAAGCTCGCGCGCGAGTTGGACACGGTTTGGCGCTTGTTCGGCAAGGACGCCGATCAGGTCCACCTGCTGTGGATCGGCCAGCCGCCCGCCGGCGCGCCGCATCCGGCCGCGCTGCGCATCGTGCGCTCCACGCCGCAGCTGCGCGCGGGCCTGCCGCGCGTGGACGATCCCAAAGGGGTGCCGGTCTACGTGATCGACCCGAACGGCTTCGTGATTCTGCGCTACGCTCCCGGCTTCGACCCGGCCGGCCTGCGCGCGGATATGTCCAGGCTGCTGAAACTGATGTGATCCGAACCGATTGGATACGAACCGATCGGATCCGGCCGCGGGCCGCCATGGCGCCCGCGTCCAGCCGTAACCGAGTCAACCGCAAGAGTTCCGCATGAACGTGACGTTCAAACCGACCTGGTACCGCAACTTCCACCGCATCGCCTGGCTGGCGGTGGCGCTCGCCCTGTGCGTGATCGTGTTCGGCGCGTTCGTGCGCCTGTCCAACGCCGGCCTGAGCTGCCCCGACTGGCCGACCTGCTACGGGCGCGCGGCGTGGCCGACGGCCGCGCACGAGGCCAGCGATCACGTCGCCACCGCGATCCGTCCGGTCGAGGTGCACAAGGCCTGGCGCGAACAGTTCCACCGCATGATCGCTTTTGTGCTTGGTTTGTTGACCCTGACGCTGGCGCTATTGGCCGCGCGGCGGCGTCGTTATGGCATGGCGCAGGTGATTCTGGCGGCGGCGTTGGTAGCGGTAGCGGTTGTGCTCTACATAAAGGGCCATCACGCATCGGCTTCGGTACTGGCCGCAGCAGGCGAGGCTGTGCTGCTGTTTGCGGCGCTGCGCTGGAACAACAGCGACCTGTCGCGCGTGGCCGCACTGGCACTGATGGTCATCGTGTTCCAGGCCCTGCTGGGCATGTGGACCGTGACCTGGCTGCTCAAGCCCATCGTGGTCATGGGCCATCTGCTCGGCGGCCTGCTCACTTTCTCGCTGTTGCTGTGGATGGCCTGGCGCGCGACCGACCTGCCGATCCGGCTGGCCGAAGCGGTCACCGTGCGCAGGCTGCTGATCGCGGGCATCGTCCTGCTCGGCGTGCAGATCGCGCTGGGCGGCTGGACCAGCGCCAACTATGCCGCGCTCGCCTGCGGCAACGACTTCCCGACCTGCGTCGGCCAATGGATGCCCAAGCACGACTTCCGCGAAGGCTTCGTGCTGTGGCGCGGCATCGGCGTGGATTACGAAGGCGGCATCCTCGACGGCGAGGCGCGCATCGCGATCCAGCTCGCGCATCGGGCGATGGCGGCGGTGGTGTTCGTCTATTTGCTGGGCCTGGCGATCAAGCTGCTGCGCACGCCGGGCATGCTCGGTTGGGGCGCGCTGCTGGCGCTGCTGACCCTGGCCCAGGTCGGCCTGGGCATCGCCAACGTCAAGCTCAGCCTGCCGCTGACCGTCGCGGTGCTGCACAACGCCGGCGCGGTGCTGCTGTTGTTCGTGCTGGTATCGCTGCTCGCGCGCGTGCGCGCCCCGGAGCACTGAGCATGGCCGCCGCCCGCGCCAGCCTGCGCCAGTACTGGGACCTGACCAAGCCGCGCGTGGTCGCGCTGATCGTGTTCACCGCCCTGGTCGGCATGCTGCTGGCGGTCGACGGCGTGCCCACGGGCGAGGAGACCCTGCGCGGCCTGCTCGGCTTCCTCGGCATCTGGCTGGCCGCGTCCAGCGCCGCGGCGATCAACCAGCTGCTGGACTCGCGCATCGACGCCAAGATGGCGCGCACCTCCTGGCGCCCCATCGTCGCCGGCCAGATCACGCCGACCCAGGCGCTGGTGTTCGCGCTGATTCTGGCCGCGCTGTCGATGGCGATCCTGCTGTTGTGGGTGAATCCGCTGACCGCGGTCCTCACCTTCGCCTCGCTGATCGGCTATGCGGTGGTCTACACCGTCTTCCTCAAGCGCGCGACGCCGCAGAACATCGTGATCGGCGGCATCGCCGGCGCGGCGCCGCCGGCGCTGGGCTGGGCCTCGATCACCGGCACCCTGGATCCGCACGCGCTGCTGCTGGTGCTGATCATCTTCGTCTGGACGCCGCCGCACTTCTGGGCGCTGGCGATCTTCCGCCGCGAGGACTACGCGCGCGCGATGGTGCCGATGCTGCCGGTCACCCACGGCGTGCAGTACACGCGCTGGCAGATCCTGTTCTACACCGTGCTGCTGGTGGCGGTGACCGTGCTGCCCTGGGCGACCGGCATGAGCGGCCTGTTCTATCTCGGCGGCGCGCTGGTGCTGGGCGCGGTGTTCCTGGGCTATGCCTGGAAGCTGATGGACCCGCCCGACGAGCTGTACGCGATGAAGGTGTTCAGCTACTCCATCGTTTATCTGATGGCCCTGTTCGCCTTCCTGCTGGTCGACCATTGGCTGCTGCCGCTGATGCAGCCGGCGCCGCTGTTCGAACTGCAGCCGGTGGCCTGACGATCGGGCTTCAGCCGCCGCAGCGCGGCGGCCAATCCGGATCCGCGCCAGGCCGCAGGTCGGCCAGGAACAGCTCGCCGGAATCGCGCTCGTTGGCGGCCTGACCGAACAGCAGCCGATCGCCCTTGGGCGACAGCAGCGGGCCGACCTGGAACACGTCCGCGCGCGCGGGTATGCGTCCGCGCGCGACCCAGCGCTGGCCTTCGCGCGCGAACCGATACAGATGCGAACGCCCGTCGCCACGTTGGCCGACCAGGATCAGCTGGCGGCCGTCGCGCGACACCTCGACCTCGTATTCCTGTTCGGCGGTGCTGATCGGCGGACCGACCACGGCCGCGTCCCAGCCGCCGTCCTGGCGCGGCGTGGCCAGATAGATATCGGTCTGGCCCGGGCCGCCGGGGCGCGAGGAGCCGAAGTACAGGCGCCCGTCCGCGGTCTCGCGCGGCAGCAGTTCGGATGCGGACGAATTCACCGGCGCCGGCAGGCGTTGCGGCGTGGACCAGGCGCCGGCGGCGTCGCGCCGCACCATCCAGATATCCAGATCGTCTGGGTTCGTGCCCTGGCGCGAAGACACGTAGTACAGGCGCCGGCCGTCGTGGCTGACGAAAGGGTCGGCTTCCTGCGCGTCCGGCGGGCCCGCGAAGGGCGGTGGCGCCGGCGCGCTCCAGCCGTCGCGCTCGCAGCGCGACATCAGCAAGCGGTAGCGGCCGAAGACGCGGTCGCTGCGCATGAAATACAACTCGCGGCCGTCCGGCGTGAACGCCGGCGAGGATTCGTACTGATCGCTCGCGATCGCGGCGGGCGTCCACGGCCGTGCGTGCGTGCGCGGTTCGCCGGCGTGACAGGACAGCGCGAGCAGCGGGAGCAGGCACAAAGCCAGGCGCGGAAACGGTGGTCGCATCGCGGCATGCTCGGGCGGCACCGGTGCGCCCTGGTGGCGTCAGGCTAACGCGGATAAACCGGTAAAACAAGTTTTAAAGGTTATGATCGGTCCCGATCCCAAACGAGGGCGGACGATGGACAGGAGAGGCTTCTGCGCGGCGGCATGCGCGCTGCCGTTGACGGTCGCGACGGCGAAGGCGGGACGGCGCAGCTATGCCGTCGCCGACGGCACCTACGCCCAGGCCGCGGAGGTGCGTGCGCCGCAGCGGCTGCTGTTCGTGAGCGGGCAGGTGCCGGCCGACGCCGAGGGCGAGGTGCCGGCGGATTTCCGCGCCCAGTGCAGGCTGGCCTGGCGCAATGTCGGTGCCCGGCTCGAGGCCGCGGACATGGCCTACGAACATCTGGTCAAGGTCACCGTCTACCTGGCCCGGCGCGAGGACCGCGACGCCGCGCGCGAGGTGCGCCAGGAAGTGCTGGGCCGGCTGGCGCATCCGCCCGCGCTGACCGTGGTGGTGGCCGAAATTTACGACAGCGCCTGGCTGCTGGAGATCGAGGCGATCGCGGCGGCATGATCGCGTCGGCCCAGGCCGGCGAGGGCGGCGGAACTCGCCGGACCGGGCGGACGATGCGCCGAATCGGTCGATCGCACGGCGGCGGACTGGGCTAGAGTCTGGGCGACGCACCATGGAGGGCAGGCATGATCGACAGACGCGAGTTCATCGGCGCCGCGGGACTGGCCGCGCTGGCCGCCGCCAGTCACCCCGTGTTCGCCGCCGCGGCCGCGCCGCCGCGCTGGAAGCCGTATCGCGACACCCTCGCGATCGATGCGCTGGGCGGCACCGAACTGTTCTATCTCAAGCCCGACGACCCGGGCGTGCCCAAGGCCTTGCAGGCGCTGCGCGAATGCGGCCTGAGCGGGATCATGGCCAGCCCGGCGCCGTACGGGCGCTATTGGTACACCGACCAGGCCTACGCGGATACCAAGCAACGCGTCGAGGAATGGAAGGCGGCGATTGCGCGCTATCCCGACGCCATGCTGCTGGTGCGCGACGGCGCCGATCTCCGGCGCGCCCAGCGCGAGCGCCTGGTCGGCATGATCTTCACCTTCCAGGGCACCGAGCCCCTGGGCGAGGACGTCGAGCGTATCGCCCAGTTCCGCGAGCAGGGAGTGCGGGTGATGCAGCTCACCCACAACCGCCGCAACCTCGTCGGCGACGGCTGCATGGAGCCCGGCAACGCCGGCCTGAGCAACTTCGGCCATCAGGTGGTGGAGCGGCTCAATGCCGAGAAGATGGTGGTGGACCTGGCGCACGGCTCGCAGCGCACCATCCGCGAGGCCATCCTGGCCTCGAAGGCGCCGGTGCTGATCGGGCATACCGGCTGCCGCGCGCTGTCGGATGTGCCGCGCATGGTCCACGACGCGGAACTCAAGCTGCTGGCCGATCGCGGTGGCGTCGCCGGCATCATTTTCTGGCCCTATCTGCGCGAGCAGGGCCAACAGACCTCCGCCGATGTGATCCGGCATATCGAGCACGCGATCAAGGTCTGCGGCGAGGATCATGTCGGCATCGGCACCGACCTCAACCTGACCGCGGTCGATATCACGCCCGAGTACGTGAAAGAAAACACCGAGATGATCAAGGGCATGATCGAGGACGGCATCTTCGAGCAGGGCCGCGACCCCAACCTGTTGCTGTTCGTGCCCGACCTCAACACCGCCGACCGCTTCGAGACCCTGGCTGCGATGCTCTCGGCGCGCGGGCACTCCGACGCGCGCATCGCTAAGATCCTCGGAGGCAACTTCGCCCGTGTCATGACCGAGGTGTGGGGATGATCGATCGTCGCGGTTTTCTGATCGGCGCGGGCAGCCTCGCGCTCGCTGGCCTGGCCCGCAACGCGCAGGCCTTCGCGCTGCCGCCGCGCTGGGCGCCCTACGCCGATACCTTCGTGCTCGACGCCTGCGGCACCATCGGCCGTCAGGACCACAAGGGCGATGCGCCGCTGAGCGCGCTGGAACTGGGGGATCTGCGCGAGTCGGGCTTGAGCGCGCTGCAGGTCACGGTCGCGCCGGTCGGGCACTACAAGGACGCGTTCGAGCAGAGCATCGAGCAGATCGCGTCCTGGGACGACGAGATCGCGCGCCATCCCGAACAGCTGCTGCTCGCGCGCACCGGCGCGGATCTGCAGCGCGCCCAGAGCGAGCGCAAGACCGCGATGATCTACGGCTTCCAGGACACCACGCCGATCGGCGAGGACCTGGACCGCATCACCGTGTTCCATCGCAGCGGCGTGCGCGTGGTCCAGCTGACCTACAACCTGCGCAACCTGGTCGGCGACGGTTGCCTGGAGCCCGGCGACGCCGGCCTGAGCAAGTTCGGCCACAAGCTGGTCGAGGCCTTGAACGAGAAGAAGATCGTGGTCGACCTGGCCCACAGCGGCCGCCGTACCGCACTGGAAGGCATCGCGGCCTCGAAGTCGCCGGCGGTGATCAGCCACACCGGCTGCGCCGCGCTCGCCGACGTGCCGCGCAACAAGACCGACGCCGAACTGCGTGCGGTCGCCGAACGCGGCGGCGTGGTCGGGATCTATCTGATGCCGTTCCTGCGCCTCAAGGGCCAGCCGATGGCGGCCGACCTGATCGCGCACCTGGAGCATGCGGTCAAGGTCTGCGGCGAAGACCACGTCGGCCTGGGCAGCGACGGCACGGTGGCGGCGACCCAGCTGACCGCGGAATACAAGCGCGATCACCGCAAGTTCATCGCCGAGCGTCGTGCGCTGGGCATTTCGGCGCCGGGCGAGGCCGACGACGTCTACCTGATCCTGCCCGACCTCAACCACCCGCGCCGCTTCGAGACCCTGGCCGCGATGCTGTCGGCGCGCGGGCACTCCGATGCCCGCATCGGCAAGATCCTGGGCGGCAACTTCAAGCGCGTGATGAGCGAAGTCTGGGGTTGAGTCTGCCGCGTGGCGGCGATGGTGCGGTTATCGCCGCACCCCGCGGCTCGTCACGAAGCAGGGTGTGGCGAGCAGCAGGCGCGCCGCACCGTCGCCGGCCCGCGCGGCCTCAGAGCGCCGGGCCGGAATACCCGGAAATCTGCGCGCGCAGCGCGCGCGCATCCTGCAGCAGGCGCGCGATCTCGGCGCGCTCGTCCGCGTCCAGCGCCGAGGGGCCGAGTTCGCGCAGCTTGTCGGCGATCTCGGCCTGGCGCTGCTCCACCGCCTGCAGCTCCAGCTGGCTCATGGTGCCCAGGAAGTAGCGGTTGATGACCTGCTCGTCGCCGACGAAGCTGCCCGCGGCGAGCTTCTGCAGCGCCTTGGCTTCCTCGCGCTCGGCGAAGTGTTCGATCAGCGCGCCGGTGTTGATGTCCGGGCGCGACACCACCAGCGCGACGATCTCGGTCAGCAGCTCGATGCCGTTCTGGCGCAGCGCGGCGAAACGGTAGGGCGGCTGCAGTTCCAGCGCCAGCGCCGGTTGCTGCAGCAGCAGTTCGATCGCCGCGCGCACCAGCGAGCGCTTCTGTCCGGGCGCGTTGGCGCCCGCGCGCGCGCGCTGCGCGGGCACGTGGGTGTCCGGCGCGCTGGCGCGCGCGCCGACGCCGGTGAGTTCGGTCAGGCGCTGGCGCATCAGATCGCCGAAGGCGCCGTCGGGGATCTGCGCCAGCAGCGGTTTGGCGCGCTCGGCCAGCCGGCCCTTGCCTTCCAGGGTGCCCAGGTTGACGTCGGCGGCCAGCGAGTCGAACAGGAACTGCGACAGCGGGGTGGCTTCGCGCAGGCGTGCGTCGAAGCCCTCGGCGCCTTCCTTGCGCACGATCGAATCCGGATCCTCGCCCTCGGGCAGGAACAGGAAGAAGGCCTGGCGGCCGTCCTTCATGCGCGGCAGCACCGACTCCACCGCCTTCCAGGCCGCGCCGCGTCCGGCGCGGTCGCCGTCGAAACAGAAATAGACGTCGGCGGCGTTGCGGAACAGCAGCTCGGCGTGGTCGGGCGTGGTGGCGGTGCCCAGGGTGGCCACCGCGGTGTCGACGCCGTGCTGGAACAGCGCGACCACGTCCATGTAGCCCTCGACCACGATCAGGCGCGGGATCTTGTTGTGGGCCTGGCGCACCTGCCACAGACCGTACAGCTCGCGGCCTTTGTGGAACAGCTGGGTCTCAGGCGAATTGAGGTACTTGGGCCCGTCTTCCTTGTCGAGCACGCGCCCGCCGAAGGCGATGGTGCGGCCGCGCCGATCCAGGATCGGGAACATCACCCGGTCGCGGAACTTGTCGTAGACGCGGCCGGTGTCGTTCTTGGAGAACAGGCCGGCGCGCTCCAGCAGTTTCATCCGCCGTTCGTCGGTGCCCAGCGCGTCGCGCAGCGCGTTGAAACCGTCGGGCGCGTAACCGATCGCGAAGCGTTCGCGGATGTCGGCGCTGACGCCGCGGCTGTCCAGATAGCCTTGGGCCTTGCCGCTGAGCCCGTACTGCTTCTGGAAGAAGCGCGAGGCCGCCTCGACCGCGGCGTAGAGATCGCGGCTGTCGGAATCCTCGTTGCGCTGGAGGGTGTCGCGCGGCACTTCGACGCCGACGCGCTTGGCCAGTTCCTCGACCGCGTCGAGGAACTCGAGGCGGTCGTAGTTCATCAGGAAGCTGATCGCGGTACCGTGCGCGCCGCAGCCGAAGCAGTGATAGAACTGCTTGGTCGGCGAGACCGTGAACGAGGGCGAACGCTCGTCGTGGAACGGGCAGCGCGCCGAATATTCCTTGCCCTGGCGCTTCAACGGGATGCGCGCGCCGATCAGCTCGACGATGTCGGAGCGGGCGAGGAGGTCGTCGATGAAGGCGTCGGGGATGCGGGCCATCGGAGGGCTAGGATGCCATGGGGGTCGGGCGAAAACGACAAAGCCGGGCGGACCCGGCTTCGTCTGGCTGGGACCTTCAGTCCCTAAAAGTAGTGGTCGCGTTCGGAACCTTCATAGCGGCCGCTGTGCAGACAGCAGTACCTTGAACCTCCGAGCGGACCCGCATGGGCAGGGATCGTTGCGGCCCAGCTTCTCGAGCAATTCCTTGTCCGAGTGAACCACCCGGTCGCCGCGTTTGACGCGGGTCTCGGACGGGTAACCTTTGCGACGCTTACGGGTGATCTCGAAAGCTCACGTCGTGGGGGCGATGGCGCTTCATGGTGCACCTCCTTGCAGGGGCCCGGTCGGGCCCAAACCTTTACTTGCTGAGACGCTGTTTCACCAGCGCCGACACCTGGCCCATATCGGCCTGGCCGGCCAGCTTGGCCTTGAGCGGGCCCATCAGCTTGCCCATGTCGGCCGGGCCGGCGGCGCCGCTGCCTTCACCGAGCACTTCGGCGATGGCGGCCTCGATCGCGGCCAGGATCTCGGCTTCGCCGAGCTTGGCCGGCACGTAGCGCTCGATCACCACGATCTCGTCGCGCTCGACCGCGGCCAGGTCCTCGCGCGCGGCGGCCTCGTACTGGCTGACCGAATCGCGGCGCTGCTTGACCATCTTGTCGAGCACGGCGATCACGGCGGTGTCGTCGAGCTCGATGCGCTCGTCGACTTCCTTTTGCTTGATCGCGGCGTTGATCAGGCGGATCACGCCCAGGCTCTGCTTGTCGCCGCTCTTCATCGCGGCCTTCATGTCGTCGGTGAGTCGTTGCTTGAGGCTCATAAGGGCAGGGATTCGAGATTGGGGATTCGGGATTGGCAAAAGGCGCAGGGTGGCTTCAGGGGGCTTTTACGAATCCCGAATCCCGAATATCCAATCCCGGCTTCAAACGCAAAAAGCCGGCGGCGCAGGGCGCGGCCGGCTCCTTGGTCATCCCTCGCTGGCCCCGTCCACGGACGGTGGGGCTGCGCGGGATGCGCGATCAGTACAAGCGCTGGCGCTTGGTGACGTCGCGCGAGGCGCGGCGCGCCTGACGCTTGACCGCAGCAGCGGCCTTGCGCTTACGCTCCTGGGTCGGCTTCTCGTAGAACTCGCGCTTGCGGGTCTCGGCCAGAACACCGGCCTTCTCGCAGGTGCGCTTGAAGCGGCGCAGGGCAAACTCAAAGGGCTCGTTTTCGCGGACTTTGACGCTAGGCATACGTAATCTCGGATTCAGGGACCGGCCCGTACAGACCGGGCGAGCCGTGCATTATAGCGGTGGGGCTGCGGAAGGTGCAACATAGCGCCCCATGAAGGCGAAATCCCCAGCAACGCCGGGCTTTTCATGAAGGTCCTCGGCATCGAAACCAGCTGTGACGAGACCGGAGTGGCGGTCTACGACACCGCCACCGGGCTGCGCGCGCACGCACTTTACAGCCAGATCGCCCTGCATGCCGAATACGGCGGCGTGGTCCCTGAATTGGCCAGCCGCGACCACGTGCGCAAGCTGCTGCCGTTGATCCGCCAGACCCTGGATGAATCGGGCTTGCGGGTCTCGGACCTGGACGGGGTGGCCTACACCGCCGGGCCGGGCCTGGTCGGGGCCCTGCTGGTCGGGGCCGGGGTCGCGCGCTCGCTGGCCTGGGCCCTGGACCTGCCCGCGGTCGCGGTCCACCACATGGAGGGCCACTTGCTGGCGCCGCTGATGGAGGACGACCCGCTGGGCCGCCCGCAGCCGCCGTTCGTGGCCCTGCTGGTCTCCGGCGGGCATACCCAGCTGGTCGCGGTCGAGGCCATCGGCCGCTACCGCCTGCTCGGCGAGACCCTGGACGACGCCGCCGGCGAGGCCTTCGACAAGACCGCCAAGCTGATGGGCCTGCCCTATCCGGGCGGCCCGCAGCTGGCCGCGCTGGCCGAACGCGGCCAGCCCGGCCGCTACAAATTCTCCCGGCCGATGACCGACCGGCCCGGCCTGGACTTCAGCTTCAGTGGCCTCAAGACCCAGGTCCTGCTGACCTGGCGCGACAGCGACCAGGGCGAGCAGACCATGGCCGACATCGCGCGCGGCTTCGAGGACGCGGTGGTCGAGACCCTGGCGATCAAGTGCGAGCGCGCGCTGGACGCGGCCGGCTGCGACACCCTGGTGGTGGCCGGCGGCGTCGGCGCCAACAAACGCCTGCGCGCACGCCTGGCGCAGATGGCCGAGCGTCGCGGCGGCCGGGTCGCGTTCCCGCGCCCGGCGTTCTGCACCGACAACGGCGCGATGATCGCCTACGCCGGCGCGCTGCGCCTGCAGGCCGGCCAGCACGAGGGCGCGGCGGTGATGGTCACGCCGCGTTGGGACATGGCGCAGTTGCCGGCGGTTTAAAAAGCTCGGGAATCGGGAATGGGGAATCGGGAGTCGTTAAGGGCAGGGTGTTCGCTTGCCGTGTCGGTTCGCCACCGCCGGCGCTTGCGCGCTAAAGTCACTGGATCCCCGCTTTCGCGGGGATGACGGTTTTGCAGCGGCGCAGGCAGCTTGACCTCCGCCGCTTCCGACCCTCGACCCCCGCTTTTCCGAATCCCCAATCCCCAATCCCGGCTCTTATGGACCACGTCTTCATCGAAGGCCTCGAAATCGAGGCGCTGATCGGCATCTACGACTGGGAGCGGCGCATCCGCCAGCCGCTGGTGTTCGACTTGGAAATGTCGTTCGACAACCGCATCCCGGCCGCCAGCGACGCGATCGAGGACACCTTGAACTACAAGGCGGTCAGCAAGCGCATCATCGAGTACGTGTCGCAGTCGGACTTCGGCCTGGTCGAAACCCTGGCCGAGCGCGTGGCCGCTATCGTGATCGAGGAGTTCGGCGTGCGCCGGGTCCGGCTCAAGCTCAGCAAGCCCGGGGCGGTGCGCGGCGCGCGCGCGGTCGGGGTTTCGATCGTGCGCGAGCGCGCCGGCGACTGAGTCGCCGCGCTACCCACTTCTCCGCCCCGCCGCCGGCCGGGCGTACCGGATACCGCGATGGGCAAGGCCTACCTCAGTCTCGGCAGCAATCTCGACGCCGCCACCCACCTGCGCGGCGCGATCGCCGCATTGCGCGAGCGCTTCGGCGAGGTGGTGCTGTCGCCGGTCTACCGCACGCGCGCGGTCGGCTTCGACGGCGCCGATTTCTACAACAGCGCGGCCATCGTCGACAGCGAGCTGGAGCCGCAGGCGCTCAACGACTGGCTGCACGCGCTGGAAGATCGCCACGGCCGCGACCGCAGCGGGCCGCGTTACAGCGACCGCACCCTGGACATCGACCTGGTCCTGTACGACGACCGCGTGCTCGAAGGCCCGGGCAACCTGCGCATTCCGCGACCGGAACTCAAGCACGCCTTCGTGCTGCGGCCGCTGGCCGACATCGCGCCGGAGCTGGTGGTGCCGGGCGACGGGCGCAGCCTGGGCGAGCTGTGGCGCGCGCATCCGGATTACGCGCAGCCGGCGGTGGTGGCCGACATCGGCGAGGGATCGGACGCGCCGGCGTAGCGATCCGACGGCCGCGCCGAGCTTTCATGGGCGGTCACATTCGCCGCCTCGCCCCGGTCCAAGCATTGGAGCGCGCGCGCCGCCGGTCGGCGCGCGGGCGCCAGCGCTTGCGATGTGCCGAGTTTGGCCTGAGCATGCGTCCATTCATCCAAGGGGGATCGCACGATGTTCGAAAAGTTTTCGCGTAGCTGGGGCCTGGTGAAGGCGAGCGCGGGCGTGCTGCGCTCGGACAAGGAACTGATGCTGTTCCCGGTCCTGTCCAGCGCGGCCACGCTGCTGGTGCTGGCGACCTTCCTGGTGCCGATGTTCGCGCTGCGCCTGTTCGAGAACGGCGTCGGCGTGGGCGGGATCGTGTTCGGCTTCCTGTTCTACTTCTGCCAGTACAGCGTGATCATCTTCTTCAACTGCGCCCTGGTCGGCGCGGCCATGATCCGCCTGGACGGCGGCGATCCGACCCTGCGCGACGGCTTCAACGCGGCCAAGTCGCGCCTGCCTGCGATCCTGGGCTACGCCGCGATCGCCGCCACCGTGGGCCTGATCCTGCAATCGCTGAAGGACCGCGACAACAACTTCATCGTGCGCATGATCGGCTCCGGCCTGGGCGCGGCCTGGACCCTGGCCACCTTCCTGGTGGTGCCGGTGCTGGTCAGCCAGAACGTGGGCCCGATCGAAGCGCTCAAGCGCAGCATCGGCCTGCTCAAGCAGACCTGGGGCGAGAACGCGATCGGCAACGTCGGCATCGGCGCGGCGTTCGGCCTGATCATGTTCGCGGTGATCGCGATCGGCGCGCTGCTGGCCTTCGCGGCGGCGCAGGTCTCGGTCGGCCTGGCCATCGCGGTCGGCGCGGTGTTCGTGATCGCGGTGCTGCTGCTGGGCGTGTACCAGGCGGCGCTGGCCGGCATCTACTCGGCGGCGCTGTACCGCTACGCCACCGAGGGCGAAGCCCCGGAAGCCTTCCGCGCGCTGGAACTGCAGACGGCGTTCAACCCCAAGTAAGACGCCTTGCTCCAAAGCCCCTCTCCTAACAGGGAGAGGGGTTGGGGGAGAGAGGGTTCGGCGCGAGCGCGCAGCTTGAACCTCACCTCGGACCCTCATCCGGCCCTTCGGGCCGCCTTCTCCCACAGGGAGAAGGGAATAGCGATGGCGCGGCGCCTAATCCGCCAGCAAACGCCCACCGTCCACCCGCAGCACCTGCCCGGTGGTGTAGCGCGCCTCGCGCAGCAGCCAGCGCACCGCTTCGGCGATTTCCTCGGCGCTGCCGGTGCGGCCCAAGGGCGTGCGCGCCAGCATCGCGGCCTTGGCCGCTTCGTCCTTGACCCCGCCGTCGGTGCCGGCTTCCGGCCACAGGATCGCGCCCGGCGCCACTGCGTTCACCCGTACTTCGGGCGCCAGCTCCAGCGCCAGCGCGCGCGTGGCCATGACCAGCGCGGCCTTGGCCATGCAGTAGAGGCTGTGGTCGCGCAGCGGGCGCTCGGCGTAGATGTCGACCAGGTTCACGATCGCGCCGCGCGCGGCCTTCAGATGCGGCGCGGCGGCCTGCGCCAGGAAGAACGGCGCGCGCGCGTTGCTGGCGAACAGCGCGTCCCATTGCGCGGGCGTGGCGGCGCCGATCGGCGTCGGCGCGAAGCCCGAGGCGTTGTTGACCAGCGCGTCCAGGCGACCGTAGCGGCCGACGGTGCGCGCGACCAGTTCCGGCAGGCGGTCGAACTCGGCCAGGTCGGCCTGCAGGCTCAGCGTACTGCCCGGACGCGCGGCTTCCAGTTCGCCCGCGAGCGCGGCCATGGCCTCGCCGGAGCCGCGGTAGTGCAGGGCCAGGTCGTAGCCATCGGCGTGCAGCGCGCGCGCGATCGCGGCGCCGATGCGCTTGGCGCTGCCGGTGATCAGGGCGACGGGGGCGGCGGTAGTGGCGGGCATAGGCGTGTCTATGAGGTCAGTAACTAGTGCAAAGTAACGAGTAGCTAGTGAAAAGCACGGCTTCCACTGGTTGCTCGTTACTTTGCACCAGTTACTTATACTGCAGACCGCCCGCTGCACCCGGTGCCTCATGTCCGACCCCACCCCGAACGACCTCCGCCGCGACGCCGCCACGCTGCCCGCGCCGGGCCAGGACGCGCTGGAGCACAGCGCACGCCTGGAGACGCTGATCCGCGAGCAGATCGCGGTCAACGAGGGCGCGATCCCGTTCTCGCGCTACATGGAGCTGGCCCTGTATGCGCCGGGCCTGGGCTACTACAGCGCCGGCGCGCGCAAGTTCGGCGGCGAAGGCGATTTCGTCACCGCGCCCGAGATCGGGCCGGTGTTCGCCGCCTGCGTGGCCGAAGCGGTCGCGCCGGTGCTGCGCCAACTCGGGCCGGGCGCGCGCTTCCTGGAACTGGGCGGCGGCACCGGCGCCTTCGCCGAAGTCGCGCTCAAGCGCCTGCTCGAACTGGACGCCTTGCCCGACCGTTACGCCATCCTCGAGCCCAGCGCCGAGCTGCGCCATCGCCAGCGCGAACGTTTGCAGCAGCGGCTGACGCCGCCGCTGTTCGAGCTGGTGGAATGGCTAGACGGGCCGTTCCCGGAAGACTGGGACGGCGTGCTGTTCGCCAACGAAGTCATCGACGCCTTGCCGACGCCGCGCTTCGCGATCCGCAATGGCGAAGTCTACGAAGAAAACATCGTGATCGACGGCGACGGTTTCGCGCGCGAGCTGCGCGAGGCCGACGCCTTCCTCGGCAACGCCGTGCGCCAGGTCGAACGCCGGCTGGAGCGCGAGTTCGAGGACGGTTATCGCTCCGAACTGCTGCCGCAGCTGCCGTACTGGATCCAGGCCGTGTCCGGCGGCATGCGCGCGGGCGCGATGCTGTTCGTCGACTACGGCTACGCGCGCGCCGAGTACTACGCGCCCGAGCGCAGCGACGGCACCCTGCGCGCGTTCTACCGCCATCGCATGCACCACGACCCGCTGCTGTGGCCGGGCCTGCAGGACATCACCGCCTCGGTGGATTTCACCGCCCTGGCCGAGGCCGGCGTCGCCGCCGGTTTCGATTTCGCCGGTTACTGCTCGCAGGCCAGCTTCCTGCTCGGCAACGGCCTGGCCGGGGTGCTCGAACGCATCGACGCGATCGCCGACGAGGGCGAGCGCCAGCGTCGCCATAACGAGATCAAGCGCCTGACCCTGCCCAGCGAGATGGGCGAACGTTTCCAGGTCATGGGCTTCGAGAAGGGCGCCGAATTCGGCTACGCCTTCCTGGCCGGCGACCTGAGCCACCGCCTGTGAACACGCGCAAGAGCGGCGCGCCCAAGGGGCCGTGGCTGCGCCGGTTCCGCACCCCGCGCCGCTGGCTGGCCGTGGGCGCGACCGGGGTGCTGGCGGTGATCGCGGTGTCCCTGCTGCCCGCGGACGACCTGCCGCCGTCGCCGTTCGCCGGTTCCGACAAGGTCGGCCATTTCCTCACCTACGCGGCGCTGTCGGCCTATGCCTGCATGCTGTTCGCGCGCATGCGCCCGCAGGCGCTGTGCGCGGCCGGCCTGATCGTGCTCGGCGTGGCCCTGGAATACGGCCAGGCCCTGCTGACCGACAGCCGCATGGGCGACAGTCGCGACGCCTTCGCCAATGCCCTCGGGGCCCTGGCCGGGCTGGTCACGGCCTCCACGCCGCTGGCACTCATGTTGCAGCGCATCGATGCCCGCTTGGCCGGAACTCGTTTGTCATAGTGTGATCGGGTTGGTAAAGCCAAAGTCGGCACAGTCACACGACGTATTGCGCAAAGGTTAAGAACTTGTGAACCTCGGGCCGGACTTTCGGGAAGTCCGTCCCCCGACCCTTTCGCAAGGAAACGACCATGTCCGCAGTGCACCGCAACCGATTGGCGCTGGCCGTGGCCGCCGCCATGGCCGCCAGCGCCGTCGCCCCCGTCTACGCCCAAACCGCGACCCCCGCCGAGGACACCGCGACCACGCTGGATGCCGTCCAGGTCACCGGTTCGCGCGTGCGCGGCCGCACCGCCGAGGACACCGCCGCGCCCGTGGACGTGATCGGCCGCGAAGAGATCAACGCCACCGGCGCGCTCGAAGTCGGCCAGATCCTGCAGATGCTGGAACCCTCGTTCAACTTCTCGCGCACCTTCGTCAGCGACGGTACCGACATCCTGCGCCCGGCCACGCTGCGCGCGCTGGGCCCGGACCAGGTGCTGGTGCTGGTCAACGGCAAGCGCCGCCATCAGCAGGCGCTGGTCAACGTGCAGCAGACCATCGGCCGCGGTTCGGCCGGCACCGACATCAACGCGATCCCGGTCTCGGCGATCGAGCGCATCGAAGTGCTGCGCGACGGCGCCGCCGCCCAGTACGGCTCGGACGCGATCGCGGGCGTGATCAACATCATCCTCAAGCGCCAGACCGAATACACCGAACTGTCGATCGAGGGTTCGCAGTACTACGCCGGCGACGGCGAGATGCTGCACGGCTCGGTCAACACCGGCTTCAAGCTCGGCGCCGAGGGCTTCATCAATCTCTCGGCCGAGGCGCGCAACCGCAACGAGACCAACCGCGCCGGCCCCGACAGCCTGCGCACCAACCCGCCGCGCGTGACCCAGCGCCTGGGCGACGCCGACGCCAAGGACTACTACCTGTGGCTCAACGCCGGCGTGCCGGTGGGCAAGGGCGAGCTGTACTGGTTCGGCGGCCTGTCGCGCCGCGAAGGCGATTCCTCCGGCTTCTTCCGCAGCGCCGGCGACAACCGCACGGTGCCGGCGCTGTACCCCAACGGCTTCCTGCCCAACATCCTGACCACGGTCGACGACGCCTCGCTGGCGGTCGGTTACAAGGCGCCGATCGGCGAGAACTGGGACTGGGACATCTCGATCAACCACGGCCGCAGCAAGTTCGGCTTCGAGGAGGCCAACTCGGTCAACGTGAGCTGGTGGTACGAGCCGCGCGACCCGGCCAATCCGGCCGCCGGCATCTACGCCGCCTCGCCGACCAGCGCCGACACCGGCACCCTCAAGTACGACCAGACCACCTTCAACGTCGACTTCCGCGGCAGCGTGAAGGGCTTCAACGACAATCCGCTGTACCTGGCCACCGGCTTCGAGTGGCGCCAGGACAACTACGCGATCGAGGCCGGCGACCCGGTGTCGTATATGTACGGCCGCACCAACAACCCGGCCATCGTCATCCGCGGCCAGACCGGCGACATCGCCGCCGGCGGCATTCAGGGCTTCCCGGGCTTCACTCCGGGTACCGAGGTCGACGAGGGCCGCCACAGCATGGCGCTGTACTTCGATGCCGAAACCAACCTGAGCGAGCGCTTCCTGCTCGGCGGCGCGGTGCGCTTCGAGGACTATTCCGACTTCGGCAACACCACCACCGGCAAGCTATCGGCGCGCTTCAACGCCAGCGAGCGCTTCGCCCTGCGCGGCACGCTGTCCACCGGCTTCCGCGCGCCGGGCGTGCAGCAGCAGTACTACAACCAGGTTTCGACCAACCTCAATCCCGACGGCACCCTCACCGACACCCTGACCGCGCGCCAGGACAGCGCGGTGACCCGCGCGCTGGGCGTGGCGCCGTTGAAGGAAGAGACCTCGCGCAGCGGTTCGGTGGGCATGGTGTTCAAGCCCAACGATCGCTTCTCGCTGACCGCCGACCTGTTCCGCATCGACATCGACGACCGCATCATCTTCTCCGGCGTGATCGCGCCCGAGTCGGTCGGCACCGACGGCCAGCCCTGCACCGCCAACAACAGCAACTGCCCGATCGCCGGCGCGCTGGCGCCGTTCCGGGTCGGCCAGGCGCAGTTCTTCACCAACGCCATCGACACCCGCACCACCGGCCTGGACATCGTCGCCAACCACAACACCGAGTTCGCCAGCGGCAGCAACCTGACCCTGACCGCGCTGGTGCATTTCAACAAGACCGAGGTGCGCGAGATCCATTCCAACTCGCCGATCCTGGCGCCCGGCCAGTTGTTCGACGCCGCCCAGATCACCCTGGTCGAGCGCGGCCAGCCGCGCGCCCACCACGTGCTGCAGGGCGTGTACGAAACCGGCGCCTGGACGATCACCGGACGCGCCAACTACTACGGCTCGGTCACCGGCGAGTTCTTCGCGCCGGAACAGACCTGGGGCGGCAAGACCCTGTTCGACCTGGCGGTGCGCTACTCGTTCAACGACAACCTGCACCTGACCGTGGGCGGCAACAATATCTTCGACCAGTACCCGGACAAGTGGTCGGTCGGCGCCGACAACCCCGGCGTGAATCCGTTCCCGTCGCTGGGCTTCAAGTACGGCTGGGAAACCATGCCCTTCGGCATGAACGGCGGCAGCTACTACGTGCGGATGGACTATCGCTTCTGATCCGCGGCGCCAGGACGGAGTGCTGACAGCGCCGGGCGGCCGCGAGGTCGCCCGGCGTTTTTGTTTGGCGCGGTGTCGGCCGCATCGCCATGACGGACGTAGGATGCGGTGAGCCGCAGGCGCACCGCATCATGCGTGGTACAGGTGGCAACGATGATGCGGTTGTCACCGCATCCTGCGAGTGTAGGAGCGGCGTGAGCCGCGACCCGGAATAGGACCTGCGACGCGGCTTTCGTCGTAGCCGCGGATTCGCGGTCGCGGCTTGCGCCGCTCCTACGGGGGCGTGGAGCGTGTCTCGTCAGCTCTTCTTGCCGGCCGCGGTGGCGATCGCGGCGATGCGCGCGCGGCGCAAGGCTTCGCCCACTTCCGGGCCGCTGCGGCCGGCGGCGACGTCGGAGGCGCGCACCGCGAGGGCGGCGTCGAGCGCGTCGCGCAGGCGCTGGCCCTGCGGATAAGGGACCTCGGACAGACCGGTTCGGCCGCGCTTGTCGGCCTCGCAGACCAGGCTCATGCGGCGTATCCGTTCGGGTTGACGGAAACCGTCGCAGCGCGCGATCAGGTCGTAGACGGTGCTGGAGCGCAGTTCGTCGTAGCGGTGCACGTTGAGGTGTTCGCGGCAGGCGGCCTCGGCGAGCTGACGGTGCTCGGTCGGCACGCGCAGGCGCTCGCACAGCACGCGCAGCGGTTCGAGGCCGGCATGTTCGTGACCCTGATGGCGCGGCAGCACGTCGGCGGGCGTGAGCGCCTTGCCCAGGTCGTGGGTGAGCGCGGCGAAGCCGATGGTGTCGTCGCCGGGCGCCAGGCGCGCGGCCATGTCGCAGACCAGTTCGACGTGGATGCCGGTGTCGACTTCGGGGTGGTACTCGGCGCGTTGTGGCACGCCGTAGAGCGCGTCGACCTCCGGCAGCACCGCCGCCAGGGCGCCGGCATCGCGCAGGGTGCGCAGGAAGGCCGAGGGGCGTTCGCTGGCGAGCGCGCGCCGCAGTTCCTGCCAGACCCGCTCGGGCACCAGTTCGGCGAGTTCGCCGGACTCGGCCATATGCCGCATCAAGGCGGTGGTTTCCGGGGCGACGCTGAAGCACAGCGCCGCGAAGCGCGCCATGAAGCGCGCCGCGCGCAGCACCCGCAGCGGATCCTCGACGAAGGCCGGACCGACGTGGCGCAGCAGCCGCGCTTCCAGGTCGCGCGCGCCGCCGTAGGGGTCGACCAGGGCGCCGTCTTCGTCCTGGGCGATGGCATTGATGGTGAAGTCGCGTCGGCCGAGGTCTTCCTCCAGCGATACCGAGGGATCGGCGTCGACCACGAAGCCGCGGTAGCCGCGTCCGGATTTGCGTTCGGTGCGCGCCAGCGCGTATTCCTCGCCGGTGTCCGGATGCAGGAATACCGGGAAGTCGCGCCCGACCGGCTTGTAGCCGGCGTCGAGCATGGCCTGCGGGGTCGCGCCGACCACGACGTAGTCGCGGTCGCCCGGCGCCCGCCCGAGCAGGCGGTCGCGGACCGCGCCGCCGACCAGGTAGGTCTTCATCGCGTGGCCAGGCTCAACGCGGCGAGTTCTGCGCCAGCAGCGCGATGATGTCCTCGGCGCCGCTGCTGCGGCCCAGGTGGCGCACGATCGGCGTGGCCTGGCCGGAGACCCACACGCGCAGCTCGGATTCGAGATCGAAGTGGCCCGCGGTTTCCAGCGAGAACATCACGATGCTGCGGTAGGGCAGGCTGAGGAATTCGGTCTTGCGGCCGGTCACGCCCTGCTTGTCGACCAGGATCAGGCGCCGGTCGGTGAACACGATCAGGTCGCGGATCTCGCCGAACGCGCGCTGCACGGTTTCGCCCGGCGCGAGCAAGGGCATGAAGTCGTCCGCGATCTTGTCGACCGGCTTGTCGCCGGCGTGGCCGAGCAGGGTGTCGAGCAAGCCCATGGCGGCGGTCTCGGTGTGGAGTGGAACCCGATGCTAAGGGTTGTCGGGCGGGAGGGCGAGGGGAGAGGGCTTACGAGGGGGCTTGGGGAGCGCGCCGACGAGCGCATGGCAGCCGGGCGATGTGGAACCCGTTCGCAGCCGCTCCTCTTTTGCCGTCATTGCCGCTTTCGCGGGAGTGACGGGCGAAGAAGCAGCAGACGACCCGTTCGATGGGGATGCCGTTGCTCTTTGCCGTCATTCCCGCGAAGGCGGGAATCCAGTGACTTTAGAGCGAAACCTCGATCACGGTAGCAGGTACAGAGAACCTGGCTCCGTTCAGATCGCTTCGTGAGTGGGTTTCACCCAAGTCACTGGATTCCCGCTTTCGCGGGAATGACGAGCAAGAGCAGATTCGCGCGAATGACGAGCAACAGCGGACTTGCGCGACTGACAAGCAAAGGGACGACAGGTCGCAGCGGATTCGAGGGGTGCCGGTAAACCCCGGCAATCCACCCAGCCACACCTCAATCCTCGCCCGCCTCCAACCCCAAGATCTCCCGCAGCCGCGGCGCCACTGGCGTCGCGGCGATGCCGAGCTTGGGCAGGCCGTTATCGTCGCTGATCGAATCCAGCTGCAGCGAACGCCAGTTGTCGCGGCTGATCGGCTTGCCGGGCAGGTATTCGCCGATGCCGGCCTGGACCCGGCCCAGGGCCTCGGGCAACGGAATCACCGCGCGCAGGCGGCCGCGCGCGCGCGCGGTCAAGCGCACGATTTCGGCCAGGGTGTAGACCTCGGGACCGACCAGGTCGTAGCTGCGGCCGATGCTGCCGCCGTCGGCCAGTGCGCGCGCATAGGCCTGGACCACGTCGCCGACCCAGACCGGCTGGAAGCGCGCGTCGGCGCGGCCGATCGGCAGGGCCGGGGCAAAGCGCAGCAGTTGATCGAAGCGGCAGAACAGGCCGTCGCCGGGGCCGGCGATGACCGAGGGCCGGAACAGGGTCCAGTCCAGGCCCGAGGCGCGCACGCGCTGCTCGGCGCGGCCGCGCGATTGCAGATAGTGGCTGTCGCCGCTGCCGGCGCCGAGCGCGCTCATCTGCAGCAGCCGGCGCACGCCCATCTCGCGCATGGCGCCGATCAGCGACTCCAGCTGGGTCACGTAGACGCGTTCGAAGCCGCTGCCGTCGTCGCCGCGCTCGTTGAGAATGCCGATCAGGTTGACCACCGCGTCGGCGTCGTCGAGCACCGCGCGCAGGAAGCCGGGGTCGTGCACGTCGCCTTCGATCAGGCTGGAGTCGCGCGGCAGCAGCGCGCGCTTGGCCGGATCGCCGCCGCGGCTGAGCACGGTCAGCCGATGGCCGTCGCGCAGCAGGCGCGCGACCAGACGGCGACCGACGAAGCCGGTGCCGCCCAGGACGACGACGTGGCGGCGCGCGGCGGTGTTCACGGCGACTTGGCCGCCGGCGCGGCGGCCAGCGGGCAGACGAAGCGCTTGCGCGGCGCGTCGATGCGCCCGCGCATGCGGTCGGTCATGTTCATCGCGTCGCCGTTGAGGCGCCAGTCGTAGATCACGCTGAAGGCCAGCACGCGGGCGACGTACTCGCGCGTTTCCTTGTAGCTGATGGTCTCGATCCAGAAATCGGCGTCCATGCCCGGACGCTGCGACTGCCAGCGCGCCAGCGGCGCCGGACCGGCGTTGTAGCCGGCCATGGCGAAGTAGGGCTGGCCGCCGTACTTGTCCAGCAGCTCGCGCAGGTAGGCGGTGCCCAGGATGATGTTGGTGTCGGAGTCGTACAGGCTGGCCGCGCCGCCCCAGGGCAGGCCCAGGCGCTTGGACACGTTGGCGCCGGTGGCCGGCACGACCTGCATCAGGCCCATGGCGTTGGCGCCGGAGCGCGCGTTCGGATCGAACACGCTCTCGGCGCGGATCTCGGCCGCGACCCAGGCCGGATCGAGATTGTTCTTGGCCGACTCGCGCCGGATCGTGGCGTCGTGGTGCAGCGGGAAGCGCAGGTTGTACAGGCGCAATTCGTCGGGCTTGCCCTTGCCCAGCGAGAACACCGCGCGGTCGAACCAGCCGTGGCTCTGCGCGACCTCGACCGCGATGCGGCGCTGATCGTCGTCGTAGCGCGACAGGGCGTCGTCCCATTCGCGGACCGCCCAGGACTTGCGCCCGATCTTGTACAGGCCCATCGCGCGCAGTACCGCCGGATCGCGCGCGATCGCGGCCTTGGCCGCGGCGCTGTCGTTGGGGATCAGCGGGCACAGCGCATAGGGCAGGCCGACGCGGTCGGCGGCGAGGAAGCCGTGGAACTCGGGCTTGCGCGCGGCCTCGCGATAGAGGCGGTCGGCGCCGGCCTTGTCGCCCGCTCGCTCGCTCAGGCGCGCCTCGAAATACTGCCAGCGCGAATCGCCGCGCTGCTTGGCGCCCATCTTGCGGATCGCGTCCAGGGCCGCGGCCCAATCCGAGCGCGCCATGGCTTCGCGCGCGCGCCATTCGTGCAGGCGGTCGTCGTAGGACACGGCCGGCACCGCGTTCAGGCGCTGCGCCGATTCCGGGCCGTACGAGGCCACCGTCCACAGCGCGGCCTGGTACAGCACGCGGCCGCGGTCTTCGTCGCTGAAGCCCAGCGCGCTGGCGTACTTGGGCAGCTGCGCCTCGGCCGCGCCCGGCGCCGACTTGGCCAGCCGCGCCAGCCCGTAGGAGGCCATGCGCCGGCTGCGCTCGGTCTTGGGCCAGTACAGGGCGCGTTCGTTGACGCCTTCGATGAAGGCGGCGTAGTCGTTGGCCTGGGCCTGCTGGTCGGCGGGCAGCCCGCGCGCGGCGCTGCGCATCACCGCCGGCAGCCCTTCGGCGGCGGCGGCGTCGATGCGCTGCCAGCGCAGGTCTTCGCTCAGCCCGCCTTGCGCGCCCAACAGCGCCATCGGCGCATCGCATTCGTTGGGCAGGGCCTTGCCGCTGGCGGTCCATACCGCCTGCGCGTCGCGGGTCCACTGCGCGTCGGCGCGGCGCAGGGCCTGGCGCGCGCTGAGTTCGGCACAGCGCAGCGCGGTGTTCTTGCCCAGCTCGGGCTTCCAGGCGGCGACGAAGGCCGGCCAGTCCTCGCGGCGCGCGGTGGCGGCCAGCCAGATCTCGCGGAAGGCGCCGCCCGCGGCCTGCTCGCCGTAGCGCGCGAGGAAGCTCTGCGCCTGCGCGTTCGACAGGGCGTCGATGTTGCGGCGCAGGCCGGCGTACTCGACCCAGCCGTACAGCGGATGCCGCGAGAGATCGGCGTACTGCGAGGCGTCGAAGCTGCCGTTTTCGGCGGCTTCGAGCGCGGCGCGCAGGCGCGGCAACTGCGGATCGTGGATGGGCGCGGGCACGCTGGCGACGGCCGGCGGCGCGGCCGTGGTCTGCGCGCAGGCGGCGGTGGCCAGGGTGGCCGCGAGCGCGGCGAACAGCAGGGGGAGAGGGCGCGGGAGCATGGTCCGGACTATAGCCCAGCGACGATGAATCTCCGGCGTGAACATGGCATCGTGCGCTCTGCGCGCCGTCGTCGCGGCGCGCGCATGTGACCATGCGCACGCGCTTGCGCGCGGACTTATCGAAGGAGACGCTGTGACGATCGCTTGGCTGGCATTTCTGGTACTTGGGGCGATCGCCGGCGTGCTCGCCGGATTGCTGGGCGTCGGCGGCGGCCTGGTGCTGGTGGCGGCGCTGTCGTGGCTGGCGCCCTGGGTCGGCGTGCCGCAGGAGGCCGCGATGCACACCGCGCTGGCCAGCTCGCTGGCCAGCATCGTATTGACCGCGGCGGCCTCGGCGCGCGCCCACGCCAAGCGCGGCAGCGTGCTGTGGCCGACCGTGGCCTGGATGGTGCCGGGCCTGCTGATCGGCGGCTGGTTCGGCAGCATGGTGGCGGTGCGCATCGACGACGATCTGCTGCGCTACATCGTCGCCGGTTATTGCCTGATCGCCGCCGCGCAGCTGCTGTTCGGCAAGAACCGCGCGGCGGTGGCCGATCACGAGCCGCCGCCGCGCGGCGCGGGCATGAGCGCGGCCGGGGTCGGCATCGGCGCGGTGTCGGCGGTGGTCGGGATCGGCGGCGGCAGCATGACCGTGCCCCTGTTGGTCTGGCGCGGGATCGCGCCGGTGCGCGCGGTCGGCACCTCCTCGGCCTGCGGGGTCGCGATCGGCCTGGCCTCGGCGGTGGGCTACGCCCTGCACGCTCCGCCGGGCGCGCTGCCGCACCACGCGATCGGTTACGTCTACCTGCCGGCGGCGATCGGGGTGGCGATCGCCTCGGTCCTGGCCGCGCCCTACGGCACGCGCCTGGCACACCGCCTGAGCGGAATCACCCTCAAGCGCGTGTTCGCGGCCTTCCTGGTGGTGGTGGCGGTCAGCCTGCTTCTGGGCGGTTGAACGCGCTACCGGGCGGCGCGGAGCGCCGGACCGGTGTCGCCCGCCTGATCGCCAGCTGAATATGTAAATCCTTGATTTTTTTGAATTCGGCCGCCTGAACAGGTGGTTGAGCGGTGTTCTGCGTCGCGAATTCGGCAATTCGCCGCGGCAGGGGGCACTTTGCCGCTTGTGGCGGATTCACGAATTGTTTACAACCTCGTGACGCCTGGGAACAGGGGCCCGGCGCCCAAAACAAAACACAGCCACGTCTTACTTAGGGAGAGAGAGATGAAGCCGCTGCGCCGCCAGTCCTTGGCGAAAGCCATCCAGTTGTCGTTGCTGATCAGCCTGCCCGGCCTTGCCGCCGCCCAGGACGCCGCCCCCGCGCCTTCGGCCACCACGCTGGACACGGTGACCGTCACGGGTACCCGCATCAAACAGACCAACGCGGTCACCGCCCAGCCGGTGTTCGTGCTCGATCGCCAGAAGCTCGAGAAGACCGGCGTGCAGACCGTCGGCGAAGTGCTGCAGCAGCTCACCGCCGGCGGCAAGGCGCTCAACGCCAAGTTCAACTCCTCCGGCAACTTCGGCTATCCGCCGGACGGCGGCGGCATCGGCGCCGGCTCGGCCCAGGTCGACCTGCGCAACCTCGGCTCGCAGCGCGTGCTGGTGCTGGTCGACGGCATCCGCTGGGTCAACGAATCCTCCGCCTCGGGCGTCAGCGGCAGCGCCGACGTCAACACCATCCCGCTGGCGATCGTCGAGCGCATCGAAGTGCTGGAAGACGGCGCCTCGGCGATCTACGGCTCCGACGCCATCGCGGGCGTGGTGAACATCATCACCCGCCGCAAGCTCGACGGCGCCGAAGTGCACGCCTATTTCGGCCAGTGGGGCGACGGCGGCGACACCACCGAAGCCAGCATGACCCTGGGCGGCGCCGGCGAGCGCTGGTCGGCCGTGTTCGGCGCCAGCTACTTCGAGCAGAAGGCGATCAGCTCGGGCAGCTGGAAGCAGTCGTCCGAGCCGGTACCCGGCGGCGGCCTCGCCTCGGGCAGTTCGGGCATTCCGCAGGGCCGCTTCACCTTCTGCGATCCCAGCCGTCCGGTCACCGGCGTCGGCGGTTGCGACGCCGCGGGCGACAACTGGTACGACATCACCCTCAATAACGGCACCACCGTGCCGGTGTTCGATCCGAACAACCCCAACGGCGGCACCTACCACGGCTTCAGCGGCGCCGACCGCTTCAACTTCGCGCCGTTCAACCTGCTGCTGACCCCGAGCAAGCGCAAGGCGCTGTTCACCAGCCTCAACTACGACCTGACCGAAAACACCCGCTTGCACGTCAAGGCGCTGTACAACAACCGCACCTCGACCAACCAGGCCGCGCCGGAACCGATCTTCGTCGGTCCTTTCGCCGGCACCGGCGGCATCGCCGACACGGTCATCGTGCATGCGAACAATCCGTACAACCCCTTCGGCATCACCCTGGATCCGGCCACCAACTTCGGCTGGGTGACCAAGCGCCCGATCGAGGTCGGCCCGCGCATCTTCGAGCAGGACGTCGACACCACCTACTTCAACATCGGCCTGGACGGCGTGTTCGACATCGGCGAGCGCGGCTTCGGCTGGGACGCCAACTACGTGCACTCGGAGAACAAGGCCGAGCAGACCTTCCGCAACGGCTACAACGTCGCCAAGATCAAGCTCGCCCTGGGCGATCCGGCGGTGTGCGCGGCGGTGCCGGGCTGCGTGCCGCTGGACCTGTTCGGCGGCCAGGCGCGTCCGATGACGCAGGCCATGATCGACTGGATCCGCACCAAGCAGATCGACTCGAGCAAGCAGGTGCTGGACCTGTTCTCGGCCAACATCACCGGCGACCTGTTCGACATCGGCGATCGCGCGGCCGGCTTCGCCGCCGGCGTCGAGCACCGCCGTTACCGCGGCGAGTTCAACCCCGATCCGCTGCGCCAGACCGGCGAATCGCAGGACTCGTTCGCCGCCCCGGTCAACGCCAGCTACGACGTCAGCGAAATCTACACCGAGTTCAACTTCCCGGTGCTGTCGACCCTCGACATCACCGCGGCGATCCGTTACTCGGATTACTCGACCTTCGGCGGCGCCACCACCGGCAAGGCCGGCTTCCGCTGGCAGCCGATCGAGGACCTGGTGATCCGCGGTACCTACTCGCAGGGCTTCCGCGCCCCCAACCTGGGCGAGCTGTACGGCCTGACCCAGTTCGGCGCCAGCTTGGTCGACCCCTGCGGCCCGACCGGCGGCGGCGGCCCGGCTCCGCAGTACGTGGCCGGCTGTAACGCGCAGGGCGTGCCCCCGGGCTTCGAGCAGGCCAACACCCAGATCACCACCTTCACCGGCGGTAATCCGAACCTGGAGCCGGAAGAGTCCGACAGCTACACCTTCGGCGTGGTCTACAGCCCGGGTTGGGCCGAGGGCACCTCGTGGTCGAGCAAGCTCGACTTCGAAGTGAACTACTACCACCACGAGATCGAAGGCGCGATCCAGGCCCGCGATCTGCAGGCCCTGCTCAACGCCTGCCTGGCCAGCGGCGGCACCGCCCCGGCGGTGTGCTCGCCGTTCTCGCGTTCGGCCAGCGGCAACCTCAACCCGCCCAACAACTTCCTCAGCAACCTCGGCAGCGTCAAGACCGACGGCGTCGACATCAAGGTCAACTGGGCCAGCCCGGATTGGAGCTGGGGCCGTCTGACCGCGGGTCTGCAGTCGACCTTCGTCAACGACTACGAGGCGGTGGACATCGACGGCAACGTCTCCCAGCGCAAGGTCGGCGTGGAAGTCAACGACAGCGCGATTCCGGAGTGGCAGACCAACCTGCAGTTGGGCTGGAACAAGGGCGACTTCGACGCGAGCTGGAACGTGCGTTACATCGCCTCGGTCGACGAGGATTGCGGCAACTCGGTCTATGCCGGTCCCAAGCCGGGCTGCCTGAACCCGCAGAACGTCAACACCCTGGGTTCGGTGACCTACCACGACGTCCAGTTCGGCTGGAAGAACGCGTTCACGCTGGAAGGCCTGAAGCTGTCGGCCGGCGCCAACAACGTGTTCGGCAAGGACCCGCCGGTGTGCGTGACCTGCTCGCTCAACGGTTACGACGCGGGCACCTACGACCTGCCGGGCACCTTCTGGTACGTCAGCGCCGATTACCGCTTCTGATTCACCGCGACACGGTTTGAACGCGACGGCCGGCGATGCGAATCGCCGGCCGTTTCGTTTGCGGGAACGGCGGCGCCGCGCCGCTCTCCTGCACGAGGCCTGCGTGCAGGAGAGCGAAGGGGGGCGCCATCGCTGTGGGAGCGGCGTAAGCCGCGATGGGCGTTCGGCCATGACGGCGCTTGCGGCGCGAGTGCGTGGCGTCGATCGCGGCTTACGCCGCTCCCACAGAATGCAGAAGCGGCCTGCCTCTTGTAGGGGAGGCGCGAGCCGCGACCCGCAATGCGGTGTGCGTCGTGGGTTTCGTCGTAGCCGCAGATGCGCGGTCGCGGCGTGCGCCGCTCCTGCCGGGGCTAGGCGGCCTACGGGTGGCGTGTAGCGATCAGCAATCGGCGGGCTTGGCGCGGCGGTAGACCACGATGATGACCAGGTCCTCGTCGCCGAGCTGCTTCAGCCCGTGCGTGCTGCCCTTGCGGGTCAGGATGGCGTCGCCGCTGCCGACCTCGCGCCGCGCGCCGTCGAGCATCAGTTCGCCGCGGCCGCTGAGCACGTAGTAGATCTCGTCCTTGTCGTTGCGGTGATCGCCGATGCTGGCGCCGCGATGCAGCGCGCGCTGGCGGAACACCAGGTCGAAGTCCGCGGCCTGTTCGAAGAAGGGGTAGGCGGTGGTGGTGCCGGCGCCTTCGTGCGGGCCGGGCTGTTTCACGGCCAGATCGCGCGCCTGTTCGACATAGGAGTCGCTGCGCTGCTTGCACGCCGGTTCCGCGGCGTAAGCGAAACCGGCGCACAGCGCCAGCGTGGCGAAACTCAGGGTGCGAAGCGAACGGTTCGACATGCCGCTACCTCCGGAACCGGGTTCAACGCGCCAGCCAGCCGCCATCGACGGGCAGGATCGCGCCGTGCACGTAATCGGACGCGCCGCTGGCCAGGAACACCGCCGCGCCGCCGAGATCGGAGGGCTCGCCCCAGCGCCCGGCCGGAATGCGCGCGAGGATCTCGCGGTTGCGGCCCTCGTCGGCGCGCAACTGGGCGGTGTTGTCGGTGGCCATGTAGCCCGGCGCGATCGCGTTGACGTTGATGCCCTTGCCGGCCCATTCGTTGGCCAGCAGGCGGGTGATGCCGGCCACGCCGGATTTGCTGGCGGTGTAGGAAGGCACGCGGATGCCGCCCTGGAACGACAGCATCGAGGCGATGTTGATGATCTTGCCGCCGCCGGCCGCGATCATGCGCCGGCCCACCGCCTGGGCGAGGAAGAACGCGCTCTTGAGATTGACGTCGATCACCGCGTCCCAGTCGGCCTCGCTGAAGTCGACGGCGTCGGCGCGGCGGATCAGGCCGGCGTTGTTGACCAGGATGTCGACCGCGCCCAGGCGCGCGACCGATTCCTCGACGATGCCGGCGATCGGCGCCAGCGTCGACAGGTCGGCTTCGATGGCGTGGAAGCGACGGCCCAGCGCGCGCACCCGTTCGCCGGTATCGGTGGCGGCGCCGGTGCTGACGGCGACGATGTCGGCGCCGGCGGCGGCCAGCGCCAAGGCCAGGCCCTGGCCGAGGCCGCGGTTGCCGCCGGTGACCAGGGCGACGCGACCGCTGAGATCGAACGGCGAAACGCTCATGCGCGCGGCCTCACTTGAGTTGGCACAGGTCGAGCTGGTGCATGTCGGTGTAGTCCAGGTTCTCGCCGCCCATGGCCCAGATGAAGCAGTAGTTGCGCGTGCCCGAGCCCATGTGGATCGACCACGGCGGCGACACCACGGCTTCGTCGTTGCGGATCACCAGGTGGCGCATGTCGGCCGGCTCGCCCATGAAATGCATCACGCTCTGATCGCCGAGATCGAAATAGAAATAGACCTCGGAGCGGCGGTCGTGCAGATGCGGCGGCATGGTGTTCCAGACGCTGCCGGTCTTTAGCACGGTCAGGCCCAGCAGCAGTTGGCAGGACTTGCAGGTGGCCGGAACGATGTACTGGTAGATGGTGCGTTCGTTCGAGGTCTCCAGCGCGCCGCGCTCCAGCGGCACGGCCTTGTCGATCGAGATGTGCACGGTCTCGTAGCGCGCGTGCGCCGGGGTCGAGGCCAGGTAGAACTTGGCCGGGTTGGCGGCGTCGTCGGACGCGAACTCGACCTGGGCGCTGCCCATCGGCACGTACAGGCCGTCGCGCGGTTGCAGCGCGTAGGCCTGGCCGTCGACGGTGACCGTGCCGGCACCGGCGCCGACGTTGACCACGCCCAGTTCGCGGCGCGCCAGGAAGGGCTGACCGGCGGCGGAGGCCGGTTCGGTCTGCGCCGGCAACGCCACCGGCGCGGCGGCCGGGGCGGCGCCGCCGATCACGAAGCGTTCGTTGTGCGAGTAGTTGAGGCGGACTTCGCCGGGCGCGAACAGGTCGCCGATCAGATAGCGGTCGCGCAGCTGGTCGTTGCTGGCGCCGGCCATCATGTCGGGATGGGTGGCGTGGTAGGTCTTGCGGAACATCGGGCCTCCGGAATGCGCATGCCTGCGATGCCGCCCTGGGGCGGCTGACCCGGGGATCATAACGGGCTTTTGGTAACCGGTGTCAAAAGTTCGGGCGGAACCGGGTCGGGGGCCGGGCCCGTCCGGGCCGGGCGTGGCCTCGCCTCGTACGTGGAGACGACCCCGGTCGCGATCCGATCGCCCCGGAGAGCGCCACAGCCGCTTCGCGCCGCCGCCGCCCGGCGTTCCGCCTTGGGTGAGCGGCGCGAGCCGCGACCCGGAGCTCGGTCTGCGCCGTCGCTTTCGCGGCAATGGCGTGTTCGCGGTCGCGGCTCGCGCCGCTGCTGCATGGGGCCTGCGGGGTTGCCGAGCATCGGCGGCGCTATCGCTGTGGGAACGGCGTAAGCCGCGATCGAAGCCGTGGGCTCGCGCCGCAAACACCGTCATGGCCGGCCGCCCATCGCGGCTTGCGCCGCTCCCATGGAAGGCCCGTCAAGGGAGGCCTCACGGCGAGCCGGCGAATCGGGAGATCCAACCGACGCTTCCTGGCCCTGCGGCCGACGCAATCCTCAGGCCGGCGGGCGCTGGCTCGAATCGCGCACCACCAGGTGCGGGGTGACCGAGACCGGCTCGGCCGGAGGATCGCCGTCCTCGGGTTCCGGGGCCAGCAGCATCTGCGCGGCTTGGCGCCCGAGGTCGCGGATCGGCGAGTGGATGGTGCTCAGGGCCGGCCACAGCTGGGTCGCCAGCGGGCTGTCGTCGTAGCCGACCACCGACAGGTCGGCCGGGATCGACAGGCCGCGGCGCATCGCGGCCTTGTACACGCCGGCGGCCATCTCGTCGTTGCAGGCGAAGATCGCGGTGGGACGCGGCGACTTGGCCAGCAGGTACTCGGCGCCGGCGACGCCGGACTCGAAGGTGTAGCCGCCTTCGAACACGTAGTCCTCCGCCAGCTCGATGCCGCGCTGGGCCAGGCCGTGGCGGAAACCGCCGCCGCGCTCGATCGAGGAGCGGTAACGGCGCGGGCCGGTGATCAGGCCCAGTTGCCGATGCCCCAGCGACTGCAGGTAGTTGGCGGCTTCGACGCCGGCCAGGCGGTCCTGGGTGTGCAGCATGTTGGCCGGCTCGTCGAGCGGAATCGAGGCGATGCGCACGTAGCGCACGTCGATCTCGCGCAGCGCCGCGGCCAGTTGATCGTCCTCGGACACGCGCGGGATCAGGATCACCCCGTGCAGCTTCTGCTGCAGCGCGAAACGGCGGATGCCGTCGATGTAGTCCTCGCGATGGCTGTCGCAAGGGTGCACGACCAGCTCGTAGCCGGAGTCGCGCAGGGCGTCGAGCGCGCCGTACTGCATGTTGACGATGTACTGCGCGGTCGGGTTGTCGTAGACCAGGCCGATCAGGAACGAGCGCCGGAACGCCAGCCCGCGCGCCTGCGGATCCGGCGCGTAGCCCAGCTGCTTCATCAGCGACTGGATCTTCTCGCGCGTGTCCGGGCGCACCAGCGGCGAATCGTTGATCACCCGCGACACCGTCTTCTTCGACACCGCCGCCAGGCGCGCGATGTCGTTGATGGTGGCCTTGCCCGGCGCCGGCATCCGCGGCGTCGCGACCTCGCCCGCGGCCGCGTCGGCGGAACGGGCGCTGCGCGGGCCGCGGCGCGGGCCGCGCGGAGGGGCTGGGTTCATGGCGGCTCGGCGACGGGGAACGGTCCGGCGGTCGGCCGGGGTTGAGCCGATTCTAGCCGGCCGCGAGGGCGATGTCCCCGGTGGACATCGCCTGCCTACTTCAACAGCGCCGGCAGCCACAGCGACAGCTGCGGCACGAAGGTCACCACCAGCAGCACCGCCAGCGCGGCCAGCCAGAACGGCCAGATCGTGCGCAGGGTCTCGCCTATGCTGATCTTGCCGATCGCGGTGCCCACGAACAGCACCGAGCCCAGCGGCGGCGAGATCAGGCTGATGCCGCCCTTGAGGATCAGGATCACGCCGAAATGCACCGGGTCGACCCCGATCGCCTTGGCCAGCGGCAGGAAGATCGGCGTGCAGATGATGATCATCGGCGCCAGGTCCATGAAGGTGCCCAGCACCAGCAGGATCAGGATCATCAGCAACAGCAGCAGGTTCTTGTCGGTGGTCAGCGAGGTCAGCGCCTCGACCGCCGCGGTCGGCACCTGCAGGTAGGCCAGCAGCCAGCCGAACGAGGCCGCCGAGGCGATCACGAACAGGATCATGCCGGTGGTGCGCGCCGCGCCGGCGACGGTTTCGAGGAAATCGCGCCAGCGCAGGTTGCGGTAGACCAGCGCGGTCACCAGCAGGGCGTAGACCACGGCGATGGCCGCGCTTTCCACCGCGGTGAAAATGCCGGCGCGGATGCCGACGAAGATCAGCGCGACCAGCGCCAGCCCCGGCACCGCGGCGACGAAACGGCGCAGCACGATGCCGAAACCCGGGAAGGGCTCGACCGCGTAGCCGCGCCGGCGGGCGATCACCCAGCAGGTCGCCATCAGGGTGACCGTCATCAGCAGCGCGGGCACGATGCCGGCCGCGAACAGGTCGGCGATCGAGATGCTGCCGCCGGCGGAGGCCGAGTACAGGATCAGATTGTGCGAAGGCGGCACCAGCAGCGCGACCATGGCCGCGGTCATGGTCACGTTGACGGCGAAGTCGCGGTCGAAGCCGCGCTTGACCATCTGCGGGATCATCGCGCCGCCGATCGCCGAGACGTCGGCGATGGCCGAGCCCGACACGCCGCCGAAGAACAGCGAGGACAGCACGCTGACCTGGCCCAGGCCGCCGCGCAGGTGCCCGACCAGGGCCGAGGCCAGACCGATCAGGCGTTCGGAGATGCCGCCGCGCAGCATGATCTCGCCGGCGAAGATGAAAAGCGGAATCGCGATCAGCGAGGCCGAGCCGGCGCCGGCCGCGGTCTGTTGCACCACCACGATCGGCGGCAGGCCGATGTAGATCAAGGTCGCCAGCGCCGCCGACGACAGCGCGTAGGCCACCGGCACGCCGACGACGAGCATCACGGCGAACACGCCGAACAGGATCGCGACTTCCATCATTCGCTCCGGGGGTGATCGGTGAGCGGCGCGGTCAGGGCCGCGACCAGGCGTTGCAGGGCGAACACCGCCATCAGCGCGCCGCCCAGCGCCATCGGCGCGTAGACCGCGCTCTGCGGCAGCGGCGCGCCGGCCATCGGCACGTCCAGGCCGTCCAGCAGCAGTTCGCCGCCCCACACCGCCAGCACCGCGCCGATGCAGGCGATCACCAGGTTGGAGAACGCCAGCAGCCAGCGCCGCAGGCGCGGCGGCGAGCGGTGGACCAGGATGAAGAAGCCGAAATGGGAACCGCGGTGTACGCCGGCGGCGGCGCCGAAACTCATCGCGGTGTTGAGCAGCAGCAGCGCGACCGGTTCGGTCCAGCCCGGCGAATCGTTGAGCACATAGCGCGCGAACACCTGCAGCGCCTGCACCGCGACCATGCCGACCAGGGCGCTGCCGGCGATCGCGACCGCGACGCCTGCGAGCCGGTCCAGCGCACCGCGCGGCGCCGCCTCGTCCTGGGTGTGTTCGATATCCGCCGCTGCGGCGAGGGGGGCGTCTGCCACGGGGTCTGCCTCAGGCCAGGGAACGGATGCGGCGGTACAGCGATTCGATCGCCGGGTCGCGGTGGTAGTCGTCCAGCAGCGGCTGCACCGCGGCGCGGAACGCCGGCAGGTCGCAGTCGTTGATGCGCACGCCGCCCTCGATCACGGCCGCGCGCGCGACCGCCTCGGATTCGTCCCACAGCCGGCGCATCACCGCGACCGAGCGGCGCGCGGTGTCCAGCAGCAGCTCGCGGTCGTCGGCGCGCAGCGAATCGAAGCTGCGGCGCGACATCAGCAGCACGTCCGGCGCGTAGGAGTGCGCGGTCTGCGACCAATAGCGCGCGGCCTCGAACTGGCGGCTGGAGTGGTAGCTGCGCAGGTTGTTCTCGGCGCCGTCGATCAAATGCGTCTGCAGGGCCGAGAACACCTCGCCGTAGGCCAGCGGCGTCGGGTTGCCGCCCAACAGCCGGATCATGCGCATGAAGATGTCCGAGGCCGGCACCCGGAACTTCAGGCCCTGCATGTCGGCCGGGGTGCGGATCGGGCGGCGCACGTTGTAGAAACAGCGCGCGCCGCAGTCGTAGATGGCCAGGCCGACCAGTTCGCGGCGGCCGAAATCGCGCAGCACCGCCGCGCCGACTTCGCCGTCCAGCGCGCGGCGCAGGTGCGCGACCGAGTCGAACACGTAGGGCAGCGACAGCGCCTGGGTCAGCGGGAAGGCGTTGTTGAGCGCGCCGCTGTAGACGCGGGTGATGTCGATCGCGCCGAAGCGCGCCATGTCGATCGCTTCGGACTCGCGGCCGAGCTGGCCGGAGTGGTACAGGCGCAGGCGCAGGCGTCCGCCGGTGGCGCGTTCCAGCTCGCGCCCGATCCACTGCACCGCCAGCACGGTCGGATAGTCCTTGACGTGGACGTCGGTGGCGGTGAGCAGGCGGCCGCCGTCGCCCGCGCGCAGGCCCGCGCCGGTCGCGGCCAGCGCGCAGGCCGCGCCGAGTCCGCCCAGCATTTGTCGGCGAGTGGTCATGCCGGCTCCCCGCTGGCGCGCACCGCCTCGCAGTGCAACCGGCCCCAGCGTCCGAACGAGATCATCGCGCTTTGTCCGGCCTGGATGTCGTGGATGCCGGTGGCTGCGCCGGTGGTGACCAGCATGCCGGCCTTGAGCGGATAGCCGCGGCGCGCGCAGCGCGACAGCGCGAAGGCCAGCGCCGCGAGCAGGCCGCCGGCGATCGAGCCGGCGCCGCCGCGTCCGACCGAGCGGCCGTCGATGAAGGTTTCGCAATGCAGATCGGCCTCGGCCACGGCGCGCCAATCAGGAATCTCGGGGCCGACGACCAGGCCGGCGTTGTTGCCGAAATCCGAGACCACGATCGCCGGCCCCAGGACATTGATGTCGGGCAGCGGGCTGCCGGCCAGCTCGATGCCGATCAGCAGGGCGTCGATCAGGGCCGCGGCCTGGGTCGGATCGAACTCGGTGCGCCCCGGCGGCGCGTCGCTGCCGAGCCGGAACACGAACTCGGCCTCGACCGCGGCGAAACCGCCGTCGATGACCTCGAAGCGCGCGGTTTGTCCACCGGTAGCGTTCTGCACGGCGTTGGCGAAGATCGGGCCGACCAGGCGCTCCTCGCCCAGCTCGGTTTCCCAGGCCGGCGGGATGCGCCCGACCTTCCAGCCGACGATGGGCTGCGGCCACAGGCCGATGGCCCGGTCCTGGATCGCGTAGCCCTGGTCCAGCGTGCGCGGCAGCGGGCCAGGGTAGTCGGGCAGGGCGCGCGCAGCGCGCCGCCCCGCGACCAGCCGGTGGGCGATCGCGGCGCCTGCGCTGCCGTCGTCGATGGTCGGTGTCTGCATGCCGGATCGGGTCCCCTGCGGTGTTTCCTGTTCCGAGCTGTTGTATAGGAAACCGGTGTCATTGACAATCCGAAGCTAGACTCGGGCAGCGGAAGGGGACAGGTCGATGATCCAGCGGGCAGGGTGGGACGGCGTTGCGACGGGGCTGCGAAGCCTGCGCGGACAAGGGCTGCGCTGGCTGGCGCTGGGCCTGCTGGGCTTGGCTTCGAGCGGCCTGGCCGCCGCCGAGGCGCCGGCCGCCGACGCCGCCATCGCCTTCCCGGGCGCGCAGGGCTGGGCCGCGCACACGCCTGGCGGGCGCGGCGGCCGCATCATCCGCGTGACCACGCTGGCCGCGACCGGGCCGGGTTCCTTCGCCGAGGCCGTGGCCGCCACCGGCCCGCGCATCGTCGTCTTCGAGGTCGGCGGCGTGATCGACCTGCAGCGCCAGGAAGTGCGCATCAGCGAGCCCTACCTCACCATCGCCGGCCAGACCGCGCCGCAGCCGGGCATCAGTTTCATTCGCGGCGGCCTCATCATCGCCACCCACGACGTGGTCGTGCGGCATATCCGCGTGCGTCCGGGCGCGGCCGGCGCGGCCAAGATGGCCGGGCCGGATTTCGACGCCATCACCACCGTGCGCGGCGCGCGCGACGTGATCGTCGACCACTGCTCGTTGACCTGGGCCACCGACGAGAACCTGTCGGCCTCGAGCACGCGCTTCTTCGGCGAAAGCGAAAAGGACTGGATGGAGAGCGCCTCGCGCCGCATCACCTTCAGCAACAACCTGCTCGCCGAGGGCCTGTCCAACGCCAGCCACGTCAAGGGCGAGCACTCCAAGGGCACGCTGATCCACGACCACGTCAACGAGGTGCTGATCGTCGGCAACCTCTATGCGCACAACTACGAACGCAATCCGCTGTTCAAGGGCGGCGCGCGCGGCCAGGTGATCAACAACCTGATCTACGACCCCGGCCAGCGCGCGCTGCACTACAACCTGATCGCCGAGGAATGGCTGGGCCATCCCTACTCGACCGGGCAGATGGTCGCGCGCGGCAACGTGATGCGCGCCGGGCCTTCGACCGAGGAACTGGCTTTGTTCATGGTCGGCGGTTCCGGCGACGTGGAGTACTACGCCGACGACAACCTCGCCGTCGACCGGCTCGGGCGCGCGCTGCCGCAGCAGGGGCGCTACACCACCACGCCGCTGCGCGTGATCCAGCCGCGCCAGCCGCCGCCGCTGCCGTTCGGCGTGCGCCTGCTGCCGTCGGCGCAGGTGCAGGATGCGGTGGTCGCGCAGGCCGGCGCGCGCCCCTGGGACCGCGACGACATCGACCGCCGCATCCTCGCCGATACCATCGAGGGGCGCGGCAAGATCATCGACAGCGAAACCCAGGTCGGCGGCTATCCGCAGCACGCGCCCACGCGCCAGGCCTTCGTGCCCGAGGACTGGGACCTGGCGACGATGGAACCGCTGAAGCCGTTGCCGCGGCGTGCGCCGCTGAAGTGAGTTGCGCGCGACGCCGGCGCGACGCTCAGGGCGCCGCGTCCTCGTCGCGCAGCAGGGCCGCCAGGCTCAGTCCGGAGCCGCGCAGCGCATTGGCGAACTCGATCGCGATGCGGCGCGCGCCGGCCGGAGAGAAGTGGGTGTTGTCGGCTACGCCTTTGGGATAGTTGGCGTGCTCGCCCGGCGCCAGCTGCAGGAACAATCGCCGCGAACCGTCCACGCCGGCCTCCTGCAGCAGGGCCTGGCTGCGCCGTTCCAGATCGATCAGGGCCACGCCCTCGCGCGCGGCCAGCGCGCGTACCCGGCCCGGGTACTCGCCATGGCTGTCCTGGACCCGGCCCGCCTCGTCGAAGCGGCGCCGCGACACCGGCGTCAGCAGCACGGGCGTGGCGCCGCGGGCGCGTACGTCGGCGACGAAGCGCGCGAGGTTGCGTTCGTAGTCGGGCAGCGGCGTGTAGCGATCGGGTTTCTCGACCGACTGGTCGTTGTGGCCGAACTGGATCAGCACCCAGTCGCCGGCGTGCAATCCGTCCAGCAGCGCTTGCCAGCGCCCTTCTTCGATGAAAGTGCGGGTGCTGCGGCCGTTCTTCGCGTGGTTGAACACGCGCACCGTGCTGGGCCGGAAGCGCGCGGCCAGGTGTTCGCCCCAGCCGGTTTCCGGGCGCTTCTCGGGCAGTTTGTCGGCCATGGTCGAGTCGCCGGCCAAATGGATCGCGACCGCCGGCGCGCGTTCGGCGGCGACGCTTGTCGCCGTCGCCAGGCACAGGCACAGCGACAACAGGGTGAACCAACGGCGCATATGCATCCTCGCGGTCACAGGTCGGGTTGCCAGCCGCCCAGCGCCAGGTCGCGGCGATGGCGCGCGAGCGCGGCGCGATCGAGCCGGCGCCGGTTGGGCGTGCGTGCCGCGCCGGGGCCGCGGCTGTCGTGTTCGTACAGGCGCGCCGCTTCCGGCGCCAGCATCGTGCGGGCACCGTCGCGCGCGGTGTAACCCATCGCGTCCCAGCCGCGCGGGTCGATGTGCGCGTCCATCCAGCACGACAGGTACACCGCCGCGCCTACCGCGTCGGGGTCGCCGTACTTGCCGTCGGCAAAGCTGCGCCCCGGTCGCCACGCACGGCCCAGGGCGACGCTGGCATCCGGCACCTCGGCGTCGCGGCTGAGACGGCAGCGCAGGAAGCTCAGTCCGTAGGCCTGGGCGCTGGGCGTGCAAGGCACCGCCACATAGCCCTGGCGCTCCTTGCCGGGGCGGTAGCGCGAATGCAGCCCGCAGTCCTCGAACCAGGCGTTGCCGCCGCCGAAGACGAAGTCGACGCTGCCGGCGATGCGGCAGTGCCGGAACAGGCTGCGGCCGGCATCGACGAACAAGGTGTCCTGGTGCCCGATCAGGTCGACCTCGCGCAGGACGCTGCGGTCGGCGCCGGCGTCCAGCATCAGCGCCACCGCCTGCGCGCCGTTGGGACCGATCGGCTCGAACTTGGGCGCGCTCAAATTTCCGACATAGTCGAAGTCGTTGCGGATGCTCAAGCGCTCGGCGCGGAACTCCGGCGCGCGCACGATCACGCTGGCGCAGCCCCAGGTGCCCCAGGGCTCGCCGTCGGGGCGCGGCATGCCGGCCGCGGCGTCGTAGCCGATCACGCTGGCGGCGCGATCCTCGCCGACCAGATGGATGTAGGGCTTGTCGATCACCAGCTTCTCGCGCCACAGGCCGCGTCCGATCCGGATGCGGTAGGGCCGGTGGCCGTCGCGCGGCGCCGCGTCCAGCGCGGCCTGCACCGATCCGAACACCGGCGCCTCGGCCGCGCCGGCCTCGCGCGCGACCACCGCGTCGAAGCCGGCGCCGACCAGGTCCGCGGCGCGCGCGCTGACGGCCGCGCTTGCGGCGACCAGCCCCGCCTGCAGGAAGCGGCGCCGGCCGGGCGTCGCCGCGTTCGTCACCGCGACGGCCCCGCGCCGATCAGCACCTGGATCGGCACCAGCCAGGCCGGATCGATGCGCCGGTACAGCGTCGGCGTCCAATCCACCGTATCGATCAGCGTATCCGCGTTGGCGGCGTTGAAGGCCGCGACCGGATCGACCGCGCGACCGTTGTGCAGGGTGCCGGCCGCGTGCAGGCGGCTGCCGTTGAGACGATCGATGAACAATTCCGGCGTGAGCGCGCGATCGGTGAGGAAATGGTTGTTCTGCGCGTAGATCTGCGACTCGGTGCCCACACCCCAACTGTAGGCGTAGCGCGCCGCACCGTCGCGATCGACGCTGTAGAGGTTGTTGTAGACGTGGACCTGGCCGTAGCGCACCCGCGGCACGCGCTGGCCGAGGTTGTGGAACAGGTTGTGGTGCAGGCTCAGGCGCAGCTTGCCGCGGTCGGCGATCGCGCTGTCCGACGAGCCGACCAGCATGGCCTTGTCGTGTTCGCCGAAGCGGTTCCAGGACACCGTCACCAGATCCGATTCGTTGGTCACGTCGACCAGGCCGTCGTGGATCTGATAGAGCCGGCCGAAGTAGGTCGGCAGGGTGGCGTCGACGGTGGCCGCGTCCTTGAAATCGTTGTGGTCGATCCAGACGTGGGTGGCGTTGCGCACCGAGATCGCGTCGTACTGCGAGTTCCAGTTGCCGCTGGCGCCGTCGGTCGGCGACCACTGCGGAAAGCAGTCGTAGGTGTCTTCGAAACGCAGATTGCGCACGATCACGTTCATCGGCTGGTTGCCGCTGGTGCTGCCGGGGCGGATGTCGAACCAGGCGCCGCGCACGCGCGCGTCGCGGCCGACGCCGACCACGGTGGTGTTGGCCGGAACCCGGATCCGCACGCGCGCCTGCTGCGCGGCGACCGAGGCCAGGCGCGCGCGTTCGAGCGGGCCGCTGGGATTGACCCGGCCCCAGGTGGCGGGGTCGTAGGCGGCCAGGAAGGCCTCGAGCGTGTACGGCGTAGCGGTCTGCGGGTCGGGGCGCGCGTAGTCGGCGCAGCTCAGCGGCCGGCCCTCGGCATCGACGTTGGCGTCGATGTCGCCGACGATGCGGATGATCTTCGGGGTCGGGTCGGGAAACGCGAGCGCGGCGACCAGTTCGTTGCGGTCGCGTACCTCGTGCACGCGCTCGGGAGCGGCGGCCGAGCCGCCGGTGGTGCCCTGCGGCAGCGCGGCGGTGGCCAGCGAGGCCCAGCCGTCGTTGGCGGGCAGGGTGTCGCGGTCGATGTTGCGGGCGTGGCCGGCCGGCGCGGCTGTGGACAGCGTGGCCAGCGCGAGGCCGGCGCACAGGGCGAGTTTCGCGGCGTTCATTCCTGATCAGCTCCTTGTCGTGGTGCAGTCGATGGACGACGAACACGGAAGGCGCGCGTGGACGGCATGGCGATCGCATCGCGGCGCGATGCCTGCGCGGGTTCGTCGGGACTGGTTGCAGCGATCCTTACTGCCTGCAGCGCCGGCGGGCTGGCGCGGATGCGAAACCGCCAAGCCGGCCGCGTCGCATCCGCGCGCGGCCGGCGGGATCGTCAAAGCGCGATCACAGCTTGTAACGGATGCCCAGGAAGTACTGGCGGCCGGTGTGGTGATAGACCGAGGCGCGGTCGCCGTTCGAATCCACCCACTGATCGTTGTACTCGTCGGTGAGGTTCAGCCCTTCCAGGGTCAGCTCGATACGGTCGTTGAGCTTCCACGAGGCCGACATGTCGATGGTGGTGGTGGCCTTGGTGCCTTCGACGTCGTTGTTGTTGCGGCCCGGCACCGTGGTCAGGTAGTCGTCGCGGTAGGACGCCGACACGCGCGCGCCGAAGCGCTCGCCCTCGTAGTAGAGCGTGGCGTTGTAGGCGTTCTTGGACAGGCCCAGCAGGTCGGTCTTCAGCGAAGCCGCACCGGTCGAGGTCACGTACTGGATCTTGGATTCGACGTAGGTGTAGTTGAGCTGCACGCCGAAGTCCTGCCAGAAACCCTCCGGCAGGAAGGTGAAGGGCTGCTGGTAGCTCAGCTCGAAACCCTGCAGGCTGCCGCCGGGCGTGTTGACCGGGATGTTGAACTGGAAATCGTCGGTGGGCGAGGCGCCGGTGCCCGCGAGCAGGCTGTCGGGCAGGCCGGAGGTGTTGTACGGACGGGTTTCGCGCGAGGTCTGCACGAAGCTGCCGATGTCCTTGTAGAACAGGCCCAGGCCCAGCAGCGCCTCGTCGGCGAAATACCACTCGAAACTCAGGTCGTAGGTCTTGGCGCGGAACGGTTCCAGCAGCGGGTTGCCGCCGTTGACCGTGCGCGCGCCGCCGCTGACGTTGACGGTGACGCCCGGGGTGAGATTGCCCAGGCCCGGGCGCGACATCACCTTGGCCGCGCCGAAGCGGATCAGGAAATCCGGCGTGATGTCGGCGACCAGGTTCAGCGACGGCAGGGTGTCGTCGTAGCTGCGCTGCACCGTGGTCTGCACCGGCACGCCGCCGACGATGGCATAGCCGGTCGAAGTCTGCTTGGTATCGACCTGGCGCACGCCGATGTTGCCGCTGATCGGGATCGAGCCGATCTGGGTGTTGAAGTCGCCCTGCAGGTAGAAGCCCTGGTCGCGCTCGGTCACGCTGCGGTTGTTGCCCAGCACCGCGGGGACCTTGTCGCTGACGGCGAAAATGCCGGTGTTGCCGTAGAGGTTGAACACGCGGTTGAAGGCGTCGATGTCGGGAATCAGCCAGACCGAATCGTTGCCCGAGCCCACGCGAGTGTTTTCCAGGCCGATCAGCGAGGTCAGATCGGCCAAGGTGGTGCCGGCCGGCAGCGTCGGCGTCACCAGTTCCGAGGCGCGGCGGAACTCGCGGCTTTCGAAGGTGTATTCCTTGAACTGCGCGCCGCCCTTGAGCTTGAACGAGGGCGCCAGGTTCCAGGCGAAGTCGAGCTGGGCGGTGTCGTAGGTGTTGGTCGCGAACTGCGGACGCAGGCGCACCTCGGAAATGCCGTTCGCGAAAGTCCACTGGCTGGGGTCGGTGACGTCGAAGCCGTTGTCGATCACCGGCAGGCGGTCGTTGCCGCGGTAGTCGTAGCTGTAGCCCTGCACGTTCTGGCGGTCCAGCGTGATCGTGGTCTGGATCGGGTTCTCGAACTCGGACTTGGCGCGGCCGGCCTGCGCATGCAGCTTGAAATCGTCGGTGAGCTCGTGGTCGGCGTAGAAGCTGAACTGGGTGAACTTGGTGCTGAGTTCGTCGTAGCGCGCTTCCGAGCGCACGTCGACGTTGTTGAAGCGGCCGTAGACCAGGTTGCCGTTGGCGTCGACCTGGCCGTCCAGCACCACGGTCTGCGGTTTGCCGGTGCCGGTGCGGCTGAACGACACCGCCTCGATGAAGTTCTCGGTGCGGGTGGCGTCGAACTTGGCGTACAGCAGGTCCAGGCCGACATCGGTGCGGTCGCTGACCTTCCACTGCAGCGCGCCGGTCACGCCCAGGCGCTGCTGGTCGTGTTCGAGCACGCCGTAGCGCGGGATGCGCGGATGGAACACGCCGGCGCCGCGCGCGGCCGCGAACGGCGAACTCGCGCTGAAGCCGCCGCTGCTGGGGCCGTTGTCCCAGCGCACCGTGCTGTGGCCTTCCTCGACCAGGCGGCGGTCGGTGTAGGCCACCGACAGCAGCACGCCGAAACGGCCGTCGCCCCAGGTGTTGCTGATCAGCGCCGACGCGCGCGGATCGGTGTCGCCGGACAGGTCGTTGTAGCCGACCTGGCCGCCGGCGACGAAGGTGAAACCCTCGTAGTCGAACGGGCGCGCGGTCTGCAGATCGACGGTCGCGCCCAGCGAGCCTTCCTCGACTTCGGCCGAGGCGGTCTTGCGCACCTTGAGACTGTTGAACAGCTCCGAGGCGAACACGTTGAAGTCGAAGCCGCGGCCGCGGTTGGCGCCGCCGGAGCTGTCGGTGCCGCCGGTGGTGGTCAGTGCCTCCATGCCGTTGATGCGCACGCGGGTGAAGTCCGGGCCCAGGCCGCGCACCGAAATCTGCCGGCCTTCGCCGGCGTCGCGCGCGATCGACACGCCGGGAATGCGCTGCAGCGATTCGGCCAGGTTCAGATCGGGGAAGTCGGCGATGTCCTCGGCGACGATGGCGTCGACCACGCCGACTTCGCCGCGCTTGATGTCCAGCGCCCGTTCCAGGCTGCCGCGGAAGCCGGTCACGGTGACCCCCTCCAGGTCCTTGGCTTCCTCGCCAGCCGGCGCGCTGCCGCTGTCTTGCTGCGTTTCGGCCGCGGTCGGTGCCGCGGCCTGTTGCGCGAACCCGACCGCCGGCGCCATTTGCAGCGCCAGGGCGATGGCGCCTGCCAGAACGGTAACCGGTGTCTTTTTTGCCGCGCGTTGCGATTGCATCAGGATCCCCTCCCAAAGTGGTCCGACGGCTATAAAGCGCTTATTGACTAGGTTGTAGCGCTTGCTATGGTGTCCCGGGCGGCAAAATGACACCGCTGGCCAAAACCCTAACAAAAGCTCGGGCCAACATCATGCTGCGGTGCGCAATCGGATATTCAGGGGGCCGGCGGAGCCGGCGCGGAGAGGTGCAATGAGTCAACGCATAGTGTGTTTCGGCGAGCTGCTGTTGCGCCTGGGGGCGCCCGGCCACGAGCGCCTGCTGCAGTCGCCGGGGCTGCAGGTCCACGTCGGCGGCGCGGAAGCCAACGTCGCCGTGGCCCTGGCCCGCTACGGTCACGACGCGGCCGTGGCCGGCCGGATCGCCGACAACGCCCTGGGCGCGGCGGCGGTGGCCGAACTGCGTCGGCACGGGGTCGATACCCGCGCCGTGCAGGCCGCGCCGGGCCGCATGGGCCTGTATTTTCTGGAGACCGGTGCCGGCCACCGGCCCAGCAGCGTGCTCTACGACCGCGCCGATTCGGCGTTCGCACGCGCGGGCGCGCAGGACTACGACTGGCCGGCCCTGCTGGCCGGCGCGGACTGGCTGCACCTGTCCGGCGTGACCCCGGCCCTGGGCCAGGCCAGCGCCGACGCGGCGATCGCGGCCGCGCGCGCCGCGCGCGAGGCCGGCGTGCGGGTGAGCTTCGACGGCAACTTCCGCAGCAAGCTGTGGCAGGCCTGGGACGGCGACGCCGCGGCGATCCTGCGCGAGCTGATGGCGCAGGCCGACCTGATCTTCGCCGACCACCGCGACTTCGCGGTCGTGCTGGGTTTCGAAACCGCGGCCGCCAGCGCCGAGCGGCGCTTCGACGAGGCCGCGCAGGCCGCGTTCGCGGCGTTTCCGCGATTGCAGCGCGTGGCCAGCACCGTGCGCGTGCAGCACAGCGTGGACCGCCAATCGCTGTCGGCCCTGTCGCGGCACCGCGACGGCGGCGCCGCGCGCACGCCGGTCTGCGAACTCAGCGCGATCGTCGACCGCATCGGCACCGGCGACGCCTTCGCCGCCGGCGTGCTGCATGGCCTGATCGCGGGCATGGACGATGCGCGCAGCCTGCATTTCGGCTGGGGCGCGGCCTGCCTCAAGCACTCGCTACCCGGCGATTTCAACCTGGTCGATGCCGCGGAGATCGAAGCCTTCGTCGCCCAGGAGGGCTACCACGTGCGGCGATAGCCGCCCTCAGCGCTGGCCAATCCCGACCGCGCTAGCGTCATGCGACAGTTCGGCCGGCCGCCATTCTTCGGTTACGGTCGCGACCGACCTTCCGTCGTGCAGAAAATGGAATGCAGGTGCCGTCCAGGAGTCGATGGCCGGCCATTCGTCGTAGCGATAAGCGGCCGCGAACGGACCTCAAGAGGCGGCGGCCGACCACGCATGGTCGGCCGCTTCGTGTGCGCGGCCTACAGTGCGTGCGTCACGAACTGCAGAACCACGCCGTGGTGCCTCAGCACCTGCATGCTGTTTCGTCCGATGTAAGTGGTCTGTCCTTCGGTCAATTCGCCGTTGCGCCGCGAATAGATGGTCATGGATAGACGGTCGTCACGATCTTCCGCGATGGAAAGGGCGAATGGCGCTCTTCCCTCGTTGATCATGATCGGGGAAGGACCCTCGATTGACACGATGCGCTGCTTGCCGTTCAGCATGTTAACGATGGTGCACTCGACCACCGCTATGTTCCGGAAGGTCTGCGAGCTCGGTGCCTGCGATTGCTTCGGGGCGGGTTCCTGGCTTGCGACTTCCGCCAACACAAATGGAGCTGCCATCGCGGCTGCAACCAAGGTTAGCCCCTGAACAAAACTCCTGCGATGCATGGTCATGATTCCTTATGGACCGGTGGGTGGATTGGAGTCTGTGAAGCACGATCCGACGTTATGACAACTGTCGTTGCTCGATCCTCCGCATTGAAGGTCGTTGGAGCAGTTTCCATCGTTCGTGGTGCCTTTACAGTCTCCCGCGTTCTGACATCCAGGGTTCGATGCGGCGTGCATCGCGGCGCCGATCAGCGTATCGACATCCATGTTGTGCCAATAGGCGGCCGCGCCACCAGAAAGCTTCGGAGCTCCGTCTGGGCCAAGAGATATCATCGTCGGGTCTATAGTCATGTGCGTCGCTCATCTAGAAGAGCAAGGTCCAATCTCTTGGGTGCGCTGTCGCTTGAGCTACCAAGCTCAGGAAGTGTGGCAAGCGGACACCCGAGCTTGCCGGGGTCGAAGTCCCTGTAACCATCGAACCACAATCTCAACCGATCATCGCGGAATAGAATAGTCCCGTCCTCCGCTAACACCCCGACGTCATTGCGAGGATCGGAAAGGGCAACTGTGCATTTTCCGACTCTCCCATCCGAGCGGATCAGAAGAGAGTTCGGTTTCGATGCGTAGCAAATCTCGCCTTCTTCCGAGAGAGCGACTTCTGAGCTGGCTTCGAGTGAGGTTCTGCTTTGAATTGCGATCAAGGCCCGTTTGTAGTCGTTCCAGCTAAGCTCGGAAACGGTTTTCCCGCCGCTGCCGCCGAGGTTGCTGATGCGGTGAAAATGAATGCGGAACTTTCCATAAGGCGCCAGTTCCTCATTGATTCGGTCGAGCAACTGCTTGACGGAGTCTTGGTTGTCGGTGGAGATGTGGATACGGAGCGTAACGTCGAACTGTTCATCCATCTCCCCCAGAATATGGAGATTGCGCCATATCGTATCGAACGTCTCACGGCCGTCGGCGCGGATGCGGGTTCGATTGTGTTGCTCGCGGTCCCCGTCCAGGGTTATTTGAAACGAGCGATGATTTACCTCGGCCAGCCGTCTAAGTGTTTGCTCAGTCAGGAGGTAGCCGTTCGTGGTTAGCCCGCCAGTCATGATGAAGTCGTTCTTGGCAAGCGCGTCTTGGGCGAACTGGGCGATATCCAGGATGACGTCAGTGGCTAGTAAAGGCTCCCCTCCGAACCACGACAGTCTCAACAAGCGAATGGAATCGGCTCGCGTTTGTATGAGGTTCTTTATGCCCTTCCTAACCGATGCTGACATCTTCCCTAGCGAAAAATCCTCGTAGCAATAGGTGCAGCGGAAGTTGCATTTTTCCGTTGGCAAGAGGATCAGTTCGAATATTCGAGAGTCGAGGCTAAGCGCCACTTTCGCTTTTGATATGGAGGTCACGTGATCACTCCGATTCATGGGCCTGTAGGCGATTCGGAGTCTTTATTGATCATGCAAGAGAGCTTGTTGTCGGAGCCAGTACAGTCCGTGTAGTTGTTGCATACATTGCTGTTGGTGGAGTCTCTGCAGGTGTCATTCTGACAGTTCCCATTGGTCGAGCCGGCGAACATCGCCGTATCGATCTTACGGATCTCTCTTTCCCAATAGGTTGACCGGACGTGGACGCTGGCGTTCGCAGTCAAAGTGATTTCTTCGGGGCTTAGCGGCGTCATGGTCTTCTTCCGTGGTCGGCGGCGCCAAGCTAGTGCCGCGACATCGGCGAAGTCAAACGCAAATTTTCGCGCTGAGCATCGAGTGTGATATCTGAAATCACGTTACGTGCCACTCGTGCGCATGCAGTGCATGCAAATTGCGTATATGCCTTAACGTAGGGCAAATTGAGGCGTAAGCGACGGCTCGGGTGATGTGTTGGATCCACCCAGGACTGCGGTTGAGCTCGCTTCAGCGCAGCGCGTGATCCGGCACTTCCAGCTCCAGCGACAGCGCCAGGTGATCGGACAGCGCGGCCGGCACGGCGCGCGCGGACGAGCAGCTCAGGCCGTCGCCGATCAGGATGTGGTCGATCGCGCGTTGCGGACGCCAGCTCGGGAAGGTCGGCAGTGCCGCTTCCGGCGGCTGCAGGCGGGTGCGCTGGAACAGGGTGCGCATTTCCGGCTGGTCGATCGAGCAATTGAAATCGCCCATCAGCACAGCATGCGGATGGTCGTGCAGCAGTTCGGCGATGAAGGCCAGCTGCGAGGCGCGCGAGGACGCACCCAAGGACAGATGCGCGACCGCGACGGTCAGGGCGTCGTCGCCGTCGCCGAAGTGCGCCATCAGCACGCCGCGGCCCTTGACCCGGCCGGGCAGCGGATGGTCGATGACTTCGCGCGGTTCGAGCTTGCTCAACAAGCCATTGGCGCTGGAGGCGACGCTGCCGACGCGGCGATTGGGCTGGTGGCTCCAATAGTCGAAGCCGGCGCGCTGGGCCAGGTAGTGGGTCTGGTTGGTGAAGCCCGAGCGCAGGCTGCCCGGGTCGCTTTCGTTGAGGCCGACGATGTCGTGCTCGCCGGCCAATTGGGCGATGGTGTCGAGGCTGCCGCGCTTGTTGCCGGCGGGCAGCACGTGCGACCAGCTGCGGGTCGCGTAATCGCTGTAACGGCGCGTGCTGGACCCGGCCTGGATGTTGGCGCTGAGCAGGCGCAGGCGGCGCTTATCCATGCCGGCCGGGTCCATACGGGTTTACTGCGCGGCGGCTGCGGCCGGGCCGGTGGCCGGGGCGCTGCCTTCGCTGGCCGGAGCGGCGGCGCCGCCGGCGCGCGCGGCGCGTTCCTGTGCGACCAGGTGGTCGGTGATGCGCAGCATGTCCTCGAAGTTCTTGCCGATCACGCGGTACTTGCCGTCGACCACGATGTTGGGCGTGGACTCCACGCCGCTGCGGGTCAGGAAGGTTTCGGCGCGCTTGAGCTTGGCATCGATCGCGAAGCTGGCGTAGGTGCTTTCGAACTGCTGCTTGTTGGCGCCGAACTTAGCGTAGAACTCGGCGAAGTCGACCGGCTTGACGCCGTTGACCGGCAGGCTGCGATCCAGGTGCACGGCGCGGAACATGGCGTCGTGGGTACGGCCGATCAGGCCCATCGATTCGGCGGTGTAGAAGGCCTTGGCGTAGGGCACCCAGTAACCGCCGAACGGCGCGGCGACCGGAACGAAGTTGACGTCGGCGGTCTGCTTGGCGCGCCAGGCGTTGACCAGCGGCTCGAACTCGGCGCAATGCGGGCAGGTGTAGCCGAAGACTTCGACCACTTCGATCTTGCCGGCGCTGGGCGCGTACGGCGTGCCGCCCGGGATCTCGACGTAGTCGGTGCCGGCGACCGGCGCGGGGCCGCTGGGCGGCGTGGCGGTGGCGGCCGGGGTGATCTCGGGCGCGGCCGGCGCTGCGTCGGTGCTGGTGGACGGCACGGCGTTGGCCGGGGTGGCGGCGGTGGTGGGTGCGGCGGCGTCGGCCGCCGGAGCGGCGGCTTCCTGCTGCTGGGTGCAGGCGGCCAGCGCGAACAGGGCGGCGAACAGGATCGGATAGCGGTGCGACGGGGCCAGGCGCGGGGTCATGGATCGAATCTCCACAAAACGGTCGGATCGGATTGGCGGCGCACGCGGCGGAGCCGTCGCGACACCGGGGAATGCGTCGGCCGTCAGGATAACGGCCGGCGCGCTGAACGCGGAGTGTAGGCGAGACGGCGCGGATCGCCGTCGCGCATCAGGGCTTGCGCTTGCCGCGGTTGCGTTCCTGCGCGATCAGCTGGTCGGCGATGCGCAGCACGTCCTCGAAACTGCTGCCGCCGATGATGCGGTACTTGCCGGCGACGATGATGCTGGGCGTGCCTTCGACGCCGCTGCGGGTCAGGAAATCGCGCGCGCTGTCGAGCTTGGCTTCGATCGGCTTGCTGTCCATGGCTGCGGCGAACTTGTCGGCGTCGGCGCCGTAGCGGGCGTAGAAGGATGCGATCTCCTGCGGCGAGGCGTTGCTGATCGGCAGGCTGCGCTCGTCGTGCAGCGCCTTGAACACGGCCTGGTGGGTCTTGGCGACCAGGCCCATCGACTCGGCGGTGTAGTAGGCCTTGGCGTAGGGCTGCCAATAGCCGCCGAACGGCGCGGCCACGGCGACGAAGTTCACGTCCTTGGGCAGCTTGGCCTTCCAGGCGTCGATCGCCGGCTGCGCATGCGCGCAGTGCGGGCAGGTGTAGCCGAACACTTCGACCACTTCGATCTTGCCGCGCACGGGCGCGTAGGGGCGGCCGCCGTCGATCAGCTCGTAATCGCGGCCCGCCTCCGGCGCCGGGGCGGCGGCTTGGCCGGCGGCCGACGCGGCCAGCGGCAGCAGCGCGCCCAGGACCAGGGCGGCGAGGGTCGGGAACAGTCGGAACGGCGTCGGACGTGGGGTCATCGCAGGGTCTCGCGGCGATCGGGCTAGGGTGGGGTGGGCCGCGTCAGCGGCGGCGTCCGGACAAAAAAAGACGCCGGCGTTAAGCATAACGGCCGGCGTCTCGAACCAGGAGTATCGCTTGTGACCGGCGTCGCGGGCGGAAGTTCCGGCGCCGGCGGCGGCCTCAGCGCGCGCGCGCGGCCCGTTCCTGGGCCACCAGCGCGTCGGTAATGCGCAGCATGTCCTCGAAACTGGTGCCGATCACCCGGTATTTTCCGTTAACGATCAGGGTCGGGGTTTGGCTCACGCCGCTGCGCATCATGAATTGCTTGCCGCGGTTGACCTTGGTGACGGTGGCGAAGCTGTTCATGGCGGCCACGAACTGCTGCGGGTTGGCGCCGTAGCGGCCGTAGTAGCGGCCGATCGCGGCATCGTCGGGCTTGTCGCCTTCGCCGGGCATGCTCTGCTCGAGGTGGATGGCGCGGATGAGGGCGTCGTGGCTGCGCTCGACCAGGCCCATGGAGTCGGCGACGAAGTAGGCGCGGGCGTAGGGATCCCACTCCGGCCCGAACGGCGCCGGCACGTAGGTGAAGTGCACGTCCGCGCCCTGCTTGGCCTTCCAGGCGTTGACCAGGGGCTGGAACTGGGCGCAGGCGGGGCAGACGTAGCCGAACACCTCGACCACCTCGATCTTGCCCGGCACCGGCGCGAACGGCTGGCCGCCCGCGATGGGCTCGTAATCCTTGCCCTTGACCAGGCCGCTCTCGGCCGGCGGCGGCGATGGCGGAGTGGATGCGGGGGCGGCATCGGCGGGCGCCGCGGGCGCCGCGCCGGCCGGCACCGCCGGCTCGCCTTCCACCGCGGGCTCGGCCGCGACCGGCGCGGCCTCGGTGGCGGGCGTGGCCGCGGACGGTGCGGGCGCGGGGTCGCTGGGCTTGCAGGCGCCCAAGCACAGCAGCGCGATCAGGAGCAGGGCAAGGCGGGTCTGGGGCATGGGTCGGCTCCGGGCCGGATCGTGGCGGGCCCGGGTGGGCCGCATCGGCGCTCACGATAAAAGAATTCGCGCGCGCGGGAGCGTGCCGCCGGACGCAAACGAAAACGCCGGCCCAGGGCCGGCGTTTCGTGGCAGGCGCGGCGGCGGCCGCGTGCCCCGGGGCTCAGGTACCGGCGGCCGGCTTGGCCGCGGCGTCCTTGGCCGGCGCCGCCGGAGCGGGCGCGGCCGGTGCCGGTGCTGCGGCGGGCGCCGCGGCGGCCGGTGCCGCCGGCGCATCGGCGGCGGCGAAGTCGTCCGCGCGCGCGTGCAGGCCCTGCAGGTAGCTCGACAGCGCGCCGATTTCCTCGTCGCTGAGGTTCTTGGCCACGCTCGCCATCACGTTGAACAGGCGCGGATCGCGCTGGGTGGTGGTACCGGCGCGGTACTCCTCCAGGCGGCGCTGCGAGTACGCGGCCTGCTGGCCGGCGATGTGCGGATAGGCCGGGCCCGGGTTGCCGGCGCCGCCGGGGCCGTGGCAGGCCATGCAGGCCGGAATGCCGCGCGTCTTGTCGCCGGCCAGGAACAGCTGCTGGCCGACCTCGAAGAACTTCTTGTCCTTGTTCGGGCCGCTGGCGATCACGCTGTCGTCGGCCACGCCGGCGCCGGACTTCTGGGTCGCGAAGTAGGCGCCCAGGTCGCGCGCGTCCTGCGCGGTCAGCGCATCGGCGTAGGGCTTCATCGCCGCGGCCATGCCGGTGTTGCGCTCGCCGCTCTTGAACAGGGCGATCTGATGGGCGATGTAGCGCTCGCTCTGGCCGGCCAGGCGCGGGTACTGCGGATCGGTCGGATTGCCGTCGAGGCCATGGCAGGCCGCGCAGGTGCCCGCCTTGGTGGCGCCCGCCTTGACGTCGCCCCACGAGGCCGGCTTCTCGACCAGCGGCGCGGCCTGGACCGGCTCCTTGTCGGGGATCGGCGTGATCGTGGGCTGGGCGTAGGCGACGGCGACGGCCGCCAGAACGGTCAGACCGACGATGCCTAGGACGCGGGCTTGGCTCATGTAGCTGGGCTCCGAAACACTGGGATGGCGGGCCGCGTAGCGGTCGCCGGAACCTCGGAATTATCGTCGCGGGGGCAGGGCGGGTCAACGCGAATCGGCGTCCGCGCGCTGTCGGGCACGGCTTTTCGGGCCGCGAACGCGGTCGGCGACGGGCGTTAGGCACCGCCGCCGTGCGATCCTAGCGCCATGGTCAATCCCCTAGCCCGCGCCCGCTACCTGCTGGCGGCGCACACCCCCAAGCAGTTGCCGCCCGATGGCGGCTTCGAGGTCGCCTTCGCCGGCCGCTCCAACGCCGGCAAGTCCAGCGCCCTCAACGCCATGTGCCAGCAGAACGCGCTGGCGCGGGTGTCCAAGACGCCCGGACGCACCCAGCAGCTGGTCTTCTTCGACATTCCGCCCAGCACCGACCGCTACCTGGTCGACCTGCCCGGCTACGGCTACGCCAAGGTCCCGCAGGACCTGCAGGCGCATTGGCAGGCCTTCATCGATCAGTACTTCCAGACCCGCCAGGCCCTGCGCGGCCTGGTCGTGGTGATGGACATCCGTCACCCGCTCAAGGATTACGACCGCCAGATGCTCGGTTACGCGGTCTCGCGCGGTTTGCCCGCGCACGCGCTGCTGACCAAGGCCGACAAGTTCGGCCGCGGCCAGCAGTCGCAGGCCCTGCTGGCGGTGCGCAAGGATCTGTTCTCGGCCTACGGCAACTCGGTCAGCGTGCAGACCTTCTCCGGCGAATCCAAGCAGGGCGTGGACGAAGCGCGCGCGGTGGTCGGCGGCTGGCTGGAGCTGTAGTCGCCCAGCCCGACTTCGCCGAGCGGACCGCGCCGCGCTAGCCGCGCCGCGCGATGTAGGCGCCGTGCGCCGGCAGGCGCAGGCGCGCGCCCTCGCATTCGCCCGCGACCAGGCCGTGGCCCGGCAAGGCCTGCCAGGCTTCGTGCGCGGGCAGCACGGTCTCCTGCGGCTGCGCCGACAGGTTGAACACCAGCAGCAGTTCTTCGTCGCCGAGCCGGCGGGTGAACGCCAGCAAGGGTTCGGCGACGTCGCGGAACGCGATCTCGCCCAAACGCAGCGCCGGTTGGCTGCGTCGCCAGGCCAGGAAACGGCGGAAGCCGTGCAGCGGCGACCGCGGGTCGGCCTCCTGCGCGCTCACCGCGCGCGCGCGGTGGCTGTCGGGGATCGGCAGCCACGGCGTGCCATGGCTGAAACCGGCGCCGGCGCTGTCGTCCCAGGGCATCGGCGTGCGGCAGCCGTCGCGGCCCTTGAAGTTGGGCCAGAACGCGATGCCGTAAGGATCGCGCAAGGCCTCGAACGGCAACTCTGCCTCGGGCAGGCCCAGTTCCTCGCCCTGGTACACGCACACCGAGCCGCGCAGCGAACACACCAGCGCGCTGAGCTGGGTGGCGTAGTGCGGCGGCTCGCCGCCCTCGCCCCAGCGCGTGAGCACGCGCTGCACGTCGTGATTGGAGATCGCCCAGCACGGCCAGCCTTCGCGCATCTGCGCTTCCAGGGTCTGCACCGTGGCGCGGATGTAGGCCGCGCTGCGGTCCTGGGTCAGCAGCTCGAAGCTGTAGCCCATGTGCAGGCGCCCCGCGCGGGTGTACTCGTCCATGGTCGCCAGCGAGTCCTCGGACGAAATCTCGCCCAGCGCCGCCGCGCCGGGATAGCGGTCCAATAGCGCGCGCAGCTCGCCCAGGAAGGCCAGGTTCTCGGGCTGGGTATTGTTGTAGTGGTGGTACTGGAAGGCGTAGGGGTTGTCGGGGCTGAAGCCGCGGCCGACGCGCCGTTCCTTGGGCTTGGGCGGGTTGTCGCGCAGGCGCGCGTCGTGGAAGCAGAAGTTGATCGCGTCCAGGCGCAGGCCGTCGACGCCGCGGTCCAGCCAGAAGCGCACGCTGTCCAGCACCGCCGCGCGCACCTGCGGATTGTGGAAGTTGAGGTCGGGCTGGGCGGCCAGGAAGTTGTGCAGGTAGTACTGGCCGCGCCGCGGCTCCCACTTCCAGGCCACGCCGCCGAACAGCGACAGCCAATTGTTCGGCGGAGTGCCGTCCTCGCGCGCGTCGGCCCACACGTACCAGTCGGCCTTGGGGTTGTCGCGGCTGGCGCGGCTTTCCTTGAACCAGGCGTGCTCGGCCGAGGTGTGGCTGAGCACCTGGTCGATCATCACCTTCAGGCCCAGGCCGTGCGCCTTGGCCAGCAGCGCGTCGAAATCGTCGAGATCGCCGAACAGCGGATCGACCTGGCGGTAGTCGGCGATGTCGTAGCCGAAGTCGGCCATCGGCGATTTGAAGAACGGCGAGATCCAGATCGCGTCCACGCCGAGCCCGGCGACGTAGTCGAGCTTGCCGATGATGCCGCGCAGGTCGCCGACGCCGTCGCCGTTGTCGTCGCGGAAGCTGCGCGGGTAGATCTGGTAGATCACCGCGCCGCGCCACCATGCGGCCGCGCGCGCCGCGGCGTCGCCTTGCGTCTCGCCGCGCGCGGCGCCGGTGTGGGCCGATTCGTTCAAAGCCACCTCGAATGGATGCGGGCGGCGCGCCTGCGTCGCCGCGGAGTGCTGGCGAGCTTACCGGTCGCCGACGCGCCTGCGCGCGCCTGCATACGTATTCACTCCGATGCTGCATTGCAGCGACGCGCATGAATGCGACATCGATGCGCATGCAAGGCCATGAATACGTATGCAAGGTGCGCTGCAAGGCGATCGGCCTGCCTAAGATTGGCCGCACCGCCGGAGCGACGCGTCCGGCGAACGAAGCGGCGCGGCGCCATCGGCGCAGCCGCACACGAAACAAGCTTCTGGGAGGGGGCATGTTGAAACTGAAGTCGGCTTCGTTGAAGCCCAATCTGCTGACCGTCGCCCTGGCCTCGCTGGGCCTGTGCAGTCCCTGGACCGCGTGGGCGGCCGGACAGGACGCCGCCGCGCCCGCCGGCGCGGAGGCCGCACCGGCCGCGCACGAACTCGACGCGGTCACCGTCACCGGCAACCGCCGCGAGCAGTCGATCCAGAAGTACTCCGGTTCGATCCAGGCCTTCACCGGCGACGAGCTCGACAAGCTCGCCATCAACGCCGACATCCGCAACCTGCAGAACGTGGTGCCTGCCCTGCAGATCACCAAGCAGGAAGGCAAGTACGAGATGTACCTGCGCGGCATCGGCGCCTCGGACTCGGACTTCTCCTCCGATCCGGCGGTGGCGACCTATTACAACGGCATCTATCTGCCGCGCCCGCGCTCGATCGGCCCGATGTTCTTCGACGTCGAGCGGGTGGAAGTGCACAAGGGCCCGCAGGGCACGGTGCGCGGCCGCAACGCCGCCGCCGGCTCGATCAACGTGATCTCCAAGCGGCCGGAGCTGGACGGCTTCAACGGCAACCTCAAGATCGGCGCCGGCAACTACGACTTCCGCACCTACGAGGGCGTGCTCAACGTCCCCTTCGGCGACACCTTCGCCGCGCGCCTGGCCCTGTTCAACGAATCGCGCGATTCCTACATCAGCAACGGCTATCCCTTCGACCTGGAAGGCCCCGGCGCCATCGACAACTCGGCCGCGCGCCTGAGCCTGCTGTGGGAGCCCAACGAGAACTTCACCGCCTTCGTCATGATGGACAAGGTCAAGGAGGAGGGCACCGGCGACCCGGGCATGTTCACCGAGCGCGCGCAGGCGCGCGGCATCGATATCGACGACCTCGACGACCCGTTCCGCCAGTACTTCCGCACCCAGGGCGAGACCAGCAACGACATCGAGGGCATCTCCGGCACCTTCACCTACCGCTTCGACGACGCCTTCGCGGTCGAGTTCAGCACCGCCTACCGCAAGTACGATTTCTACAATCGCAACGCCTCGCGCGAATGGCAGCTGGGCCCGGTGTATCCGGGCAGCGAGGCCGAGGCCTACCACAACCCCGAACGCCTGCGCTGGAACGACACCTTCATGCAGGCCGACAAGTCCAGCACCGCGATCAACGAGCTGCGCTTCTTCGGCGACACCGGCCGCCTGATCTGGTCGGCGGGCGTGTTCAATTACCAGGAAGAGTACGACTACGTGTCCTGGGACGTGGGCAACGGCTACTGGGGCGACTGCGAATGGTTCGCGCCGGGCACCACCTGCGGCTGGCAGGACGGCCTGGGCGGCGAGAACCGCGGCGACGGCTCCAAGGTGCGTTCCAACGCCGTGTACGGCGACTTCACCTTCTCGGTCAACGACGATCTGCGCCTGCTCGCCGGCCTGCGCTACACCGAGGACAAGAAGACCGCGCGCGAGCGCCACGTGAAGTATCAGTTCGTGGTGCCCGACGAGTTGTTCCAGCAGTTCTTCGGCACCGCGCCCAACACCGGCACCAATCCCTGGACCACCGGCCTGACCCTGCTGTCGCCGGGCTTCCGCCTGCGCGACCCGGGCGCGCGCATGCCGGTGCCGACGGTGTGCACCAACAACGACTGGACCCCGGCCGCCACCGCCGGCTGCAACAACGGCCTGGACTACTTCCTCAACGGCTTCCAGAGCCTGGGCTACCAGGACAACTGGGACGAGTTCCTGAATCGCTACCGTGACCAGATCGACGTGATCATGCGTTCGGACTACGGCCCCGGCGCGACCAACGTCAGCACCTACGAGGACGATTACCTGGACTGGCGCGTCGGCGCCGAGTACGACCTGGCCGACAACCGGATGCTGTACGCCACCGTGTCCACCGGCACCCGTTCGGGCGGCCTCAACCGGCCGATGACCCTGGCCGACGGCCGTGTGCTGTCGATCCAGTTCAAGCCCGAGCAGCTCACCTCCTACGAGGTCGGCTACAAGAGCGACGTCCATTGGGGCGAGATGCCGGTGCGCTTCAACGCCGCCGTGTTCTATTACGACTACCAGGACAAGGTGCTGCAGAACATGATCGACGTGCCGGCGCCGACGCCGGACAACCCGAACGCGGTCACCCGCCAGGTGCTCAACGACAACGCCGCCAACGCCAGCGTGCTGGGCCTGGAGTTCGAAGGCCGCTTCGGCTTCGAGCACGGCCTCAGCCTGGGCTACAACTTCACCTACCTGGACACCGAGTTCAAGGACTCGGACGTGCTCGACACCCGTTCCAGCCTGATCGTGCCGTTGGACGGCAACCGCCTGCCCAACACCTCCAAGGTCAACCTCAACCTCAACCTGTCGCAGAACATGGGCGTGGATTGGGGCCCGGTCAGCTCCTTCGACTGGACCCTGAGCCTGGCCTACCGCTCCGACTACTACCTGACCGCGTACAACAGCCGCGGTTTCGGCCTGGACGCCAACGGCAACGTGATCGAGATCCCGCTGTCGCAGATGGCCTTCAACAACGGCTCCAACCCGGCCGGCGCCGGGCCGGCCGCCAACGGCCTGGCCATGAACGACAAGGTCGACGGCTACACCACGCTCAACCTGTCGGCCGGGCTCAACTTCGGCCAGGACGAGCGCTTCCGCGTCGACGCCTTCGTCTCCAACCTCACCGACGAGGCCTACTCGGGCAAGGGCTTCATCAACAACTCGGTCAACATCCGTTACCTCAACACCCCGCGCATGTTCGGTCTGCGCTTCGCCTCGAAGTTCTGACCGACGCCGCCGCGGACCGGCCGCCCTTCCCGCGATGCGGGCGGGGCGGTTACGGTGGCGGCGCATGAGCCACGACGGGCCGATCCGATGACGACCAAACCGACGCTGTCGTTCTGGCAGATCTGGAACATGTGCTTCGGCTTCCTCGGCATCCAGTTCGGATTCGCCCTGCAGAACGCCAACGTCAGCCGCATCTTCCAGACCCTGGGCGCCAGCATGGAGGCGATCCCGGTGCTGTGGATCGCCGCGCCGCTGACCGGCCTGATCGTGCAGCCCATCGTCGGCTACCTGTCCGACCGCACCTGGACCCGCCTGGGCCGGCGCCGCCCCTATTTCCTGATCGGCGCGGTGCTGGCCACGCTGGCGCTGTTCGCCATGCCCAACTCGCCGGCGCTGTGGATCGCGGCCGGCCTGCTATGGGTGCTGGACGCGTCGATCAACATCTCGATGGAGCCGTTCCGCGCCTTCGTCGGCGACCAGCTGCCGACCTCGCAGCGCGCCGGCGGCTACGCGATGCAGAGCTTCTTCATCGGCGTGGGTTCGGTGATCGCCAGCGCCCTGCCTTATGCGCTCGCCCATTTCGGCGTCGGCAACACCGCCGCGCCCGGCGGCGTGCCCGACACGGTGCGCTACGCCTTCTATTTCGGCGGCGCCGTGCTGCTGCTGTCGGTGGGCTGGACCGTGTTGCGCACGCGCGAATATCCGCCGGAGACGCTGCGCGCGCACGACACCGCGCCGCGCCCGCCGCAGCGCGCGCTCGACCTCGCGCGCGCGCGCCGCAACGGCCTGGGTTGGCTGGTCGCGGGCATCGCCGGCGCGCTGGCGGTGCGGCGGTTCGGCCTCGATCCGCAGCTGTACATCCTCGCCGGCCTGCTCGCCGCCTATGGCCTGGCCCTGGTGGCGGTGGGCTGGGTGCGGCGCGATCGCGCCTTCGCCCACATCATCGGCGACCTGCACGACATGCCGGCGGAGATGCGCAAGCTGGCGGTGGTGCAATTCTTCTCCTGGTTCGCCCTGTTCGCGATGTGGATCTACACCACCGCCGCGGTCACCCAGGTCCATTACGGCAGCAGCGATCCGGCCTCGGCCGCCTACAACGAAGGCGCCAACTGGGTCGGCGTGCTGTTCGCGGCCTACAACGGCTTCGCCGCGCTCGCGGCGATCGCGATCCCGTGGATGGTGCGTCGCCTCGGCCTGCGCCTGAGCCATCTGATCAACGTCGGCCTCGGCGGCCTCGGCCTGCTGTCGTTCCTGCTGATCCGCGACCCGCACTGGCTGCTGCTGTCGATGGTCGGCGTCGGCTTCGCCTGGGCTTCGATCCTGTCGCTGCCCTACGCCCTGCTGTCGGACAGCGTGCCGGCGGAGAAGATGGGCGTGTTCATGGGCATCTTCAATTTCTTCATCGTGATTCCGCAGCTGGTCGCGGCCAGCCTGCTGGGCTTCCTGCTCAAGACCTGGTTCGGCGGGCAGCCCCTGTATGCGCTGGCGATCGGCGGCGCGAGCCTGATCGTGTCGGGCCTGTGCGTATTGCGGGTGCGCGAGCCGGCGGCGGCCACGCCATGAAAGCCCGGTTCCTGCCGCGAGCCCTGGCCGCCGCGCTGCTGACGCTGCTCGCGGGCACGGCCGCCGCCGAAGACACGCAAGGTGACTACTACGGCACCCTGGAGCCCTTCGCCAGCGACGCCGTCTACTTCGTGCTGACCGACCGTTACGTCAACGGCGATCCCGGCAACGACCAGCGCGAACAGGGCGGGCCGGACCCGGCCACGCGCAGTTTCGACCGGCCCGTGCCCGGCGCGCCGGCCGGCGAGAGCGACAACATCGGCTACCTCGGCGGCGACTTCAAAGGCCTGCTGGCCAACGCCGGCTACATCCGCGACCTCGGCTTCGGCGCGGTCTGGCTCACGCCCATCGTCGACAACCCGGACCAGGCCTTCACCGGCGGCGATGCGGTCACCTGGGGCGGCGCTTTCCAGGATCGCGGCAAGACCGGCTACCACGGCTACTGGGGCGTGGACTTCTATCGCCTGGACGAGCACCTGCCCAGCCGCGATCTGGATTTCGCCGGGCTCGCCCGGGGCTTGCGCGCGCACGGCCTCAAGACCGTGCTGGATATCGTCGCCAACCACGGCTCGCCCTCGTTCACGATGCCGGTCGATCAGCCCAAGTTCGGCGAGCTCTACCGCGACGGCGTGCTGGTCGCCGATCACCAGAACCTGGCGCCGGCCCAGCTCGATCCCGCCCGCCAACCGCTGCACCGCTATTTCCACGCCCAGCCCGACCTGGTGCAGCTGTCCAACCTCGACGAGCGCAACCCCGAGGTGCTGGACTACTTCGTCAGCGCGTACACGCAATGGATCGACCAGGGCGCCGACGCCTTCCGCATCGACACCATCCGCCATATGCCGCATGCGTTCTGGAAGGCCTTCGCCGACCGCATCCGCGCCAAGCGGCCGGGCTTCTTCATGTTCGGCGAAGCCTTCGACTACCAGGCGCGCAAGATCGCGCCGTTCACCTGGCCCGAGAACGGCGGCGTGAGCGTGCTCGACTTTCCGCTCAAGCAGGGCATGGCCGAGGTCTTCGGCCGCCAGAACGCGGGCTACCAGAGGTTGCAGGAACGGCTGTACCTGCGCCGCGGGCCGTACGCGAACCCCTACGAGTTGATGACCTTCTACGACAACCACGACATGCCGCGCCTGGACGCGAGCGACGAGGGTTTCATCGACGCGCACAACTGGCTGTTCACCGCGCGCGGCATCCCGGTGCTCTACTACGGCTCCGAGACCGGCTTCATGCGTGGCCGCGCCGAACATGCCGGCAACCGCAACTACTACGGCCAGCCGCGCATCGACGCCGCGCCGGGGCAGCCGATCTACGAACGCCTCAAGCGCATCGCGCGCCTGCGCGCGGCCACGCCGGCCTTGCAGCGCGGCCTGCAGCTGGACCTGGAATTCCAGGGCGATCGCGCGGCCTTCTACCGCGTCTACCGGCACGCCGGCACGGCCCAGATCGCATTGGTGCTGCTCAACAAGGGCGCGACGCCGGCGCGCTTCGAGGTGCGCCGTTATCTGCAGCCCGGCCTGTGGCGCGATGCGCTGGGCGGCGACAGCGTCGAGGTCGCTCGCAAGGGCGCGCTAGCGGCGACGGTGCCGGCCCACGACGTCAAGGTGTTCGTGCTGGACGCGGCGCCTGCGCGCTGGGATCTGCGCCGCGCCTTGGACGCCTTGATGCGGCGCAAGCTGGTGCGCTGAACGGCGATCCGGAGCGCTCAGGCCCCGCTGGAGCGCCGCACCGCCAGCGTAGCCGGCAGGGTGATGCTTTCGGTGGCCTCGCCCAGGATCTGGCGCAGCAGGGTTTCGACCAGCAGTTCGCCGGCGCGCTTGGTGTCCTGGAACACCGTGGTCAGCGGCGGGCTGGCGAAACGCGCCATCGGGATGTCGTCGAAACCGACCACGGCCAGGTCTTCGGGCACGCGCAGGCCGGCCTCGGCGAAGGCGCGCAGCGCGCCGATCGCGATCAGGTCGCTGGCCGCGAACACCGCGTCGAAGCGGCCGCCGCGCGCCATCAGCTCGCGCGCGGCGGCGTAGCCGTCCTCCTCGAAGCTCTCCGCATCCACCTGCAGGATCGCTTCCATCGCGCCGCCGACTTCGCGCAGCGCGGCATCGCAGCCGCGGAAGCGGTCGAAGAACTCCGGGCAGTGGCTGGAGGCGCCGCCGAGGAAGGCGATGCGGCGATGGCCCAGGCCGACCAGGTGCTCGCCGGCCAGGCGCCCGCCGCTGAAGTTGTCGCAGCCGATCGATACGCCCGGCTGGTCCGGCAGCACCGCGCCCCAGCGCACGAAGCGCGTGCCCTGCGCGACCAGCTTCTCCAGCTTGCCCTCGTAGGCCAGGTAGTCGCCGTAGCCCAGCAGGATCAGGCCGTCGGCCTTCATGCTGTCCTCGTAGTCGGCGTGCCAGTCGTCGGAGAGCTGCTGGAACGAGATCAGCAGGTCCTGGCCCTCGCGCGCGCAGGCGCGCGTGATCGAGCCCAACATGGACAGGAAGAAGGGATTGATGTGCGACTCGTCCGGGGTCGGGTCCTCGAACAGCAGCAGCGCCAGGGTGCCCGAGCGCTGCGTGCGCAGGCTGGAGGCGTGGCGGTCGACCTTGTAGTTGAGCTCGCGCACCAGCGCCTCGACGCGCTTGCGGGTCTCGGCGTTGACCAGCGGACTGCCGCTGAGCACGCGCGAGACCGTGGCCTGCGACACCCCGGCGCGGTGCGCGATATCCAGCGATGTGGCCTTGGATCGGCGGGTGCGCATGCGCGGTACCGACACGGAAGAGAGCCCGCAGTGTAGTGAGCGCGCGGGCGCGGCGCATGCCGCATCGCCGCACGCGCGACCGTTCAGGCGGCGCAGCCGCGCGAAGGTCGCCTGAGGCTCGGCCGCATCGGCCCAGGGCGCGATCGGCGAGCTGGCGACGGTCTCTGCGCGCGCGTCGTAGCGGCGCGCGGCGCGCTCGTCGGCCACCGACACCGTCGCCAGACCGCCCATCGGCAACTCGCCGGCGCCGCCTTCCAGCAAGCCGCCGTTGACGAAGGCGGCCATGTCCTCCTGCTCCAGCACCTGAGCTACCAGGTGCGCGGCGGTGGAATGCGCGGCGCGGTAGACGATCCTCGTGTTGGATCCTTCAGGCGATACGAGGATCGCGGGTTGGGGCGTGAGTTTGCGGCGAGGCTCAGTTCGTTTCCGCCAAGCGCGGATCCATGGCCGCGCGCAAGGCGTCGACCAGGGCGTTGATGGCGACGATCAGGGCGCCCACCACCAGCACCACGCCCAGCACCAGGGTGTAGTCGCGGTTGAGCGCGCCCTGCACGAAGTAGCGGCCCATGCCGGGGATGCCGAACACCTGTTCGACCACGGCCGAGCCGGTCACCACATTGATCAAGGCCGGCGACAGCCAGGCCGCGACCGGCAGTAGGGCCGGCTTCATCGCGTGCGACAGCAGCAGGCGGGTTTCGGACAGGCCGCGCGCGCGCGCGGCCTTGAGGTAGTCGGCCGACAAGGTCTCCAGCAGCGAGGCGCGGGTCAGGCGCGCGCAGTAGGCGATGTTGGGCAGCGCCAGCGCGATCACCGGCAGCACCACGTGGTTCCAGCCGCCCCAGCCGCCGGCCGGCAACCAATGCAGGCCGACCGCGAACAGCAGCACCAGCAGCGGCGCGGCCACGAACTTGGGAATCGCCAGGCCCAGCCCGGCCGCGAACATCAACAGCCGGTCGGTCCAGCGCCCGGCGCGCAACGCGGCCCAGGCGCCCAGCGGTATGCCGAGCAGCAGGGCCAGCAACAGCGCCAGCCCGCCGTTGAGCATCGACACCGGCAGCGCGCTGGCGATCAATTGGGTCACGCGGTAGTCGGGGTATTGGAACGAGGGCCCGAGGTCGCCGCGCACCACATCGCCCAGCCAGGCCGCGTACTGCGCGGGCAGCGGCCGGTCCAGGCGGTACTGCGCGGCGAGGGCGGCCTGCACTTCCGGCGGCGCGGCCTTCTCGGTGTCGAAGGGGCCGCCGGGCGCGGCGCGCAGCAGCACGAAGCACAGCGTGGCCAGCAGCCACAGCGTGAGCACGGCTTCGAACAGGCGTGCGGCCCAGCGCTTCATGGCGCCGGCTCCAGGCTCAACCAGCGGCTGGCGTGGCGGTCCAAAGCATTGGGCTGGTAGCCGCGCACGCGCTCGCCGACCAGATGCTTGGAGGTGTAGTAGTACAGCGGTATCACCGCATCGGCGTTCAACAGCCGGGTCTCGGCCGCGTGCAGCCAGGCGTTGCGCGCGGCCTCGCTCTTGGCCGCGTCGGCGCGCGCGAGGCGGTCGCGGAAACCGGCATCGTCGTAGCCGCTCCAGTTCAAGGGGCCGTCGCTGGCGAACGCGGCCAGGAAGTTGCGCGCGTCCGGCACGTCGCCGATCCAGCCGCCGCGGAACACCTGGGTGATCGCGCGCTGGCGCCGGTTCTGCACGAACACCTTCCACTCCTCGTTGCGCAGGCGCACCTGCACGCCCAGGGTCTGGCGCCACATCGCGGCCACCGCCAGTGCCATCCGGCGATGCGGAGTGGAGGTGTTGTAGCGCAGCTCGATCACCAGCGGCTGCGCGTCCGAATAACCGGCGGCGCGATACAGCGCGCGCGCCTGGGCCTCGCGCTGGGCCTGGCTGAGTGCGGCCCAGGGCGCCGAGGCCGGCGCGTAGCCGGCGATGCCCGGCGGGACGATGCCGTAGGCCGGGGTCTCGCCCAGGCCGGTGACGTGGCGGGTGAGTTTGTCGCGGTCGATCGCCAGCGCCAGGGCCCGGCGCAACTGCGGCGCGTCGCGCAGCGGCGGGCGGGTCAGATTCATGCCCAGCCAGAACGCGCCCAGATAGGGCGACAGGCGCAGGCGGTCGCCGAAACGCGCGCGCAACGCGGTCAGCGGTTGCGGCGGCACCACCTCGGTGATGTCCAGATCGCCGGCCGCGAAGCGCTGCAGTTCGGCGGCCGCGTCCTCGGTGACATGGAAGCGCACCTGCGCAATCGCCACGCGCGCCGCGTCGTGGAAGCGCGGATTGCGCGCGACCAGCAGGTTGGCCTGCGGCGTCCACGCGGCCAGCGTGTAGGCGCCGTTCGACACCAGCCGGCCGGGCCGGGTGTGCTGGGCGCCGTAGCGTTCGACCGCGGGCAGATAGACCGGAAACGCGATCGGCAGGGTCAGCAGCGCCGGCAGCGAGGCGCTGCGCTGCAGGCGGAACACCACCGTGCGCGCGTCCGGCGCCGACACGCCCAGCGCGCTGGGCGGACGTTTGCCGGCCTGCACCGCCTGCGCGTTCTCCAGCGCGTCGAACAGTTCGCCGAACGGCGCCGCGGTCGCCGGTTCGAACGCGCGCCGGAAACCGGCCACGATCTGCGGCGCGTCCAGGACCTCACCGTTGCTCCAGCGCAGGCCGGGGCGCAGCACGAAGGTCCAGGTACGGCCGTCGGCCGAGACCGACCAGCGTTGCGCCATGCCCGGCACCAGGCGGCCGTGCGCGTCCTCGGTGACCAGGCCTTCGTAGAGATCGCGCAGCACGTTGCCGCAGGCGACTTCCTGGCAGCGGTGCGCATCCAGCGTGCTGGGTTCGGGGCCGTTGCCGCGCTCCAGGGTCTGGGCAGGCACGGTCAGCGGCATCAGCGCCAGTAGCAGGGCCGAACCATAGCGTTGCAGGACGGACGTTGTTCGGCGCAAGGCGAGGGCTACACTGCCGGGGTCTGGTGATTGTAGGTCAGTGGCCGCATATCCCCGGAAACGGTACGGCCGGGGCGTCGCAAGGCGCCGCCGGCCTCCGCGCGTCGCGAGGGCGGCGCGCGAGCAAGGCATCCCGCCTTGCAGCGGGGTGTCGACGAACGAGGTGCGCGTGTCCGGTCCCAGCCAGGTCAAGGATGTCCCGATTCCGCCGATGGCCAGCGGCGGTCGCACCGCGCTGATCGAATACCTCGCCTCCGGCGTGCGTCCCGACGACGATTGGAAGATCGGCACCGAACACGAGAAATTCGGCTACCGCACCGACGACCTGCGCCCGCCCACCTTCGACGGCGAGCGCGGCATCGAAGCCCTGCTCAAGGGCCTGACCCAGTTCGGCTGGGCGCCGGTGGAAGAGCACGGCCGGGTGATCGCGCTGACCCGCGAGCAGGCCTCGGTGTCGCTGGAGCCGGCCGGCCAGCTGGAACTGTCGGGCGCGCCGCTGGCGACCCTGCACGACACCTGCTGCGAGGCCGCCCAGCATCTGCGCGAAGTGCGCGCGGTCGCCGAGCCGATGGGGCTGGGCTTCCTGGGCATGGGCTTCCAGCCCAAGTGGCGCCGCGACGAAATGCCGTGGATGCCCAAGGGCCGCTACAAGATCATGCGCGAGTACATGCCCAAGGTCGGCAGCCTGGGCCTGGACATGATGACCCGCACCAGCACCGTGCAGGTCAATCTGGACGTGCGCGACGAAGCCGACATGGTCAAGAAGTTCCGCGTGTCGCTGGCCTTGCAGCCGATCGCGACCGCGCTGTTCGCCGACTCGCCGTTCACCGAGGGCAAGCCCAACGGCTATTTGTCCTACCGCTCGCACATCTGGACCGACACCGACCGCGACCGCACCGGCCTGCTCGATTTCGTGTTCGAGGACGGCTTCGGCTACGAGCGCTACGTCGACTACCTGCTCGACGTGCCGATGTACTTCGTCTATCGCGACGGCAGCTACATCGATGCCGCCGGCCAGTCGTTCCGCGACTACATGGACGCCAAGCTGCCGGCCTACCCGGACCAGCGCCCGACCCTGAAGGATTGGGCCGACCACACCACCACCGCGTTTCCGGAAGTGCGCCTTAAGAAGTATCTGGAGATGCGCGGCGCCGACTCCGGCCCCTGGAACCGCATCTGCGCGCTGTCGGCGTTCTGGGTCGGCCTGCTGTACGACGCCAGCGCGCTGGACGCGGCCTGGGACCTGGTCGTGGACTTCACTCCCGAAGAACGCCACGCCCTGCGCGACGGCGTGCCGAAGCGGGCGCTGCAGCTGCCGTTCCGCGACGGCAAGGTGCTGGACCTGGCCCGGCGCGCGCTGGAGATTTCCGCGCACGGCCTGCGCCGCCGCGGCAAGCTCAACGGCAATGGCGCCGACGAATCGATCTATCTGGATCCGCTGTTGGAATTCGTCGAACGCGGCCAGACCCCGGCCGAGCGCAAGCTCGAGCTGTTCCATGGCGCCTGGGGCGGCAGCGTCGACCCGGTCTTCAGCGAGTTCGCTTACTGAGACGCATCGTTGCTGGCTAGCGCGGCGATGCGCCTGCGGCCTAGCGCATCTGCGTAGGTTGCGGTGGTAACCGCACCATCGCCATCCCGCACGCTTGCGCGACGCTCAACGCAAGCGTTCGAATCGGCTTACCGAGCCATCGAGCTTGAACTCGATTTCGTAAGACGCATCGTCCTTACCCGGCACCGGCATGGTCGACCACGACGGCGGCCATGGATTCCTGGCGCCCGGACGGCCGGTGTGGAACCAGATGCCGACCAGGCGGTCACGCTCCGGATTCGGCAACGCGCCCGGCACACCGCGCGCGCTTTGGTACCAGTTGGCGTGGACCACGGCCGCGGTTTCGAAGCGCAGTTGCGCCAGCGGCAGGTCGCTGGCCGACAGGCCGCGCGCTTTCAGGTCCGGGCAGAGGTGGTCCATGCGCTCGCCGCGCTGCCAGCGGCCTTGCTCGTAACGGTAGATGTACATCGCCTTGGGCTGGGTGGGATCCACCAGCGCCACTTCGATGTCGCGGTCGTGGAACAGGGCGGCGCCGTGGATCCGCGGCGCGCGCCCGGCGAACTCCGGCAGGGCGTTCAGCGCGCGCTGCGCCTCGGCCAGCGCCGGGCCGTCCTGCATCAGCTGGGGCTCGCGCTGACACGCCGACGCCCAGACCGCCAGCCAGGCGATCGCCGCCAGTCCCGGCCGGCGCGCGCCGCGCCCCATCAGCCCTGGGGCCCTTCCGCGGCCGCCAGTTGCTTGGACAACTGCTTGAGCCGATCCAGCGCGGGCTTGTTCAGTTGCCGCGCGTAAGCCGGCAAGCGCTTGGCCTTCGCCAGCGCGCGCTCGCACAACTCGCGCGCCGGTTCCTTCTCGCCCCAGCCCACCAGGGCCTGCGCGTAGTGGGCGTGCGCGTCGAAACCGGTGCTGTAGCCGACCAGGGTGTCGAATTCCTCGCGCGCCTTGGCGCGATCGCCCTCGGCCGCGACCGCGCGCGCATAGGTCAGATGGCCGTCCGGCGAACGGAAATCCGGGCGGCGCTTGATCAGCTCGTCCAGCATTTCGCGCGCACGCCGCGCGTGGCCGCATTCCAGCAGGGCCTGCGCCAGCCGCACCTGGATATCCGGATCGTCGGCATGGATGCCCTTGAGCGCGGACTCGTAATGCGTGGCCGCTTCCGAGGCCCGGTCGCTGGCGAGCAGGGCATCGGCCAGGCGCAGGCGGCGGTCGGTGGTGGGCGCGTCCTCGAACGCGTCCTGGGCCTCGCGCAATTCGCGGGTCGGATCCAGCGCGCGCTTGACCCCGCCGACCAGGGCGCGGCCGTGGCGGCTGTAACGCATCTCCGGCAGCCAGATCGTCAGCGCATAGATCACGCTGCCCAGCAGCGGGAACATGAAAAGAATGCCCAGCCAATAACGTTCCTGCCCGCTGCGCACCGCGTGCACCGCGAAAAACAGCGCCACCAGTACGTGCGCGCCCAAACCCAGAAACGGCATACGGTCTCCCCCGACCTGCGACGGCCGATAGTGTCCGATGTAGTCGCGGTTCTGGCTAGCGCACGGCCGGGCGCGCAAAGCGTGCCTGGCGTGGTGGTTACTGCTGCAACCAATTTCCCTTCAGCGGATTGCTGCAATGCACAAGTCGCTGATATAGCCTTGGACCCATGAATGTCATGACCGATACCAGCGACGAACCCTTGCGCGCGGTCGATTTCGCGCCCACCGACGCCCTGCTGCGCGAAGACGTCAAAATCCTTGGCGCCCTGGTCGGCGAAATCCTCGCCGAGCAGCGCGGCCCCGGCTTCCTCGATGCGGTCGAGCGCCTGCGCCGCGCCGCGATCCGGCGCCGCGAGTCCGACCGCCCGATCGCCGCGCTCGCCGATGCGCTGGCCGACATCGACCTGGAGCAGGCCTCCGACCTGGTGCGCGCCTTCGCGACCTATTTCCAGGCGGTCAACCTGGCCGAGCGCGTGCACCGCATCCGCCGCCGCCGCGACTACGAGCGCAGCGGCGCGGCCGCGCAACCCGGCGGCCTGCGCGACGTGCTGCTGGCGCTGGCCCACGAAGGCGTCGGTGCCGGCGAGCTGGCCGAACTGCTGCCGCGCCTGCGCATCGAGCCGGTGTTCACCGCCCACCCCACCGAGGCCGTGCGACGCGCGCTGCTGGAGAAGGAACGCCAGATCGTCGGCTGCCTGGTCGCCGACATCGACCGCGGCCGCACTCCGCCGGAACGCCGCGCCGACCGCGAGCGCATCCGCCTGGCCCTGACCGCGAGCTGGCAGACCGCCGAAGCGCCCGCGGCCAAGCCCAGCGTCGCCGACGAGTTCGAGCACGTCGGCTTCTATCTGTCCGACGTGCTCTACCGGGTGCTGCCGGTGTTCTACGAAATGTTCGAGGAAGCGCTGCGCGAAGCCTATGGCGACACCCCGGCGCTGCCGGACGTGCTCGGCTTCGGCACCTGGGTCGGCGGCGACATGGACGGCAATCCCAACGTCGGCGCCGACACCATCGCCGCGACCCTGGCCGGGCAGCGCGCGCTGGTGCTGCGCGCTTACCGCCGCGACCTGGACTCGCTGGGCGAACTGCTGAGCCAGTCGGACACGCGCGTGGGCATCGACGAGGCGGTACTGGCGCGGGTCGAGGACTACCGCTATCTGTTGCCCAAGGCGGCCGCCGCGCTCAAGCCGCGCCATGCCGACATGCCCTACCGCAACCTGCTCAGCCTGATGTCGGCGCGTCTGCAGGCCACCGTCGACGAGAGCGTGCACGGCTATCCCGACGTGGCCGCGTTCCTGGCCGACATCGTCGCCATCGAGGACAGCCTCAACGCCAATCAGGGCGGGCACGCCGGCGGTTTCGCGGTGCGGCGCCTGCGTCGGCGCGCGGAGTGCTTCGGCTTCCATCTGGCCAGCCTGGACCTGCGCCAGGACTCGGCCACCCACGATGCCGCGCTGGCCGCCGTGCTCGGAGACGCCGACTGGGAAGGACGCGCCCCGGCCGAGCGCGCGCGCCGCCTGCACGCCCTGCTCGACGGCAGCGCGCCGCCGCGCAGCGACGGCAACGGCGCCGCGCGCGCCAGCCTGGACGTGTTCCGCGCGGTCGCGCGCCTGCGCCCGCGCTACGGCGAGCGCGCGTTCGGGCCCTACATCGTCAGCATGAGCCGCAGCGCCGCCGATGCCCTGGCCGTGCTCGCGCTGGCGCGCACCGCCGGCTGCGTCGACGCCGCCGGGCGCGTGCCGCTGGACGTGGCGCCGCTGTTCGAAACCGTCGACGACCTCGACGCCGCCGCCGATACCCTGCGCGCGCTGTTCGCCGACCCGGTCTACCGCGCTCATCTGGATGCGCGCGGCGGCCGCCAGGTGGTGATGCTGGGCTATTCCGACAGCGCCAAGGACGGCGGCATGCTGGCCTCGCGCTGGGCGCTGCAGCAGACCCAGGTCGCGCTGACCGCGCTGGCCCACGACAGCGGCGTGCGCATCGCGTTCTTCCACGGCCGCGGCGGCTCGATCAGCCGCGGCGGCGGCAAGACCGAGCGCGCGGTGATCGCCGCGCCGCGCGGTTCGGTCGACGGCTTCTTGCGCCTGACCGAGCAGGGCGAGGTGATCCACCGCAAGTACGGCATCCGCGCGATCGCCCTGCGCAATCTGGAACAGACCACCGGCGCAGTGCTGCGCGCGACCCTGCGCCCGCGGCCGCCCGAGCCGCGCGAGGCGGGCTGGCGCGCGATCGCGTCCGAACTGGCGGCCGAAGCGCGCGCGCGCTACCGCGCCCTGGTCCACGAAGACGCGCTGTTCCCGGCCTACTTCCGCGCCGCCACCCCGATCGACGTGATCGAGCGCCTGCGCATCGGTTCGCGTCCGGCCAAGCGCGCCGGCAGCGGCGACATCGGTTCGTTGCGCGCGATTCCCTGGGTGTTCGCCTGGTCGCAGAACCGTGCCGGCCTGACCGCCTGGTACGGCGTCGGCGGCGCGCTGGAACGCGCCCTGGCCGAACACGGCCGCGACACCCTGGCCGAGATGGCGCGCGACTGGCCGTTCTTCACCAGCCTGATCGACGATCTGGAAATGGTCCTGGCCAAATCCGATCCGGCCATCTTCGAGCGCTACTCGCTGCTGGCCGCGGGCTTGCCGGAAGGCGATCTGCACGCGCGTTTCCATCCCGGCATCGCCGCCGAGTTCCAGCGCACGCGCGAGGCGGTGCTGGCGATCAAGGGCAGTCGCGAGCTGCTGGTGGGCGACCACCGTCTGCGCCAGTCGATCCGCCTGCGCAATCCCTATGTCGATCCGATCAGCCTGCTCCAGGTCGATTTGCTGGCGCGCTGGCGCGCCGCCGGGCGCCCCGACGACGCCCTGCAGCAGGCGCTGGTGGCGACCGTGAACGGCATCGCCGCCGGCGTGCAGAACACCGGCTGATCCTTCCGTCCCTGCGTCTCCCGGCGGCGGCCCGCGGCCGTCGCCATGGGCGTTCGCGCGCGCCCGATCTGATACTATCCCCCAGTATCCTAGGCTCGCCCGCCGGGCGCCTTAGAGGCCGCCGCCATGCCGCATTCCCCCGCCGAGAAAAAGCGCGTCCTCACCCGCGTGCGCCGCATCAAGGGCCAGACCGAGGCGCTGGAGCGCGCGCTGGAGCAGGGCAGCGAATGCGCGGCGGTGCTGCAGCAGATCGCCGCGATCCGCGGCGCGATCAACGGCCTGATGTCGGAAGTGCTGGAAAGCCACATCCGCGAGGAACTCGGCCAGGCCGTGTCCTCGCAGCGCACCCGCAGCGCCAGCATCGACGAGGTTGCCGCGCTGGTGCGTTCCTACCTGAAATGAATTCGTCGCACGCTTACACGCTGCGTCCCGGCATCCGGTCGCAGTCCGTCTTTCCTTCCGCCTCGCGGAACGTCAACGCAGGAGTGTCATCCCCATGAGCCGGGTCATCAAAAGCCGCGCCGCCGTCGCCTTCGCCGCCGGACAGCCCTTGCAGGTCGTCGAGATCGACGTCGAGCCGCCGCGCAAGGGTGAGGTGCTGGTGCGCATCGTCGCCACCGGCGTCTGCCACACCGACGCCTTCACCCTCAGCGGCGACGATCCCGAAGGCCTGTTCCCGGCCGTGCTCGGCCATGAGGGCGGCGGAGTGGTGGTCGAAGTCGGCGAGGGCGTGACCAGCGTCAAGCCCGGCGATCACGTGATCCCGCTGTACACGGCCGAATGCCGGCAGTGCAAATTCTGCCTGTCGGGCAAGACCAACCTCTGCCAGGCCGTGCGCGCCACCCAGGGCAAGGGCCTGATGCCCGACGGCAGCTCGCGCTTCAGCTACCAAGGCCAGCCCATCCATCACTACATGGGCTGCAGCACCTTCAGCGAGTACACCGTGGTGCCGGAGATCTCGCTGGCGGTGGTCAACCCGGACGCCGCGCTGGAGAAGGTCTGCCTGCTCGGCTGCGGCGTCACCACCGGCATCGGCGCGGTCCACAACACCGCCAAGGTCCAGCCCGGCGACAGCGTCGCGGTGTTCGGCCTGGGCGGCATCGGCCTGGCGGTGATCCAGGGCGCGGTGCAGGCCAAGGCCGGCCGCATCATCGGCATCGACACCAACCCGGGCAAGTTCGAGCTCGCGCGCCGGATGGGCGCGACCGACTGCGTGAATCCGAAAGAGTACGAGCGTCCGATTCAGGACGTGCTGGTGGAGATGACCGACGGCGGCGTCGACTACAGCTTCGAATGCATCGGCAACGTCCACGTCATGCGCTCGGCGCTGGAGTGCTGCCACAAGGGCTGGGGCGAGTCGGTGATCATCGGCGTGGCCGGCGCCGGCCAGGAGGTCAGCACGCGCCCGTTCCAACTGGTCACCGGCCGGGTCTGGCGCGGCTCGGCCTTCGGCGGCGTCAAGGGGCGCACGCAGTTGCCGGGCATGGTCGAGCAGGCGATGAAGGGCGAGATCGATCTGGATCCCTTCATCACCCACACCCTGCCGCTGGAACGCATCAACGAGGCCTTCGACCTGATGCACGAAGGCAAGTCGATCCGCACCGTGATCCACTACTGACATGCAGCGCAGCGAAACCCATGCCTGCCACGGCGGCCGCCAGGAAGTCTGGCAGCACGATTCCAGCGTGCTCGGCTGCGCGATGCGTTATGCCGTCTACCTGCCGCCGCAGGCGCAGCAGCAGGCCTGCCCGGTGCTGTACTGGCTGTCCGGCCTGACCTGCAGCGAGCAGAACTTCATCACCAAGGCCGGCGCGCAGCGCTACGCCGCCGAGCACGGGCTGATCCTGGTCGCGCCCGACACCAGCCCGCGCGGCGCCGGCGTGGCCGATGCCGAGGGCTACGACCTGGGCCAGGGCGCGGGCTTCTACCTCAACGCCACGCGCGAGCCCTGGGCCGCGCACTACCGCATGTACGACTACGTGGTCGACGAGCTGCCGGCCCTGGTCGACGCGCATTTCCCGACCACCAGCGCGCGCGCCATCAGCGGCCATTCCATGGGCGGGCACGGCGCGCTCACCATCGCGCTCAGAAACCCGGGCCGCTACCGCAGCGTCTCGGCGTTCTCGCCGATCGTCGCGCCCGCGCAGGTGCCCTGGGGCGAGAAGGCGTTCTCCGCCTACCTGGGCGACGACCGCGAGGCCTGGCGCGAGTGGGACGCCACGCAGTTGGTCGCGCAGGCGCGCGAACGCCTGCCGCTGCTGATCGATCAGGGCGAGGCCGACGAGTTCCTGCAAAGCCAGTTGCAGCCGGAACGGCTGCGCGCGGCCTGCGCGGCGGCCGGGCATCCGCTGCAGCTGCGGATGCGGCCGGGCTACGACCACAGCTACTACTTCATCGCCAGCTTCATCGGCGAGCACATCGAGCACCACGCGGCGGCGTTGCGCGGGTAAGCGCGCGGTGGCGCGGAGCCTGCGTCGGTAGGTGGCGCTGCGGAAGAGCAAATCCCCCTCGGTCCCCCTTTTTCAAAGGGGGAAGACAAAAGGCAGGCGGAGCGTGCTGAGCGATTGCGCGCGGATGGAGTTGCGCGCGGACGGAGTAGCGCGCGGACGGAGTAGCGCCGCCCCTACGAAGAACGCCGCCCCTGTTCCCCCCTTTGAAAAAGGGGGGCTAGGGGGGACTTGCTTCTACTCCCAAGCAACCACCCCCTCAAGCCGCGGTCACGTCCCGCAACTCCCAACCGGTGCCGGCCAGCAGCCGCATGCGGTGCTTGAGCACCGTGCCCGGAATGGTCGAGGTCAACACCAGGTCGATGTGCAGGTCGTCCTGCTGCCCGTCGACGGTGGCGCCGGGGTCGACGGCGCCCAGCGCGGGGTCGATTTCGTCCGGCTCGGGCTGCATGGCGCGCCAGCGTTCGAACAGGCGATCGTTCCGCAGCGCATCCTGCAATTGCTCGGCGAAGCCTTCGGCGCTGACCGCGGAGAACGACAACGAGGGTTCGCTGCCGCGTGCGCGTTCGGCGTCGGGAAGGCTGAGGTAGTAACGGGTGGCCATCATGGCGTCTCTTGCGGGAACTGGGCCTAGCCTAGGCCGGCGAACATGCGTGGTTTGTGAACGCCATGCGTCGATTGCGAGGCGTTGCGACGCCGGTCAGCTTGATCGCGGGTGGCCGCTCCTGCGCCCGCGCGCCGTTAGGGCCGCTTCGCCGTTGCGTATTTATTGCGCAGGCGGTCGATCAGCGAATACGCCCAGGGTCGCCCTGCTGCAGTCCCGCAGCAGGGCTTTGGATACGCTGGTCGACCCGGTGGACCCGGACGATGCCGAGCCCCGCCGAACGGCGGTTGCCGGCGCGGCGGATCGGCGCGCCGGGCGCCGTGCCGCCGCACCAGGCGAGCCTTCAGTCCAGATGCACGTGCGCGCCGTGCCCCTTCGGGCAATGGCAGACCGCGGTGGGGCCGAACTCCACGCCGAAGGTCTGGCCGTCGCGGTGGCGCTGCCAATAGAAGTTCGGCGCCTTCTCCGCGCGGTTGCCGATCTCGGCCATGTCGGCGTCGACGTCGAACAGGCGGCCGTCGACCATCACGTAGCGGGTGTCGGCGGTGGCGCGGATGTTCTGCAGCGGATTGTCGTTGAGCACCACCAGGTCGGCCTGCTTGCCGGTCTCCAGCGAGCCCAACTGCTTGGACAGGCCGAGCAGGTCGGCGCCGTCGATGGTGGCCGCGCGCAGCGCCTCGAAGTTGCTGAAACCGCCCTGGGTCAGCGACCAGATCTCCCAGTTCGGCGACAGGCCCTGCAGCTGGCCGTGGCCGCCGATCTGGATCTTGATGCCGGCGTCGCGCATCTTCTTGGCCGACTTGGCGACCTCGATATGCCAGTAATCCCAGTCCGGCGCGATCTCGCGCCGGATCGAGCGCGCGTCCAGGGTCTCGCGCGGGAAGAAGCGGTTGAGCTTCTTGTCTTCCCAGACGTTGTCGCGCGCGTACCACCAGTATTCGCCCGAGGTGCCGCCGTAACTCACCACCAGGGTCGGCGTGTTGCGCACGTCGGTCTGACGCCACAGTTCGATCACGTCCTTGTACAGCGGCGCCACCGGCAGGTTGTGTTCGACGCTGGTCACACCGTCCAGCACCATGGTCATGTTGTGGTGGAAAGTCGAACCGCCTTCCTCGACCACCAGCATGCCCAGCTCGCGCGCGGCCTGGTCGATCTGCTGGCGCTGCTCGCGGCGCGGCTGGTTGTAGCTCTTGACCGAGAACGCGCCGTTGGCCTTCATCCGGCGCAGGTGGCTGCGCGCGTCCTCCAGCGAATTGACCACGGCTTTGAAGTCGCCGTCGGCGCCGTACAGGATGGTGCCGGTGGAGAACACGCGCGGGCCGACCATGCGCCCGCTCTTGACCAGTTCGGCTTCGGAGAACACGAACTCGGTGGTGGCCGAGGGGTCGTGCATGGTGGTCACGCCGAAGGCGAGGTTGGTGTAGTAGGCCCAGTTCTGCTGCGGCACCACGCCCTGGCCGAAGTGCGCCGCGTGCGCGTGCACGTCGACGTAACCCGGCACGATGGTCTTGCCGCTGGCGTCGATGCTGCGCGCGCCGGCGGGGATGTTCACCGAGGCCGAAGGGCCGACCGCGACGATGGTGTCGCCGCGCACCACCAGGGTGCCGTCCTCGATCACTTCCTGGGTTTTCTCCGCGTCGCGCATGGTGACGATGCGGGCGTGGGTGAAGGCGACCGTGTCCTTGGGCGCGTCCACGGCCACGCTCAGGCCGACCGCGATGCCGCCGTCGTTGCTCGGCTTGGGCAGGTCCTTGGGCGCGCCGGGCAGGAAGGCGAAGCTCTGGCGCAGGTCGCGCGAGTAGTAGCGGTCGCCGACCATCCAGTGCAGCGACTTGGAATCCGCGCTCCAATGCAGATAGCTGCCGACGTCGGCGCTGACCTGGGTCACCGGCATGGCCTTGCTGTCCTTGGACAGCTCGATCGCGGTGCCGGTGGCCACCAGCGGCGCGACGTAGGCGTTGAACAGTTCGGTGAAGGCGATCCAGTTGCCGTCCGGGCTGATGCTGACCGAGTCGACGTACTTCAGGCTGTAGACCTCGCGCGCGTCCTCGCCGTGCAGGCCCACCGACATCAGCTTCTTCTTCAGGCCGCCGCCGCTGAGGTAGTACACGCGCGTGCCGTCGGCGTTGAACTGCGGGGACTCGCCGCTCTCGGCCACGCGCACCGCCGCGCCGCCGTCGGCGGGCATCACGTAGATGCCCTGGTCGCGCGACCACAGGCTGCCGGTGAGGCCGCCGCCGCCGCTCTTGGCGTAGACGATGCGGCGGCCGTCGGGCGAGAAGCGCGGGCCGTAGTAGAAGCCCGGCTCGCGGCTGATCTTGCGCGCGCCGCCGCCGTTGGCGTCGGCCACGTAGATCGCGGTCAGGTCCTGATCGGACCAAGTCGTGTACAGCAGCTTGCGGCCGTCGGCGCTGAAGCTGGGCTGGTATTCGTAGTGGCTGTCGTCGCGGCTCAGGCGCTCGGGCGCGCCGTCGGGCAAGCGCTTGCGCCAGAGGTGGCCGACGGCGTGGAAGATCAGGGTCTTGCCGTCGGCGCTGGTGGCGACGTCGCGGATCATCTTGGGCGCGAAGCGGCCCTCGTCCAGGGTCTGCTCGAAGCGCAGCGGCGCGGTCACGGTCTGCTCGACCTGGGCGGTGAAGGGCACGTTGGCGGCCTTGCCGCTGGCCATGTCCACGCGCCACAGTTTGCCCTGGCCCCAGATCACCACCGCGCGCGAGTCCGGCGTCCAGTCGAAGTTGGCGTAGGGGCCGAAGATCGCCCAGGCCTCCTGCTGATCGTGCGACAGGCCGTCCCAGACCGGGCGCACCTGGCCGCTGGCCAGGTCCATCACGTGCAGCACCGACTTGTCGCGCACGCGTTTGACGAACGCCAGCGACTTGCCGTCGGGCGAGGGCTGCGGCCGCACCGCGCCGCCGGCGGTGGAAATCAGGGTTTCGCTCTTGCCGGTCTGGCGGTCCAGGCGTTTGATCGCGTAGATCGTGTCGTGGACGTTCTTGTTGTACTGGAAGCTGGGGCCGTCGCTGACGTCCTCGGAGTAATAGACGTAGCGGCCGTCGGGCGAGACCGCGGGTTCGCCCAGGTCCTGCTGGTCGTTCTTCTGCTTGGTCAGCTGCAGGCCGCCGCCGCCGGAGGCGTGGTACAGCCACAGCTCGCCGGCGCCCATCGAGCGCTCGCCGGTGAAGTGCTTGCGTCCGATCAGGAAACGGCCGTCCGGGGTCCAGGCCGGGTTGTTGAGCAGGCGGAAGTCTTCCTTGCTCACCTGCACCGGCTGGCTGCCGTCGCTACGGACGCGCCACAGGTTGTTGCCGCCGCCGCGGTCGGAGGTGAAGGCCAGCTCGCGCCCATCGGGCGACCAGCGCGGCTGCACGTCCCAGGCCGGGCCGCTGGTCACGCGTTGGGCGGCGCCGCCGCCGATCGGCAGGCGGTAGAGGTCGCCGAGCAGGGAGAACGCGAGCTCGCGCCCGTCGGGCGAGACGTCCACGTCCATCCAGGTGCCTTCGTCGGTCTCGAAGCGCACGCTCTTGGTCGGGCCGTGCGCGGCCGAGACGTCCCACTTCTTGTCGTCCTTGGCTTCGCCGGGCTTGCTGGCGCCCTTGGCGGTCTGGGCCGGGGCGTGCGCCGGGTCGTTGCCGGCCGGATCCAGCGCGTCCTGTTCGAGCTGGTCGCGCGGCTTGTCGGCCTTGTCCTTGTCCTGCGGCGCGGGTTGCGGTGCCGGCTGCGGCGCCGGCGGGTTCTGGGCGAGCGCCGGGGTGGCGGCGAGGGCGCTGGCGAGCGCAAGGACGAGCAGGCGGTGGCTGGGCATCGGGTCGGGTTCGGGTGGACGAGGTCCGAGCCTAACTCGCGCGGCCGCGCCGGCCCCGGGTCGAAAGTCGTGTGTGGGGTGTTGCGGGCCGCAAAAGCAAATCCCCCTCACTCCTCCTTTTCCAAAGGGGGAGTGCAAAGCAAAGGTTCGAAGGCCGCGTCGTTACGAATCGGACGGCATACCGCTCCCCCCTTTGAAAAAGGGGGCTAGGGGGGATTTGCTTTTCGCGCGGACGCGCGTCGAAAACTCGGACGCGCCGCGCCTCAATCCTCGAACTTGCTACCGCCCTCGGCCGCGAAGCCGGCGGCCACGCCGCCCTTGCCGATGTTGACCATGCTGGTCAGGCTCATCACCGCCTCGAACAACTCGACGTTGTGATCGCGGCAGGTATCGCGCAGGCGCTGGTAGCCGGGCAGGCTGCGCATCTCTTCGAGCTCGCCGCCATAGCTCAGGCACATCGTCGGCGTCATCAGCCCGTCGCGCACGCGCTTGCCGCAGTGGTCGAACAGCTTCTGCGTCGCGGCTTCGAAGCCCTTGATCTTGGCCACCGGCCCGGTCTCGCCGCGGTTGCAATGCAGCACCGGCTTGATGTCCAGCATCGTGCCCAGGGTGGCGCTGAGCAGGCTCACGCTGCGATCGCCGCGGACCCGGGTGCGCGCGCGGATGTAGTTCAGGTCGCGCGGGATCAGATAGCCCTGGGTGTGCAGGGCCAGGTTCTCCAGGCGCGCGCGGATCTTGGGCGCGCCCTCGCCGGCGTCGCGCAAGCGCACCGCCTCGACCGGCAGGATGCCCTGCGCGGCGAACAGGTTTTGCGAATCGATCACCCGCAGCGCGAACGGCGTGTTGTTGCCGGCGGCCGTGCGCACCGGCTTGTAGTCGTTGAGGATGGCGAAGCTGGCCTGGTTGGCGTTGTCGTAGATCGGGCTGCGCGTCTTCGTGATCGTCATGCAGAACACGTAGTCGTAGTCGATCGCCAGCTGGCTCACGAACAGATCGCGCACCTGCTGCACCGTGAACGGCGTGGTCTCGGCCTCGAAGCCGCGTTCGGCCAGGTGGGTCTGCAGGAAGTGCAGGGTGGCTTCGGGGTTGCGGTGGTCGGTCAGCACCGCCTCCCCGATCCGCACGGTGACCGGCAGCAGATGGATATCGTGCTGCTGCAGGTACTCCAACGGCAGATCGCAAGCCGAATCGACGACGAGTCCGATGCGCATAGTCCCCCCCCGGGTGTTGGCGCCAAGACGTTTCGAATTGTGACCGGCAGCATACCCGGCATGCGACAAGGGCGTGTCTACGCCCCTGAACGCCTGGGACGGGGTCGTTCAGGCTTGGCGCTGTACCGCCACAGGCAGCGTGCCTACGCGCTGCATTTCGGGGTCGGCGAGCACCGCCGGGTCGCGCAGCGCGGCCAGGGCGAAGTCGTGGGCGTCGTTGCCCCAGAACATGTTGCCGTCGAAGGCCAGGGTGGGGACGCCATAGACGCCGGCGGCGATCGCCGCGTCGGTGTTGGCGCGCAGCGCGGTCTTGGTGGCTTCGCTGCCGATGGCGTCCTCGGCCACGCCCAGCGCGGCCGCCAGCGGCGCCAGGGCCTGCACGCTGTCGCCGGCGCGGCCCTGGCCCCAGATCCAGTCGAACACCGCGTCGACCGCCTCGGGGGTGCTGCCGGCGGCCACGCACAGGCGCAGCGCGGGCAGCGGATTGAACGGATGCGCGGGCGGGAAGCGCAGCGCCACGCCCTCCTGGCGCGACTGCCACAGCACGTGGCGGTAGGTGAACTCGCGCTTGCCCGGGATCTCGGCCGGGCCCTTCTGGCCGCAGGCGACCAACACCGCGCCGAACACGATCGGCACCGGCCGCAGCGCGGCGGTGGCCGGCGGCAGCGCCTTCACCTTCTGCCAGGCCAGGTAGGAGAACGGCGAAATGAAATCGAAGTACCAGTCGATGGCGGTCATGTCGCGGCCCTCAGCGCCAGGCGCCCAGGATCACCCCGTACAGGATGAACTGGAGGATGTGGTAGCCGCTGTCGATCATCCACAGCTTGAGGCTGCGCTGGGCGAAGGCGTAGTTGATGCCGAAGCTCATCGCCACGAAGAACAGGCCGACCACGAAGCCCACCCCGAAGCCGTCCGCGGCGCCGGCGCCGGTGGGCAGCAGCACGGTGAAGATCAGCGCCGACAGCAGGCTGCAGACGAAGGCGATCGCGAAGATCCGCGCCGGATGCCGTGGCGCCGAATCCGGGTCCACCCCGGCCTCGCGGCACCAGACCTTCTTGAACAAGGGCCCGTACCAGATCCCGCCGAGCAGGAACGCGGACGCGGCCGCGGCGATCACCGCCAGCCAGTTGAAGTCGATGGTCGGAAGGGTCATGCCTGGCAACTCCGGAACAGGGACGGGCGGCTTTCAGCAGCCGACGGATTCGTAGGTGGATGCCGCGTGCAGCAGCTCGCCGTCCCTGGCGCGCGACGACAGAAACAGCGTCGGCCGCGATACGTTGTAGTGGTCGGTGACGTCGAAGATCAGGTCGGGCCGGCCGTCGCGGTCGAGGTCGCCGGCGAACAGCAGCTTGGGCGAGGCGTCGTCGCCGAGCATGACGCGGCCTTCCTCGCGCTGGCCCGGCGCGCGCATCAGCACCTGCTCGGCGCCATCGGGCGCGATCAGCAGCACCGCGCAGGCCAGCGCCTGCTGCTCCGGCTGGGGCCCGCATTTCGTGCCGATGCGATAGGCCTGGCCGGCGTGTTCGAAACGGTAGTCCGGCAGTCCGCTCGCGCCGTCTTCCTGGATACGTGCCGGCGTCACCACGCCTGCGGCCAACCCCTTGCCGCGCAGGTAGGTCACCACCTGCGCGCCCTCGGCGTCCGGGTCCGGCTCCAGCGCGGAGGACACGCGCCGGCCGGTCGCCTGGCCGGGCTCGTCCATGATCGGGTCTTCGACCGCCTGCACCCTGATCCGGGTCGGGGTCAGCGAGGCCGCGTCCCCGGAGGCGCGCAGCGCCAGCCAGGGTTCGCCGTCGCGCGCGACCGGCTCGTCGCCGTGGAACTGCCCGGGCGGCTGCAGCGCGACGGCGGCGGCCAGGATCAGAGGCGTCAATGACAACGATGGCATCGGGGCGTCCCGCGGTCCGGTCCGAAACGCCGCCAGCATACGTCGCGCGGGGGCTTGTGGCGCGCATCGCCCGGGCCGACACTGGGCCGGACGCGGGGGACCGATGAAACGAGTCTGGATCGCGGCCTGGCTGGTGTTGTGCGGTGTCTGCGCGCAGGCGTGGGCTTCCGGCATCGTGCGCGTCGAACGCCTGGCCGTAGCCCCGCCCGCCTCGCTCGAAGCCCTGCGCGCGCTGCCCGATACGGCCTACCGCGCCCAGCCCGGCGCGGCCCAGCTCGCCGGCGCCCAGGGCGGCCGCGGCTGGTGGCGGCTGCGCCCGGAGTCCTCCGAAGAGCCGCGCGTGCTGCTGGTCTACCACCCCTTCAGCGCACGCATCACCGTGCTGGCGCCGCCGGACTACCGCCCGCGCAGCGCCACCATCTTCGACGCCGGCGCCCAGCCCAGCCACTCGCGGCGCGCGCTGGCGTTCCCGCTGAGCGCGGCCGGGCCGGTTTACGTCGGCGTGGAAGGCGCGCGCTACCCGCTGCAGATCGCCGTGCGCTCCAGCGCCGACTACGCCGTCGAGGACCACCGCCACGTGCGCGTGCTGTGGATCAGCATGGGCATCCTGGTCGGCGTATCGCTGGTGGTGCTGCTGTTCTGGACCCAGCTGCGCGAGCGCGTCTATCTGTTGTTCTCGGCCAGCATGCTGCTGCAGCTGCTGTACGTGCTGTGCGCCTACGGCGACGCCTACACCCTGCCCATGCTGTCCTGGCTGGGCCGCTTCGGCGTGGCCGGCATCTGGTTCGTCGCCACCTCCTCCACCATCGTCACCGTGCTGTTCCTGATCGAGTTCGCCGACCTGCGCCCGCGCGCGCCCTGGCTCACGCGCGCCCTGCTGATCGTCGGCGCCTGGCTGCCCTTGGCCCTGTTGGTCGGCCTGGTCTCGCCCTGGCCGGTGAGCAAGGCCTGGTTCCCGCCGCTGGGCAACGGCCTGCTGATGCTGGCCAACCTATTGGCGATCGCCACCCTGGGTACGGTCTGGCTGCGCGGCGGCCGCCATGCCGGCTTCGTGCTGATCGCCTGGGTGCCGTTGGTGACCGTCTCGACCGCGCGCGCGATGCAGCTCAGCGCCGGCGTGCCGCTGACCCCGCTGCTGGAATACGGCCTGCCGGTGATGCAGGCCTTCGCCGCGGTGGTGCTGGTGCTGGGCCTGGCCGACCGCATGCTGACCTTCCGCCGCGAACGCGACGTTGCCCAGCTGCACGCCGAGCACGACGCCCTGACCGGCGTGCTCAACCGCGCCGGCATCATCACCCGCCTCAACCGCGCCGTCGCCGACGCGCGCCGCAAGCGCCAGGCCCTGTCGGTGCTGTTCCTGGACCTGGACCACTTCAAGGCCATCAACGACACCTACGGCCACCCGGTCGGCGACGCCTGCCTGTGCGCGGTCACCGAGAGCATCCATTCCGAGACCATGCCGGTCTACCAGCTCGGCCGCATCGGCGGCGAAGAGTTCCTGCTGCTGCTGCCCGGCGTCGGCGACGCGGTCGCGCGCGACACCGCCGAACAGATCCGGCGCAAGGTCGAGCGCCGCTGCCGCGAGGTCAAGGGCGTACCGGTCGCGCTCACCCTCAGCATCGGCGTGGTCGAATGCGGCCCCGAAGACAGCGCCGCCACCCTGATCCAGCGCGCCGACGCGGCGATGTACCGCGCCAAGCACGAGGGGCGCAACCGGGTGGTGTTGTTGGATGCGCAGGCGGCGGTGTAGGCCGGCCGTGGGCGCGCGTGCGCCGGCCCGATGCTGCCATACCCGGCTTCCTGTGGGAGCGGCGTAAGCCGCGATAGCCGGCGCGTGGCAGGCGCCGCGATTCTGGAATTGCGCGATCGCGGCTTACGCCGCTCCCACAGAACGCAGGCTACGCGGCGAAGGGCGTCGCGTCGTCTTCGTGGAAGATGCTTGAAAAGCGCGCACTGCCCGCTGGTTGCCTCAACTGCCGATCCCCAGGCAACGCCAATGCCGAGGATCCAAAGAACACTTGGCATAAGCTAGGCATGGCGTCCGAAGGCGAGCGTCCGTCGGCTTCGTTTGGACCATGAAGTCGGGTCAGACGCGTCAAAGCCATCCATGGGCAGCGGTTCCAGATCGGCAGCAACCGCGGTTTCATCAATGGCTGGATCGGGCCCAACGCGATCTACGGCGTATGCACACGAGTCGAGCAGTGAAGCCTATGGAAGAAGACCTTCATCAACTGATTGAGCTGACGATTGAATCCAATCGAGGAAATCCGTTGTGGCCCGATGGCTTCCAGCCATTCTGCGCTAAGCATGGGGTGGACAAGGCTCGTTTTTGCTATCTATTCGCCAAAATGGTGGCAGAGGAGTTCGTAAACGGCGAGATGTCCTATGCGGATGGAGACGCGGCTATGAACCAGCTCTTCGCAATCATGGATATTGACCTCCGGGGCTTCCCGTTGGACATCTACTTGGCATTCGATGGCGGGGAGTATCTTCGGCGCGAGGATCCAGAGGGCACCATTCCGTGGCAAAAGTACATCCTGCCTGATGTAATGCAGGCCTTGGCGGAGGAGGGGCTTCTAGCTTTCCCGTGTGATTAGTGAAAGCTGTCGTGGCCAGCCGGCACGACTCAGTCCCGGCCAGACCCGATCGAGTCCACATGGCACACCTAAGTAAATCGATGGCGACGCTCCGCGTCTCCGGCAAGGACCTGCAGCCTGGCGAGATCACGGCATGGCTGGGCGCGGCACCTACGGACTCGCATGCCAAAGGCGAACAGCGGGAGTCCTCGCCAGGACGCGGGCGGACACCTTCCTCCGGACTATGGAGCCTGTCCGCCAGGGCCACGGAACCCGAGAACCTGGACGCGCAGGTCGCGGAGCTGCTGGCGCAGCTGACGCCCGACCTCGCCGTCTGGCGCAAACTCTCGGAGCATTACCGCATCGATCTGTTCTGCGGCTGGTTCATGGGCGGCGGCAACGAGGGTGTGTCGATCTCGCCGAAGACCTTGCTTGCGCTAGGCGAACGAGGCATCGAGCTAGGGGTCGATATCTACGGCCCTACCGTGGAATGAGTACGGTTCGTACATGAGTTGGTGCTTGCCGATATCGGAAAACAGGAGCTGAGACAAGCATGGGGTGGGCAACGGCATACATCGCCAAACTCAAGAGCGGGGAGACGGTGGCGTTCCGCCCTAGCGGTGGATCGATGACGGGCAAGATCGAATCGGGGCAGTTGTGCACCGTGGAACCGATCGCGGATCTGTCGGCCTTGAGCGTGGGAGACATCGTGCTATGCAAGGTAGGCGGAAACGAGTATCTCCACCTCGTCAAAGCCATCCAGGGCCAGCGGTTCCAGATCGGCAACAACCGTGGTTTCATCAATGGCTGGATCGGGCCAAGCGCGATCTACGGTGTGTGTACACGAGTCGAGCCATGAATCGACCGCCATGATGGAGCCCAGCCAGAAGAGTGGGTGGTGCCGTCTTGCAGCCTTCATCGGAGCGGGGTCGATGCCTTGTATGATTTTCTGGGTTAGGGGTTATGAAGAAAATTGTTCTGCTCATGGCGTTCGTCGCACACGCGAGCGTCGCCCAAGCTCAAGATCCAAGAGCCGCCGCGACGGCTGAGTATCAGGCCTGCCTCAAGGAATCCGAACAGGCCCGTGAGGAGTGCTTCTTCGGCGGCTGCGGGAACATCCTGGGGGCCTGCTACGAGCGGCAGATCGCTGTAATCGAGCAGGACAGCGCGCGGGTTTACGGGCAATTCCAAGGGAGCGCATGCGCTGAGTCCGCTGGCAAAATCGATGCAGAATTCAGCGGACTCGAGGACCGCCTAGCCAAGCTTCAGCAATTCGACGGCACCTGGTCGGGGTTCGAGCTCCGCGTCGAGCTGGCTGCGGCGAAGAACAAATCCTTTAAGCTGCTGGCGTCGGATTGCCCGGCGGCCGGGAAGGTGCGTTGATTGGACCTGACGACGCGACGTATCCCGACTTCCGTTTGCTCGGTTGGCGCATCTCATCTTCCCAGCGGCCGACACGCCATGAGACAGCGTCACGATACCGCAGCCGGGCTGGGCGCTTCGTATGCGTGACTTTCCTCCCGCCGATCAGGAAGCCGAAGACGCAGCGCTGCAAACGCTGTTCTTCCAGGACAGCGAGTTCGAAGGCAAGGCCTGCAGGCTGGGCGTGGCCAACTACCTGGCCTTCATGTCGCTGCGGGGCCCGCAAGCGCAAGCAGAGATCGGCAAGCTCAGGAACGCGCTCACGGAGCCCACGCAAGCGCATCTGGAGCGCGACCTGAGCTTGCTGCTGCGTGCACGCGATTGGCGTTTCCACAACATCGCCTGCGTCGCCATCGCGTGCCGGCGCGTATCCGATCAAGTCCTGTCCGAGCTGTGGCGCTGCATCCGCGCCGGCAGCTGGGCATCGCCTCAGCTGTGCGCGACGGCGGCCCACGTCGACCCCGGCTTCCAGGAAAAGGCCGTGTCGCTGCTGGAAGACCATGCGACCTACTACAAGTCCATCAGCGCCCTGGCCGCATTGTTGGCCGAGACCGCGCCGCACGCGGCGCTGTCGCAAACCGCCCTCGCGAACATCGACGAAGCGGCCGCCATCGACCTGGGCGGCTCGGGCGTCATTGCCGGCCGCTGGCGCAGAAGTCTGGTCGAAGCGTTCTCGGGCAGCACCGGCATGACGGAGTCGCCCGGTGAATCGAGTATCCGTCCGGATTCAACGCCGCCGGCGTCGTCCTGACCTCATCCGCTTGAAACACCGCCCGTAAACGCTCAGAGACGAAGCATGAGCAATTCCCACCAAGCGCCTCAGTCGACATCGCGCGTCGCGGATGCGCCTCCAGTCAGAAAGCGTACTCGCGCCGACTACGTTTATACCGTCGTGTCGCTGCTGATCGCGGCCTTCTGCGTAATCCAGTTCTGGACGATCCTGTATCTGATGCTGTCGTGGTGGGACTCGCTGGTGGAGGTCGGGTCGCCGGCGTCGCTGTTGCTCAAGCTGACGCGTCCCGCGTTGCTGTTCCTGTCGGGCGTGATGCTGGCCTTCAAGCGCAAGCTCGCCAGCTATGGCTTCGCGGTCTACATCGTCAGCGGGCTGGTGTTCCTGCCCGAAGAGGGGCGCAACGGTGCGCTGCTATCGTTGTTGGCCATCTCCGGGTTCCTGGCGTACACCTTGCATCTGCACAGGGCTGGGCGGCTGCGCTAATCAGGTAGTAAGCGTCGGAGGACGAATGAGATTCTTCGGAATAGTCGGCGCACTGTCCTTGACCTGCCTATGCGGCATCGCAGCCTTTGCAGCGCGGCCGACGGGGCTGAAGCAACTGTTCGCCATGGGCGCCTTCCTCGCGGCCGGCCTACTGTTCCTGGCCTGCCTGAGTTGGGCGCTCACGCGCGCGAAGGGGCAACGCCTGAAGGGATGCATCGCGGCATTGGCCGTGCTGGCGGTCATTCCCGCCGGTGTCGAGATCGGGCACCTGATCCGCGACTGGCAATTCCAGCGCGACCTGCCGCGCTACCGGGCCGCGGCCGCCTGGGCCACCGCCTTGGCGGTGCCGGGCGAGACGGTGACGGTGCTGCAGGTGCCTGCGCCGTACCGGGACCTCGCCTATGCGGTGCACATCAGCCAGGAAGACGCCTGCGGTGTGATGGTGGACTTCTTCTGGGGCGGTGGCTTTCCGGTCAAACACACGGCGCGCCGCTACCTTTCGGACGCTTCGGCCATGGAGCGCAAGCCTTGCAGAGAGGATTGGCGGCAGGGCAGGCGGCGAGCGGAAGGCTGGTACGAGCTTGCGGACTGAGCCGGAAGGTCGCACCGGTAACGAACCTGACCCCTTGCCCGAAGCTCAATTCAGCCCAGACCGTAGGATGTGGTGAGCGCAGCGAACCGCATCGCGCATCGCCACGGAACCTGGGCGCTGGCTCAGTCGTCGATCCCCCGAGGCAACGCCAACCCCGATGAGCCCGCCACCACCTTGCGCAGGCTCGACACCGCGGCCGAGGACAGCGAACGTTCCGCCAGCATCGCCGGCACCTTGCCGCCGAAGTCGGTCAACGACACATAGGTCAACCGTGTCCCATTGCCCGTGGGCGTCATGACCCACTCGCCGCGCGAGCGCAGCGCGATGCAGTCGGGCGTCGGCTTCTTGCCCACGTAGTCCAGCGAGACGAACTTCACCCGGATCTCGCCGTTGCCGGGCGCGTGCCGCTCGAAACGCATCGAGTAGCAGCGCTCGCTGGTGACCGGCGTGCTGAGCACGTCCGACCACACGGTCACGTCGCGACCGCGCTGGACGAAGCTGCGGCGGATGTTGCGGTTCTTCTCGTCCAGGTACTTGCCGAACAGGTAGTCCGCGATCGCCTCCGGCGACGCCTTCAGCGAGGTGCTGACGCGCAGCTCGTCGAAGCGTGCGCCGGGGATGCGCCGGGTTTCCATCCGGATGCCGTCCTTCTCCTTGGCCAGCCGCCACTGCTGGGCCTGCGCATCGCCGGCCACCCAGCCCGCGGCGGGCAGGAGCAGCAGGCAGGCCAGCCCCCGGGCCATGCCGCTGGTGGCCTTCGACGCCCGGCGCGCTATTCGGATGCGGAACGAAACCATGGCCGTCTCCCGGCGCTTGAGCCGTTGTGGATTCGATGCCAGCGCCATGACAGGGGCAAGACAGCCGCCGGCCGGGTTTCTGCTCAAGACGGGCACTGGCGATTTTTGCGCGGCGTTCACGAGGGCGCGGCCTACAGTCGGCGCGCCTGGGCAGGAGGGGCCCGGGCGGTCTCACGGCAAGGCCGTTGCACACCGTCATGCAATCCGCTGGGCGCCAATCCCGGTGCCTTGCGCTGCGAGGAGACCGTCATGGACCGATCAAGGATGGGGGCTGCTGCGTTCCTGTGTGGGCTGGCGTTGTCGTGGGCTGTCGTCGGCGAGGCCCCGGCACAGGGCACCGGCGTACGCGCGCCGGCCGCCAAGCTCTACCGCTTTCCCGGCGCCGACAGCAACGACGATGCATTGCCGTCGGTGGTGTATTACGTCAGCGGCGATCACCGCCCGAATTCCAAGCAACCGGCCGGGCCCGGCAACATGCCCAGCCCAGGGCGCGACCTGGGCGTGATGCGCTTCGACACCGGCACCAAGAAATGGACGCGCGACCGGTACGGCAGCCCCGCGGGCACCAACGAGGCCGACCTCATCTTCGGCATGAAGCTGTACGCGCCCGCCGACGGCGAAGTGGTCACCTGCTGGCGCAACGCGCCGGAAAACCCAAAGCCCGGCGGCGTGCTGCCGGAGCGCGACGGCTGCGGCGACGACGACAAGGACGGCAACGTCTGCGACGACTTCAAGACCTGCAGCTGCACCATCCCGCGCTCGGGCAACCACCTCAACATCAAGACCGCCGACGGCTCGGTGATGCTGATCGCGCACCTCAAGTCCGGCTCGATCCCGGCCGAGCTGTGCCCCAAGACCGGCATCTACGTGAAGGACGCCAACGCCGGCCCCGTCCACGACGGCGCCTACTACGACGACATCTATGTCCCGGCCGGCTCCCGGCCCAAGATCTACCGCGGCCAATACATCGGCCGCTCCGGCAACACCGGCGCCTCCAGTGGCCCGCACACCCACGTGCACCTGAAACCCTGCGACAGCTGCGACGCGATCCCGTTCCAGTTCGAGAACGCGCGCCGCCAGGAAGTCTCGATGGACCCGCAGGCCAACGCCGACCCGGCCAAGTGGGTCCCGTTGAAGGGCGCCTTGCTGCCGGAGCAGGACCCGGGCCAGAAGCGCGAGATCATCAAGCCGGACCTTCCGCCGCCGCAGAAGTAGGCGATAGGGGCGGGACCTGCCCCGTGTTGCCAGAGAGGCTCGCCCATCGGCGGGCCTCTCGCTTGCTAGTCGCCCGAGGCGATGCCATACCGCTGCGTCTTGACTGCGCCGGGACTAGATTGCTTCTGGTCGGCGAACACGGAGCAGACTGATGCGAGCATCGAGTAACCTTTTGTAAGCCGTAGATATCAAGGGCGCCGTGGAGGGAAGGGCATGGGGGGGATCAGCATCGAACTAATGCTGGCGCTGGTTTGCGCGGTGACGTTCTTTCGCGCCGGCCGGTTCGAGTCGGATGGCGAGGCATACGACTACAGCTTCCTCTGGGCCTTGATGTCGGCGCTGCTATCGGCGCTGGTGCTGGTCGCATTCAAGGCGCCTTGGCTTGTTCTCTTGCTATGCCAGGTCGCCCTGTTCCTTGGTATCGGCGTGTATCGGGCGCTGCGTGATCCGGCCTAGCGGAAGACGGGGTGGGGCATGCGCCGCGTCAGCCAAAAAGGCGAGCCCGTTGCAGCTCCAGCAATTCGACGACACTTGGTTCGGGTTCGAGCTGCGTGCCGGACTGGCAACGGCAAAGAACAAGTCGTTAGCGCTGTTGGTATCGGAATGCGTAATGATCGACAAGGTGCGCTGATCAAGTCCTAAAGCGGAACTGGCGTCGAAGCGAATTTCTATGCGGAATCCGGTTCGACCCGGCTTCCGACTGTGATTTCCTCATGTGGCTGCACCAGGCCACCCAGTCGGACGATATGAGCAACCCATACCAGCCCCCACAATCCACGTCGCCAGACGCCAAGGCCCAGCCCGCCGGCAAGAGGACGCGGGGCGACTACGCCCGTCTCGTCGTGTCCTCGCTGATCGCGGTGTTCTGCGTGCTGCAGTTTTGGGGGATCCTCTACTTGGCGCTGTCGACTTGGGATTCCCTGGTGGGCGTTACCTCGCCCATGGCGATCATGCTGAAACTCACGCGCCCCGCCTTGCTGTTCCTGTCGGGTGTGTTCCTGCTGTTCCAGCGCAAACTGGCCAGCTACGGCTTCACCGCCTACATCGTGAGCGGGCTGATATTCTTGCCGGAGACCGGCCGCAATGGCGTGCTGCTGTCTCTGCTGGTCATCTCGGGTTTCCTTGCGTACACGTTGTCCCTGCACAAGGCCGGCCGTCTGCGCTGAGTCCGCAATGCCGGGATCTGTCCCGCATGAGGTTCGGTAGGAGTCAGCCCATGAAGCACAACATCGCCTGGTTCGACATCCCGGTCGCCGATCTGGACCGCGCCATCGCGTTCTACTCGGCCGTGCTGGGCGCCGCCGTCAGCAAAGAGCAAAGCGGCTCCATCCCGATCGGCGTACTACCGACGCCGGACGGCCAGAAGATGGGCTGCCTGGTGACGGGCGATGCGGCCCGGCCCTCCCTGGACGGCGTCATGCTCTGGTTCGAGGTGGAGGGGCGCTTGAAGGCGGCGCTCGCGGCGGCGCTGGCCAACGGCGGGGAGCTCCTCGGCGACGTCCATGCCATCGGCGGCTACGGATTCCGCGCGGAAGTGCGCGATTCGGAAGGCAACCGGATCGCGCTGTATTCCAGCAAAGATCAATGAAAGCAACGCGCCAGTGGAGCGAGCATGAGTAATGACAACCCGGCCTTCTGCGCCCTCTATCGCTGGCGCCTGCATCCCGGCTCCGAGCATGCCTTCGTCGAGGCCTGGTCGCGGGTCACCGAGTTGCTGCTGAGCGAGCGCGGCTCGCTGGGGTCGCGTCTGCACCGCGGACCGGACGACATCTGGTACAGCTACACGCAGTGGCCGTCGGCGGCGGCTAGGGCCGAGGGGCTCGCGCTTCCGTCTGTGGATGCCGAGGCGTGGGACCGAATGCGCGCGTGCATCGCCGAGGGGCTGCCCGAACTGATCTTGGAGCCGGTGGCGGATTTTCTTGCGCCGCTTCCATAAGGGTGACGCTCTTGGAAAAATGACTCTGACCCCATTTCTTGCTTAGTCACACATCCAGGCGGGTGGTTTAAGTACGCCTGACCTGCGCGGTTTCCACCCAAAGCGCATGAGCTCCTCTCGGATCATTGGGAAGCTGCTGTTATTGTGCGGGCTAACCATCACGTCAGAGATTATTGCTGGGTCTATCGGAAGAAATATCTCGCTCTGCCGAGTCGAGTTGCTTTGGTCGATGAAGATTAGCCTGACTTCTTTCTCGAAGCGGAATGCGCGACGCTTCAAGAGCAGCGTTGAGGCGGCAGCACGGGGAGCATCATGCACGTGTTTCGGCTCCCACATCTCTTCTGATATTGGACTAGAAGCGAGCATCCGAAACCGACGTTCGGGGCAGTACTGAACGGCTCCGATAAGCCACTTGCCCGGCTGGGAGCTAAGGCTGTTTGTTGCAGCCGTGAGAAGGTCAGATACCCTGCAGCGGATACGGACTATGGGCTCGGATTTCTCGTATCCAATAAAACGCCAAGCGGGTTCATCGTACCGGCTGCTGGTGAAACACATCGCGTATGCATTGATGTTTGGCGCTTCTTTGATCGCCTGTTTAAACACGTTGTAGCACCATTTCTCGTATGGGTCCGGCCAAGCGTTAACCGGAGATAGGCGAAGTCTAGCGTGTTCAAAAATCTGCTTCGCATATCCCCATTCCAGTCGATGGTATATCTGCGAAGTCGGCTTCAACAGCCTGTCACGAAAGACCTCTGGTGCAGAGGTTTCCTGGGAGTGCATCGTCCAGCGGCCAACGTCGGAAATATTGAGTGGCTTCGTTCCGCGCTTCATTCTTAGATGCCTCTTCGGAAATTCACCCTGGCCATGTGCATTGAGCAGGTCTTGCGTAGCATCAACAAAACTATCGTTCAGTGTCTAGGAGGGTGCGATTTAAAAATGGCTCTGACCCCTATTCTTCGTTGCGGACTTCCTTGTCCCGCTTGGCAAGGTTGACGCCTGGGAAAAGTGACTTTGATCAAATTTTCCATCTGCGAAGCTTAGTCCGACTTTTAGCATTAAGGCTTCGGAGGAATGCTTGCAGATCGTCGTCAAGGAACCTTGAGGATAGTCGTGCGTTCTGGCGAACGTCCTCGTGCGGCGAACTGATCGAGAGATCCTTCCAGTGCGAGATGGCTTCGTGATAGGTCTTGAGCAAATGCGTTAGGGGATCAGTGGTGTTGGGGCGAACAGCTACAAATGGAAGGCCAACCAGGACATAGGGACGTCGCATGGAGGGGGCGTAGACATCGCGCTGTGCTAGCCACAAACCTAAGACGATATTTCGATCTATGTATCGGCCAAATAGAGTGCTTGTAACCTCCTGGGCCTCTGCGTCGGTGATTGGAAACAGGGTTCCCAGGTAGCCACGCGCACCAGCGAACATGGCTCTCAAGCTTATTTCATGCCATGACCAGCAGGAGTTATTGATAAACAAGGGGGAGGAATCAGATGCGAAGCCGTGTGATGCGAACAGCCAAATGCCATCATGCAGTAGCATCGCCATTGACCCGGTCACTCGGGTAATGGGCTCTTCCGCGACGACATAGTCATTACGATCTGCCCCGACTATCTCGCTCCAACTGTTGATGGCACTCCCAACAGGTAGTGCGGCTTTTCCTGCGCGGTCTCGCCAATCAACACCATCAAGCGAATGGAATCGGATGTATGACATGACTCTAAGTTTGTCCGCGATTGGCTCTGAGCCGACGCTCACGACGCGATCGACGACAAGCGTGCGTGTATTTCCCTCGGTGTCTGGATATCGGTACGTGATGCGATCTCCCGGGGCGTCCCCTGCGTGGCTCGAAAGAACAATGATGTCGTGAGGCAATAGGTCCAACAGGAACTGAACTCGAGATTTGGTTGCACTCGCGCCGCGAAGGGTGCGAGTGAGCGTTCCATTCCTCATTAATGCGCGGCTGATTGCGGGAATCTCCGAGCCTTCGACGGTCTGTGGGTCGATCAGTAGTGCGGTTCTCGCGCTGCGCTCGTTATTCTGTGATGCCCAGATTCCCTCAATAGTTGAGCGTCCGAGATCCGGATATCTGTACATGTGGGTGGTGGCGACCTCGGGAAGCGCAATGCCCCAGGGAAATCCAGAGGTCACAAACAGGATGGTCTTGTAGCGCGTCGGATCAAGCGCTTTTAGGTGCGCTCGCGCACGCTGACACAAGTCGCCGAAACGACCGGTTAAGTCGGCGCCTTCCCCTAGGGCGTATATCTCTTCCAGCCAAGCGATTCGGTCGTCCTCAGGGAGTTCTGGGAACACGCTGAAGGATGCGCCGCAGGAAAAAGCCAGGTTGCTAGCGATTACTTCTGACAACACATCTCCGCGCTCGCAAGCAACGAGAAGGTGGCGGCCTACATGGACATCATCTAACGATGGTGATGTGTCCAAATCTAGTTGAAGCTCCTTACGCGCAAGACGAGCCTGGTAGACACCTACACCCAGGTTATCGCGCCCCCAACGAAGAGCATCTTTTGGGCGTTTGACGAGGCCTCGAAGGGCAAGGATATGGTCGTCATACTGATCGGAAATGATGCAATTCTTCCAGCCTGGGCGAATTGCGCTCACGGCATCAGGTGGAAGGCCGCCGAGCAGCACGCGTGAAGCTTTCGTCATGATGATTGCGTTGCGACGGCGCACTACCTCATTGTTCGCGTCAGGTCGGCTGAGGCGAGGGCCATCCATCACCGAAAAGTATCGGCGCGGACGTGTGAACAGCGCAGAGATCTTCGCTGCGAGTGAAGGATCATCTGTGACTAGAGTGAAGTCCTCGTAAGAGGGGGCTGTGAGCATGGCGCGATCAGCTAAAATTGAGCTCTTGCTGACGATGGTCAGCGATCATCAGTACCAATTGAGTGCCGATACAATTGCGGAGCACTTATTGGCAGCTTCCGAGAAGCGATTTTCGTCCCCGCCGAACAGTCCGTGCTGAAGTGCAGGCGACTTGCTTCCCTCTGCTTTGATGCGATCGATTAGTTGCGTTAATGGCGACGGTGTGTTGTTTTGGTGCTTCCAGCCAAATCTGCCGACTGGTCCCCATGCACTCTGATGGGCTTGTAGTTTTTGATCAACAGCAACCAGTGCAAGCATGATCTCAAATTCATCGAACGCTCGCTCATAATTGCGGCCCATGAACAGGGCGTTGTCCAGCTGTGGCTGAAGCTGTTTGAACAAATATTCACTCATGGGGGTGTACTGACGCTCATGTCCAGGCAATCGCTTGAATATTTCTGCCTGAGCAAACTCCTGGATCGCGCGTGATACTGCGCGGAATACGGTCATTGTGTCCTCGCCGCTTTGAACCTCTGTCAGAAGTAAGTCTGAAAGTGTGTCATAGCGCCCCGCCTCTGTTGAGGCAATGCCTGCACAATAGGTTTGAATAACAAGGGGGTACCAGCGAAGGGTCAGCCAACTGAGTAGCCCGCCGCGTATGTCGAGACGATCTGTCGATCGAGCTAGAGCTTTACGGAGGATCTGGCGGTGCGAAGGGGCGGCCCAGTAGGCGATGCAAGCTTCGATTGTAGCCAGGTCCTTGGTGTGCGACTCGTAGCGCGTCAGTCGGTCAATCACCTCTTCAATGGTAAAAGTCCCATCGGATTTGAATGCGTCTTCACCAGTTGCGGACAGGAAGCGCTTCACCTCATCTACAGTGAAGTCATGTAGCTCTATGGATCGTTCACGGTCACTCAAAAGTTCTTTTACGCGGAGTATCTTGGATGGAAGGTCAGATCGCGGAGTTGGCTCATCGGGGTATGGGACGACCAACATCGAGTCGATATCGATCGCATCGCTTGTGGCATCGGAACCGAATTTCGGGGCTCGGAAAATGAAGTCACCGTCTCCATCTATGTGTCCAAAATGAGGTGTCTGAAACGAGCCGGCATCTGCCGCCACCTTGCCGTATACGTAAGACATTAGGCCGCTTGCGGTCAGCACACCGTCCGGCGTTGCCGCCTCTCCGCCTAACCCTTGCAGGAGATGTCCGGTGAAAACGGAGTGACCCGCAATCGGACCGCCAGAGTCTGCAACCTGTTGGTCTGCTTTTCCGGCAGTGAGGACTTGGCGTGATACACGCTTGAGCATGTCCTTCAAGAAGCGAGCGCTGCCCGACTGAAAAGTACGTGTGATTGCCAGGCCGCCATAACAGGCATCCATGACGAAGAGGATGTGTTTCGCTGGAATCATCTCGATGTTGCGAGTGAGGTCGTCCCAGCGGATCAACGTTGATAGATCATCAGGGGTTGCATCAACTGGGACCAGATAGCCGACCTCTCCGCGCATTCCACTGCGTGTCGAGCCGTGGCCTGCAAAGAAGATCAAGAGTCGATCGTCAAGCTCGATGTCTGAGTTGCAGAAGCGCAGATATGCTCTGCGTATCGCATCTGCCGTCGCATTTTCGTCTAGTAGTAGAGTTACATCTTCCGAAGAAAAATCGAAATCCTTCACCAACTTGTCGCGAACCGCTGTTGCGTCATTCACGGCATAGCTCAGTGGATTGCAACGGATATATGTGTTTATTCCGATAATGAGAGCATGGCTGCGCCCGTATTTTGGTTTTAGGTAGAAGCGAACGTCGCGCATGGTTGCCTTGCCTTCTAGTAGTTAAATTTGACTGGCGGGGCTCAATATTCGTTATTAGCGAAATATCTAAGCTACATTGCGGTCGTAATCAAGATCGAAGCTCGTTATTTTTCCTGGTCTGGAGTATCTACTTTTCCGATATCCAGAAACCATCGATATAAGAGTGTCCGGAGCGCGCCCGGACCGTATTGGCCGACGCCTCCGACCCTTCCATAGGCAAGGACCGCAGCCATGACCCTCCCCAACCAACTCGCCCTCCCGCCCGACCTGCTGCTGCAGCTCTGGCCCGCTTCGACCGACCCCACGACCGACGCCATCGCCCTGGCCGCTCTAGGCCCGGATCGGCTGGACCGCTTGTGCCTGCACGCCACCGACCGGACACAACGGGCGATGGAGGAGGCGCGCGGCTTGTTGGAGGTCGCGTTGGAAACCTTGGAGTTGCAGGTATCGGCCGACAGCCAGCGCCGCCTGCTGGAGCGGGCGGACGACGAGCTGGCCGCGGCGCTGCGTTGGGGCACCTTGGCGGCCAATGCGCGCTTCTGCCGGGAGCAGCCGGAGGTGGTGCGGCAGCTGTCTGCCCAGGTGGACGAGGCCCGCCTAGGCCACACGGGCAAGCGTCGGCAGGCCGGCGAGTAGGGGCAGCGCGCCGGGTGATGGCACCGCAGCGTCCGCGATGGCGGAGGTCGGATCTGGGTTATCCGGGTCAGCCCAGCCCTTCAGGCATCTGCATCGAAAGCCGCGCCCGGTTTCGGGCAAGCTACGGGTCGCCATACCCGATTCCTAGCGAGGCGATCGATGAGCCTGCCATCCCCAGCCGCGGTGATGTTCGTGGACAACGTCGAGCGGATCTCCGCGTTCTACCAGGGCGTCGCGGCCATGACGGTCGCGCATGCCGACCAGGAGCATGTGGTGCTGGAGGCGGCGGGGTTCCAGTTGATCGTCCACGCCATTCCCTACTCCGACGCTGCCGAGGCGGCTGCGTATCCGCTCCGCGAGGAGGGCTGCATCAAGCTGTGCCTGCCGGTCGCCAGCATCGACAGCGCGCGCTCGTTGGCCGTGGACCTGGGCGGTGAGTTGTGGCCGCCCGAGCGGGAGTGGCAGGCGCGCGGGGTTCGGGTGTGCGACGGGCGCGATCCCGAGGGCAACGTATTCCAGCTGCGGCAGAATGCGCTTTAGCGCTTCACCGGAGCGCAATCCGCTGCATGGCTAGGGCCGTGCCAGACATCGGGGTTTTCATATGCTGCATCACGTCTCTCTTGCCGTGGCCGATCTGCACCAGGCCGGCGCCTTCTATGACGCCGCGCTCGGCGCTTTGGGCTATCGACGCGTGTTCGAAGACGAGACCGCCATCGGCTATGGGCTGGTGGACGGAGAAGACCAGCTCTGCCTCAAGCTACGACCACGTTCGGCGCCGCCTGGGCCTGGATTCCACCTGGCGTTCGCCGCTCCGTCGCGCGCGGCGGTCGATCGGTTCCATGCGCAGGCTTTGGCGGTCGCGGGCACGGACAACGGCAAGCCCGGCTTGCGACCGGACTATGGCCCTCATTACTACGCGGCGTTCTTGATCGATCCGGATGGGCACGCCGTCGAGGCGGTGATCAACGTTCCGCTGTAGGCCGTCGTGACGCGGAGGCGAAGACGGCGCCTGCTTTCTGTGGGAGCGGCGTAAGCCGCGATTTCGCGGTAGCCGGGGGTGCGCGATCGCGGCTTACGCCGCTCCCACAGAGAGCCATGAGGGCGGCATGAGTGCAGCGAGCCGCGTCGCGGCCCGCTGCAGCTTGCCCCTTACCGCCCGGTCGGCGCCGGGTACGCGCGCGGCAAGCCATTCTCCGGGCGCAGGTAGCGGTCGCGCAGTTCGGTCTGGCGGCTGCGCATTTCGATGGCGCGGCCGTTCATCCATACCTGCAGGGCGACGGTGCTGACTTCCAGCGGGTCGCCGCTCCACAGCACCAGGTCGGCGCGGTGGCCGGGGGCGATGCTGCCGAGTTCGGCGGATACGCCCAGGGCTTCGGCGGGCACGCGGGTGAGGCCGGCCAGGCCGTCGGCCCAGGGCAGGCCGGCGGCGACGGCGTTGCCGGCCAGCTGGCGGACCTTGCGCGCGTTGTGCGAGGCGTCGCCGCTTTGGCTGAAACCGACCGCGACGCCGGCGGCGCGCAGGCGCGCGGCGTTTTCCATGCTGGCGCCGATCTGGTCGAAGTCGCCGGGCAGGTTGGCCAACGGGTCGACGAACACCGGCACCTTGGCCGCGGCCAGTTGCGGGGCCAGCTTCCAGGCCTCGGCGCCGCCGGCGATGGCGATGCGCACGCCGTGGCGCGCCGACCAGCGCAGCAGCTGGCGGATGTCGGCGGCGCGGTCCACGCCCACCATCACTCGGCCGCCGCCGCCGAGGTAGCGCGCGAGTGTGGCGCGCCCGGCCGGCGTGAGCAGGGCGGCGTTGGCGTCGGGGCCGATGCGGCCGCGCGCTTCGGCGATCAGTTGGTCCAGGATCATCCATTGCGCCGCGCGCGAGTTGCCGCTGAGGCCGGAGGCGTCGCCGCCCAGCTTCACGAACAGCACGCGCGCGCCGGTGGGGTCGGGGCTGCCGTCCAGGCGCACCACGCCGCCCTGGCCGGCCACGATCGAGCCGCCGGTGGCGGTGCCCGCGCCCAGCAACGTCCAGCCGATGCCTTCGATGCGGGTGACCGGGATCAGCACCGACTCCGGGTTGTAGGCCAGGGTCACGTCGAATTCCGGCCGCACCGTCATTTCCTTGGTCTCGGCGCCCAGCGCCACGGTGCGGTCGACGGTGGCTTTCTCGCCGGAGACCTCCTCCAGGCCGATTTCGGTGATGCCGCCGAACAAGGTGGGGGTGAGCGGGCGGCCTTCGGCTTCGATCACCTGGGCGCCGGCCGGCGCTTGCAGGCCCTTGCCGATCGCGCGCACCTGGCCGTTGCCGATCAGCACGTCGGCGCCCTGCAGGCTGCCCTGGGCGGTGGCGGTGTGGACGGTGGCGTTGCGGATCAGGACGTCCTGGGCGAACGCGGCGCCGTGCAGGGCGAGGCCGCAGGCCAGGGCCAGCGTGGCGCAGCGGCGCAGCAGGCCGAGGCGCGGGGCGGTGGCGCGGCTCACGGCGCACCTCCGGCGGCGCGGGCGCCCTGGCCGAGCAGGAAGTCCGAGGTCGGCTGGCGGTTGCGGTCGTTGCGGTCGTAGATGCGCGCGCCGTCGATGTAGACCTGTTCGGCCTTGGCGTAGACGCTGAAGGGGTTGCCGTTCCACACCACCACGTCGGCCATCTTGCCGGTCTCCAGGGTGCCGGTTTTGTCCAGCACGCCCAGCGATTTGGCGGCGTTCTGGGTGAGCCAGCGGATCGCGCGCTCGGGCGGGATGTCGATGCCGGCCAGCTTGGCGTGCGCCATCACCTTGGCCGCTTCCTGGTTCAAACGCTGGATGCCCTCCTGCGAATCGGAGTGCACGATCGCGCAGCTGTTCTGCGGGCGGTCGACCAGGGCGATGTTTTCCTGGATGCCGTCGAAGGCTTCCATCTTGAAGCCCCACCAGTCGGCCCACAGCGCGCCGCACACGCCTTCGGCGGCCAGGCGGTCGGCGATCTTGTAGGCCTCCACGCCGTGGTGGAAGGCGCTGACCTTGAAGCCGAACTCCTTGGCCAGGTCCAGCATGGTGGCCATCTCGTCGGCGCGGTAGCAGTGGATGTGGACCAGGATGTCGCCCTTGATGGCGCCGGCCAGGGTGTCGAGCTTGAGGTCGCGCTTGCCGCCGGCGTCCTTGTCGCTGTCGGCGGCGGCGCCATTGCCGTTGCCGTTGGACGAACTCTGCCACCAGCTGCGCTTCTTCTTGGGCTGCTCGGCCTTGGGCGTGTTCTTGCGCACGTACTCGCTGGCGTCGATGAAGGCCGCGCGGTAACCGGCGACGTTGCCCATGCGCGTGCCCGGCGAGGTATTGCGGCCGCCGTAGACGCGCTTGGGGTTTTCGCCGCAGGCCATCTTCAGGCCCCAGGGCGCGCCCGGGAATTTCATCGCCTGGTAGGTGGTGGCCGGTACGTTCTTGAGGGTGACGCCGCGGCCGCCGATCAGGTTGGCCGAACCCGGCAGCACTTGCATGGTGGTGATGCCGCCGGCCAGGGCGGCGGCGAAGCCCGGGTCCTGCGGCCAGACCGAGTGCTCGGCCCAGACGTTGGGGGTGACCGGGCTGGTCATTTCGTTGCCGTCGCTGTGGGCGCTGACGCCGGGGCTGGAGTACACGCCCAGGTGCGAGTGCACGTCGATCAGGCCGGGGGTGATCCACTTGCCGGTGGCATCGACGCGGGTGGCGTCGGCCGGCGCGTCCAGGGCGGTGCCGACGGCGACCACCTTGCCGTCTTGCATCAGCACGTCGGCGTCGTCCAGGCGCTGGCCGGTGCCGGTCAGCACGGTGGCGTGTTGCAGCAGGACCGGGCCGGCGCCGAGCGGGCGGTAGGTGCTGGGATACGGGTCCTGGGTGAAGCGCGAGCCGGCGGCGGGCGCGGGCGGGGCCGCGTGCGCGGCGCCGACCAGCAGGGCCAGGCCGCAGCCTGCCAGCAAAGGTCGAAGCATGGTGGGATCCCCAAAGTGACGGCAAGCTCAGCCCCGAACCCTAGCCGGCCCCTCCGGCGCCGCCAACCCTGACGATAGTCATGGGCGGTGCCACAATGGGCATACAACAACTAGAAAGGCTATCGACCGTGAAAGACAAAGAACAGATCGTCGAGAACTGGCTGCCGCGCTACACCGGCGTGCCCCTGGACCAGTTCGGCCAGCACATCCTGCTGACCAATTTCGGCGGCTACCTGCACACCTTCGCCCGCCTGACCGGCGCCGAAGTGGTCGGCCTGGACCGGCCGATGCCCAGCGCCACCGCCGACGGCATCACCATGATCAATTTCGGCATGGGCAGCCCCAACGCGGCCACCATGATGGACCTGCTGTCGGCGGTCATGCCGCAGGCGGTGCTGTTCCTGGGCAAGTGCGGCGGCCTCAAGCGCAAGAACGAACTCGGCGACCTGGTGCTGCCGATCGCGGCGATCCGCGGCGAGGGCACGTCCAACGATTACCTGCTGCCGGAAGTGCCGGCGCTGCCGGCGTTCGCGCTGCAGCGCGCGGTCTCGACCATGATCCGCGACCTCGGCCACGACTACTGGACCGGCACGGTGTACACCACCAACCGCCGGGTCTGGGAACACGACGAGGCTTTCAAGGAGCGCCTGCGCGCGATGCGCTGCATGGCCATCGACATGGAAACCGCCACCATCTTCGCCGCCGGCTTCGCCAACCGCATCCCCTGCGGCGCGCTGCTGCTGGTGTCGGACCAGCCGATGATTCCGGAAGGCGTGAAGACCGAGGCCTCCGACGCCAAGGTCAGCGCGGAGTACGTGGACAACCACATCAACGTCGGCATCGAAGCGTTGAAGCTGATCCGGCGGCATGGCAAGTCGGTGCGGCATTTGCGGTTCGACGAGTAGGCGCTCTAGCAACGGCCGTGGGGTGCGGTGAGCCGAAGGCGAACCGCACCGTCGCGGTGTGGCGGGCGTTCGCGGGGAATCAAAAGCAAATCCCCCTCGGCCCCCTTTTTCAAAGGGGGAAGCAGGAGACTTTCGGATGCAGCGAAGGCCGTAGGGTGCGGTGAGCCGAAGGCGAACCGCACCGTTGCGTTGTAGCGGGCGCTCGCGGGGAAGCAAGAGCAAATCCCCCTCAGTCCCCCTTTTTCAAAGGGGGAGGCAAAAGTTTTTCAAAGGGGGGGGGGAGGCAAAAGCCCTTTGCAGCGAAAGCCGTAGGGTGTGGTGAGCCGTAGGCGAACCGCACCGTCGCGGTGTGGCGGCGCTCGCGGGGGAGCAAAAGCAAATCCCCCTCAGTCCCCCTTTTTCAAAGGGGGAGGCAGGAGATCTTCGGATGCAGCGAAGGTCGTAGGGTGTGGTGAGCCGAAGGCGAACCGCACCGTTGCGGTGTGGCGGGCGCTCGCGGGGAAGCAAAAGCAAATCCCCCTCGGTCCCCCTTTTTCAAAGGGGGAGGTAAGAGACTTTGAGGGGGCTGGAAGCTTGCGGCTCTGCTCCCTCCTTTGACAAAGGAGGGTTGGGGAGGATTTGCTTTGGCCTGCACCCCAACCGTGCCTCCCGCGACCCGCCCGCCGGTCCCCAGGCTTTTCCGCGGCACCACCGCCGCCAGCCCTGAAAATCAGCGTTCAGCAACCTGATTTGCGACCGCAAGCACGCGACATCGCACCCCCTGAGACCTCTGTCGCGCACACTGGCGTCCAGCATCGGGACACCACCATGGAACAGGTCATCTATCTCCTCATCGGCGCCTTACTCACCTGGACGTTCTACTTCCTCCAGCGTCGGGTCGAGCGCCGCGGCACCGTCGACGCGATCGAGCGTGGGCAGAAACTGCTGGCGCTCAAACAGGGCCTGGACGGCAGTAACACCAGCCTCGACGACCTGCGCCGCTTCGAGACGCGCCTGATCGGCAAGGCCGAGACCGCCGCGCGCCTGGCCGACAACTATTTCAGCAAGGCCGAGGAAGTCGCGCGCCAGAGCGACGACGACGGCGTCAGCCAGGACGACATGAACCGGCAGGCCATCGCCGAGTTCCAGCAGGTGGACGCGCGTTTGCGCGGGCTGGTCGAGCACCTGCGCCGCCAGCTCGATGGCGACGGCCGCGCCACCTTCGAGGAAGCGCACCGCGCCTGGCTGTCGTTCCGTGAGCGCTATGCGCGCTTCATCTCGCAGTCGTACTCGACCGGGCCGATCCGGCCGCTGATCCACGCGGTGACGCTGGAAAGCATCACCACCGCCTGGATCACCGAACTGGAAACCCAGCTGGGCGACGACAGCCTGTAAGGCGCGCAACGCTGTGTTGAACGCCTTCGCGTTTGCTGCGCGCACGGCCTGCTAAGGTGCGCGGCCTGCCCCCATCGCGAGGTTTGCCGTGACCGAACCCACCGCTCAGGACGTCGTCGATTTCTGGCGCGAAGCCGGCTATGCGCGCTGGTTCGAGCGCGACGACCGCTTCGACGCGCATTGCCGCGCCGGCTTCCTGGAGGCGCACCTGCGCGCCGCGCGTCGCGAGCACGAGGATTGGATGGGTCAGGGCGAGGTCGGCGCGCTGGCGCTGCTGATCCTGCTCGATCAGATCCCACGCAACGTCTTCCGCGGCAGCGCGCATGCCTACGCCACCGACCCGCTGGCGCGCATGTATGCCCGCCAGGCGGTGGAGCGCGGCGACGACCGGCGCACCGAGGCCGCGCTGCGCGCGTTCTTCTATCTGCCGTTCGAGCATTCCGAAGCGATGGACGACCAGCGCCGCTCGGTCGAGCTGCACCGCGGTCTGCCGGCCACCGCAGGCGTGCCCGACCCGGCGCAGTGGGCGGTGCAGCATCTGCAGATCATCGAACGCTTCGGCCGCTTCCCGCATCGCAACCGGTCGCTGGGGCGGGAGAGCACGCCGGACGAGCAGGCTTATCTCGATAACGACGGGTTCCAGGGCTGAGCGTCGCCAGGGCTTGGTGTTTTTTGTGGGAGCGACGTAAGCCGCGATTTCGACGCGGCCGCAGTGGCGCGATCGCGGCTTACGCCGCTCCCACAGGGAGCAGTTCGCGGCAGCCGCGATCAGGTCCTTGGCTATGGGGCCGAGTCGTTTTGTTCGGGGCGACGCAAATCGCCTTTGGTAGGAGCGGCGCAAGCCGCGACCGCGAAGCTCCGGCCGCCTGCGCGGGTCGCGGCTCGCGCCGCTCCTACAGGTAGCCGCCGTTCCAACGCAGCGGCAGGTCCAACGCAGCAGCCGTCCAAGGTTGCGGCAGGTCCAGCGCAGCGGCCGTCCCGACGCGGTGGCGGGGCCTTCTGTGGGAGCGGCGTAAGCCGCGATCGCGTCGGGCCGGCTACCTGCGCAAGTCGCGGCTCGCGCCGCTCCTACAGGTAGCGACCGTCCCAATGTAGCGATCGACGCGCTTTGGGTAGGAGCGGCGTAAGCCGCGATCGCGTCGGGCCGGCTACCTGCGCAAGTCGCGGCTCACGCCGCTCCTACAGGTAGCGACCGTCCCAATGTAGCGATCGACCCGCTTTGGGTAGGAGCGGCGTAAGCCGCGATCGCGCCGGGCCGGCTGCCTGCGCAAGCCGCGGCTCGCGCCGCTCCTACAGGTAGCGACCGTCCCAATGTAGCGATCGACCCGCTTTGGGTAGGAGCGGCGTAAGTCGCGACCGCGAAGCTCCGACCGCCTGTGCAAGTCGCGGCCCGCGCCGCTCCCCCCAGAGCGGTCCAGCTCCTGCTTCAATAAGCAGAACGCCGCAAACGAAAACGGCCGCGGATTCCGCGGCCGTTCCGTGTGCAATGCGGCAACGATCAATATCGCGGAATCGAAGCATCCACGTCGGCCCAGGCCTCGATGCCGCCTTCCACGTTGTAGACCTCGCGGAAGCCGCGCTGGCGGAAATGCTCGGCCGCCTGGGCGCTGCGGCCGCCGTGGTGGCACAGGAACGCCAGCGGCGTGTCCTTGGGCAGGCCTTCCAGCGCTTCCACACCGGCGTCGAAGCTGTCGTAGGCCACGTTGACGGCGGCCAGCGCGCGCTCGTCGGCCGGGCGCACGTCGACCAGGCGCAGCGCACCGTCGCGCACGCGCGCCTGGGCGTCGGCGGGGCTGATCGCGCGCACGGTCGGCGGCGCGTTCGGGTTGGTGATCACCAGGCCGCGGCCGCGCTCGTCGTCGGCCCAGTCGATCGACACGCCGTCGGCGCGGCGCGCATTGGCCCAATCGGTCTGCACGCGCACGCCGTCGGTTTCCACCGCGACGGCGTTGTTGTCGATCGGCGCCAGCTGCAGGCGCACGTTATGGCGCGCGTCCACTTCCAACTGCACCGCATAGCCGTCGCCGGCATTGGCGACCGCGTCGCGCAGCATCTGCGCGGCGGCCGGGCTGATGCTCAGCTTGGGCGGGCTGCGGTCGGGCGCCGGCAGGCCGAGCACGCCGTGCAGTTCGCCGCTGCCGGCCATCTGCTCGATGATGTCGCTGCCGCCGACCAGCTGGCCGTCGATGTACAGCTGCGGGATGGTCGGCCATTCGCCGTACTGCTTGATGCCTTCGCGGATCTCCGGATCGGCCAGCACGTCGACATGGGTATAGCCCTGCGGCAGCAGCGCGTTGAGCGCGCCGGAGGCCTTGGCCGAGAAGCCGCATTGCGGCGCGTTCGGCGCGCCTTTCATGAACAGCACGACGCGATTGGACTGGAGCAGGGTTTCGATGCGCGTGCGCAGCGCGGGGTCGAGGGACATGGTGGGACGCCGGACGTGAGGTATCGGCGACATGGGGGCGGGGGCCTGCGGCCGCAAGGCCCGGCCGGGGCTCCGCTAAGATGCCGCTCATGAGCACGCTAGTCGCCCCGCACCGTATCCCGCGCCGGCCCTGGGCCGGGGTGTGGCTGTTCGGCGTCTCGCAGCTGGCGGTGATCGCGCTGTGGTGGGCGCTGGGCTGGCGGATCGGGCTGGCGGCGATGCTGCTCAGCCACGGGCTGATGTTCTGGGCCACGCTGCGGCCGCAGTCGCGCCTGTTCAGCCCGGTGTTGTCCCGGCTGCAGCCCGACGGGCGCGAGGTCTGGCTGACCATCGACGACGGTCCTTCGGACGACACCGTGGCGATGCTGGACCTGCTGGACGCGCACGCGGCCAAGGCGACGTTTTTCCTGGTCGGCCGCCGCGCCGGCGCGCGGCCGGAGCTGGTGGCCGAGATCGTGCGGCGCGGCCACGGCATCGGCAACCACAGCCACTCGCATCCCGCGGCCTGGTTCTGGGCGCTGCCGCCGCGGCGCATGGCGGCGGAAATCGCCGAGGCGCAGGCGACCCTGACTGCGTTGTCCGGGCGCCCGCCGCGCTGGTTCCGCGCGGTGGTCGGCATGGCCAATCCTTTCGTGGCCGCGGCGTTGCGCCGTCACGGCCTGGCGCGGGTGGCCTGGTCGGCGCGCGGCTTCGACGCGGTCGCGGCGGATCCGCAACGGGTGCTGGCGCGGATCGAGCGCGACCTGGCCCCGGGCGCGATCGTGCTGATGCACGAGGGCGCCGGGCACGGGCGCAATGTCGAGACGATGCGCTTGCTGCTGGAGCGACTGGGTGAGCTCGGCTACCGCTGCACCTTGCCCGAACCGGTCTAGCCGAGCGCGGGAACCCGCGCCGGGCGTTGCAGCGCGCTCCGCTTCCGGTGGGAGCGACATAAGTCGCGATGCGCACCTTCGGTTACGACGACATCGCGGCTCACGCCGCTCCCACAGAAGGCAGCGCTCGCGCCCCTCCGCAAGACGCGGCTCATTGCCCCTCCTATAGGGCGCGGCTCACGCCCCTCTTGCAAAAGGCGCGGCTCACGCCGCTCCCACAGAAAGCTTGGGCGTTGTAGAGGGCGCACCCGCTTTGGGTAGGAGCTGCGCAAGCTGCGACCGCGTGGCTTCGGCCGCCTTCGCGGGTCGCGGCTCACGCCGCTCCTACAGAAGGCATGGCCGTCGCCGCGGTTCGCACCGCTTCTGCACCCAGCAGCGCGCCCTGCTTCCTGTGGGAGCGACGTAAGTCGCGATGCGCACCTTCGGTTACGACGACATCGCGGCTCACGCCGCTCCCACAGAAGGCAGAGCGCTCGCGCCCCTCCGCAAGACGCGGCTCATTGCCCCTCCTATAGGGCGCGGCTCACGCCCCTCTTGCAAAAGGC
>NZ_JBAHWA010000005.1:141470-283337 GCF_036697405.1 Lysobacter sp. CCNWLW3
AAGCTGCGACCGCGTGGCTTCGGCCGCCTTCGCGGGTCGCGGCTCACGCCGCTCCTACAGAAGGCATGGCCGTCGCCACGGTTCGCGCCGCTTCTGCACCCGGCAGCGCACCCTGCTTCCTGTGGGAGCGACGTAAGTCGCGATGCGACACTCGGCTACGACGAAAATCGCGGCTAATCGCACTCCTGCGCGGAGCGGACGCGCTATCCCGCCGCTACTCCGGCTTCACCGCCACGATCCGCCAATTGTTGAACGGGGTTTTGCCGAACAGGGGCGTGAACTCCACCTCCAGCCCGGCTTCGCGCAGGCGCGCGCGCAGGGCGTCGCCGTTGGGGTAATAGCGCGGCATCGCGTTCATCCAGCCGACCACGCGCGAGAACAGGTCGGTGAAGCGGGTGATGCGTGCGCGGCCGGTGCCGTCGTCCAGTCCAGTGCGGATGACCAAGCGCGCGCCCGGGGTCAGCATGGCGATCATGGCGTCCAGCGCGCGTGCCTGGGCGTCGAAGGGAATGAACTGCAGCACGTCCAGGATCACCACGCTGCCGCGGTGTTCGGGCACTTCGCGGGCGAGGTCGACGGTGTCGAAGCGCGCCTCGTGCAGGCCCGCGCGCGCGGCCGCGCGCGCGGCGCGGCGGATCTTGCCGGCGTCGCTGTCGACGCCGCGATAGGGCAGGTGGATGCCGTCGGCATGCAGGGTGTGGGCGAGCAGGCCCAGGCCGCAGCCCAGGTCCAGCAAGGGCGCGCGGCTGCCGCGCAGGGCCGCGCTGACGCCGGGGTAGAGCGGGTCGCTGCCGAGCTTGGCGCGGCTGTAGTAGTAGTCCCAACGGTTGCCGAGCGGATGCTCGGGCAGGAAGGCGCGCGCGATCCGCAGCGCCTGTCCGTTGGCCATCGCTTGTGCCGCTTCGTTCATCGCTTGCTGCTGCTCCGCTGGCGGTGGTTGCGCGGCCGCAGTGTGGCATTGCCGCGCGTTGCGATGGAAATCGCGGCCGGCCGGCTCAGCGCGCGCCTTCGGCCAGCAGGCGCCGCGCCACCGGCAGCGCGCGTTCGGTCCAGTGCGTATACATGGCCGCCGACGGGTGCAGGCCGTCCTCGGCCAGCATCGCCGCCTGCGCGCCGAGCTCGCGCGAGACCGGGGTGATGTCGACCCAGGCCACGCCCTGGCGTTCGCAGATCGCGCGCGCCGCCTCGTTGTAGGCATCGATCTCGGCGCCGATGGCCGCGCTGCCGCGCGCGTCGCCCTGGCCGAACGCGGTCACGCCCCAATCCGGGATCGACATCGCCAGCACGCGCTGCGGGCGATCGCCGGCGTAGCGGATCGCGCGCTGCAGCAGGTCGCGGTATTCGCCGGCGTAATCGGCCACGCTGCGCGCGCGGTATTGGTTGTTGACGCCGATCAGCAGGCTGACCAGCTCCCAGCGCCCCAGCGGTTCGGCCGCGTCCAGGGCCGCGCTGAGCTCGTCGGTGGTCCAGCCGGTGGTGGCGATGATGCGCGGCCAGGCCAGGGTCGCGCCTTCTTCGCGCAGGGCGCGCGCCAGCTGCACCGGCCAGCGCCCGGCTTCCTCGACCGCTTCGCCGATGGTGTAGCTGTCGCCCAGCGCGAGGTAGGGCTGCAACGGCAGCGGCACGGCCACGGCCCGGCTCAGGCGACGGCGGCGCGGTGCGCCTCGGCCGCGCGTTCGGCGTGGCGGTCGAGCACGCGCTCGATGCGGTGGAAGACTTCGCGCAAATCCTCCGGCTGCGGCAGCAGGGTCACGCGGAAGTGATTGCGGTAGGGCACGTTGAAGCTCGAGCCCGGCACCACCAGCACGTCTTCGGTTTCCAGCAGCTCCAGCGCGAACTTGTGGTCGTCGAAGCCCTGCGCGGCGGCGCCGACCACGGCCGGGAACGCGTACAGCGCGCCGGCCGGGGCGACCAGTTCCAGATGCTTGCTGGCGTCCACGGCTTCGATCACCGCGCGGCGCGCTTCGTACAGGCGGCCGCCCGGCGCGCACAGCGGCGCGATGGTGTCTTCGCCGTGCAGCGCGGCTTCGATCGCGAACTGGCCCGGCACGTTGGCGCACAGGCGCAACGCGCCCAGCAGGTCCATGGCGTGGTGGAAATCGCCGCTGGCGACCGGGTCGCCCGACAGCACCGCCCAGCCCACGCGCCAGCCGCAGGCGCGGTGGACCTTGGACAGGCCGCCGAAGCTCAGGCAGGGCAGGTCGCCGGCGATCGGCGCGACCGGGGTGAACTGGGCGCCGTCGTACAGGATGGAGTCGTAGATCTCGTCGCACATCAGCAGCAGCTTGTGGCGCGCGGCGATGGCGACGATCTTCTCGATCAGCTCGCGCGGGTAGGCGGCGCCGGTCGGGTTGTTGGGGTTGATCAGCACGATCGCGCGGGTGCGGCTGGAGATCAGGGACTCGATCTCGTCCGGGTCCGGCAGGAAGCCGTTCTCCGGCTGGCAGCGGTAATACACCGGGCGGCCGTCGTTGAGGATGGTCGCGGCCGACCACAGCGGGTAGTCGGGCGAGGGCAGCAGCACTTCGTCGCCGGGGTTGAGCAACGCGCGCAGGCTGAGGTCGATCAGTTCGCTGACGCCGTTGCCGACGAACACGCGCTCGGGCGAGGCATTGGGCGTGCCGCGCTGCTTATGGAACGCGGCGATGGCTTCGCGCGCGGCCGGCAGGCCCTGCTGATGGGTGTAGGGGTCGGTGTCGGCGATGCGCTCGGCGATCGCGCGCTGCAGGTGCTCCGGCGCGCGGAAACCGAAGGCGCCGGGGTTGCCGATGTTGAGTTTGATCTGTTTGCGGCCCTGGGCCTCGAGTTCGCGGGCGCGCCGGGCGAGTTCGCCGCGGATTTCGTAACGGACTTCGGACAGGCGTTCGCGGGTTTTCAAGGGGGGCAGGGACATTGCGGGGGCGGTGTTTTGAGCGGAATACCCGCCAGACTAGCCGAATCGGCGCGCCGAAACAGCCGCCGCGGCGCGCTCCCCGAGGCCGCCTTTGTGCGCGGCGTTGCGGTCCGGCCCCGCGATCGCGCGACCCGCGGCACGGCGGGGCGCGCCGGCCTATGTAGAATCCCGGCATGCACAGCCCGCCCACCCTGTCTTGACCCCCGAGCTCGCCGCGCTGCTGGCGATCGGCTGGCCCCTGCCGGCCGGGGAAGCATTGCCGAGCGAAGCCAGCTGGCGCGAGGCGCTGGCGGCTCACCCCCAGGCCCGTCCGGCGCGGGTGATCGAGCAGCACCGCAGCGGTTATGTGGTCGCCGATGGGCCGGAAACCGGTTTCCCGGTCGAATCCCTGCCCGAGTGGCAACGCCCGCGCTTCCCGCCCGAGCAGCGCCCCGGCGTGGGCGACTGGGTCCTGATCGAGGGCGCCGAGGGCGGCAACCGCAAGATCGTGGCCCTGCTGCCGCGGCGCACCGCGATCAAGCGCGGCGCCGCCGGCGAGCATTACAAGCAGCAGCTGATCGCGGCCAACGTCGATACCGTTTTCATCGTCTGCGGCCTGGACGCCGACTTCAATCCGCGCCGGATCGAGCGCTACCTGCTGCTGGTCGGCGGCGGCGCCGAGCCGGTGGTGGTGCTGACCAAGTCCGACCTGGCCGAGGCGGCCGACCCCGAAACCCTGCCCGAGGCGATGGCGACCCTGGTCGAGCTGGCGGCGCAGAACATCGCCGTGCGCCCGGTCAACGCCAAGGACCCGGGCTCGGTGGCCGCGCTCAACCCCTGGCTGCAGCCCGGCCGCACCGTGGTGCTGGTCGGCTCCTCCGGCGCCGGCAAGTCGACCCTGACCAACACCCTGCTGGGCACCGAGCGCATGAAGACCGGCGCGGTGCGGGCCAGCGACGACCGCGGCCGCCACACCACCACCCACCGCGCGCTGATCCCCTTGCCCTCGGGCGCCTGCCTGATCGACACCCCGGGCATGCGCGAGCTCAAGCCCACCGGCGAGGAAAACGTCGCCGAGAACTTCGGCGACATCGAGGCCCTGACCCAGCAGTGCAAGTTCCGCGACTGCTCGCACGCGCGCGAGCCCGGTTGCGCGGTGCGCGCGGCGATCGAAGCCGGCAAGCTGGACCCGCAGCGCTTCGCCAATTACCTGAAGCTGCGCGACGAGGTCGCCGGCGCCGCCAACAAGCTGGCCACCCGGCACGCGCAGAGGTCGCAGGAGAAGGTCCAGGGCAAGATCTTGAACAAGCGCCTGGACGAAAAATACGGGAAGCACTAGATGGCGCGGATGGCGCTGGCGCAAAGCAAATCCCCCCCAGCCCCCCTTTTGCAAAGGGGGGAGACAGCGGCTTCGCAAAACGGCGAGACGGCGGCTTCGCGAAGGGGCGAGGTAGAGGCTTCGCAAAAGCGAGAAGCAGCGGCTTCACGAAGGGGGGCGGCAGCGGTGCTCCGGTGCGCAGCAGGCGTCTTATACCCCCCTTTGAAAAAGGGGGGCTGGGGGGATTTGCTGTTGCCTTCGGCCCACGCACCCGCATGAGCGCCCCCCCCTACGAGCTGCCCGCCGACATCCAGCACCACGCGCTGCTGGACGCGCGCATGGTCCGCGCCGCGCGCGAGGTCAAGCTGCTGACCCTGGCCAGCTGGCCGGCCGGCCTGGAAATCCAGTTCCTGGCCGACTACGCGCGCGGCACCGCGACGCTGCCGCAGATCGCCTACCCCAAGCTCGATTTCAGCGAAGTGCGGCGCGAACTGGCCGCGGTCGCCGCCGAATCCGACCCCGACCATCCGCTGGGCCAGTACCTGGCCGAGTCCGCGCGCAGCTGGGGCATCGCCGCCGAACTGCTGGAAGCGCTGGGCAGCCCGGGCGTGACCGCGCTGTCGATCGAGCTGTTCGGCAAGCCCGACGAAGCCCTGCCGGGCCACGGCCCCAGCACGCGCGAGGCCGCGCGCCATTTCATCTCCATCGCCGACGAACTCGACCACGAGCTGATGTCGCCGGCCGAAACCGTGAAGATCTCCGCCACCGCCCTGCACCTGCAGTTGCAGCGCGACCTCGACGACTATTTCGACGGCCGCGTGATCGAGGTGATCCTGGACCCGGACCTGATCGCCAAGGCCGCCGCCGGCGCCACCCGCATCCGCCTGCGCAGCGGCGCGGCCTTCAGCGACTACGACCGCGACCAGCTGTTGCAGCACGAGGCCTTCGTGCATTCGCTGACCGCGCTCAACGGCCGCGAGCAGCACGTGCTGCCCAGCCTGGCCCTGGCTTCGCCGCGCAGCACCGCGACCCAGGAAGGCCTGGCGACCTTCGCCGAACAGATCACCGGCAGCATCGATATCGGCCGCATGAAGCGCCTGAGCCTGCGCATCGAGGCGGTGGCGATGGCGCTGGACGGCGCCGACTTCATCCAGGTGTTCCGTTATTTCCTCGACGCCGGCCAATCGCACGAGGACAGCTTCGCCTCGGCCCAGCGCGTGTTCCGCGGCGTGCCCACGCACGGCGGCGCGGCGTTTACCAAGGACACCGTCTACCTGCGCGGCCTGGTCGGCGTGCACACCTTCTTCCGCTGGGCGCTGCGCAGCGGCAAGCTGCGCCTGTGCCGCTGGCTGTTCGCCGGCAAGATGACCCTGGCCGACGTGCAGCGCTTCGAACCGCTGTTCCAGGACGGCGTGATCAGGCCGCCGCGCTGGATGCCGCCGTGGATCCAGCGCGCCAACGGCCTGGCCGGCATGCTCGCGTTCTCGCTGTTCGCCAACCGCATCCGCCTGGACAGCATCGCCGACACCGGCAGCGCGCCGGACGTGTGAGGCAGGCGGGGTTCGGCCCAGATCGCGCGCACCGCTGCCTGCGGTTGACGGCGCCGGGGTAGGGGCGGTGTAAGCCGCGATCTCGTCGCAGTCGAAGCCACGCGATCGCGGCTTACGCCGCTCCCACAGAAATCAACGCCTTCGCCAACGGTGGGCAATGGCATGCGCGACTATCGCACCTGACCTGACCTGACCTGACCTGACCGCGCCGTGCAATTTCATGGAAGCGCGACATGCGGAAACCGCGCTGCTGCTTCCTGTGGGAGCGGCGTGAGCCGCGATGTCGTCGCTGCCGAAGTTGCGCGATCGCGGCTCACGCCGCTCCCACAGAAATCAACGCCTCGGCCACCGTTCACCGCAACGGCTTGAGCGACCCGTCGTGCTGGATTTCGTAATCCGCCGCCTCGCCGGCCGCGACCAACTTCGCGCGGTCGCCGATCTCGACCCCGGCGTAGCTGGGAATCTCGTGCGACAGGCGCAGGTAGATCCATTCCTGGCCGGCGTCGGCCAGCTTCAAGCGCACGCCGGCCGGCTGCTGCGCCACCGCGCGCGCCAGCGCCGGCGAGTACACCGACTGGATGCGCCCGACCTCGTGCATGCGCCGCATCACGTTGACGCCGTGCCACACGCTCAGCAGCGCCGCGACGATCAACACCGCCTTGCCCCAGCGCCGCATCCGCGGCCAGGCCGCCGCGCACACCGCCGCGGTCGCGGCCGCGTAGCCGTAGCCGTACTGGTTGGCCGACTCGGCCAGGATCATCACCGGCCCCAGCGCCGCGGTGCCGGCCAGCAGCCAGCCCAGGCACCAGCGCGCGCCGACCCGCCACAGGGCCGCCGCGGTCGCCAGCCAGACCAGGATCGCCAGCCAGACCCGGCCGTCGCCCAGGCCGCGCGAAAGTGTGCCGGCGATCGCCATTTTGGTCGCTATCGGCGGATACAGCTGATACTCCAGCCAGCGCTCGGGAATGAAGGCCAGGCTCCAACCGTAGTTGGCGGCCTCGCGCGGCGAGAACAGCAGCACGCCCACGCGCAGGGCCAGATAGATCGCCACCGGCAGGCCCGCGACCAAGGCCGCGATCAGCCACTCGCGGCGCCGGCCCAGCAACAGCCAGGCCAGGCCGAGCAGGGCCGGGATCACGATGCCGGCTTCCTTGGCCAGCAGCGCCAGCGCGGTCAGCGCGAACACCGCGATCCAGCTGGCCGGGCCAGGCCGCTCGCGCTGCGCCAGCAGGGCCACGAGCAGGGCGCAGCCGACCCAGATCAGGTCGGCCAGGGTCCCGACCCAGCCGTGGGTCAAGGCCGCGAACGGCCCCAGCGCGAACGCCAGCGCGCCGGCGAAGGCCGGGCCGGCGGCCACGCCGAAGCGGCGCAGCAGCACCGCCAGCATCGCCGCGTTGAGCCCGCCCAGCGTCACCATCAGGCCGTGGAAGGCCATCGGCCGCGCGAACAGGTGCTCGGACAGCCACAGCCACAGGGAGAAGGTCAGCGGCCGGTACTGGAAGGACTGCACGTCCGTCCACAGATAGCCGCGGAAATGCCAGCCCGGGTGCTGGCCGGCGAAGGCCGCCCACTGCAACTCGTCGTGGCTGTAGTAGCCCGGATTGAACACCAGCAACGACTGCGCAAGCAGCACGCCGGCCAACACCAGGATCGGCAAGGTCCAATGCGGCCAGGACCGCGAGGAGGTCGAGTTCATGACGGTTCCGGCCTGGGGGACGCGCATTGTGTCGCCTGCCCGCAAGCAAGGCCATACGCCCCCGTCGGCTGTCGCACGCCCGTGGCCGGGCAGGGGGGTAACGCCAAAGTACTAATGAACGGCGCCGAAGGCGCGTGCGAATACCGCGTGGCTATCCATTAGACTGCTAGTCCATTCACCTTCCGGCCCCGCCACGGCAGCCCACCCGCGATGTCTGACAACGATCTGAAAAACGCCGCGCTCGACTACCACCGCCTGAGTCCGCCCGGCAAGATCAAGGTCACCGCGACCAAGCCGATGGTGACCCAGCGCGACCTCGCCCTGGCCTACTCGCCGGGCGTGGCCTACGCCTGCGAGGCGATCGTCGAAGACCCCAACGCCGCCAGCGAGCTCACCGCGCGCGGCAACCTGGTCGCGGTGATCAGCAACGGCACCGCCGTGCTCGGCCTGGGCGACATCGGCCCGCTCGCCGGCAAGCCGGTGATGGAAGGCAAGGGCGTGCTGTTCCAGAAGTTCGCCGGCATCGACGTGTTCGACATCGAGATCGACGAGCGCGATCCCGACAAGCTGGTCGACATCATCGCCTCGCTGGAGCCCACCTTCGGCGGCATCAACCTCGAAGACATCAAGGCCCCGGAGTGCTTCATCGTCGAGCGCAAGCTGCGCGAGCGCATGAAGATCCCGGTGTTCCACGACGACCAGCACGGCACCGCGATCATCGTGGGCAGCGCCGTGCTCAACGCGCTGGAGATCGTCGGCAAGAAGATCGAGGACGTGAAGCTGGCCACCAGCGGCGCCGGCGCGGCCGGCATCGCCTGCCTGGACATGCTGGTCGCCCTGGGCATGAAGCCGGAGAACATCCTGGCCGTGGACCGCGACGGCGTGCTCTACACCGGCCGCGGCAAGATGGACCCGGACAAGGAGCGCTACGCCCGCGACACCGACAAGCGCAGCCTGGCCGACATCGTCGCCGGCGCCGACGTGTTCCTGGGCCTGTCCGCCGGCGGCGTGCTGAAGGCGGAAATGGTCGCCACCATGGCGGCCAAGCCCATCATCCTGGCCCTGGCCAATCCGTATCCGGAAATCCTGCCGGAAGACGCCAAGGCCGTGCGCCCGGACTGCATCATCGCCACCGGCCGTTCGGACTACCCGAACCAGGTCAACAACGCGCTGTGCTTCCCCTACATCTTCCGCGGCGCGCTCGACGTCGGCGCCACGGTCATCAACGAAGAGATGAAGCTGGCCTGCGTGCGCGCGATCGCCGCGCTGGCGCGCATGGAGTCGTCCGACCTGGGCGGCGCCTACGGCGGCGAAGTGCCGACCTTCGGCTCCGAGTACCTGATCCCGCGCCCGTTCGACCCGCGCCTGCTGGTCATGCTGGCGCCGGCGGTGGCCAAGGCGGCGATGGACTCCGGCGTGGCCGCGCGTCCCATCACCGACATGGGCGCCTACGAGGAAAAGCTCAGCCAGTACATCTACCGCACCGGCCTGCTGATGAAGCCGGTCTACGACCGCGCCCGCGCCGACCGCAAGCGCGTGGTCTACGCCGAAGGCGAGGAAGAGACCGTGCTGCGCGCGGTGCAGACGGTGATCGACGAGGAGCTGGCCACGCCGATCCTGATCGGCCGGCCCGACGTCATCCAGACCCGCATCGAGCGCCTGGGCCTGCGCATGCGCGAGGGCGTGGACTTCGAGTTGACCAACATCAACGACGATCCGCGCTTCAACGACTACTGGCAGCAGTACCACGCCCTGACCGAGCGCCGCGGCGTCAGCCCGGCCGCGGCCAAGAACCTGCTGCGCTCGCGTCCGACCCTGATCGCCGCGCTGATGGTCGAGCGCGGCGAAGCCGACGCCATGATCTCGGGCCTGGTCGGCCGCTTCCACAAGAAGCTGGGCTACATGCGCAGCATCTTCGACTTCGACCCGGGCGTGCAGGGCACCTCGGCCATGACCGGCGTGATCAACGACCAGGGCGCCTGGTTCTTCCTCGACACCCATGTCCAGGTCGACCCCACCGCCGAGCAGATCGCCGAGGCCACCTTGCAGGCGACCTACCGCCTCAAGCTGTTCGGCATCGAGCCCAAGGTGGCGCTGCTGTCGCATTCCAACTACGGCAGCCACGACAACCCGTCGGCGGCCAAGATGCGCAAGGTCCGGCAGATCATCCGCCAGCGCATGCCCAAGCTGGAGATGGACGGCGAAATGCAGGCCGACACCGCCTGGGACGACCTGCTGCGCAAGCGCATCTTCCCCAATGCGACCCTGCACGGCCGTGCCAACCTGTTCGTGCTGCCCAACCTGGACGCCGCCAACATCACCTACAACATGGTGCGCGTGATGACCGACGGCGTGGCCATCGGCCCGATCCTGATGGGCCTGGACAAGCCGGCGCACATCCTGACCCCGGCTTCGACGCCGCGGCGCGTGGTCAACATGACCGCGATCGCCGCTGTCGACGCGCAGATCCGCGCCGCGCGGACTACCGGCACCTAGCGTAGCCATCGACATGGGCGAAGGGGGCGCCTGCATCGCAACGGTGACCGCAACCAGGCCTGCGGTCAGCGTGCTGCTGTTGTGCTACCGCGACGCCGCCTACATCCGCGACGCGCTCGCGGGCGCGTTCGCCCAGACCGTGCCCTGCGAGATCATCGTCTCCAACGACTGTTCCGACGACGGCACCTACGAGATCGCCCGCCAGGTCGCGGCCGAATACCGCGGCCCGCACCAGGTCAGCGTGCGCCGCACCGCGCGCAACCTGGGCGTGGCCGCGCATTTCAACGACGTCATGAACCTGGCGCGCGGCGAGGTCGTGGTGATGATGGCCGGCGACGACATCGCCTACCCCGAACGCGTGGCCACCATCCTGCGCGCGTTCGAGGAAGCGCCCGAGGCGATGGTGCTGGGCAGCGATTTCGACTGCATCGACGCCAACGGCGAGCGCATCGATATCCGCTTCCGGCGCCGCCCGGAGCGCTATGAGCTGGATTATTACGTGCGCATCGGCCGCCTGATCGGCCTGCTCGGCGCCACCCTCGCGTTCCGGCGCGAGGTCTACGACCGCTTCGGCCCGCTGCTGGGCCCGATCGAGGACAACGCCCTGAGCCTGCGCGGCGCCCTGCTCGGGCAGTCGCTGTGCCTGCGCCGGCCGCTGCTGCAATACCGGCGCCACCCCGGCAGCGTCAGCGGCTGCGTGTTCGCGCGCGACGAAGCGCCCGAGGTCGCGGTGCGCCGCCGCTACGAACGCACCGTGCAGTTCTACCGCGGCACCGCCGACGATCTGGAGCACTGCCTGCGGCAGATGCCCGAGCTGCGCGGCCGCCCGCTGCGCGACGCGCGCAACGTGCTGGCCATGTACCGGATCGAGGCCGATGCGCGTGAAGCCATCCTCAAGCACAAGCGCCGCCACTGGCTGAGGCCGGTGCTGCGCGGCCTGTTCCAGCCCGGCCTGCGCCGCAAGAGCGCCGAGCGCGCGCTGAAGCTGCTGCTGCCGCGCAGTTGGTTCGGCCTGCATCACGCCTGATCGATCGCGGCTTACGCCGCTCCCACAGAAAGCCGTAGCGCCCGCAGAAGGCAACGCCACTCGAACAAGGCAGCGCGACTCGAACAAGGCAGTCGCAACCCGTACAAGGCAATCTCGACCGATTCGCTACAAGTCGCGATCCGTAACGACGCCTATCGCCCTTGGTAGGAGCGGCGCAAGCCGCGACCGCGCACCTCCGGCCACCGCGCAACTCGCGCCTTACGCCATCCAATCCAGCGCGCTATCGCCACGAAGATGCCGCCCGCTTCCTGTGGGAGCGGCGTAAGCCGCGATCGGGGGCCGAAGCACTCCACTGCCACCATCGAATCCCAAAGGAGCCGTGATCCACAGGGCGCGCACGCCCCGCCTACCCGCCCCCCAACTCCCGCCCGATCCACGCCACCGCGAACTCCCGCAACAACCGCACCTTCGCCGACCGCCGCAGATCCGGATGGGTCGCGAACCACAACTCCGTGCGCACGTCCGGCAGCGCCTCCGACAAGCGCTTCAAGCCCTTGGCCTCGTCGGCGAAATAGCACGGCAGCAAGGCCCGGCCCAGCCCGGCCTGGCACGCCGCCACCGCCGCCGGCAGCGAATTCACCCGCATCGCGATGCGCGCCGCCGGCACCTGCTGCTGCAACCAGCGCGCCGACGACAAATGCGCCAGCGCCTCGTCGAACCCCACCCAATCGCCGCCCGGGATCGGGCTGCGGTCGCCGGCGCCGCGCGCGGCATAGGCCGCGGTCGCGATGGTCGCCAGACGCTTGGCCGACAGCCCTTCCGGCGGCGCCTCGCTGGCGCGCAGGGCCACGTCGGCATCGCGCTGCTGCAGGCTGGAGAACGCATTGGCCACGATCAGATCGCAGCTCAACGCCGGATGCGCGCGGCGGAAATCCGCGCACATGCGCGCCGCCACCGCGGCCAGGGTGTCGGGGATGGTGATGCGGATGCGGCCCTCGGCGCGCGCGTCCTGGCCGGCCAGTTGCCGCGCCAGATGCTCGGCGTCCGACAGCATGCGTTGCGCGGCCACGATCACCAGGTCGCCGGCCTCGGTGGGCGTGTAACCGCGGCGGCTGCGCCGGAACAGCGCCGCGCCCACGCGCGCCTCGATCGCGGCCAGGCGCCGGAACGCACTGGAGTGGTCCACCTCCAGCAGCCGCACCGCGCCGCTCAAACTGCCGCTGGCGCCGATCGCGCGCACCAGTTCCAGGTCTTCCAGGGACAGCCGATCGTGTCGCATCTGCAAGCAATCCTTGTCGTGGCGCCGGTACTCGCGGCGCGGGTCTGCGCGCAGGGTAACGGCTCCCGTTCCCCTTACGCATCGGACTCCGCCATGAAGCTCTATTTCACTCCGGGCACGTGTTCTTTCGCTGCCCACCTGGTCATCCGCGAACTCGGCCTGCCGGTCGAACTGCAGCGCGTGCGCATCGGCCCCAAGCCGGTCGTGGTCGCCGACGGCCGCGACTTCCGCCAGCTCAGCCCGCTGGGCTACGTGCCGCTGCTGGAACTCGACGACGGCCGCCTGCTGCGCGAAGGCGTCGCCATCCTCAGCCACCTCGGCAGCCTGGACCCCAGCGGCCGGATCGCGCCGGAAGCGCGCCGCACCGAACTGCTGAGCTGGCTGACCTACATCGCCACCGAGCTGCACAAGACCTACAGCCCCTGGCTGTTCCACCCCGAGTACGGCGAGCAGCCCGGCGCGGTCGCGCGCGAGCGCCTGGTCCCGCGCCTGGCCCTGGTCGACCGCCACCTGGCCGAACACGCCTTCCTGCTGGGCGACGACTTCAGCATCGCCGACGCCTACCTGTTCACCATCGCCGACTGGTCGCGCGCGCTGAAGCTGCCGCTGGACGACACCCCGCACCTGGCCGCCTACCTGGAACGCATCCGCGCCCGTCCCGCCGTCGCCGAAGCACTGCAGGCCGAGCGCGCCGCGCAGGCACAGGTGGCCGCGTGAACAGCGTCGCCACAGCCGTTGCCACCACCATCTACCTGGAACGCATCCGCGCCCGTCCCGCCGTCGCCGAGGCCCTGCAGGCCGAGCGCGCCCCGCAGGCGCAGGTGGTCGCGTGAACAGCGTCGCCACAGCCGTCGCCACCACCACCATCATCGCCATCGCCATCGCCATCGCCATCGCCATCGCCATCGCGGTGCAGCGCTCCTGCGCCAGACCGCGTCGTCCTCGCGCCGCGCCGGCACGAGCGCACCGCGTCGAACGCGCCGGCGCAGACGGGCCGCGCGTCGATGCGCGGTTCGACTGGGCCCGCCGCTCGCATAACCGTCGAACTTTGCGGGAGTACGCCGCATGAAACCCGCCACCGCCTGGTTGCTGCTGATCGCCGCCGGCCTTATCGACGTCGCCTGGGCGGCGTCGATGAAGCTGTCGCAGGGCTACACCCGCCCCGGCTGGACCGTCGTCTCGCTGATCGCGCTGGCCGCTTTCGTCTACCTGCTGGGCCGTGCCCTCACCGCCCTGCCGGTGGGCAGCGCGTACGCGGTGTGGACCGGCATCGGCGCCGCCGGCACCGTCCTGCTGGGCGCCGCCGTGTTCGGCGAAACCCTCAACCCCCTGCGCCTCGGCGGCGTCGCCCTGATCGTCGCCGGCATCGTGCTGCTGCATCGCGCGCCGGCCTAGGGGCGTGATGAGGTGTAATCGGCGTGATGGGAGGTGATGGCCGCGTTGGTGGGATCTCGCACTGCAAACCTCGTCGGCGAATGGGGCTCAATCGCGGCTTACGCCGCTCCCACAGAAAGCAGTGACGCGCGGCGCCTTCTGTGGGAGCGGCGTAAGCCGCGATCGCGCAACCTCACGCCCAAACGGCGCCCCAATACCGATAATCCCGCACCCGCCGCACCAATCCAGCCCGCACCGGATTCAGCACCACGTACCGCGCCGCATCGATCAACGACTCCTGGCAACGCAACGCGCGGTCGTGATACCCCGACGCCCACACCACCGACAGCGAGGGATCGACCGCGCGCAATCGCCGCGAGGTGTTGGTTTTGAGCTGCCGCACCAGGTCGGGCAAGGTCTCCCACGGCCCCAGCTCCACCAGCCCGTGCCAGTGATCGGGCATCAGCACCCAAGCCAACAGCCGCGACCTCGTCCAGAGCCGGCGATCCAACAGCGCGTCGACCATCGTCGCGCACAGCGACTCGTCGCAGAACGAGGGGCGCCGCCGTTCGGTGGTGAACGTGACCAGATACACCCGCCCCGGTTCCGAACGGCGGCCTAGGCGCAAGGCGTGGGAACGGGGACGGGGCGTGGACGGGCAGGGCATGGCGCCAGCGTCGCTTCTGCACTGGGCAAAGACAGTCAGCGGGCTGCCTGTCGTGGCGTCGGATTTTCCCCCGGTGCGGGTGGCCGATCGCGGCTTACGCCGCTCCCACAGGGGGCAGGCGGGCCGTCGGGCTTCGTGTGGGAGCGGCGTAAGCCGCGATCGCGACAGCCCAAACCCCCGCGCACCCACCCCATCCCTAATCAAAACGTACTATCCCACCCCTTTCACCACCCAAAGCAAGCCGATCCCAGCCACCCATTTGTTAGACTCGGGACTCTAATCCGCCCCCACTTCCGAGGCGCGGCCACGGGGCCGCGAGATCGATGAACCAGCCGCTTGCCAGCTCCCTGCACGACCTGTTGCAGAACGACCCCGATCCCACCGAAACCCAGGAATGGGTCGAGTCCGTCCAGGCCGTCATCGCCCGCGACGGCGCCGAGCGCGCCCACCAGCTGCTCGAAGGCATGGTGGAGGTCACGCGCCGCGCCGGCGCGCACCTGCCGTTCCAGCCCACCACCGAATACATCAACACCATCCCGCCGCACCTGGAGGCCAAAAGCCCCGGCGACGCCGCGATGGAATGGCGGATCCGCTCGCTGATCCGCTGGAACGCCATGGCCATGGTCGTGCGCGCCAACCGCAAGCCCGGCGACCTGGGCGGCCACATCGCCAGCTTCGCCTCGGCGGCCACCCTGTACGACGTCGGCTTCAACCACTTCTGGCGCGCCCCCTCGGCCGACCACCCCGGCGACGTCATCGGCGTCCAGGGCCACAGCTCGCCCGGCATCTACGCGCGCTCCTTCCTGGAAGGCCGCCTGAGCGAATCGCACCTGGACAACTTCCGCATGGAAGTCGACGGCCGCGGCATCAGCTCCTACCCGCACCCCTGGCTGATGCCGGACTACTGGCAGGTGCCCACCGTCTCCATGGGCCTGGGCCCGATCAGCGCCATCTACCAGGCGCGCAACTGGAAGTACCTGGAAGGCCGCGGCCTGATGCCCAAGTCCGACCGCAAGGTCTGGGCCTTCCTCGGCGACGGCGAAACCGACGAACCCGAATCCCTGGGCGCCATCTCCGTCGCCGGCCGCGAAGGCCTGGACAACCTGGTCTTCGTCGTCAACTGCAACCTGCAGCGCCTGGACGGCCCGGTGCGCGGCAACGGCAAGATCATCCAGGAACTCGAAGGCCAGTTCCGCGGCGCCGGCTGGAACGTCATCAAGACCATCTGGGGCAGCTACTGGGACCCGCTGCTGGCGCGCGACACCACCGGCCGCCTGCGCCAGCTGATGATGGAAACCGTCGACGGCGAATACCAGAACTGCAAAGCCTTCGGCGGCAAGTACACCCGCGACAACTTCTTCGGTAAGTACCCGGAAACCGCCGCCCTGGTCGCCAATCTGTCCGACGACGACATCTGGCGCCTCAACCGCGGCGGCCACGACCCGCACAAGGTCTTCGCCGCCTACACCGAAGCCGTCAACACCAAGGGCATGCCCACCGTGATCCTGGCCAAGACGGTCAAGGGCTACGGCATGGGCGCCTCGGGCGAATCGCTCAACCCGACCCACGGCACCAAGAAGATGGACGACGAAGCCGTCCGCCTGTTCCGCGACCGCTTCAACATCCCGGTCACCGACGAACAGCTCAAGGACGGCGCCGTGCCGTTCTACCACCCCGGCGAGAAGTCGCCGGAAATCGAATACATGCTGGAGCGCCGCAAGGCCCTGGGCGGCTTCCTGCCGCAGCGCCGCCGCAAGGCCAGCACCTCGCTGGAAGTGCCCAAGCTGGAAGCCTTCGACCGCCTGCTCAAGAGCACCGGCGAGCGCGAAATCAGCACCACCATGTCCTTCGTGCAGGCGCTCAACATCGCCCTGCGCGACAAGCAGGTCGGCCCGCGCCTGGTGCCCATCGTCGCCGACGAAGCGCGCACCTTCGGCATGGAAGGCCTGTTCCGCCAGCTCGGCATCTACGCCCCGCACGGCCAGAAGTACAAGCCGGTCGACCGCGACCAGCTGATGTACTACCGCGAAGACACCACCGGCCAGGTGCTGGAAGAAGGCATCACCGAAGCCGGCGCGTTCGCGTCCTGGCTGGCGGCGGCCACCAGCTACAGCACCAACGACCTGCAGATGCTGCCGCTGTACATCTATTACTCGATGTTCGGCTTCCAGCGCATCGGCGACAGCGCCTGGCAGGCCGCCGACATGCGCGCGCGCGGCTTCCTGCTAGGCGCCACCGCCGGCCGCACCACGCTTAACGGCGAAGGCCTGCAGCACGAAGACGGCCACAGCATGGTCCAGGCCGGCCTCATCCCCAACTGCCGCAGCTACGACCCCACCTTCAGCTACGAGGTTGTCACCCTGCTGCAGCACGGCATGCAGCGCATGCTCACCGAGCAGCGCGACGAGTACTGGTACCTCACCCTGATGAACGAGAACTACACCCACCCCGACATGCCGGAAGGCAGCGCGGACGGGATCATCAAGGGCATGTACCTGCTGACCGACGCTGGCAAGCCCAAGAAGGGCGAACTGCGCGTGCAACTGCTGGGCAGCGGCACCATCCTGCGCGAAGCCATCGCCGCGGCCGAGTTGCTGGACAAGGACTTCGGCGTCACCGCCGACATCTGGTCCTGCCCCAGCTTCAACGAGCTCGCCCGCGACGCCACCGACGCCGAACGCTGGAACCGCCTCAACCCCGAGGCCAAGACCCCGCGCAAGCCCTACGTCACCGAGCTGCTGGAAGGCCGCCAGGGCCCGGCCATCGCCGCCACCGACTACATCCGCATGTACCCGGAACAAGTCCGCGCCTTCGTCCCCATGCGCTACACCGTGCTGGGCACCGACGGCTTCGGCCGCAGCGACACCCGCGCCAACCTGCGCCGCCACTTCGAGGTCGACCGCTACTACATCGCCCACGCCGCGGTCGCGGCGCTGGCGGCGGAAGGCAAGATGACGGGCAAGGATGTGGCTCGGGCGATCAAGCAGTACAAGATTGATGTGGAGAAGCCCAACCCCCTGGGGGTTTGAGGTAAAAGCAAAAGGCGGCCGCAAGGTCGCCTTTTGTTTGATGGGGCCAATGCGAGTTCAGGGGATCCGAATGTTTAAGAAATTCATCGCCGCAACGTTACTGCTGCTCTGCTACATGGGCGCCAGTGTCGCGAACGAACCGCCTGCTCCTGGCAACCGCTACGAGAATATTGCGTTAGGGCTGCGTGTAACCAAGCCGGACAGTTGGCGCTTCATAACGGCCGAAGAAAACGTCCAGAGTCTCAAGCGCATGGAGTTTTCCAGCGAGGAGTTCAAACAGAAGGTCCTCGCCTATGCGACGCCCGTGGTGGCGTTGATGCAATATCCAGAAGATCACATAGGCGTCAATCCCGCCGTCAAGCTCACCATTAAGTCGCTTGAAGGCATACCCGATCCGACCGCGGAAGTCCTGTTGAAGGTCGCAGAGGAAGGTATCAGGGAAGAGTTCGCCGATGCAAAAGTATCGACCATCACCGAAGCGCTGATAGCCGGTCGAAGTGGCCGTCGTATGTCGTACGACTACAGCGCGCGTACCACCGACGGGGGCGAGCTCTCAGTATCCTCTGTGCTGTGGGTCGTCCTCGAAGGGGACTTCTTTCTGATGATCGGCGCCGCTTACCCGCAAGGCGAGCGTGCTGCGCTAGAACAGATTGAACAGGTGGTGAAAACGGTTGAGTGGACGACAACGCCTATCGTCAAGGAATAACCCACTAAGGTGCCGCGCTTCGCGGTGCTGAACCGGCAAAGGATGCAGACATGGCCGTCGCACGTTGCTCGATCGTTCTCTCGCTGATGCTCCTGGCCGCCGGCGCGCAAGCTGCGCCACCGGCCGACAATCGCCCGCCAATCACCGCCGAGGACGGCCCCGACGTCCTGGAAGCCGCCGCGCAGATCGACGACGTCAAATGCACTGACGACGCAGGCCTGGCCCGCATCAAGGGCGTGCTGGACGCGGCCATCGCGCAGGCCAACCCCAAGGTCAACGTGCGCGCCTACATCGAACGCGCGCGCTACGCCTTCATCGCCGGCAGCGCCTGCACCAGCCGCGCCAGCGACGGCGCGCTCACCGCGGCCCGGCTGGATCTGAAAATGGCCCTGCTGGCCGCCCCGGATTCCACCGCCGCCCTCATCCAACTCGCGCGCGTGGACACCCAACAGGGCCGCTACGCCGATGCCCTGGCCAACCTGGACCAAGCCGAAGCCCTGGGCCCACGCGACGCGCAGCTGCACGTGCACCGCGCGCTGGCCTACATCGCGCAGAAGAACTGGCGCGCCGCCGCCGAGGCCATCGCCAACGTGCCCGCCTGCCGCGTGGGCGACACCGCACCGGCCACCTGCGGCGGCCGCCTGGGCGCGCAAACCAAGATCGACCTGTACACCGCCATGGCCGACCGCGACGCCACCCTGCGCGCCCACCGCGAAGCCACCCGCGCCTTCCCCGATTCCGCCTTCATGCACGGCAACTTCGCCGCCTACCTGCTGCTCACCCAGGGCGACGTGGACGGCGCCCTGTACGAAGCCGATCAATCCCTCGCCATCCGCTCGTACCCAGGGGTGATGCGAACCCAAGCGCTCGCCCGCTACGTGCGCTGGGAACAACGGCGCAACGGCAACCCCGCCGAAGCCGCCCGCCTGCGCCAACAAGCCGAAGCCGTGGTGCCGGTCAATGCCGTGCTGCCCCTGATCGCCTGCGGCATCGGCGACAACCCCGCCACCCAAGACCTGGCCACGGCGCTCACCCTGGAAGGCGCCTCCATCGATGCGCGGCCAGTCGGCGAACGTACCGCTCTAATGGCTGCCGCTGCCTGCGGCCATCCCGCCGATATCGTCTGGCTGCTCGAACAACGCGCGTCGCCTACGCTCACTAGCAGCGACGGCCATACCGCGCTGGCCCTGGCCGCCTACGCCGGCCGTCTGGATAACGTCGAAGTCCTGCTGCCGTCGTCTGACGTGAACGCGCCCGACAGCGAAGGCGACACGCCTCTGCTACTGGCCGCCTACGAAAACCACACCGACGTCGCCCTGCGCTTGATCCAAGCTAAGGCCGATATCAATCACGCCAATGCCAACGGTGACACCGCGCTGATCCGCGCCGCGCAAAGAGGCAACGAGGCATTGGTGCGAGTCTTGCTGGAAGCCGGCGCAGATACAAGGGCGCCCAGCGAGGATGAGCCGAAGGATGCGGCGAAGTGAGCAGAGGAAAGTGGCCGGAGTGAGTTAGCGGAGATAATCTGGAGCACCAAGGTCCAGGGCTCCGAGCAGGCCGATCATCCGGGCCGTGCAGCATCGAGCCACTGAAGGGCCGCGAGGCCCTGAGACCGCTGCGGATCGCGAATGTAGGATTAGTTACGCGTTTTCAACTGGTGACTCGCCAGGCAGCAACACATGTGTTACCCGGCCACGTTCATGTATCTAGAGTTGCTCGACTAGTTAGTCAAAAAGTGACGTCTGGGCGGGTGAATCGTCCTCAAGAATCTGAACCTGCTCAATCATCAGTGTTGGGCGTCGATCAAGTTGGACGTGCGAGGCCGTATGTCTGTTAACGGCTGCGTGTACTCTGCAATGAAGAAAAATAGCTTGTTTGAAGCGTCGTATGTTTCCCATGTTTGGCATGCAGTTTAAGATGTGATCTTTGTACTGAAAGCCGAGAGTGTTGGTCTCCTGGTTTCCTCTCGTAATAAGGCCTTCGAGCACTACGTCTTCTCCATGCTCTAGCTCGGGGAAAAGAAAGTCATCGTCATCTACTTTTGGAGCTTCGAGCAAGGGGTCAACGTCTGATTTCTCGACACTAACGGTGCGATAGCCTCCATTTTCTACTCTTACGCCAATCGTCATGCTTCTACCGGTTTCTAGTGGAGTCGCTATTTTCTTCAATGCGGACTTGGGCATCTCGAGGAACCAGCGCACATACTCGGTCGGAATGTAGAGAATATCTCCGCTGTCGTTGTAGATGCCGACAAGTGTGGAATTGTCCTTCCAGGCGACCTTTTCCAGATTCCAGTCCTGGGTTCTTTGCGTATGCTTGATCAACTCGATCAGGCGCTCCAGGGCGTCCACTGATTTCTTTGCTATATCCTTGAAACCTATCTCGGCGAAATCACGATCCGCCATTTTCTCGCCGGCTTTTTTTGCATAGGCGCTTGCGAATATTGCCGCAGGCGCAGCGATAACGCCCAGGACCCATGCTATCCATGACCCTTCCCCGGTCTTGACAGGGATTTGGTAGTCCAAGCCGACTAACTCTTTGGCCTGCCTTCGGTTGAAGTAGCGAATAGCTTCGTCGATTCCCAATAACGCAGTTCCGCCAGCATTGGCATCGATTACGCCGCTTGGCGCGCCTTTCCACGAGTAGCTAATGTAACCGACGGCATCTTCTTCTCGGACTGTACTATCCGTTGCTTCAGCCATGGCCTTTCCTTGACGATGTCGAGTTTAGTATGCTGCGGGCTTCCTGCGGTCTCAGTATTCATCTCTGGAAAGAAGTTTTACCACGCCCTCTTCAGAGACTGCTTTGCGGAGCGCAAGATAGATCACCACAAAGCTTGGTATTGCATAAAGACGTCGTTTACCTACCTTCTCAGCGCGAAGTGCTGCTGCAAATTCTTTGCGCGAGACATTGAATGGGAACATGTAAGAGCGGTTGTATCCCCATTTTTTGAGAAGGCGTTCTCGCATCCTAAGACCTTTCCAAACTTGATTGACGAGCCAGCCATCCAGTTCTTGCATTTGTAACTTGTCGGACAGTAAAGGGTAAAAGCTCATAACCCCTTTATAAAATATTCTCCCGCTACTGCCTGATAGATAGCGGCGAATGTACTCGTCATTAAGATTTCCATAGAGATATCTCCTGACAGACCCTAGAGCGGCCATGAGATCCCTGTCTCGGCCCGCGGAAGGAATTGTTACCGCTTGCAGCTTTGGGCCGCGCAATGGTTGGATCAAATGTTGATAGAGAATGTAGTTAATTTGTCTTTTGATCTTTAGGGTGGATCGTTCCTTGATGCCAATTTTATTTGCCGATAGCGAGTAGCCGAGAAATTCAATGTGGTCGGTCCGCTCTGCAAACTCCGCAGGCATTTCCTTCGCGCAAAGCAAGCGTATGCCCTTTGATTTCTCAATGTTAATCTTTACTTCTGTTTCTCGAGAGAAGTTTGCGATTATGTCAACTGATTGGGCTATTCTCGAGTAGTCGGGTGACCAGATAACGGTGTCATCAGCATAACGTGCGAATTTTAGCCCTGCGAGTTCAAGATTCTTATCAAGCTTCCAGCAGACGAGGTTCGCTAGAAAGAGAGATATTGACGTCCCTTGAGGTACTCCCTTCGCCTGGCTCGACAGAAATGCCTCTATAACGTGCTTTTCCCTCGAACTGACTGAGAAACCATTTTGATGAAGCTGGGCGAACAAATAGTCGTGGGATATCGAGTCGAAGAACTTAGAGAAGTCAAATTCCGCGATAAAAACCCTTGATGAGTTCGCTAGATCAATAGAAATGTCTTGTATGGCGAAGTGGGCGTTTCTATCGTCTCTGTATGCGTAAGAAGAACTGCTGAATCTATGCCTGTTCTTCCGAAGAAGTTTTTGAAAGAAGAGGGCAGATATTGCGGCGTCGGGAATCTGGTATACCGAGATGCTTCTTGTGCCGCCCTGAGGTTTCGGAATTTCCCGTTTTGCAGGTTCGTGTGGAGCATACTTATGCTCCATTATTTTGTTTGAGATTGATCTCGCTATGGCGGCTCGATGCTTATGCACATAGAACGGGTTGAATTTTGAATCAATCTTCCAGTAATCGGGAGCCTTTAAGGCCTTGGGCGGCGTTGTTTTTAGTATTTTTCTCCGGCGTTGGTGTTCAAGTTCGACGCCGTTATGGTAGGCGTGATAGCGAAGACTAAGCTTGTTAGCCTCTTTTTCTATCGCATCCAAGACTTCATCGGAGAACTTCACTTGTCCGCCCCCTGAAAAATAAAAACCCGGCGATGTTATCGCCGGGTCACGGGCACAACCACGTAAAAGTAAGTCGTCACATTCATTCCCGAGATGACTTTTTCCCGAGTATGCGCATCGTCTTAGCAAGCCGCTAAGCGCGATGGGCGCCCGCCTTCCTCCTTGAGGAATAAGTGCATATATACAAGACAAGCATGTAGCGTCAATAGAGGAGCCACTGGTTGGGCAGCTCATGAGCGGGGGTATAGACATAAAATTACGTTTAACGTAATTTACGCTCCTGAGGTTTGAAGCCATCCTTTGCGTATGGCCCAGACCGACGTAGATGCCCGCTCCATCTTTGCGCAGCGGCTGAAAGCAGCCAGGGAAGATGCCGGGCTCACTCAGAAGGAGCTGGGCATGGCTATTGGCTTGCCGGCCGAAACGGCCGCCGTTCGCATCAACCGCTACGAAAAGGCTGTCCACGACGCCGATCTGGCTACGGCTCAGCGCATCGCCGACGCGATGGGGATGCCGCTGGCCTACTTCTACGCCGAGACGCAGGTGATGGCCGAAGCCATCGTGACGTTCTGGCTGCTCAACCAGGTCGACCAGCGCAAGGTGCTCGCGGACCTCAAGAAACGGGTGTTCACTGATCCGAAGAAGCCCGCCAAGGGCTGAGTAGGCGCCTGCTGTGCTCGGCGTGGGCGTGGGTGGGGCAGCATGGGCCGGATTGCGTGGAGGTTGTCCCTTTGCGGTGCCAGTGCGAGCCGTGTCGGGATCCTCCCGCCAGCCCGGCTACAAGCGGCGCGCCGCAGGCCTGACACGAAAGCACCGAAGAAAGGCAGGACGGGTGCAAGTGCCGATATCCTGTCGCCTTCCGGTTCGATCTGCGCAGGTGAGGAATGAAGCTTGGAGGTTACAGCGTCGAAGACCGAGACGCGGACGAGGTGCGATTCATCGAGCTGGCGGAGATCAGTTTGTCGGCCAGCCCGGCCGAGCTTCGGCGTATCGCGGCGTTCTTGACCGATGCGGCCGACAACATGGAGCGCATGGGCGCCACCTATGACCATGAGCATCTGTCGGATCGCCAGCCGGGATTCGACGACTCGCCGCATTTCGTGGTGCTTACAACAAGATAGAACGCCAGCTAGCCGACCCCTTCGCTGGCCTGTCTTTGAGTGCAAAAAGGGTCTATGCAAAAAGAGGTCAGGTTCATTTACGCCTTTTGACCACGATCAGCTCATTGGCCGGCCTGCTTCGTTCGCGCTCGCTCGCCATCTGCCTGAAGCAAGCCGTTGACCTGTTCGAACAGGGCATAGACGTACGAGCGATCGGTCTCGACACCGCGCCACAGGAACCAACCCTGGGCCAACAGATGCGTGCCGGTGTTGCGACGATTGACCATTACCAGGCGGGTTTCCGGATCGATGATGATGTACTGCCCGCCGTGGCCGTCGGCGCAGACCAGGCGCCGCCCGTTCTGGTGACGCACCCACCACAGGTAGCCGTATCCGTCGAAGAACCCTCCGCCAAAGGCGTCTTTCGGGTCGGTTGCGGTCGATGAATGCGCGGCCGTCATGGCGCGGATCCACTCCGCCGATACCAGCCGCTGGCCGCGATAGTGGCCTTCGTCGGCCACGAGGACTGCGAAGCGCATCAGGTCGTCGGCGCTCATGTAGATGACGTATTGGCGGACGCTCGATCCATCGATGCTGTCCCAATCGACATCCGCGGGCGTGAAGTGCTGCATTCCGAGCGGCTTGGCCAGCCATGTGGCGATCACCTCGCCCAGCCCCATGCCCGTCTCGCGCTCGAGGATTTCGCCGAGCGCATTGAATCCCCAGTTGTTGTAGAAGAAGGTTTCGCCCGGTCGGGACGCGTGGCGGTCCGGGCGTTGCCAGTTCTGGCCGGACGCATCGATATAAATGCCCGATCGCGACATCAGCAGGTCGCGGATCGTTGCCTGCTTCTCGACGGGGGTCAGGGGCGTTTCCCGGTCGTCATAGCCGAGCTCTTGGAGGCTGTCGTCGAGCTCCAGGAGGCCCTTGTCGATGGCCATGCCGTAGAGCACCGCAATGATGCTCTTGCGGACCGAATGGGTATTGATCTTCGCGACGGTCTGGCCTTGCCGAAGGACCAGCTGATTTCCCTTGGCGATAATCAATGCATCGGAGCGATGCTCCGGGGCGTCTTTCGCCAATTGGGCGATCGCAGGCGCGTTCCAGTGCGGGGATCTCGGGAAATCGGCAAGGCCGGGCGAGCGCGTGTTCAAGGCGCAGCCGGACACGAGAGACAGCAGCGCCGCACAGAGGGCGGCGGCGAGGCGCGAGCCGGAACGGCTGGGTGTCATGGGGTGGCTCTTCCTGGGGAAACGAGCGCTCAGGCTCCCCCAGCCACGGCCGGCATGCCTCCCGCCGGCGAAATGGATGCTCTCAGAAAAAGATGGGAGGCCGTCTCCGGCTAGGCCCGCTGGCGGAAATCGGTGGGCGACAGGCCCGTCGCGGCCTTGAATACGCGGTAGAAGCTGGATTCGGAGTTGAAACCGCTTTCGAGTGAGATCGCCAATACCGACACGCCGCGGTAGTCGGGATCGCGCAGCTTCCGCTTGACGGCCTCGAGGCGGAACTCATTGACGTAAGCACGGAAGTGCTTGCCCGAGCCTTCCTTGATCGCCCGGGAGGTTTCGGCCGCGGTCAAACCCAGGCGTTGCGCGACGTCGTTCAGATTCAGATCGGGGTCGACAAACAATGCCGAGGTCTGCATCAGCGCTTGCAGCTTCTGGAAAGCATCATCGCTGCGCGGGTCCGGCCGGGCAGGCCGGGCGGGCTCGGTCGTCGCGTCCGGAAACTGCGGCAGATCCTTCAGCCGGAAGCCGATGATTCCGGCCGTGTACACCAGCACGACGTAAAAGGCTTGGGCCGCGTGGCTGAAAACACCGCTGTCGCCGAGCCCAAGAAGGTGCACTGCCGAAAAGCTGATCAGGTTGATGGTGGCCGTGACCAGCGCCAGGACCATGACGGTCTTCAGCAAGCGCAGCAGATCCGCGAACCGATCCGGCAACCAGTTCTCGATGCGGGCGTAGTGGCGACGGACCCGCGACCAGAGGAGCACCGCCAGCACGGTGTTGATCGCGATCGTCAGGTAATCCTCGATCCGCTTGAGCTGCCGGTAGTGCCACTGTGCGGCGACCGCATCCATCTGCGGGACGCTCGATTCGCCGATAGCCGCAGCGTAGACGAGTACGGAATAGCCGATGAAGATCGCCCACGGCAGCAACCATACGAACGCGCGACGGATCGATGCGGCCGGGGCCGCCGTGAGACTCAGCGCATACAGGTAGAACAGCGGAAAGATCGCCAAATCGAAGCTGAGTGGCAGCCGCCGCAGCCACCCATGCGCTTCGAGCCCGGCCGCGTGCGTCCAAAGTCGCAGCAGGGTCAGCGACAGCGCCAGTACACCCAACGCCAGCCAGTGCGAGCCATTCTTGCGCCCGGCATAGAACAGCAACCCCGCGCCGGTGATAGCGCCCTGTATGACTCCGAGCAACAACACGGTTTCCATCGAGGGCCGGCGTCCTGTGTGGGTGGCGAGCGCCGCCGATGCGACAGACGCAGCGGCATGGCGTGCTCGACGGCAGCAGGGGTCCGATTCTAGCGCCGGCGGCGAGGGCGCCGAACAGGCTGTCGGTCAACAAAGGGGGGCGGGGCAACTAATATTGCAGAGGGGTCTGCATTAGACGACACGTGGTCCAGCGATGCCGGCCACCATTTCGCGGTACGCGACCCGGGGCGCGTCGCAGCTGACCGAGCCGCCCGGCGGGCTGGGGCATCGGCAGTGAGGCTTCATGGCGCTCCCTCTACGGTAACGACACGGCCGGGGGCTAGGGAAAATACCCGACCAACAGGCGGAACCGCTCGCGGACCCTGCATCCCTCCGCCTTACTCGTGGGCCAGCGGCCAAGCTAGGGCGTATCCGCCGCGCCGGCCGACCATTGCTCGAACGCGACGATCTCCACGCCCAGCCCCTTCAGTGCAGCCGTGGCGCCCGCGCCCCCCGAACCGCCGACCAGCTTGTCGCCCCGGTAGTCCAGCGCTCTGACCGCGTAGATCGGGTGGGCCTCTTCCCTTCGGTAGCTGCTGTGCTCCATCAGCACGCTGCAGTCTCCGGTGGCAGCCACGAACCGGCGCGTCATGTCGCCGGTGATGAGCGAGTGCACTTGAACGTCCGGCCGCCCGCTTTTCAAGGTCTCCGTCCAGGTGTCGGGCCGGCCGGAGGCGTTGCAGCCCACGCGCTGCAGCTGGCAGATCTTGGTGTCTTCCAGCACGTGGCGCTGGCCCTGGCTCAGGTAGGTCACCCGGAACGGAAACTCGCCGCGCTTGCGTTCGGGGGCGGGGCGGTCGTTCTCGGCCGCGCATTGCAGCTTCGCGTCCAGCGCCAACGCGCCGGCGCAACCCGACAGGGCGATGCAGGCCAGAACCGCAGAGATGATCGTCTTCATAAGCACTACGCCTGGTGAGTGGTGCCCGCCGCTTACGGGGAGATGGCGCGAAGGATCTGGCTGCACCCCGCGGCGCGTTGCGTCGCCTCGGCGTGGAGCGCATCGAACTCGGCATTGGCGTCGGTGGCCGCCGGGCTGATGTTGCACAGGCTCAGTAGCGCTAGAGCGAGCAAGGCGGGGCGGCGCTTCATGGGAATGGAGGGCTGGGCGGAGGGCCCGCTCATCCTACTGGACGAGCGCGCGCGCCAGAGCACGCTATGCGCGGGGGATTCGGAGCCAGGCGACCGGGCTGGCAGGGCAAACGCCGGCGCAGGGGCGCCATAGGAAGGCGCCGCCCAGCGGGCGCGTGAAGTGTCCGCCGGGCGGCCGCCAAGGGCCACGGCCCTATTTCACTCGCAGGGCACCTGCACGCAGATCATGCGGCCATTCTCGGACACGCACAGCCAGCAGGTGGGCTCGGCATTGAGCGCAGACGCACTAACGCTGAGCAGGGCGAACACACTCACAATCAACAAACGCTTGATACGCATCACACTCCTCCTTAAGTGACGAAACGCGCCCCGCTTTTAGGCCCGCGCCCAAACCCTGTCAAGGTGGCGCGCAGCACGCGCCCTTGAGCGGCGCTGGCGGCGGTCGCGCGCCCACGGCGCGGCGGCGCGCCGTGCTGCCCTGCAGCGAACTGCGCTCCGGCCGACGGCGAGGCCACCAGGAACAGGCCGATGACGGTGCCTAGCGCGGCGAGCTCGCCTTGCCGCTGCACCAGCAGGACGCCGGGCGACGATGCCGCCCATGCTGTGGCACACCAACACGACGATGCGCGATTGCAGGATGCCGTGGCGCTTGAGCTCGTCCCACAGCGCGTCGGCGGCGTCGGTCACGCGGAAGCGGCCGCCGAAGGCGCGGCTGTGATAGCTGAAGACGTAGACGCCGGCGTCGGTCAGCTCGTCGACGGCCAGGCGCGGCCAATAGGCGCCGGTCTTCTTGTTCTTCCAGCCGCTGGCGCCGTCCGACATGATGCCGTGCACGAACACGACGGTAGGCGCCTCGGCATCCGCCTTCGGCTTGATCCACTGGCTGTCCACCGATCGCCCCTCCGTGGCCCCCTGGTCGGGAGTGATACGCCTTTCTCTGCCGCCCGTCGACTAGGGGCGGCGGCAGGCGGTTGCCTCGGGATGACGTAGCACGCCCAAGAACGGGCAAGTCCATCTGTGCGCCCGTGGGCCCGGCGCGATCATGGTGGTCTACGGCCACGCCGGCCAGCAGGGCTAATCAAGCAGCTAATGCTGCATTCGTGGTCCATCTTGCGCGGGCCCGTCCATACCCTGAGCTTGCTTAGCCGCTTCTTGCACTTGCTGTTCGACCGACTGAGCCTCGCGCATAGCCTGCGCCTGCCCGTAACGCTCTGTCGCGGGCAACGACAGCGCTAGCGACACGGGCATGTGGGCATAGTTGGCCACGGGATCGGGGGAGGCGCCGCGGCCTTCTCGATAGACGAACAGAAGTTCGCCCGCTGCGTTCTGCTCGGTGCGGCGGCTCAGCGCGACCTTCACATCATCGCCAGGGCCAAATTTGCTGGCCACCGCCATGGACAGCGCGCTTGCGCTAAGGCGTTCGCTTTGCTCATCCCAGGACTTCCCCATGCCTTGCTCAAGCCCGCGCACGCCGTCCCGAATTCTCTCCAGCAGCTTGTGATCTGGGTGGTTTGAATCGTCAGGGCCAGGTGTGGGGCCGGGTGACTCGACAGCCGGCCTCGCCTTATCGGGCTGCGGCCGGCTGGTGTCGATGAAGTCCGGAGGCAACGTGACCTGGGCACCGAGCTCCTGGACATTGATTCTGATCTCGGGAAACGGCCGACCAGGATTGGCGGCCTGCGCTGTGGCTTCTTGGCGATAGATTTCGCCGAATGCCCAGTCGATGTTTCGCGCTGGATAGCCTGGGTTGCTGTCGTAAAATTGCTTCGCCATTGCCTCCAGACTCTTGCCCTCGTCGAGCTGAAGATCGGGTTTGATGTGCAGGCCAGGTATGAGAGCGTAGGTGTACGGCTCCTCGGTTCCATGCCTGTCAATGTAGTTGGACAGACCGCCATCGGCTTGATACAAGCTGCCTAAATTCGCATTGGCATCCTGCCGCCTAACGTGCGCGGCCACCGCATTGAATCCCGCGATTTCCGCCCTGGCCTCTCGCTCTCGCAGGCCATTGTTGTAGTCCTTGACCACTGCGGTGTAGTCATGCGGCGAGGGCGTGTTGGCGATCGCAGCGACGCGTTCCTTGAACTGCTCCCCTAAGCGCCGAACGGCGTCCGCAGAAAGGGCATGGTCGATCTCGTGAGCGCTGACAAAACGTACTTCGTTAGTACTAGGCCCGCGCTCGTCGGCCGGCGCCTTGGGACCCGCCTCATTGAGCAGCCCGATTGACAGGCGCAGAGTGCCGTCGTTGTGGTCGTAGCTGCCGCTGAACCTCGGGTCTGATTCCGCGTCGAACTTCAGCAAATCGCCGCTCTCGATTGTGCGCAGAATGCTTGCCCTCAGGTCCGGCGAGTCCGCAAGCACTTCGCTGAAGACCTTGCCTGGGTCTTCATCGTCGGCCCGCATGCGCTGTTCGAAATCGAGCAGCATGGCGTCGAGCTTCTGACGTGCGGCGCGGTCTTCCTGAACAGGGCTCATCCTGCTATTCCTTACTAAGCCGATGCCGAAACGATCACCTTAGACACACAAAGCTGGTCGTCGTATCGCTTGGTTTTGCCACGCAAGTGAACTTTTACGGCCACCTTGTCGTTAGAGAACGACCAGTACTCCAGACTTTGAGAGTCAACAAGTCGAACCGACTTGAATCCTGCTGCCGTAAGAGGTTGCTTATAGTGGTCCAAGCCAATGCAGACCTCGGTCCTGTCAGCATCCTTGTTACCAGGAACCCACATTTCAAAGCCGATGGAATGGGGGGGCGGGCCGGGACGAGTCGATAGCGATTCCACCACGTAGACCCACGGCGCGACCAACTTGCCAGAGGCACTGAAGTGATGCGGATTATCTGGATCGAACCAGAATTTTAGACCGGTGCGAGTTGCGATGCTCTGCGCGGTTAAGTCGTTAACGTTGCGAACGCTCAGTATCCAGGTAAGCACCCGCGCATTGAGTTGGTATACGTCTTGCGTGTTGACGGCTGCGGTGGATGTGGGTTCAGTCATGGCGATCTTTTCCTGGACCGATGAGGGGCCGGCGGGCGTAGTGGCGCACGCACAGGCAGCGAGTACGCAGACCACGGGGGCCAGTCTGGTCGCTAGAAGGTCAAAGTTGAGCGCGGGCATGTGCCTTCTCCATGGAGGCTCTCGCGGCGGCATCCGAACTGCCACCGTGCATACGGTTTGCGATTAAGTGTCGGGCCTTAAATCTCGTCTGGGTTCAGATCGTCGGTTTTGGTCCGTTGCTCGAATTCGGCCAGCATCGCGTCGAGATTTTGCCTGGCCTCTATCTCTTCTTGAAGTGTCGCCATGCCCGGTCATCCTTGAGGGGCAGCAGCCGTGACGAATACCCTGGAAACACAGAGTTGTTCGTCGAGAGCTGCCGTCTTTCCATGAAGCTCAATGCGCACATAGACCTTTTCAGTTCTGAAGAGCCTGTATTCCGTGCCCCCCCGCCGCGGACGTTCAGACGCTTTGAATCCAGCGGCGATGAGGGCGGATTGATAATGCTCTAGGCCAACGCATACGGGAGTCATATCGGCGTAGCTGTCGCCGGCCCGTCCCATGCTCAACAGGACGGCGTGAGGGCTCGGCCCGGAGACGGTCTTTACCGAAGACAACGAGAAGCGCCAGGCTTCAGGCAGTGCGCCGACCGCACGGAATCTGCCGGGGTCTTCAGGGTCAGTTCTTAGATCTAGACCCGTATGCTTTTCGATGCTCTGCGTCGATAAGTCCCGAGCGTCGTTCACGGTCAGAATCCAAGCTAGAACCCTGTCGTTGAGTTGCTGCGCGTTGAATGAGTCATTAGCGGTGGCTGGGGTCGATTCCGTCATGGCGGGCTTCTCCTGAGCCGTTGAAGGACCTGCGGCCGTAGTGGCGCACGCACAGGCAGCGAGTACGCAGACCACGGGGGGCAGTCTGGTCGCTAGAAGGTCAAAGTTGAGCGCGGGCATGTGCCTTCTCCATGGGGGTTCTCGCGGCGGCATCCGAACTGCCACCCTGCGTACGGTTTGCGATTACGTGTGGGTCCTACTGCAAGCGTGAATGATGACCGCGCGTACGCCGACTTGAGCGCTCTCGGCTTCATCCTGTAAGAGCTTTTGCCGGTGGTCAAGAATCGTAGACGCCGAGGACGCCAGGAAGTGCGGAGGACTGGCCAGGAGGCGCGCTGGAGTGCATGGAATCGGTGCGCTTTTGCGGTACTGATAGGGTGCTGTTTTGCCTATGCCCATGGCACCATTCCCTATATGAGCGATTCCGAGGCCTTAAAGCGGGACATCCGCAAGCGACTGTTTCTGTCGGTGGCGCATCGTGCGGACCCGTCCAGCCACCATGGCTTTCGCTGGTGCCAGTGTTGCCGTGGGCGCGGCGAGGTTTGCAGGGAGTACTCGGACGATTCAAGTCGCTGGGCTGTCTTCGAGTTCTGTTCTGCGTGTGGAGGGGAGGGGCGGTCGAGGTGGAGCAGACGGAGTAGCGGCAGTCTATTTGTGCGCCCAATGCCCGGCGCGGCTGCGATCGCCTAGGCCACGGCGGCCCAGGGCTTGGAAATGGGGTGCCCCTTGTATTTCCCCTTCGCCCCGACACACCATGCGTCAGGACGACACACATCGGCTCGGGTGCCCGACTGCTCGGGCCTCGCCCCGTTCCGCGACCTGTAATGCATAAGGACATCGCATGAAAGTTAGGCTCGTGCTCTGCGCGTTCGTACTCGGCGCGCTGCTCCCCATCGCCTCCAGCCACTCGCAACCCACGCCGATCGTGTCCGGTTGGTCAGTGGCCGGGTGGAACTTCCAGACCATCAGCACGGTCGCCACCGACGTCACCAACCACGGCCATAACGCCACCGCCGTCGGCGCCAACACCACGTCATGGGGCTGGGCCAACCGCGGCGCCAGCCTGAGCGGGGCCAAGTACTACACCGTGCCGTACTCGCCGGCGCTGAGTTTCGCCACCGGCGATTTCAGTTTCGCCGCCTACGTGCGCGTCGGCGACACCATCACCACCAGGACCATACTGGACAACCGCGGCAGCAACGGCGGCTACGTGTTCGCCATTTCCACCAGCCGGCGGGTGACGCTGCGGCTGACCGGCTCGCCCACCAAGCTGCCGTACTCGTCCTTGTCGACCATGCCCTTGGCGCCCAACCGCTGGCACCACGTCGCCGTGGCGGTGGCGCGCAGCACGGGTACGGTGCAGTTCTACATCGACGGCAACGAGGCCGGCAGCTGGCCGCTGCAGGCCGACATCTACAGCAACACCGACGCGCCGCTGTCGATCGGCCGCGCCTTCGACGGCACCGCCTACTTCAACGACCGCCTGGACGAGGTCCACCTGTACAACCGCGCGCTGTCGTTCGACGAGATCGCCACGGTGATGGCGCCGGGCTACTCGCTGTACGAGCCCAGCTCGTGGAACGGCGGCTCCATGACCATGAACAACTGCTACAACTACGCCAACAACAAGCGCACCAACACCTTCGCCCAACCCGGTCGCGCGTCGGGGCAGACCGCCATCGGCATGAGCTGCGCTGTTGTCCACGCTGCCGCCGTCCGCGACGGCTTGGAGCCCATCACCGATCCCTACGACCCCAGCTACAAGAGCGCCGTGGCCTTGGTGGTCGCGCCCGGGGAAGACTTCCACTGGTACCGCCGCGACGGCTTCGGCACGTGGAGCCACAAGCCCGGCCAGACCGCCGCGACCAACCTGGACAACTCCGGCGCGCAGATCTACGACCCCGAGTACGCCGACCGCGGCCCGTACACCGACTTCTGCGGCTACTTCCGTTTGTGGTCGGATAGCGTGCAGGCCGGCGGCCATGAGGAAATCCGATGAACACTTCATCTTCCAACCCGAGGTCCGCGATGAACGCCTGGAAGCTGTGCGCAATGCTGCTGCTGTCGCTGGCCGGCGGCTCGGCCTGGGCGCAAGCGCCCGAACCTGCCGCGCCCTCCGCGCTGCGCGTGACCTACCTGGTCTACTCCGGCCGGCCCAATCCCACCCTGACCATCACCGACGCCAAGACCATCCGCTCGCTGCAGTCGCAGCTGTCCAGCGCGTTAGTCACCGGCGCCGGCGTGCGCTCGACGGAGCTACCGTCGGTGTTGGGCTACAACGGCATTCGTGTGGAGGCCGTCGATCCTGCGGGATCAGGCATCGAATACACCGTGAAAGGCCGCTTCCTGCGTTCGCAGAACCGCCAAGCCGGCTCTGAATCCAAGGCCCCCGCCATCACGGCAAGCGCATCGACCAATGCGTCGCTGATCGAGATGCAGTTGCTGAAGTTGGCGGAGAACCAGGGGGTTCTGAGCGCCTCAGCACTTGCGGATGCGCGCAAGAGTGCGGGGAAGTAAGCCTCAGGAAAGCGAGACGAACCGGGCGGCCGAAAGGCCGCCTTTCTCTTTGTCGAGGCGTTTGGTTCTGAGGATCTGATGCGATGAGTCGCAACAATCAGTTGCGATCAATGTCGTGCAGTTCGTCTCGCCCATGGCACAAACCGTGCGCCGTTGACGGCAGGGTGTGGAGCGGACGTATCCTACGACCAGAATGCAGCAGGGAGAGCCACATGGTGCTCAAGATGGGCAAGGCCATCGCGATCGGGTTGGCGGGGGCGCTCTGTATGGCCTGTTCCGCCTCCCTGGCGCAAGGGGTGCGGGATTCGGCGCCTCGTCCAACCGCCACGACGGAAGAGGATTGCTTCGCACAAGGCGACGTGGGCAAGCGCGAGGCCTGCTTCGCGAGGAAGCCCGACATCGAGATCGAGGCATGCGAGCGTGCGCGGCCAAATGCATGCAAGCCCTACAAGGACATGCATGCACTGGAGATGCAGCGTGTCCAGCTCAGCCGGGACCTTCTGACCAAGGCCCGAAGCAGCTACGCCTCCTACACGGAAGACGACCCAGCCTATCTGGATGACTTGGCCAGCTATTTGAAGGACTCGGATGCCACCTGGGGCGCGTATCGCGATGCTGATTGCCTGCTGGAACCGTTCGCTCAGGGCATGTCGCGCCAGGAGGCGTCGGACCTGACTGAGGCCTGTCGCATCGAACGAACCCAAACCCGTATAGCCGAACTGAAAGCGCTGGCCGCCGCGCTGAAGTAACAGGAGCCCACCCGTGACGGATCACACCTACAACCCGCTGGATCGCAATACCTTCGAAGCCATCGCCTACAACGCGGTGGGGCGGGCCAGCGAAACCAACACCTATGCGGTCTATCAGCTGTCGCACAGCACCGGGAACTCGGGCTGGTCCGTCGGCGCGGTGCAGTGGGATTTCGGTCAGGGCAATCGTGGCCTCAAAGTCCACGATCTGATGGCGGGCTATCAGGCGTGGGCGAACGCCGAGGACCGGTTCAGCGATCGTGAGGTCGCCTCGCTCACCACGCGCCTGCAGACACGTGGCCAAACCGGAAACGCGCTCAGCAGTGAAGAGCTGACCCGGCTCAATGGCTACCTGCGCTCGGACCCCGGCCGCGCCTTCGTCGATGAGCTCAGCCAGACGCAGATACAGAAGAAGTGGGAAAAGGTTGGAGAGCCGCTGTCGCAGATACCCTGGTTGCAGACCTTGAGCGCGAGCGATCCGGCGCAGGCGGCCGAGATCGTGGCGATGACCAGCAAGCTGTACAACCAGAACGAAAACAGGGGTCGTTTGCTGCTGGATCACCTGGAGGGCGGCGCGCAGACTTCCGCGGAGATTCGCGATTGGATCGGCAGCCAGGGCATCGAAGGGCTTAAGGCCAGCGCGCGCACTGCCATCGTCTCCGGTCGCGACAATGCCTTGGAGGGCGTGCGCCTGATGAACGATCTGGAACTGGGCGACGGTCGGCTCAGTCAGGCGTGGCGCGAGCAAGTGCACACCCGCGGCAACGTATCGTTGACGCGCGAGTTCAACAGCAATCCGGACGTGCAGCTGCTGGACGCCATGATGCGTGACCCCGCCAGTGGGGCCCGCATCTTCGCGCGAGTGGACGAGGGCACGCCGGCGCGGGCGGCCGTCATCACCGGGATAGATGCCAATGCGCGGCTGGAGATGTCGCGCGTTATGATGGACAGGAACGGCGGCCTAACGGTGGTCAGCCCGGGCGGCGACACCTTCGCCATGACGCGCGAGGGCTGGAACCGCAACGGTGTGCCCATGCAGGGCGGAGCGGACACGCGACGCGAGCGCGACATGCCCGATCACACGGACAGGGGCGCGATGCCGCGGACCCGTGCGGATGCAGCGCTGCCGGAAGCACACCCTTTGCTTCGCCAATCGCAAGACGCCGTGCAGCGCCTGGATGCCCGTTTGGGCCATGCCCACAGTCCGGCCAGCGATTGCATGAGCGCCAGCGTAGCCTGCCTGGCCAAAAGCCATGGTTTGGGGCGGGTGGATCACGTAGTGCTCAGCGGCGCCACATCGACGGAGGGGCCCGGCGCGCGGGTGATTGTGGTGGAAGGCGAGCTGACCGACCCTGCCCGCCGATTCGCGCACATGCCGACGGATGCTGCCGTGCGTACGCCGGTGAGCGAATCCCTGCAGCGCCTGGCGCAAATGGAGCAGGCGCAGCCGCAGCCGTCCGCTCCAATGCAGCTGGCGCAGCAGGATACGGCCGTTCCTACGCAGGAACCTCAACGTCGCGGACCTTCCGTGTGAAGGGCTTTACAGCACATTCATGGCGTCGCCTGTGGGCAGGTCCTTTTGGGGCACAGGCCGGCCTAAGCGTTCCTGTAAAGCGGGCGCTAGTCATGGTGACGACCAAGCCGCCCGACGTATCCTAGGCGCCACCCAACGGCAAAGGACGCTGCATGGAGCTCAGAATCAGCCATATCGCCGGTGTGGCCCTGGCCGGCCTGCTGTGCATCGCCTGCACCGCCTCGCCCGCCAAGGGAAAGGTGCCGGCCGCCGCCTACCCGGCGGTGCTGCAAGGCACCTGGATGGGCGACAGCCCCGAGGCCTGCAAGCGCCCGGATGCCGCCGACAGCGATGCGCGCTTCCAGATCGCAGCGCGCAAGCTGTCCGGCTACGAGGACTATCGGGTGCCGGTCAGCGTGACGCAGATCTCCAAGACGCCGCAGGCGTGGAAGATCGTTTCGCAGTTGCACATCAACGAGGACACGATCCGGCTGGAGGAGGTCCTGCTGCTCAGCGGCGAGGACAACGGCGAGTTGACCGTGGTCAACCATAAGCAATCCAATACCTATTACCGCTGCCGCTGAACGCAGCAGGCCCCATCGCGTTCGTCGCGACCACGAAAGGAATCGCCGCCATGGCCAACGAGAACGAGCAAGACCCGCAGGCCGTCGCCCCGGCCGACCCCACGCCTTATCGCGTGATCCAGAAGGGCCGCACGGTCAACGTGCCGGTCACCGATTACGAAAGCCTGGTCACCCATCACCCCGGCGCCAATGCGGATGCGCGCGTGGTCGACGGCGTGGTGGCCGGTGGCCAAGCCGGGCGCAGGCACGCGGTCATCGATGGCGAGATCCAGGAAATCGAAGTGCGCACCGCACGCCGCGATTACGGCCTGACCGAAAACCAGGTGCTGGAGAAGCGCGACTTCATTCTGGAAGACCCGCGCCTGGCCACGGGGCCGGCTTCGCGCGGCGTCGACGTGCCGTCGCCGCTGGCCGGCTACGTGGGCCGGGTCAGTCCGACCGAGGGCCTGGTCGACATCTACGACCGCGAGGGCGGCGAGGTGATCGCGCGCGTGCGCCACATGAGCAACATCGCGGTAACCGAGGGCGACACCATCCAGTACGGCCAGGCCTTGGGCACGCAGAGCAATGTGGCCACGGTGCCGATCCATGTGCATATGGAAGTGGACACGCGCTACCACCAGCAATTCGATAACTACGTAGACGACCTCGCCAGCGGCCGTTTGGCGCTGGACCCGCCGCGGCGCGGGCAGGGCATCGAGGCGCGTGCGGTGGTGGACGACGGTGTGATCCGCATCGGCGAGACCGACGACCGCGTGCGCGCGGCCGCGCAGCAGCTCAACGCCGCCGGCCTCCGCGGCGCCGACGGCCAGCCGCTGGCCGAGGACGGCGTGTACCGCCTGTCCATGCAGGCGGCGGTAATCAACTACCAGAACGCGCAGGGCCTGCCGGCCACCGGCAATCTCGACCCGGCCACGTTGCAGCGGCTGGTGCCGCCCACCCAGACCCAGGACGCGCCCGCCCCGGCCGCGCCGGCGCCCGGCACGCAACCGGCCGCGCCGCAGGGCGCGCAGCCCGCGCCGCCGCCCGGCAACCGTGGCTCCGCGCCCGGTCCGCTGGGCAGCAACGACCCGCTGCTGCCGCAGGCCGAAGCGGCCACCCGCCGCCTCGACGCCAGCCTGGGCCGCGAGTACGACGGCAACAGCGCCTGCATGGCCGCCAGCGCCGCCTGCCTGGCGCGCAAGCAGGGCCTGACCGGCATCGACCACATCGTGCTCAGCGCCGCCAACGCCCAGGGCGTGGCCGCCGGCCAGAACCTGATCGTGGTGCAGGGCGATCTGCAAAACCCGGGCCGCCAGCTGGCCAGCATGCGCACCGACGATGCGGTGCGCACGCCGGTCGCGGATTCGGTAGCGCAACTCAACCGCCTGTACGAGGCCAGCCAGTCGACGCCGTCGCAGGACGCCAACGCCCAGTCCCGCCAGACGGGGCGTACGGCCTAGGCCCAGTACGCGACACGGCCCGCGGCGGAGCCTGTCGCGGGCCCCGCTGTAGCTCCCGTCGCGTCCGCGCCCCCAAAGCGGGCCGTGGGGTGACGGCATGCGATTGATCCGGCGCGACGGCGGCCGCCCGGCGACGACACGAATGCGCCGAGCCGGTGGCCAAAAACGGCTCGTAATCCCTATATGAGTGCGAGCGGCGAATCCCTTCGCCGCAACAGGGAGGGCGCAATGGATCCGATACAGCACGATGCATGCCGCATCGCCAGGCACTATGCGGGTGCGTTCGATCGCGGTGTTGCAGAGCGAAATCGGAAGCTTCGTGACTGGGAGCCGATGACCCAGCGCTACCGGCGCGTGTTCGAGGTATTCCGCGAAGAATTAGCGATCCACGACTTTATGGTGGATGCCTACACCGGCGTAGACGAGCTCCATATTCGTTCGCCGGAGGCACAAGGAGCGCAGGGCGAGGAGGCGCGAATTCTCTACAGCCTGCCGACGGTCACGATCTGGCTGGGCAACAACATAGTCTGGGCTTCCAAGCAGGAAGGGCGGCGCTTTCCCAACTTTCTGGGGGAAGGTGGCTGCAGCCTGTCGATCACCCAGCAATTGGACGCAAGCGCGGTGGTGACCGTGCTGCCTTACCGTCCGCAAGTCGGCAATCGCGATGTCGAGAAGGAGGTGTTGATGCTGGGCGTTTATCCCGACCCGGCCGCCATCGACGAGCGCAAGGCGCTGCGCCATGTCGAGGTGCTGCTGGCTTACGCGCTCAAGTCATCTCTCCATGGCGCGCCCACCAACTCAATGCACTGGACGCTAAAGCGCGCGGAGCTGCGTCATTGGTGGCTGACGAAGTTCCAAGCCAGCATGGCGAGGCAGTGGCTCAGCCGTACCCTGCCCGCAGTGGTCAAGGCGGTGGGTGCCGTGGCCAAGGCGGCGCCGGCCGCGGCTGTATAGCGCCAGGCGGGGTGCCGGCCCAGCTTAGTGGGCGGTGCGATCCGCGTAGGCCTGGCCGGCCAGTTCTGACGGGCTCAGCCCCAGCACGCGCCGCAGGCAGCGCGCCATGTGGCTGGCGTGCGAGAACCCCGCCGCCAGGGCGATGTCGGCGATGCGCTGCTCGCCTTGCAGCAACATCAGACGCGCGCGTTCCACCCGGCGCTCCAGCACGTAGCGGTGCGCGGGCAGGCCGGTGGCCTGCTTGAACAGTGCCTTGAAGTGCGAGGCGCTGTAGCCCGCCACCGCGGCCAGTTCCGCCAGCGACAGAGGTTCGTCCAGGTGGGCTTCGATGTATTCCTGCACGCGTCGCAGGCGCCAGGCGGGCAGGGCGCGCGCCCGCGTCTCGGCCGCCGGCGGCCGGCGCGATTGCAGGCTGAGCAGGCGCGCGGCGAGCGCGGTGGCCAGGCTGTCGACGAACAGGCGCCCGCCCGGATAGGCGTCGCGGTCCTCGGCCTGCATCATCCAGCCGATGCGTTCGACCTGCGGGTCGCGTACGTGGATCGCGGGCGCCAGTTCGCTGGCGCGCGTGCCGGCCGATTCCAGGGTGTCGCGCCACAGCGACGGCGTCAGCCGCAGCAGCAGCGAGCGCGCCGGCCGCGACAACTGCCAGCGCGTGCTGGCGCCGGCCGGCACCACGCAGTACTGGCCGTGCAGGCGCACGCCCTGGCGGTCGTGCCCGTCCATGCGGTACGACACCGGCACCGGCGTGCCCAGATGCAGGCACAGCACGTGGCGCCCATCCAGCGGCGAGTCGAACACGCCCTGGGGCACCGGCGAGGTCAGCACGTCCAGCAGGGGCGTGCGGTCCGCACCGGCGCGCGGGGACAGCGCCGCGGGCGGTGGGGGGTAGCAGGCGGGGCGGTCGCTCATGGCCCGATCCTCGGCCGGCGTCGCCGCCGCCGACAGTGCCGAAAATCATCCATGCGTGTCCGCTGTCGTCCTTTTGTGTGCGCCCGCCGCCGGCGCAGTCGCCAGCATGGTCCGGTCACCCCCACAGGACCGCATCCATGCACCGCCGACAGTTCATCACGCTCGCCGCCGCCGGCCTGGCCGCCGGCGTCGCCGGCAGCTACGCCCCGCTGGCCCCGGCCCGCCGCCGCCTCGCCCAGGCCGGCGCCGAGGCGCCCCTGGACGCCGTCGCCTACCGCGCAAGCCGCCGCTACGCCGCGCTGCCGTTCGGCAGGATCGCCTACGTCGAACGCGGCCAGGGGCGCGCGGCTTTGTTCCTGCACGGTGCCCCGCTCAACGGCTACCAATGGCGCGGCGCCATCGATCGCCTGTCCGCCTACCGCCGCTGCATCGCCCCGGATTTCATGGGCCTGGGCTACTCGGAGATCCCGGCCGGCCAGCCCCTGGCCGCCTCCGACCAGGCCGCGATGCTGGCGGCCTTGCTGGATGCGCTGCGTGTGGACCAGGCCGACATCGTCGCCAGCGACAGCGGCGGTGCGGTGGCCCAGCTGTTTCTGCTGCGCCACCCCAAGCGCGTGCGCAGCCTGTTGCTGACCAACTGCGACGTCGAACCCGACAGCCCGCCGCCGAAGATCCAGCCGGTGCTGGACATGGCCCGCGCCGGCACCTTGGCCGACGCCACCGCCGAATGGCTGACCGACAAGGCCAAGGCCCGCGCCACCTTCGGCGCCGCCGTGTTCGCCGACCCCAGCCGCTTCGCCGACGACACCATCGACTACTACGTCACGCCGCTGGTGAATACGCCGTTGCGCCGCGCGCAGTACCACGCCTTCCATGTCGCGCTGTCGCCCAACCCGCTGGCGGGCATCGAGGCCGAGCTCAAGCGCAGCCAGGTCCCGGTGCGCATCGTGTGGGGCGCGGCGGACGACATCTTCGATCAGGGCGATGCCGAATACCTGGACCGCATCTTCCCGAACTCGCGGGGCATCCGCCGCGTGCCGCGCGCGAAGCTGTTCTTCCAGGAGGAATTTCCGGAGGTGATCGCCGAAGAGGCGCGGAAGTTGTGGGGCGCGTGAGTTACGCCTGCCGTCACACGCCCCCCCGGGGCGCGTCGTCAGCCGGGTGAGGAGCAGCGCGCCAGCTGCGGGGTGACCGCGTCCATGACTTTCACGGAGCCCAGGCTTTGGAAGGAGGTGGCGTCGAACAATTTGGCCTGCACCGCCGACTTGATCAGCGGCAGGACTTGCTCCAGCTCGGCATCGCTGGCCGGATTTTGTTCGTCGCCCCAACGCCGGTACAACGCGAACAGGCGCAGGCCTTCGGGGCTGGCGTAGAAGCGCTCCATCTCGGCCTGCTCGTCCGCGCTCAAGGACTGCGCGATGACCGCCTGCATGGCGTCGAATACGGTGCTGGCGGGAATGCGCGCGATGCACGCGGCTTCGTCCGGCTTGACGCCGTCCGTGCTGCGCACCATGTCCTTGAGGTCGTCCACATAGGCCGAGGCCATGGCCTTGGCGGTCGCGGAGACCGGCGGCGCGTTCGCCGCCCAGGCGGGCGCGCACAACGCGAGCGAAAGCAATAGCAGGGGCGTGCGTGGCATGGCGTTCCTTCGGGGCGGTGGTGTGATCGATGTGGCGCCGTCAGCTTGCCGGTGGCGGGCGGCGTTTGCGAGCCCGCTGAGCGGCGCGGTTGATGCGCTTGACCCAGGCGTCGCCCACGCGGACCGATACGGCGAACTTGTCCTCGTGCTCCAGGCACAGGAAGGCCAGCACGGCCATGATCGCGGCGAAGAAGCCGTAGACCCAACCCATGGCCAAGCCGGGCCCCAGCACGGCCGACGAGTACGCGCCGCCCGCGGCGGCGCACATGGCGGCGAAATAGCCCAGCATCAGCACGACTCGGGCGAGCCGGCGCTTGCGCAGGGTGGCGTGCCATCCCTGCCGCCAACCGACCTTCTGGCTTGCGCTGTCGTAGACCAGCAGGCCCCATAGCGAGGACAGGTCGACCAGGGATTGGCCGCTGTCAGGACGGCTCAGCGCCAAGCGGATCACCGGCGTGGGCAGATAGCTGCCGAACACGTGCCGCACCGCCATCTGCAGCCACAGCGCATCGCGTTTGCGGCCGTCGGACCAGAGCTCCAGGAATTCCTTGCGATGCTGGCCGCGACGGCCGTGCAGGCCGAACACGCCGCGCACTGCATAGAAGCCCAGGGCGACCACCACGCCAAAGATCAGGAAGGATCCGCCTCCCGCCTTGATGACTTCCTCGAGCATGCGACCTCCTGTCGTGCCATGCGCCATCTTTCACCGTCGTGCTGGCTTCCGACAAGAGGGAGTTCACTCATGGGGCACGCGAGTGGCGTCCTCCTTCGACGTTGGGCCGAGCCTGGTAGCGTTAGGACCGGCGGCCCATCGCGTGAAGAGAGGCTTCCGGCCTGATCAAAACACGGGTCTTTGATGCGCGTCCCTAAAAGCTCTAGCGGATGTCCGCTGGAGCTTGATCAGGTTTAGCGTATCGGTGCCCCTTTGACGTAGGGGGCAATGGTTGCGCGCGTCGCTGAGAGGTGCTTGGCGAGAGGGTACTGACGGCGAGCCCTGCTCCGCGATGCGATGCTGGGCTGCTGTCGGACCTCGCGCGCGAGCAAAGCTGCGCCCAATCTGACCTCTCAGGTCATGCGGCCGTCTGGCGCCGCGGGTAGCATGCTCGCCAGAATCCATGGGCGAGAGGGTAGCGATGCGCAGTCAGACGATGCGATGGTGCGGCGCGGTCTTGCTGGGCCTGGTCTGCCTTGCCGGAAGTGCCGTGGCGGCCGAGGGGCCGGCTCCGCGTAGCCGTGCCGAGGCGACTCGCGTGATCTCGGACCTGCGACGCGTGGTTACCGATGGAGGCATCGAGCGTCTGGAGAAGATCCGCATCGGCGGCATCGACCAGTGGCTGTCGATCCGCGGCAACGACAAGCGCAATCCGGTGCTGTTGATGCTGCACGGCGGGCCGGGCTGGGTCTCCATGCCGACCAGCTGGTACTTCCAACGAGGTTGGGAGGAGTACTTCACGGTCGTGCAGTGGGACCAGCGCGGCGCCGGCAAGACCTATGCGCAAAACGACCCGCAGGCGGTCGCGCCGACCATGACCCGTGAGCGCATGATCGCCGATGCCGAGGAAGTGGTGGCCTGGCTGCGCAAGACCTACGGCAAGGACAAGATCTTCGTGCTTGGCCACTCCTGGGGCAGCTACCTGGGTCTGGAGCTGGCGCAGCGGCGCCCCGATTGGTTGCACGCCTACATCGGCGTCGGCCAATTGGCCAATTCGCCGGAGAGCGAGCGCCGCGGCTGGCGCTTCAGCATGGACAGCGCGCGCCGCGACGGCAATGCGCAAGCCATCGCCGACCTGGAATCGATCGCGCCCTATGCGCAGGGCACGGCCGCGATGCCGATGGAATCGGTGTTCAAGCAGCGCAAGTGGCTCAATCACTACGGCGGCATGGTCCACAACCGCACCGGCGGCGATGCGGAGGCGGCGGCGATCGCGTTGTCGCCCGAGTACACCGACGCCGATCTGAAAGCGGTATGGGCCGCCAACGACTACTCGATGAAGTATCTGTTGAGCGAGGTGCTGACCATCGACAAGAGCGACGTGCGCAAGTTGGACGTGCCGCTGATCCTGTTCCTGGGCCGCCACGACCACAACGTATCCTCCGCCGTGGCGTCGGAGTGGTTCGCGCGGCTGCGCGCACCGTCGAAGCGGCTGGTGTGGTTCGAACACTCCGCGCACGAGGTGATGATCGAGGAGCCGGGCAAGACCCTGGTGTCGTTGGTGGACTATGCGCTGCCGATCGCGATCAAGGCCGGAGACGTGCCTGCGCGGTGAGCCTGGGCTAACGGTCAGGGCCTCAAGAAGGACAGTGCGGCGTCCACGAATTCCCGGTGGAACTCGATGTTGGACAAATGCACCGCCGGTAGCGTCAGCAGCCTCGCGCCCGGAACCGTCGCGGCGATCAGCTCGCCGTGGCTGGCCGCGGTCACCGGGTCGTACTGGCCGGCGATCACCAGGGTGGGGTTGGGGATCACGGCGATGGTGCGGCGCAGGTCGGCGTCGCGCACGGCGGCGTAGGCACCGGCCAGGCCCTGGCGGTCGGTGTTCAGCAGCATGTCGCGGAACTTGTCGACGACGGGCGGGTTGGCGTCGAGCATGCGCCGGGGGAACCAGTTGCCCAGGAAGATCTCGGCGGTGTCGCGCATGTCCGGCGCCTGCAGGACGGCGGCGATGCGTTCGTCCCATTGCGGCGCCGGGCCCAGGTAGGACGAGGTGTTGGCCAGGATCAGGCGGTCGATGCGTTCGGGCGCATGCACGCCCAGCCACTGGCCGACGAAGCCGCCCAGCGACAGGCCGAGGAAATGCGCGCGTTGGATCTGAAGCGCGTCCATCAGCTCGAGCACGTCGCGGCCCAGGCGGTCCAGCGAATAGGCGCCGGCCGGAACGCCGGAGCCGCCGTGGCCGCGGGTGTCGTAGCGCAGCACGCGGAACCGTTCGGATAGCGCCGGAATCTCGGCGTCCCACATGTGCAAGGTGGTGCCGATGGAGTTGGACAGCACCAGCACGGGCCGGGCGGGGTCGCCGTCGAGGCGGTAGGCGATGCGGGTGCCGTCGCCGGCATCCAGGTATTCGGTACGGCTCATGTCGTGTTCTCCAGAAGGGCGGCGCCGTCGCGAACCGGGCGGTTCGCGTAGCGGCGGCGCTGGCCATGGAGAGCAGGCTAGTTGCGTCCGTATCGTCTTGATATTACAAAGTTCGCGTAGTCTTTGTAAGAAAAACGGACATGGCCGAATTCACCCTGCACGACCTGCAGTGCTTCGACGCGGTGGTACGGGCCGGCGGCTTCCAGGCCGCGGCCACGGCCCTGCATCGCTCGCATCCGGCGGTGTTCGCCGCGGTCGCCAAGCTGGAACGGCAGCTGGGCCTGAGCCTGCTGGACCGCAGCGGCTATCGGGTGCGTCCCACCGACGCGGGCCGTTCCCTCCATCGCCGTGCGCAGACCCTGCTGCGCGAGCTGGAGGGTCTGCGCACGCATGCGGCGCAGCTGGCGATGGGCGAGGAAAGCGAGCTGCACGTGGTGATCGGCGACCTGTGCCCGCGCCCGCAGGCCTTGGGCCTGCTCGGGCGCTTCTTCGCCCAATGTCCGGCCACGCGGCTGCACCTGCACTTCGAGGCGGTGACCGGCCCGTGGGAGCGCTTGTTCGACGGCGAGGCCGACCTGATCCTGCACCGCGTCGACAAGAGCGATCCGCGCCTGGAATGGCTGGACCTGGGCAAGGTGGCCCTGCTGCCGGTGGTGGGGCCGGCGCTGTTGCCGGCGCCGCTCACGCGCGCGCCCACGCCGGCGCAGATGCGCGAGTACACCCAATGCGTGATGCGCGATACCGCGCGCCATTCGCCCTCGCGCGATTACTTCGTGGTCGAGGGCGCGCCGCAGTGCACGGTCGGCGACCAGTTGATGAAGAAGGAAATCATCCTGCAGAACCTGGGCTGGGGCCATATGCCGCGTTTCCTGGTCGGGGAGGAACTGCGCGACGGCCGTCTGCGGTCGATCGCCGGCCGGCACTTCCCGGGGCGGGTCGAGGAGCTGGTGGCGGCGCGCCGTCGCGACCGGCCGCAGGGGCCGGTCGCGCAGCGATTGTGGGAATACCTGGAATCGCAGGTCTCGTTTCTGCGCGCGGCGCTGGATCCCGTCCCGCCGCCGCGCAAGACGACGGGGCGAACCTCGAAACGCCGCGGCTCCCCGGGATAGCGCAGGGCGCCGCGCTCGCGCCGCATTGACGGCCGCTGCGCCGTCTCCAACACTAACGCCGGACGCCCCTGGGATTGCGGAGCAGGCGATGAGCTGGCAAGCGGTGATCCTGGGCCTACTGGTGTTGCTCGATCTGGGCGCCACACTCGTGGTGCTGCGCAATCCCGCGCTGTCTTCCGGGCAGCGGGCGTTTCAGGCGGTCTTGGTATGGCTGCTGCCGCCGATCGGAGCGGTGGTCTGCCTGGTGTTCGCCTCGATGGATGCGCGCGAGGAAGCTCGTTCCTTGTCGCAGCACGATCCCCTGTTGCATCCCAACGACGCGGGCGCGCCGGTGGACGGCCCCTCCTTGTGCGGTTGCGCCGGCGACGGTGGCGGCGACTGACGCCGCTGGTTCGCCGGGCCTGCGGGGCCGGAATGTCTATACCGGCATAGTCACTGCGGCGATTTTTCGTAAGCTGTGCGCATGCCCACCTACATCGCCTTGCTCCGTGCCGTAAACGTCGGCGGCACCGGAAAACTGCCCATGGCCGAACTGCGTGAGATGTGCGTGGCGCTGGGCTTCACCGAAGTGCGCACCTACATCGCCAGCGGCAATGTCGTGCTGCGCAGCAAGCAGAGCGCGGCGCAGGTCAAGCGGGCCCTGGAGCGGCGCCTGGCCGAGTACGCGGGCAAGCCGGTCGGGGTGGTGGTGCGCGACGGCGCCGACCTGGCGCGGGTGTTGGCGGCCAATCCCTTTCCCGAGGGCGCCGGCAATCGCGTGCTGGCGATCTTCCTGGACGAGGCGCCACCGGCGGATGCGCTGGATGCCGTGCGCCATCGCCGCGACGAACGGATCGCGCTCGGCGAGCGCGAGATCTATGTGCACTACGGCGACGGCATGGCCGAGTCCAAGCTGGTGATCCCGGCCGCGCGCGCGGGCACGGCGCGCAACCTCAATACCGTGGCCAAGCTGATCGAGATGGCCGGCGCGGATTGAGCCATGCGCGCACCGCAGCGTTGCAGCGGCGGTGCCCTTGTCGGCTTGACCTCAACCGCACTTGAGGCCCTACGGTAGCCAGGACCGATACCATCGAGGGATGCGCGATGCCGCCGCAGCTGCAGGACTTCCATCGCTATCTGCAACGCCTGGGCTACGACGCGCCGCCGGCGCCGAGCCTGGAGACCTTGCGCGAACTGCAGCGGCGCCACACCGCGACGTTCCCGTTCGAAACCCTGGCGACCTTCCTGCAGGCGCCGGTTCCGCTCGATTTGCCTTCGCTGCAGCGCAAGATCCTGCATGAAGGGCGCGGCGGCTACTGCTACGAACTCAATGGTCTGTTCCTGGCCCTGCTGCGGGACCTGGGCTTCCAGGCCCAGGGCTTGAGCGCGCGCGTGGTGATGGGCGGGCCGGAGGATGCGCTGACGCCGCGCACCCACATGTGCCTGGCGGTCGCCCTATCGGGTACGGATTATCTGGCCGACGTCGGCTTCGGCGGCATGGTGCCCACCGCGCCCCTGCGCCTGCACGACGAGGCGCCGCAGACGACCCCGCACGAGCGCTACCGCCTGGTCCGGCGCGACGGCGGCTATGCCTTGCGCGCACAGGTGGACGGGGAGTGGCGCCCGCTCTATGTGTTCGATCTGGCGCCGGCGGCGGACGTGGATCACGTCGTGGGCAACTGGTACGTGTCGACCCATCCGGAGTCGTCGTTCCGCGGCCGCTTGTTCGCGGCACGCACCGGCGACGGCATCCGCAAGACCTTGAGCGACGGCAGCTTCGCGATCCATCGCCTGGGCCAGCCCAGCGAGCGGCGCGAACTGGCCGATGCCGGCGAGGTGATCGCGGTGCTGGAGGACGAGCTGGGGATCCGGACGCCGCAAGGGCCGGCGCTGCGTGAGGCCATCGAACGACGATTGCTGGAACGCAAAGCGGACGAGTCTGCGCCCTAGCCGGAGTTCGCGGTCGCGACTTGCGTCGCTCCTACAGTGCGGTAACGGCGTTGTGCGCTTGCGATGGCGCCGGCTTCGCCGCGAGAGCGGCGTTGCCTGGAACCAGGTTCAACCGGGCCCGCAAATGGGGCAGGTCGCGGCTTCAGCCGGCGAGCCGGATGCGCGCGCGAGCGCGGTGCGGATGTAGGCGCGGCGTTCGCGCAGGAGCGCGTCGTTCGGCGCCCCGTAGGCCACCGCCAGCTTGTAGATCGCCTCCGCGTTCTCGATGGGGCCGCCGGCGAGGTTGAGCGTGGCCCAGTCCGAGAGCAGGTTGGCCACGATCGGGTCCGGCGGCGACACGAACTGGCTGCGTTCGTACAGCTGGTACTGCAGCGCGCGGTTCAATTGCGCGGGCGAAACCGGCGTGCCGCGGTTGCCGGGCGGCATGACGTTGGGCAGGGCGGGCACGGTCTTGGCCTGGAAGCGTACGCCGGCGACGGAATGAGCTTGCAGATAGCCGGGATCGCGGGCGGCGGCGAGCTTGGCTTCGAGGATGCGCAGGTGCAGCCACTCGGTGCCGTAGTGCTCGTCCGCGTTGCGTTCGATGCCCAAGCGGATCCAGCGCAGGGCGATGCGGTCCTGGCCGCTCAGCTCCAGTGCCGTGCCCAGGTTGGCCGCGGTCTCGTGACGGCCCGGGTAGAGGCGCTCGACCGCGACGAAATGCCGCACCGCGAGGGGGTACTGCCCCTGATAGATCAACAAAACGCCCAGGTTGGTCAGGGTTTCGAAACTGGGCCTCTTGCGTGCCGCGGCGATGGTCTGAGGTGCGTTCTTCAGCGCATAGGAGCGCGCAACGCGCTCGCGCATGCTGACGGTGATGTCGTCGCCGATGTAGTCGGAGGTGTCGAACCGGCGCCCCTGGTGATCGGTGCCCACCTCGTTGATGCAGGCGTGCACGGCGGGAGACAGGACTAGCAGGGCGACGGCGAGCAGGGCTTTCATCGGCGGCTTCCGTATCGGCGAAGCGCCCGGGTGGGCGCTGGGGGTAGGCAGGTCGGCTCACAGCGCCTTGAGCTGTTCGGCATTCGCCAGCGCTTCGTCGATCATCTTGCGCTGGCGATTCGCGATGTCCTGCTCCAGGGCGGCCTCGCGGTCGAAGTCGGCGAGCAGGCGTTGGTAAGTATCCAGGTCGCTCTGGCTGCGGAACAGCAGTTCCCCCTGGTCCAGCGAGATGCGGCCCAGGCGCGAGTGGGCGAAGCCGAGCAGGGCCTGGGTGGCGGCGACGACGCGGCGCTGGTTGGCGACTTGTGCGTTCTCCAACGCCACGCGCTGGGACTTGGATTGTTCGTAGCCCTGGATGAAGCGCGCGCTCAGGGCCGTGTCGCCGGCCAGGGTATAGATGCGGCGGTCGAGTTCGACGCGGTCGGCGCGGGTGGCGGTGTAGGCGGCTTCGACCAGGCCCAGGTAGCGACGCATGGCGGCCTGACCATCGGCGATGCCGCGGGCGTCGGTCAGGTTTTGCGGCGACAGCACCGTTTCCAGCTGGAGGGCGGCGACTTCGGCCTGCAGGCGGACCTGATCGCGCAGGTTGCGTGCGTGCAGCTCGCGCACGATCCGGTTCATGCCGCGCAGCAGTTCGGCGGCGTTGGTGGCCGGGGCGATCGTGGCGGGAGCGGGGTTCGCCGGCAGGGCCTGCGTTTGGGCGGGCGCGCCCCCGTTATCGGCATCGTCTAGGCGGCGCTTCTCGGCCAGCAACAGCTCGCGGCTGGTGTCGGCCAGGGCCCCGGCTTCCTTGCGCGCGTCCGCGCGCTGGCTGACCTCGCCGAAGAACGAGGCGCACCGCGCCAGCAGGGCCAGGCAGCCGAGCACGATCACGATGCCGATCAGGATGTTGCGCCCGGTGTGCTCGCTCGCGCGGCGCGCGCGGGCGGCGGCCAGGCGCGGGTCCGGCATGAAATTGGCGAGCACCGGCGCCGCGCAGGCCGGGCAGTTGCGCGCCCCCGCGGGTACTTCGGCCCGGCATTCCCCACACGCGATGGCGGTCATCCGGCCTCCCCCTAAGGCTGATGAACGGTGCGGGCGTCCTCGCGCCCGCAGACGGTTAGTAGCATCCGCGGGCGTGCGCGTCCATCGGCATGCGCGCGGGGCCCGCAAACGAAGAATCCCGCCGCAGCGGGATTCTTCGTGGGGCCGGCGGGCGGCGCAGCCGCCGCGTCGGACTCAGTGGTGCAGCAGCACGTCGGCGATGATGCCGGTGGCGACCGCGATCAGGATCATGCGGCCGTCGTCCATGCGCACCCAGCGGTGGCCGCGCGGCGGCGGGGCCAGGTGGTAGCGCGGATAGTCGTCGATGTAATAGCGCGGCTGCATGTAGACCACGTCGATGCGCTGGCCGCGGCGATAGTCCTTGTGCCAGCCGTTGTGGCGGCCCGGCGGGTGGTTGCGGCCGTCGTAGCTGTAGTAGTAACGGCTGTCGTAGCGGTCGTAGCCGCGGTGGCCCCGATCGTCGCGATCGCCGCGGTCATGGCGGTCGTCGCGGTCGTGCCTATCGTGACGGTCGTCGCGATCCTGGTGCTTGTCCTGGCCGCGGCCATGGCCGTTGCCCTTGCCGCGGCCGTCGGCCATCGCCGGCGACGCGAGGACGGTCAGCGCAAGCGCGGTGGCCAGCAATATGCGTTTCATGCGGATTCTCCCGGTGTTCGGATGGCGTTCGTTGCCATGCGTTGTAATCGCAATGGGGCGTCGATGCAGCTGCATCATGTGCCAAACGCGACCTGCGTCGAGAGTTGCGCGCATTCGTGTTTAAGGTTCCTTTAACCCTGGCCGGAACGTCGGCGCGGCCTGGCGCCGACGTAACCGGTTACAGAGGGGGGATGGCTTAACCGCGCCCTACTTAAAGAAACATGCCGCCGGAGGCTTCGATGCGTTGCGCATTGACCCAGCGGTTGTCGGGCGACAGCAGGCTGGCGAACACGCCGCCGATGTCGTCCGGCTGGCCGACGCGGCCCAGCGCGGTCTGCGAGGCGATGTAGGCGTTGATGTCGGCGTTGTCGCGCACGGTGCCGCCGCCGAAGTCGGTTTCGATCGCGCCCGGCGCGACCGTGTTGACGGCGATGCCGCGCGGGCCGAGTTCCTTGGCCATGTACTTGGTCAGCACTTCGATCGCGCCCTTCATCGAAGCGTAGGCCGCATAGCCGGGCAGGGCGAAGCGGGTCAGGCCGGTGGAGACGTTGACGATGCGGCCGCCGTCGGCGATCAGCGGCAGCAGGCGCTGGGTGAGGAAGAACACGCCCTTGAAGTGGATGTTCACCAGTTCGTCGAACTGCGCCTCGGTGGTGTCGGCCAGCGCGGCGTGGGTGCCGATGCCGGCGTTGTTGATCAGATGGTCGAAGCGCTCGCGCTGCCAGTGCGTGGCCAGCGCCTCGCGGACCTGGCCGGCGAAGGCTTCGAAGCTGGCGCTGTCGCCGACGTCCAGGGGCAGGGCGACGGCGCGCCGGCCCAGGGCTTGGACCGCGGCGACCACGGCCTTGGCTTCGGCGCGGTTGCTGCGGTAGGTCAGGATCAGGTCGCTGCCCTGGGCGGCGAGCTTGAGGGCGGCGTTGCGGCCGAGGCCGCGGCTGGCGCCGGTGATCAGGGCGATGGTGGGCGTGGTCATGGGGCGTTCCTCGAGGCGGCTGGGGGTGTGGGCGCCACTCTATTGGCGGGCGAGATTGCGATAAATCGGCATAATCCGATTTGTCTGTTCGCCGATTACGAACAATGGCCGCCGGGAGCCCGCCATGAACCAGCTCGACGCCATGCGGGTCTTCGTCCGGGTCGCCGAACTGGCCAGCTTCACCCGCGCCGCCGACAGCCTGGGCCTACCCAAGGCCAGCGCCTCCACCGCGGTGCAGCAGCTGGAGAACCTGCTCGGCACGCGCCTGCTGCACCGGACCACGCGCAAGGTCCAGACCACCCAGGACGGGCAGGCCTACTACGAGCGCTGCAAGGACCTGCTGGGCGACATGGACGAGTTGCAGGGCATGTTCCGGCAGGCGCCGCAGGCCCTGCGCGGCCGGCTGCGGGTGGACATGCCCAGCGGCATGGCGCATACGCTGGTGATCCCGCGCCTGCCGGAGTTCCTGGCCCTGCACCCGCAACTGGAGTTGGAGCTGAGCAGCGCCGACCGCCGCGTCGACCTGGTGCGCGAGGGCTTCGACTGCGTGGTGCGGATCGGCACCCTGGGCGACAGCAGCCTGGTCGCGCGGCCGCTGGGCCAGTTCCGCGTGGCCAACTGCGCCAGTCCCGGCTATCTGCAAAGCTACGGCGTGCCGCGGACCCTGGAGGACCTGGCCGGGCATCGCCTGGTCCACTACGCGGCCAGCCTGGGCGGCCGCGCCGACGGCTGGGAGTACTGGGACGGCGCGGCTTACCGGGTGCTGCCCATGGCCGGCGTACTGACCGTCAACAACGTCGAGGCCTACCGCACCGCCTGCCTGGCCGGCCTGGGCCTGATCCAGGCCCCGCTGATCGGGCTGGGGCCTTATCTGCAGCGCGGCGAGCTGGTCGAGGTGCTGCCGCAGCTGCGCGCCGAGCCCATGCCGGTGTCGCTGCTGTACGCCCATCGCCGCAACCTGCCCCAGCGCGTGCAGGTCTTCATGCAGTGGATGGCCGAGCTGCTGCAGCCGCATCTGGACCCGCCCGGCTGAGGCGTGGCGGCCGGAAAAATAATTTCGCGCGCGCTGTCGATCACGGGCGCCCTGGTTCGTCGTCAGGTAGAGCAGGCCGGAAACGATCCCGTACTGGGCCCGCCAACCTACCTTCCATCCTCCAAGGATTCGTCATGGCCACCAAGATCTTCGTCAACCTCCCCGTCCAGGACCTGGACCGTTCCGTCGCCTTCTATACCCAGCTGGGCTACTCGTTCAACGCCAAGTTCACCGACGAGAACGCGACCTGCATGATCGTGTCCGAGGACATCTACGTGATGCTGCTGGTCAAGCCCTTCTTCCAGACCTTCATCGACAAGCCGGTCGGCGACGCCAGCAAGAACGTGCTGGCCATTCTCAGCGTCAACGCCGAGGACCGCGCCGGCGTCGACGCGCTGGTCGAGAAGGCGATCGCGGCCGGCGCCAAGTCGCCCGAGGCCAAGGACTACGGCTTCATGTACCAGCGCGGCTACGAGGACCCGGACGGCCACCAGTGGGAAGTGTTCTACATGGATCCGGATGCCGACCCGAGCGCCGCGCAGGCGGGCTGAGCCATGCCGTACGACCCTCCCCGCGAGCGGGGAGGGTTCGGCGTTCGGCGATTACTGAGAGACCGCGGCCGGGCGCCCCGGGCCGAAGTCCACCCGCCGCCGCTCGCGGACGCTGTCCGCGTCGATGCGGCCCTCGACCAGTTCGTAGCCGAGCAGGGCGAACACGCGTTCGCCGACGAAGATCGGGCGCGCGTTGCCGTACCAGTCCACGCAGCTGACCTGGCAGCCGTCGTCGACGGCGGGCGAGTTGCGCGCGTCGAGTTGGCCCATGCGGCTCAGGCGCAGGGCGCGGTTGCGCAGGTAGACGACGCTGGCCTGGCCGGGGGCTTCGTCGTCGTCCGGATCCTCGCGCAGTATCGGCAGGCCGGCGACGCCGATGCCCTCGCCGGTGGGCCGGTAGAAGAAGCCATGGGTGCGCTGGTCGGCTTGGTAGGTGTCCGGATAGACGAAGGCGCTTGCGGGTGCGGGCTTGCCGTCCAGGCGCACGCTGGTGAAATGGAGGTCGGATCCGTTCGGGCCGACCAGTAATGCGTCGCCGCCCAAGGCTTCGATGCGGCTGATGTAATGCGGCAGTCCGAACGCTTGCAGCGATGCCTGGCTGTCGGCATAGCGCAGGGCGTAGCCGGAGTGCTTGGTCGGCCGCTTGTCTGCCCAGCTCTCGCCCTCTCCATAGACCAGCCAATCGCCGATGTAGCGGTTGTACAGGCCGGCGTATTCGATGTTGATGCCGGGTAATGCGCGATACGCCGAAGCGGGTGCCTGCGCGGTCGTGTCGCCGAACGACGCCAGGGGCACGCGCAGCAGGGCGGCCTCGCCGGCTTTCAGTCCCTGCCGCCACATGCCCTGGCCGTCGTAAGTGGTACCGACCAGCACGTTCAGGTGCCCGTCGCGTTGCAGGAAGGACATCTGGTCGATCGGACTGCCGCTGGTCCGCAAGGCGCTGGGCGCGCTGCCGTCCAGGGGCATGCGGAACACCGACGACGGTTTGGGGCGGCCCGAGTCCGCCTCGGCCTGCCACGCGCTGGTCCAGACGTAGACCGCGTCCTCGGATACATAGAACTCACGAGAGTTCTGGCCAAGAACCGCGGTGGCGCGACAACTCATTTCGGTCGCGCGCAGCTCGCACACGCTGACCGTGTGCAGACTCAGGTCCAGATCGGCATCCGGGCGGTCCAGGCCGCGATAAATGCGCGTCGCCGGCAGAATGCGCTTGAAGTCGTCCGGCGTGGCCGCCGTGCGCCAATGGCGCAGTGCGGGCAACTGGGCACCCGGATCGTCCAGATCGATCGGGACGGGGGAATAAAAGATCAGGGTGCGTCCGATCAGGCGGCTGGCGTAGTTGCGCTCGGAGTAATAGTCGCCGCTGCGCAGCTGATAGGTATTGCGGTAGTGCAGACCGCCTCGGGCATCCAGTTCGAACAGGCCGATCTCGGTGCCACCGCGTTCGTAGCTGTAGCCGATCACCACCACCGTGCCTTCGGAGATCAGCATCTCGTCGATCCAGGTGTCGTCCATATCGACGCCGGGGGCATGCGCCTGGATCGTGGACACGGCCCGCAGCTCGTCGTCGCCGATGCGAACGGTGAACAAGCGGCCGCGTCGAAGGACGATCAGGTAGTCGCCCGCCTTCTTCACGATGTCGCCTTCGTCGACGCCTTCGGTCTGCACGTTGGTGATCGAGTCCGGACCAGTGGGGGCTAGGTCGCTGGCCGAGATCCGCGAACCGGTGACCTCGATCATGTCCAGCGAGGTCGATTGTCCCGACGAATCGACCGCGGACGGACTGGCGGCCATGGGCGCGGGCGGCGGCGCTTCCGCGACCGGGTGACGCAGTCGGCTGTGCGCACCCTGCTGCTGCCATTTCTTCAGCAGGGCTTGAAAGGCGGCCTCATCCTCGAATGGCTGCAGGCTGCGCCCGGCCGCCGCCGCGGGTGCCATGGCCAGGGTCCCCAGCGCCAGCGTAGCCGACAGCAGTATGGCTTTGACGATTCCGCTCATCCTCATCCCCTGTGACCCCTCGGCGCGCTGGCCGCTCGACAACCATCGTACCGGCCGATGTCGATTGCAACGAGGGGGGCGGCGAAACGGGGTCGAACCCTCACTCCTGGCACAGTCCCATGCCGGCGCGCGCTGCGATGATCGCGGCGATCTCCACCGACCAGCGAGCCCGCCGCCATGAAGACGACCTTGCCCGCAACGCCCGGATGCCTGCGCGCCCTGGCGCTAGCCGGCGCCCTCCTGCTGTCGGGCGCGCTGGCGAGCGCGCAGGCGGCCGCGGCCGAAGCCTATGCCGAGGGCTCGGTGCAGGCCGCGGACGGTATCCGGCTCCATTACGTCGACAACGGTCGCAGTGGCGATGCGCCGGTGCTGGTGTTCGTGCCCGGCTGGGGCATGGACCATACGATCTGGGACGCGCAGCTGGCGGCGTTCGGCGAGGGGCATCGGGTGCTGGCGATGGACCCGCGTTCGCAGGGCGCCTCGCAACACAGCGGCGGCGGCAATACGCCGGAGATGCGCGCGGGCGATATCGAGGCCCTGCTGGCGGCGCGCAAGCTCGACAAGGTGGTGCTGATCGGCTGGTCGCAAGGGGTGCAGGACGTGGCCGCCTATGTGGAGCGTTACGGCACCGGCCGCGTCGCCGGCCTGGTGCTGGTGGATGCGGCGGTGTCGAAAGGGGCGGCCGGCGCGGCCGCGAACCCGCAGGCGACGCAGCGCTTCCTGCAGATGATGGCGGTCTACGCGGCGCATCCGCGCGAGTACCTGCAAGGGATGATGGGCGCGATCTTCGTCCAACCCTTGGCGCCGGAGCGCCTGAAGCAGCGCGTCGAGATCGCCCTGCGCACGCCGGTGAGCACCGGCGTGGCGATGCTGGTGGCGGATATGTACGGCGTGGATCGCAGCGGCGCGCTGAAGAAGTTCGACCGGCCGACCTTGATCGTGGCGGCGGCCGGTTCGGAGGAACTGGCGGCGCAGAAGGCGGCCGCGGCGCAGGTGCCGGGGGCGAGCCTGGAGGTCATCGCCGATGCGGGGCACGGGGTGTTCGTGGATCGTCCCGAGGCGTTCAATGCGGCGCTGCGGGAGTTCTTGGAGACGCTGCGGCGCTAGGACGAGATCGCTGTTTTGAGGTGGCGTCGTCGTGGGTGGGGTGGCGCGATCGCGGCTTACGCCGCTCCCACAGAAAGCGGGGTCGGGATGGCCGGGTAGGAGCGGCGTGAGCCGCGACTCGGTGTTCGGCGTGCGTCGTCAGTTTCGCCGTGGGTGTGATTTCGCGGTCGCGGCTTGCGCCGCTCCTACAGGTAGCGATCGGAAGAGGCGCGGGTAGGGGCGAGCGAAGTTCGGGGCGCGTTGCGGTGGCGCTGTGGGAGCGGCGTAAGCCGCGATTGGACTGCGGCGATGACGCGAGTTGCGCGACGAGTGCGGGGCTTCCATCGCGGCTTACGCCGCTCCCACAGAAAGCAAAAAGCGGAGTCGGGATGGCCGGGTAGTAGCGGCGCGAGCCGCGACCCGGTGTTCGGTGTGCGTCGTCGGTTTCGTTGTGGGTGCGGTTTCGCGGTCGCGGCTTGCGCCGCTCCTACAGGGGCGGATGCGGCTGATGCCGCGCCCATGGAGGGTACGGAGCGGCGGGCGGCGGTGCGGCTCAGACGCCGGGGCGCTTGAGCTCGCGGTCCAGCCAGCGGTCGATCAGCGATTTCTCGTAGCGCAGCGGGTCGCTGTTGCTCAGGGTGTTGGCGTTGCTGAGGAAGCCCATGTCGCTGAGCTTGCGCTCGCCCTCGGCGATGACCTGGCCGTCGGCGCCGATGCGGCGGAAGTTGAGGGTGATGCGCGGTGGATAGATGTCGCGGATGAAGCGGGTGTCGTTGAAGGCGACGCCGCGCCAGGGCTCGTAGTTGCCGGCGCGGCGGATGTCGAGGATGTCGACTTCCAGGCGTTCGCCCGCGGGCAGACGTTTCTGCGCGCGCTTGCGCAGGTGCAGGGCCAGGTCTTCGACCCAGTTGCCGCGCCTGGCTTCGCTGGAATTGCCGCTGTAGCGGATCTCGGTGAACTGGGCCGGGTTCTGCCAACGCACGTCGATCGGGCCCTGTTCGGGCAGGGCGCGCGGTGCGTCGGGGTCGGTGACGTTGCGGCTCTTGGCGACGGCGCCGCCGGCCAGGCATAGCGCGAGCGCGGCGGCGATCAAGGCAGGACGGAGAATCATGGGTGGCTCCGTGGATGGCGCGCTGAGGCGACGTCTGGATTGTCCGCCTGCGTACGGGGCTCCGCAAATGTCGGCCGCGCGGCGCTTTAGCTCGCGCTCAGCGCCTCGATCAGGGCGCGCGCGGCGGCCGACAATTGCCGATGCGGCGCGTAAATCAGCGAGAACGCGCGGCTGCGGCCGCGCGATTGCGGTAGCACCTCGATCAGGCGCCCGGCGCGCAGGCGTTCGCCGACGATGAAGTCGTAGCTCTGGCAAATGCCCATGCCCTGTTCGGCCAGCGACACCATGCCCAAGGGATCGTCCGACACCCGCAGCGCTCCGGCCGGCGTCCAATCGCGGTCGCGGCCGTCCTCGCATAGCAGCCAGGGGAACACGCGTCCGCTGCTGGGCATCACGAACGACAGGCAATGATGGCGGGCGAGATCGTCGATGCTGTGCGGCAGACCCGCGCGCTGCAGGTAATCGGGCGAGGCGACCAGGCACGCCGGTGCGTCCTCCAGCTTGCGCGCGACCAGGCCGCTGTCGGGCAGATCGCCGAGGCGGATCGCCAGGTCGTAGCCTTCGGCGACCAGATCGACGTTGCGGTTGGCGATGCTCAACTCGATCCGTACCTGCGGATGCCGTTGCGCGAAGGCCTGCAAGCGCGCGGGCAGGCGATAGTGGCCGTAAGTGCTGGGCACGCTCAGCCGCACGCTGCCGGTGAGCTCGCCGCCCTGGCCCTGGATGCGGCGTTCGGCGTCGTCGATCAGCGCGAACGCGGCGCGCGATTGCTCCAGGTAGACGCGGCCGGCTTCGGTCAGGCCCAGGCGCCGGGTCGTGCGCCGCAGCAGCTGCACGCCCAGGCGGGTTTCCAGACGCGCGATCGCCCGGCTGATCGCCGAGGGCGTGGTCGCCAGCGCGGTCGCGGCGGCGGTCAGCGAACCGCGCTCGACCGCGATGGCGAAGGCCTCGACGTCGGCCAGGTGGTCGTAGTGACGGCTCATTATTGCGTTCCAAGCATGAGTAATTTGCCTGTAGGCCAGTTTATCGCCACAAACCTCAGGAATAGAGTGCCTGCACCCGGTCGATCCCCGACCCCCACCCAGGATTCCCGCCATGAGCGCTCTATTCGCCGCCGCCCTGTTCGGCCTGTCCGCCGCCGCCACCGGCGCCACCCCGCCGTCCGCGCCCAAGCCGGTGCTGATGGTGCTGACCAGCCACGGCACCAAGGGCAGCACCGGCCAGCCCACCGGCTTCTACCTGGGCGAAGTCACCCACCCGCTGGCGGTGTTCGACGCGGCCGGCATCCCGGTCGAGTTCGCCTCGATCCAGGGTGGCGAGCCGCCGGTGGACGGCCTTGAACTCGACGACGCCACCAACGCGCGCTACTGGAACGACGCCGCGTTCCGCGCTGCCATCCGCAGCACCGCGCGCCTGGACGAGGTCGACAGCCGCAAGTACTCGGCCGTGTTCTACGCCGGCGGCCACGGCGCGGTCTGGGATTTTCCGGACAGCCCGGCGGTGCAGCGCGTGACCCGCAAGATCTACGAGTCCGGCAACGTGGTGGCCGCGGTCTGCCACGGTCCGTCGGCGCTGGTGAACGTCAAGCTCAGCGACGGCAGTTACCTGGTCGCCGGCAAGCGCGTAAGCGCCTTCACCGACGACGAAGAACGCGCGGTGAAGCTGGAGCACGTGGTGCCCTTCCTGCTCGCCAGCACCTTGATCGAACGCGGCGCGCGGCACCAGGCCGCGCCGAACTGGACCAGCCAGGTCGCCGTCGACGGGCGCCTGGTTACCGGCCAGAACCCGCAGTCGGCCACCGCCACCGCCGAGGCGGTGCGCGATCTGTTGCGCAAGTCGGCGGCTGCGGACTGACGCAGGCATCGCCCCGGAAGAACGATGCGGTTCGCCTGAGGCTCAGCGCATCCGACGTCCGCGATGTCCTCTCCGGGTCATGGAGAGGACGGTCGGAGAATCGCGCGCACGATCGGATGCGATCGGGGCAGGTGCGAACGCGGGAACTGAGGCGCAGGTCATCCGAAGGCCCCGCTCCCGCGTCGCAGCAAGCCCTACACTCGTTCTCACCATATCGCTCCGGGGAGAGTTCGTATGAAGTTGCGCAACGCCGCCTTGTCCGCTGCCTTGTCCTTGGGCCTGAGTCTGGCGCCGAGCGCGCTGGCGCAGAACGCCGCGCCGCCGGCGACGGTACCGATCGCGCTCAAGGCCGCGCACCTGTTCGACGGGCGCAGCGGGCAACTGGTCTCGCCGGGCGTGGTGGTGGTGCGCGGCGATCGCATCGTCGCGGTCGGCCGCGACGCCGCGATTCCCGCCGACGCGCGCGTGATCGATCTGGGCGATGCGACCCTGCTGCCCGGCTTCATCGATGCGCACACTCACCTGGCCTCGGACCACAACGAGGATTGGGCGCAGGGCTTCTACGAGAACATGCTGCGCTTCCCCACCGAACAGGCCTTCCACGCCCAGCGCAACGCGCAGTCGGCGCTGATGGCCGGGGTGACCACCGCGCGCGAGCTGGGCGCGCCGGACTTCGTCGACATCGGCCTGCGCAATGCGATCAACGCCGGCCTGGTCCAGGGCCCGCGCCTGCTCGCCGCCGGCCATGCCCTCGGCTCCACCGGCGGCCACTGCGACAGCGTCAACGCGCCGCCGGAGCGCATCCGCCCGGCCGGCCCGCTGGAAGGCGTGTGCAACGGCGCCGAGGAATGCCGGCTGGCGGTGCGCCAGCAAATGAAGTTCGGCGCCGACGTGATCAAGATCTGCGCCTCCGGCGGCGTGCTGTCCGAATCCGACCCGGTCGACGTGCCCCAGCTCACGCCGGCCGAACTGGACGCGATCATCGGCGAGGCCCACAACTGGGGCCGCAAGGTCGCCGCCCACAGCCACGGCGACGTCGCCGCGCGGCTGGCGGTGGAAGCCGGCATCGATTCGATCGAGCACGGCAGCTTCCTGACCCCGTCCACCCTGCAGCTGATGAAGAGCAAGGGCGTCTACCTGGTGCCCACGCGCATGACCCAGCTGTGGGTGGACGAGAAGGCGGACACCTATCCGCCCAAGATCGGCGAAAAGGCGCGCGCCGCCGCCGCCGCGCACACCCAGATGTTCAAGCAGGCGCTGAAGATCGGCGTGCCGATCGCCTACGGCACCGACTCGGCGGTATTCCCGCACGGCCTCAACGCGCGCGAGTTCGGCGACTACGTCGACATGGGCATGAGCCCGGCTCAGGCGCTGATGACCAGCAGCCAGGGCTCGGCCAAGCTGCTGGGCATCGATCAGGACACCGGCACCCTGGAGGCCGGCAAGGCCGCCGACATCGTGGCCGTGCCGGGCGATGTGCTGCAGAACGTGCGCGCGACCGAGAAGCCGGTGCTGGTGATGCGCGCGGGCGTGGTGGTCAAGAGCGCCCCCTGAGCCGTAGCGCGCTGGCGTAGCATGCCCAAGCGGGCGTCGCCGCGACAAAAGAAAACCGGAGCGACGCGCGGTCCCAGTCCGCGCGCCGCCCCGGGGATCTCCCTGACGAGGAGAGCCACAGCTTGCCGGCGCGCCGTCGCAGCAGCCGAGACTGCGGATCGACCGCGGTCGCGCCAGGTCGCGGCATCGGCGGACGGCTGCGTCGTCCAGGCCGCGCCCGCACCGCCATTGCAGTCCCGACCCCACCCCCACCGACCCGGGAGCAAGACCATGAGCATGCTCACCACCCAAGACGGCACCCAGATCTACTACAAGGACTGGGGCAGCGGCCCCGTCGTCGTCCTCAGCCACGGCTGGCCGCTCAACGCCGACAGCTGGGAAGCGCAGATGCTGTTCCTGGCCGACAACGGCTACCGCGTGATCGCCCACGATCGCCGCGGCCACGGCCGTTCCAGCCAGCCCTGGCAAGGCAACGACATGGACCACTACGCCGACGATCTGGCCGCGTTGCTGGACCATCTCGACGTCAAGGACGCCTCGCTGTTCGGCTTCTCCACCGGCGGCGGCGAAGTCGCCCGCTACGTCGGCCGCCACGGCACCGCACGCGTGGCCAAGCTCGGCCTGATCTCGGCGGTGCCGCCGCTGATGCTCAAGACCGATGCCAATCCCGGCGGCCTGCCGATCGAAGTCTTCGACGGCATCCGCCAGGCCTCGCTGGCCGATCGTTCGCAGCTGTACCGGGACCTCGCCAGCGGCCCGTTCTTCGGCTACAACCGGCCCGGCGCGAAAAAGTCGCAGGGTGCGATCGATGCGTTCTGGCTGCAGGGCATGATGGCCGGGCACAAGAACGCCTACGACTGCATCGCCGCGTTCTCGGCCACCGATTTCAGCGAAGACCTGAAGAAGTTCGACAAGCCGACCCTGGTGTTGCACGGCGACGACGACCAGATCGTGCCGGTGGACGCCGCCGCGCGCGCCTCGGCCAAGCTGATCCCCCACGCCAAGCTGGTGATCTACCCCGGCGCGCCGCACGGCATCACCGACACCCACAAGGAAAAGCTGGGCGCCGACATGCTGGCGTTCCTGAAGTCCTGAGCTTGAAGCCCTGATCCACCCGCGCCGCCGGCCGCGCCGGCGGCGCGGGCGTCGTTCCCATCCGCCCAGCCATCGCGAGGTGAACCATGTTCGGCATCACGCCCTTCGGCATGTTCCATACCGTCGTCAGCCTCATCGCTCTGTTCGCCGGCCTGATCGCCCTGATCCGCTACCGCGAGATCGGCTACGACCGGCTGATCGGCAAGGTCTACGTGTGGTTCACCATCGGCAGCTGCGTCACCGGCTTCTTCATCTTCCGCCACGGCGGCTTCGGCAAGCCGCATGCGCTGGGCGTGATCACCCTGGTGGTGTTGTTCTCGGCGCTGGCCGCCGACCGCAAGGCGGTCTTCGGCCGGTTGTCGCGCTACGTGGCGGTGATCGGTTATTCGCTGACGGTGTTCTTCCACCTGATCCCCGGCTTCACCGAAACCGCCACCCGCATCCCCGAGGGCCGGCCGCTGGTGTCGGGCCCGGACGCGCCGGAACTGCAGGCCGCGGTCGGCGCGGCCTTCCTGGTGTTCCTGGCGGTGGCGCTGCTGCAGGCGCTGCGGATCCGCCGCCAGCGCGCGCCGCTGCCGCAAGCGGCCTGATCGGCATGTTCATGGCTGCCGCAAAGCCCCGATCACCGACGCCTCCCGGGATTCGGGAGCGCCGGGGCATGAGCGTGGATGCGTTGCCGGCGATGGCGGCCTGTCGCTGAACCGGCCGGCGGCGCGATACGCGCGCCGGCGCGGTGGTCGAGGAACACCCAGCGGCGGCCGTCGCGGCGGCCGCTGGCTACGGGGCCGGGCTCAGGCGCCGACGGCGAGCCGGACTGCGTCGAGGTCGCGCACCGGACGCACCTCGATGCAGCCGGAGTTGGCCCAGGGGAACTGCGCGGCGATGCGCAGGGCCTCGTCCATGTTCTCGGCTTCGATCAGGTTGAAGCCGCCCAGGTATTCCTTGGTCTCGGCGAAGGGGCCGTCGGTGACCGTGGCGCGGCCGTTGCGCACGCGCAGCGATTTGGCGGTGGCCGGGGCTTCGAGCTGTTGCGAATCGAGCAGAAAACCCTGATCGCGCAACTCGTCGGCGTGGATCAGGCAGTCGCGCATCATGCTCTTGGCCTCGTCGGCGGGCACGCCGCCGAGCAGGCTGTCGTCGTTGTAGATCATCACCAGAAACTTCATTCGGGGTCTCGGATCGGGGGCGGACCCGCGCAATGTGCGGCCAGTCGTCCGATGCCGCAAGTCGCCATGTCGCTGGCGTGGCTGCGGACGAAGGACCTTGTCCCGGGAGACGCATTCCGATGGCCCGCAACGGTTATGTCGGCCCGGACGGTGGCGCCCGTCGCGGCGTCGAGCACGCCGCGGTCGCGGGCGGCGAGGGCAGCGGCGTTTACGCGGGGCGGCGTTTGCGTGGCCTGGGTTTGGCGGTGGGCGGTGCCGCTTCGATCGGACCGTCGAGGTGGGCGCCGGGACGGCCGTGTTCGCGCTCGCCGGCCTGGCGGCGCTCGCCCAGCCAACGATAGGCGGCGTTCAGGCCCTCGCGGTCGAGTTCGCAGCTGCGCACGCGGCCGCTCTTGCGCGAACGCACCAGGCCGCCGTCCTCCAGCACCTGCAGGTGCTGCATCACCGCCGCCAGCGACATCGCCAGCGGTCGCGCGAGCTCGCCGACGCTGGCGGCGCCGGCGCCGAGGCGCTCCAGCATCGCGCGCCGGCTGGGGTCGGCGAGGGCGTGGAAGACCCGGTCCAGGTCCGAAGCAGGGCTGCGCATGCGTCCGAGTGTGGGTCCGGCCGCTCGATTGTCAAGCAATCGCTTAAGTATTGCGGGCGATCCGCACGCGTCCGGGACGGCGCCGGCGCGACTGTGCCGGACGCGGACAGTGGCGCCGGCGGGGCGGGCGGTGTCGATTCCGCGCAGTCCCACTCGGAATCTCCACGGGGCCTCTGTTAACGTCCTTCGGTCCGAACCTGGGAGGGGATGCCCATCCGTCGTCTGCGTAGCCCTGCTCGACTGGCCCTGCTGGTGCTGCTGCTGGGACTGGCCGGCGCGGTGATGGTGGGGCTGCGCCAGCAATCCGGGAACCAGGAGCGCAGCCAGCAACTGCTGGACAGCATGGCCGAGCGCGCCATGGGCGATCTGAAGACGCGCTTCCAGACCTACGAATACGGTCTGCGCGGCGCGCGCGGCGCGGTCCTGGGCGCCGGCGGCACCATCAACCGCGAGCGCTTCCGCCGCTACATGCAGTCGCGCGAGCTCGCGCGCGAGTTCCCCGGCGCACGCGGCTTCGGCTACATCGCGCGCGTGCCCGCCGGCCGCGAGGCCGCGTTCCTGAGTGGTCTGCGCGCCGAGGGCCTGCGCGACATCAAGGTCCGCCAGCTCGCGCCGCACAAGGGCGAGAAATTCCTGATCAAGTACATCGAGCCCGAGGCGCCCAATCGCGCCGCCCTGGGCCTGGACATCGCCTCCGAGCGCAAGCGCCGCGAGGCCGCGCTGGCCTCGCTCAAGAGCGGGCAGCCGACCCTGACCGGACCGATCACCCTGGTCCAGGCCCTGGGCAATCCCAATCGCAGCATGCTGTTCCTGCTGCCGGTGTACCCGAACGGGCAGCCGACGCAGCCCGCCCAGACCGCGGCGGCGGTGGGCTGGGTGTACGCGCCGCTGGTCACCGACGACATCCTGGCCGACTTCGGCCAGACCCACGCCGAATACGGTTTCGTCCTCACCGACATCACCGACCCGGCCCACGCCGAACGCATCTACGCCTCCGCCAACATCGGCGACGCCATCGACGAGGCGCGCTCGCGCACGCGCGCCTTCGCCCTGTTCGGCCGCCAGTGGCGCATGGACATCGAGGCCCAGCCGGCGACGATCGCCGCCCTCGACCTGCCGCAGCCCTGGCGCGCGGCCGCCTCGATCGCCGCCCTGGGCGCATTGCTGGCGGTGCTGCTGTATCTGTTCATGAGCTCGAACGAACGCAAGCAGCGTTCGATCGCGCAGAGCGCGCGCCTGGCCGCGATCGTCGAAAGCTCGCACGACGCCATCGTCGGCACCTCATCCGACGGCCGGGTGACCGAGTGGAACCGCGCCGCCCAGGAGATGTTCGGCTATCCGCCGGACGAGGCCATCGGCCGCTCGCTGGTGGAGCTGGTGGTGCCCTTCGAGCGCATCCGCGAGGACGGCCAGATCCTGCAGCGCGCGCTGGCCGGCGAGGAAGTGGTGGCGGTGGAAACCATCCGCCGCCACCGCAACGGGTCGCCGCTGTACGTGGAGATTTCCGCCGCGCCGATCCGCAGCGGCAGCGGGCGCGTGGTCGGCGTGGCCTCGACCCTGCGCGACATCGCCGAGCGCAAGGAGGCCCAGGCCGAGATCCTGCAGCTCAACGCCACCCTGGAGCACCAGGTCGAGGAGCGCACCGCCCAGCTGCAGGCCTATTCGGCGCTGCAGCGCGCGATCCTGGCCAACGCCGGTTACGCCATCATCGCCTCCGACCCGGAAGGCAAGATCACCCTGTTCAACCCCGCCGCCGAGGCGATCCTGGGCTATTCGGCCGAGGAAGTGCTGGGCATCGAAACCCCGGCGCTGTTCCACGACCCGATCGAGATGGCCGAGCGCGCGCATGCGCTGCAGATGGAGCTGGGCCGGCGCATCGATCCGGGCTTCGAAGTGTTCGTGGCCAAGGCCCGCATCGAGCCCGATTCCAACGAGTGGACCTACATCACCAAGGGCGGCGACCGCATCCCGGTGCTGCTCAACGTCAGCGCCCTGCGCAAGAGCGACGGCGAGGTGGTGGGTTACCTGGGCATCGCCGTCGATCTGCGCGAGCGCAAGCGCCGCGAGGCCGCGCTGGAGACCAACGAACGCAAGCTGCGCGGCCTGTTCGAGCTGTCGCCGCTGGGCATCGCGCTGACCGACGAAAGCGGCCGCTTCGTCGAGTTCAACGAGGAGTTCCGCGCCCTGACCGGCTACAGCGATCAGGAACTGCGCGCGCTGGACCAGGGCAAGCTCACGCCCAAGGAGTACGAGCTGCAGGAGAAGGCGATCCAGCGCACCCTGCACAGCAGCGGCCGCTACGGCCCGTACGAGAAGCAGTTCGTGCGCAAGGACGGCGCGCGCGTGCCGGTGCGCCTGAACGGCGTGGCCCTGCGCATCGACGGCAAGCCCTACACCTGGTCGATCGCCGAGGACATCACCGTGCAGCGCGCCGCCGAGGCGGCGATGGTGGACGCGGTGGCGGCGGCGGAGGCGGCCAGCAAGGCCAAGAGCGATTTCCTGGCCAACATGAGCCACGAGATCCGCACGCCCATGAACGCGATCCTGGGCATGCTGCAACTGCTGCAGAAGACCAGCCTGGACCTGCGCCAGCTCGATTACGCCAACAAGACCGAGACCGCCGCCAAGACCCTGCTGGGCATCCTCAACGACATCCTCGACTTCTCCAAGATCGAGGCCGGCCGCCAGACCCTGGAATCGCACGAGTTCGAACTCGAGCAGGTGCTGCGCGACATCTCGGTGATCCTCAGCGCCAACGTCGGCGACAAGGACATCGAGATCGTGTTCGACATCGACGAGCGCGTGCCGCAGCGCGTGGTCGGCGATTCGCTGCGCCTGCAGCAGGTGCTGATCAACCTGGTCGGCAACGCCGTCAAGTTCACCCACTACGGCGAAGTGGTGCTGCTGGTGCGCGTGGCCGCGCGCGAGGAAGGCCGGGTGTCGCTGGGCTTCGAGGTGCGCGACAGCGGCATCGGCATCGCCGAGGACAAGTTGGCGGCGATCTTCGAGGGCTTCTCGCAGGCCGAGGCTTCGACCACCCGCCGCTTCGGCGGCACCGGCCTGGGCCTGGCGATCAGCCAGCGCCTGGTGCGCCTGATGGGCGGTGAGCTGGGCGTGGAAAGCGAGCGCGGCCGCGGCAGCCGCTTCTTCTTCGAGATCGCCCTGGACCTGCCCAGCGATCCCTCCGCGGCGATGACCGGCCCGCCCGAGCGCCTGCGCGAACTGCGCGCGCTGGTGGTGGACGACAACGACAGCGCGCGCAATGCGATCCTGGCGATGGTGCAGTCGATCGGCTGGAAGGCCGATGCCGCGCGCAGCGGCGAGGAAGCGCTGGAGTTCGTCGAACGCGCCGCCAGCGCGGGCCCGCCCTACGAAGTGATCTTCCTGGATTGGCGCATGCCGGGGCTGGACGGTTGGGAAACCGGCCGCCGCATCCGCGACCTGATCGGCGGCAGCCAGGCGCCGCTGATCGTGATGGTCACCGCGCACGGCCGCGAGATGCTGGTCGAGCGCCTGGGCCGCGAGCAGGCGGTGCTGGACGGCTTCCTGATGAAGCCGGTGACGGTGGCGATGCTGATCGACGCGGTCGCCGACGCGCGTTCCGGCCAGGGCCTGCCCTTGCCGCTGCCCGAACCGGCGCCGCTGCAGGCCTCGCGCAACCGCCTGGCCGGGATGTCGCTGCTGGTGGTGGAGGACAATCCGACCAACCAGCAGGTGGTGACCGACCTGCTCGAAAGCGAGGGCGCGCGCGTGGCGGTGGCCGGCGGCGGCGCCAAGGCGCTGCAGATGCTCGGCGGCCAGGGCGGCAAGTACCACGTGGTGCTGATGGACATCCAGATGCCCGACATGGACGGCTACACCGCGACCCGGCGCATCCGCGGCAACCTGGGTCTGAACAAGCTGCCGATCATCGCCATGACCGCGAACGTGCTGCCGTCGGATCGCGAGGCCTGCCTGGCGGCGGGCATGAACGACCATCTCGGCAAGCCCTTCGATCTGGACACCCTGGTCGAGCGCCTGCTGCATTGGACCGGGCGCGGCGCGAACGCGGCGGCCAACGATGCGAGCGCGGCCGCGCCGGCCAGCGCACGCCCGAATCCGCCGGCGATGTCCGCAAGTCCCACGGCCGTGCCGGTGCCGGCGCCCGCAGCGCAGGCCGAGGCCGCACAAGCGGTCGCGACGCAAGCCGTCGCGATGCAGGCCGCGGCCAGCCAGGCCGCCGCCGCGCAAGTCGCCGCGGTGCCCAGCGTCGCGCCGCCGGTCGCGCCAACGCCGCCCGTCGAGGCGTCCTCCGCCGAGCCCGCGAACGCCGAGCCCGCGAACGAAGAGCCCGCGAACGAAGAGCCGAGGAACGCCGAGCCCGCGGTGCTGGATTGGGAAGCCGCCCTGGCCCGTTTCGGCGGCAAGCGCCGGGTCTACGCCGACGTGCTGCGCGGCTTCCCCGACGGCGGCACCCAGATCATGGGCGAACTCGCCACCGCGCTGCGCTCCAAGCAGCGCGAGGACGCGGCGCGCCAGTTGCACACCCTCAAGGGCGTGGCCGCCACGGTCGGCGCGATGCGCCTGGCGCAGCTGGCCGAGCTGCAGGAGAAGGCGATCGTCGGCGCTGGCGAGGACTGGCTGCGCGCGCTGCAGCTCGGCGCCCTGCGCAACGGCCTCCAGGAAGCCGCGGCGGCCACGCGCGAGCGCCTGCAAGCGCTCAGCGCGGACGAACCGCCGCCGCCCGCCGACGACGCGCCGGTGCCGCAGCGTTCGCTGCAGCGCCTGCGCGAACTGCTGGAGGCGTCCAACCTGGGCGCGCTGGACGTATTCCACTCTGTGGAGGCGGGCCTGGCCCGTCACCACCCGGGCGAGCATCGGCAGATCGCCGAAGCCCTGACCCGGTTCGACTTCGCGGCTGCGGCCGTCGTATGCGGCCGCTTGCTGGCCCGATCGGAATGACAAGGAGATGAACGTGATCTTGTTCGACGTGGAAGCGTTGCCCGGGACGGCGGCTGCTTCGCGACGCGCGCGCCTGCTGGTGGTGGACGACCAACCCATCAACATCCGCGCCCTGCACGAAGTGTTTTCCGACGACCACGACGTGTTCATGGCCACCAACGGCGCGCAGGCGCTGGCGTTCTGCCGCCAGACCCCGCCCGACCTGGTGCTGCTGGACGTGGTCATGCCCGACCTCAGCGGCCTGGAAGTGTGCCGCGCGCTCAAGGCCGATCCGGAGACCCAGAGCATTCCGGTGATCTTCGTCACCAGCCTGGACGATCCGGCCGAAGAAGCCGCGTGCTGGGACGCCGGCGGGGTGGACTTCATCACCAAGCCGATCAATGCGCTGACCGTGCGCAACCGCGTGCGCGCGCACCTGACCCTGAAGCAGCAGTCCGATCTGCTGCGGCGCATGGCCTGGGTCGACGGTCTCACCGGCGTCGCCAACCGGCGCCAGTTCGACGAACGCCTGGAGCGCGAGTGGCAGCGCTGCCGCCGCGGCGGCCAGCCGCTGTCGGCGGGCATCATCGATATCGACCACTTCAAGGCCTACAACGACACCTACGGCCATCTCGCCGGCGACGATTGCCTGCGCCAGGTCGCCGCGGCGATCGAAAGCAGCCTGTCGCGGCCCGGCGACCTGGTCGCGCGCACCGGCGGTGAGGAGTTCACCTGCCTGCTGCCCGAGATCGATCTGAACGGCGCGCGCATCGTGGTCGAGAACGTGGAGCGCGCGGTGCGCGCGCTGGGCATTTCGCACGCGGCCAGCGAACACGGCACGGTCACCGTCAGCATCGGCGTGGCGACCGCGCTGCCGGCCGGCGAGGACACCGCCGAGGGCCTGCTCAATCGCGCCGACAGCGGCCTGTACCGGGCCAAGCGCGGCGGCCGCGCGCGCGTGCGCAGCGACGAGGGCCCGGGCGCGGCGGCCGGTTGAACGCGATCATCGCGATGGCGCCGGCCGCAGCCGCATGTCCGCCGGCGCGCCCGCCCAGTGCGGCCGCGACGTGACCGGCTCCGCATGAGCGCCGCCGGGCGCGTACCCGAGCGCTTGAGCTGGATGCTCGATGTGCTCGATCCGCAGCCCGCCGACGCGGTGCTGGAGCTGGGCTGCGGCAACGGCGTGCTGGCCGCGCTGCTGCTGCCGCGTTTGCCGCGTGGGCGCTATCTCGGCCTCGATCGCTCCTCGACCGCGATCGCGGCGGCGGTGTGGCGCAACTCCGATGCCGTGGCCTCGGGGGCGGCGGGCTTCCGCGTGGTCGAGGTCGCCAAGGCCGAGCCGGAACGGCGCTACCAGCGCATCGTCGCGGTCAATCTCAACGGGTTCTGGACCGGCGCCGCGCCGGAGCTGGCGCGCGTGCGCGACTGGCTGGCCCCGCGCGGGCGCTTGTATCTGGCTTATCAGCCGCCGGGCGCGGACGCGCTGACGCGCATCGAAGCCGGTTTGCGCGACAACCTCGCGCGTCAGGGTTATGCGGTGGTCGCGACGGAGCGCGCGCCGCTGCGCCCGGTGCCGGCGCTGTGCGTGATCGCCGGCGCCGACTGAGGCGCCCCCAGACCTGGCCGACAACCGGCGTGGCGCTGGCGACGCGGCGACGAGGCCGGGCGCCGCATTCGCAGCGTGGACGGCGTGGAAGCGGCCGCCGCGGCCTGTTCGCCCGCCCGCGCCGGGTCTGAGCCGTTGGCGGGGGAGCGCTTGCGGCCGGCGTCCGGACGCGCGCGTATCGGTGACAGCGGGCACGCGATAAGTGGATACTCGGTCACGCTCGGGCCGCGGGGAAGGCGGCCCGATTCCGCGCCCGATCGCCCGGACCCGCAGGCCCGGGCGTACTCCTACCCGACTCCAAGGAAAGGTCGTCATGAGCAAGATCGCGATACCCGATCTGGTCGAAAAGCTGGCCGGCGCCGCCGCCAAACCGCTCAAGGATTCCTCGCTCAAGACCGAGCTGCTGAGCTACGACAAGGGCGCGGAAACCACCGCCCAGAGCGGCAGCATCAAGGCCGTGTTCGGCGTCACCGCGGCCGCCGCGATCCACCTGTACAACAGCGCCGACGACATCGACGACGACGGCGTGATCGGCAACCGCGGCGAGGCCGTCGATCCGGCCAAGGCCAGCACCGACTGGCGCCCGCAGCTCGTTTTCCAGCCCGGCAACGCCTGGCTCAAGTACTCCCTGAGCGCGGCCGCCACCGCCAAGGCCACGGCCAAGATCGGCACCGCCGGCGGCAGCATCGGCGGCGACCGTTCGCTGCGCCTGCTGTGCTACAAGCGCCACGACGCCGCGGTGCGGATCGGCGAGGCGGTGCTGGCCGACGTCGACGAAATCGCCAGCGTGCTGTCCGCGTCCGAGATCGCCGGCTTGAGCGTGGGCGAAGCGGTTGCGCTGAAGTCGCGCGGCAAGCTCACCGCCACCCTGAGCATCAGCTGGTCGGACATTTTCTCCACCTCGCTGCACGGGCTGACCGACGTGCTCGGCGCCGATCGCGCCGGCGCGTTTCTGATCAACGTCGGCGCCAGCGCCAGTGCCAGCTTCACCGCCACGATCGACGACGATTTCAGCCTGAGCTTCGTGCGCGAGCGCGCCTCCGGCGATCGCGCGTTCCGGGTCGCGCTGCGCAAGAGCGCGGTCCACGACGCCCGCTTCGAAGCCAAGGCCGGCGTGCAGATCGAATTCGCCGATCCGGCCGCGGTGGAGAAGGTGCTGGCTTCGGTCGTGGCCGGCGTATTGGACGCGCCGGCCGCGGCGCTGAAGGCGATCGACGAGGCGACTTCGCTGGAGCGGGTGCCGCAGCGCTATCGGCCGGTCGCCGAAGCCCTGGCCGAACGCTTCGGCCTGGACGAGGCCAACCCGCTGCCGAAGCTGAAGAAGAAGCTGCAGGAGCTCAGCGAACTGTTGAGCGAGCGCGTGACCCAGATCGCCAAGACCAAGGTCAGCCTGGGCTTCAGCTACGAATACATGCGCCTGGCCAGCGAAGCCTCACTGCTCGAGGCCACTTTGTCGGAAGACGCGCTGGCGCGCCTGCACGGCGCCCTGCTGAGTTTCGATTTCCAGCGCGTGCTGGCGTATACCGGCTCGGGCTATGCGCTGGAGTTCTTCCTGCACCAGAAGACGGTCGAGCGCGTGCGCGCCTGGGGTTTCAGCCTCGGCGTGGGCACCTGGTTCAACCTCAAGAGCAAGCAGCTACGCAAGGACCGCTTCGTCAGCCGCCGCTACGTCTCGCCGGCCGGCGAGGCGCTTACCCGCGCCTATCTGGGCAGCACCCAGTACAGCGCCAACGCCAACACCTGGGCCACCGAATACGGCGCCGCGCTCAAGGCCGACCTGGAGCAGGCGCGCGCGCCGCAGCAGACCGCCGCGCGCGACTTCAAGTGCGGCCTGCAGCTGTGGTGGGAGGAAAGCCGGATCAAGACCGCGACCGAGCTGGCGCGCGTGGTCGACGACGCGGTGCTGTGGGGCGTGATCGACGCCGCCGCGGCGCCCGCGCTGGAGGCGCAGCTGCAGGGCGCGCTGGGATCGGCGGGCGAGTGCAAGCCGCGCCTGAGCGTGATGCTCAGCGATCACGGCCTGCGCCAGGCGATGCGCGCATTCGCCGGCGCCGACGATGCGGCCTGGGCGCGCCATGCCGCGCGCGCCTTGCCCTGGTACGCCAAGCAATCCGCGCGCGCGAGCTGCGCCAGCCGCGAGGCGGTCTACGCGCCGCTGTTCGAGGCCTACCGGCGCCGTCCCGACGCCAGCGGCAGCGCGCTCAAGCAGCTGATCGCCAAGAGCCTGCGCGACTACGGCGGCGGCCTGGCCGGGCAGGAGTCGATAGGCGAAACGCCGTGGACGGTGTATCAGGTGCTGCTGCGCTCGGACGTCGATCAGCGCCGTTTCTGGAGCCGCTGGGAGCGGCTGCGCAGCGGCGCGGCGCGCATGACCGATCTGTTGGAAGTGCGCGGCGACTGGAACGATTTCGACGACAACTTCGCGATGCTGCGCGGGGTGTTCGAGCAGACCTTCCTGATCCGCGCCGCGGCCAGCCTGCTGGCCGAGGCGTTGCCGGCCCAGGCCCGCGACGGCAAGGCCTGCGCGAGCACGCTGAGCATCGCCTACCGCGACGGCAATCAGGACAAGAGCCTGATCGTGGGAGGCAAGGGCTGAGGCCACTCCACGGCCGCACGATTCCTTAGGGAGGAAGGAACGAGCATGAACCTGTTGCTTGAGATCGGCGCCGACGTCCTGGGCTGGATCGCCTGGGGCGCGGGCCTGCTGCTGGCATGGCTGCTCCTGCGCGTGCTGATGCGCTGGCTGGTGCGCCCGCTGGATCTGCGCCTGAGCCTGGAACCCGCGCCCTCGGGCCAGGCCAGCACCCTGGTGGTGCTGGTGCACGGCATGCCGGGCCTGGGCCGTTTCCGCGGCGCCCTGGACCTGGTCGCGCGCGCGATGCCGGAGGCGGACCGCCTGATCGTCGATTACCGCGGCGGTTGGATACGCGGCTATACCAGCAACGCCGACGCCCTGGAGATCGCCGACGCGATCGAGCAGGGCATCCACAGCGAGTTCAAGCGCGGCCAGTACGAGCGCGTGATCCTGCTGGGCTACAGCGCCGGCGCGGCCCTGCTGCGCAAGGCCCTGGTCTGGGCCTACGGCCAGGAGGAGGACCGCGCCGCGTTCGGCCGCCGCGGCAAGCGCGACTGGGTCGACCGCAGCGAACGCTTGGTGCTGCTGGCCGGCATGAACCGCGGTTGGACGGTGAGCCCGCGGCCCCGCGCCATGGGCTGGCCGACCTGCTGGTTCATCCGCGCCTACCATGCGCTCGCGCGCCTGCTGGGCATCGGCCGCCTGCTCCTGTCCATGCACAGCGGCTCGCCCTTCATCGCCGACACCCGCGTGCAGTGGATCCGCATCGCGCGCTCGGACGAGGTGGTGCAGGGCCGGCAGCCGTTTCCGCAGGTGATCCAGCTGATCGGCAATCGCGACGACCTGGTCAGCAAGGAGGACGGCCAGGACCTGGACACCGCCGCCGGCACGGTGTTCCGCACCATCGCCCAGACCGGGCACAAGGAGATCGGCAGCGCCCTGGGCGATGCCGGCACGCCCGCGGCGCTGGAGCGCCGGCGGCTGATCGAACTGGCCGTGCTGGGCCGCATCGACGAACTCGAACCCGACCGGGTCGAACTCAGGGAAGACCGCGAGGTCACGCGCCTGGTCTACGTGATGCACGGCATCCGCGACTACGGCGACTGGACCGACAAGATCCGCGGCGAGATCGAGCGCCGCTGCGGCGACAGCGGCGAGAAGGTCGCGGTGTTCAACGCCAAGTACGGCTACTTCCCGATGGCGCGCTTCCTGCTGTACGCCGACCGTCAGCGCAACGTGCGCGATTTCATGGACCGCTACACCGAACACCTGGCGCACTACCCCAACGTGCGCGCGGTCGACTACGTGGGCCACAGCAACGGCACCTACATCCTGGCCAGCGCCCTGCAGCGCTACGTGACCATGCGCGTGCGCCGGGTGTTCTTCGCCGGCAGTGTGGTGCCCAGCGACTACCCCTGGGCGCAGCTGGTCGAGGACGGCCGGGTCGAACGGGTGATCAACGTGGTCGCCACCGCCGACTGGGTGGTCGCCTACTTCCCCAAGCTGTTCGAGCAGATCGCCGGCCTGTTCCGCATCAGCACCAGCCGCAGCTGGCTGGACCTGGGCGGTGCGGGCTTCAACGGCTTCCGCGATTCGGGCGTCGCCGCGGCGGTGGACGATCTGAAGTTCGCGGTGGGCGAGCACGGCACCGGCGTGGCGGTGGCCGAACCGGCCAAGTTGAACGCGATCGCGTCTTACGTGGTCGCCGGCGACCACGAAGGCCTGCTGGCCTTCGAGGGCGCGAGCGCGCAGAACGGGAAGATCGGGTTCTCGTCCAACCTCAGTCCGCTGGTCTGGCTGGCCCTGATCACCCTGTTGTTCCAGATCGGCCTGCTGGCCTATGTGGCGGCGGCGTTGCTCGGCCATGCCGACATCGCCGGCGCGATCGTGGCCGGTTACGTGGCGCTGGTGCTGCTGTTGCTGTATTTCGTCTGAGCCCGCGCGGGCTCAGACGACCAGGCCCTGCATCGCGCGCACCGCGCGGCTGTCCGGAAACACCTGCGTTTCCAGCGCGCTTTCGGACAGCCGCAGATGCGCGGCCAGCAGGCCCTTGAACAGACCGCGCAGGTCGGCGGTCGCGCGCAGATCGCGGCCTTCGTTGAGCGCGGACGGCGCCAGCCCCGGCCAGTCGCCGGCGATGCGCCCGCCCTTGATCGCGCCGCCGGCGAGCAGGGCCAGGCCGCCGGTGCCGTGGTCGGTGCCGGCGGTGCCGTTGACCGCGGCGGTGCGGCCGAACTCGCTGACGACGGCGATCGCGGTGCGCTCCCAGATCGGCGCCGCGCCTTGCTCGAACGCGCGCAGGCCGGCGTCGAGTTCGTCCAGCTTGCGCTTCAGCACCGCGGCCTGGTTGCTGTGGGTATCCCAACCGGAGTCCTCGACGAAGCCCAGGCGCGGCCCGTCGGCGGTGGCCATGAACCTGGCGGCCGCGGCCATCGCCTGCGGCAGGCGGCCGCCGCGCGCCTGGCCGGCGTCCATGCCCATGCCCTGGTGCTCAAGAGCGCTGGCGAAGGCGCCCGCCAGTTGCGGGTCGGCCGCGTACAGCGCCTGCAGGCGCTGCAGCAGGATCGGATTGACCTGTTCGGGCAACGGCGGCGACCAGGTCGTGGCGGCGCCGGGGCCGCGCATGATCAGGGGCATCACCGCGCTCACCGCCAGGGCTTGCCCGCCATGCATCGCGGCGACGCAGCGGTTGAGCCAGCCGGTGGCGGCGCCGCTGGCGCTGGCGGTGCCGTTCTCCAGGCAGTCCTGGGCCTCGAAATGCGAGCGCTGGCGATACGGCGGCGCGATCGCGACCACCGGCAGCAGTTGCCCGCGCGCGTACAGCGAATGCGCGTGGGCCAGCGAAGGATGCAGGGCGAAATCGGCGTTCAAGGGCCGCGCATCCTGCGGCGCCAAGGCCCCGCGCAGACGCGCGTAGGCCGCGTCGTCGCGCGGCGGCAGCACATGCAGGCCGTCGACGCCGCCGCGCAGCAGCACCACCAGCAGGCGGCGGTCGCTCGCGGCCGCGAACGCGCCCAGGCTCGGCCACAGGCTGAGCGTGAGGGCCGCGCCCGCGGCCCCGATGAAATGGCGTCGGCTCAGTCGCATTTCAGCTCCTCCATTGGAAGGCCGGGCTGGCGAACAGCAGCGCCAGTCCCTCGCGCGGCGATTCGGCGCGCCGCAGCGCGCTCAGGGTGTCGGCGTCGAGGCGATCGGCGAATACCTCGCGCGCGGTCGCCATTGGGTTCACGCGCGCCTCCGAGAGTGCGGATTCCGGCGCGGATTCCGCCAGGCCCTGCGCGGCTTGCACGCGTTTCCACAAGGCGTCCGGCCCGCTCCACTCGGCGGCCTCGTCGGCGTAGCCGGCCGGCGAGCGCGGGGTGAACGGCGGCTGGCCCATGCGCGCGAGCAGGGCGACCAGGGCGCGCGGTTTTTCGCCCGGCGTCGCGCCGCTGGCGCGCAGGGCCGAGATCACGAAATCGTCGGGCGTCTTGAACTTGCGCGCGTCCTCGCTCCAGGCCTCGGGCGCGTCGATCAGGGCCGCGTAGACGGTGGGCAGGTCGCCGCCGCTGCGCTGCCAGGCCGAGGCCAGGCGCGCGACCAGCGACGGCGGCGGCGCGTCGCCGACGAAATGGCGGGCCAGCTTGTACGACAGGTGGCGCGCGGTGGACGGATGCACCGCCAGGTCGGCGAGGATCGCGCGCCCCTGGTCCAGGCCGCCATCGGCATAGCGGCGCCCGGCCACGCTGCGCACGCCGCCTTCGTGGGCGGCCGCGCGGAACACGAAGGCCGAGGACGCCTCGCCGGCCGCGAGCTCGCGCGGCAGCGGCACGCCCCAGCCGGTGATCGCGCGCGCCAGCTCGGTGACGTCGGCCTGGGCGTAGCCGCCGTCGACGCCGAGGGTGTGCAGTTCCAGGATTTCGCGGGCGAGGTTTTCGTTCAGGCCGAGCTCGCGCTTGGGCGCGTTCGCGTTCGCGCGCGCCATGCGCCGGCGCGCGCGCTGGGCGAGCATGGAATCGGCGCCGACCGAGCGCACGTTGTCCAGGTAGCGCAGCATGCCCGGATGCGATTCCACCGCGATCAGCAGGTCGGCGTAACGCGACAGCAGGTGCGGGCGGATCGCCTCGCGCTCCATCGGCGCGGCGTACAGCGCGGCCGCGCGCTTGTCGACCGAGATCGCGAAGTGGTTGGACCAGAACCGCACCAGGCGCTCGACGAAGCCGCGTTCGCTGGCCACCGCGACCCGGTAGCGGCGGCCGAGTTCGCGTAGCTGATCGTCGCGGAAACGCTGGCCGAAGCCGGCGACCGGCTCGGTGCCCTGGTTCCGACGGCGCGCGGCCTGGCGTTCGCGGTAGTAGTCGGCCTCGCGGCGGACGTAGTCCAGGCTACCGGGCAGGTCGGCGAACTGAGTCTGCGCGCCGTCGCCGCGCAGCTGCGCGCGCAGCCAGCCGCGCGGGTCGTCGATCCGCGCCAGCTGGCCGGGCGCCGCGCCCAGGCCGAAACGATTGACCGCGCTCACGCTTTCGCGAGTGCCCATGCCGCGCTCTCCATCGGGGTCGGTCATGACAACGCAGGGCGGCGGCGCCGGTTGACGCGGGTGGCGACGCAAACCCGCCTGCGGGCCCGAAAACGCGGCCGCCGCCCCTACACCTGCGGGCCCGCATCGCGTAGGGTTGCGAGCAGTCGGCGCGCCGCGCCGCGCAACCGCAGGCCCGCGCCCGGCGCGATGGCCAGGAGACCGTGGCAATGCAGAGCGAACCGCAAGACCTCCATCGCGGCCTGGGCGAGCGACACATCCGTCTGATGGCGCTGGGCGCCGCGATCGGCGTCGGCCTGTTCCTGGGCTCGGCCAACGCGATCAAGCTGGCCGGCCCCGGCATCCTGCTGGCCTACCTGCTCGGCGGCGCGGCGATCTTCATCATCATGCGCGCGCTGGGCGAGATGGCGGTGCACAACCCGGTCGCCGGCTCGTTCAGCCGCTACGCGCGCGACTACCTGGGCCCGCTGTCGGGCTATCTCACCGGCTGGAACTACTGGTTCCTGTGGCTGGTGACCTGCGTGGCCGAGATCACCGCGGTCGGCATCTACATGCAGGTCTGGTTCCCGGGCACGCCGCAATGGGCCTGGGCGCTGGCGGCGTTGGCGGCGATGGGCTCGGTCAACCTGATCGCGGTGCGCGCCTACGGCGAGTTCGAGTTCTGGTTCGCGATGATCAAGGTCGTGACCATCGTGCTGATGATCGTCGGCGGCCTGGGCATGATCGTGCTGGGCTTCGGCAACAACGGCGTGGCCACCGGCATCTCGCACCTGTGGTCGCACGGCGGCTTCTTCCCCAACGGCGCCAAGGGCGTGCTGATGTCGCTGCAGATGGTGATGTTCGCCTATCTGGGCGTGGAGATGATCGGCCTGACCGCGGGCGAGGCCGCCAATCCGAAGAAGTCGATACCGGATGCGATCAACTCGGTGTTCTGGCGGATCGTGATCTTCTACGTCGGCGCGCTGTTCGTGATCCTGTCGATCTATCCCTGGAACGAACTGGGCACCACCGGCAGCCCGTTCGTGATGACCTTCGAGCGCCTGGGCATCCGCGAAGCCGCCGGCATCATCAATTTCGTGGTCCTGACCGCGGCCCTGTCCTCGTGCAACAGCGGCATCTTCAGCACCGCGCGCATGCTCTACAACCTGGGCCAGCAGGGCCAGGCGCCGCGCACCTTCGCCATCACCTCCAGCAGCGGCGTGCCGCGCAAGGCGGTGCTGGTGTCGGTGGCGGTGCTGCTGTTCGGCGTGCTGCTGAACTACCTGGTGCCGGAGAAGGTGTTCATCTGGGTGACCTCGATCTCGACCTTCGGCGCGATCTGGACCTGGGCGGTGATCCTGCTGTCGCACCGCAAGTTCCGCGCCGGCCTGAGCGCGGAGCAGCGCGCGGGGCTGGAGTTCAAGATGCCGCTGTACCCGATCGGCTCGTGGATCGCGCTGGCGTTCCTGGTGCTGGTGGTCGGCCTGATGGCCTACTTCCCCGACACCCGCATCGCGCTGTTCGTCGGCCCGGCCTTCCTGGTCCTGCTGGTGGTGCTGTACTACGCGCTGGGCCTGGGCAAGCGCGCGGCGGCGAACGGATAAGGCCCGACATCCGAGGCGGCGCGCGGACATTCCGCGCCGCCTCGGCAAGATGCTGGCGGCGGCTTCGCCCGGGTCGCGGACGGGGGCCGGGGCTTGCGCCCGCGCGCCGCGCCGGCGGCGCTTATTCCTTGGCCGGCGTCAGGAAGTAGGCTTCGACTTCGCCCTTGACCTTGACCGTCATCGGGTTGCCGCGACGGTCCAGGGCCTTGCCCACCGGCACCCGCACCCAGCCTTCGCTGACGCAGTATTCCTCGACGTTGTGGCGTTCCTGGCCGTTGAAGCGGATGCCGATGCCGCGTTCGAGCAGGGCGTCGTCGTGGAAGGGGCTGCGCGGGTCGTTGGACAGGCGGTCGGGCGGGGTATCGGTCATCGTCGTTATCGCTGCGGGTGGCTACGGTCGCGGCGCGCGCGTGGCGGCGCCGGCTGCACAGGATACGCGTCGCGCCGGCCGCGGTCGCCTCAGGACGGCCGCTCGCGCTGGAACCGGCGCAGTTCGACCTCGGTCAGGGGCCGGATCGCCTCGATCTCGTCCAGCCACAGGTCCTGGGCGGCGCCGTCGACGGGTTCGAGCCGGAGCACGCCGTTGAGGCCTTCCTCGTCGCCGGGGCCGTAGAAGGACTGCAGGGTCGGCAGGGCGGCGACCACGCCGGCCAGCACGCGGCCGTCGCGCATGTGCAGTTCGACCCGGGCGTCGTCGGGCAGGTCGGCGATGCGCGCTTCCAGGCGCGCGATATCGGCGGGCGCGGTGTAGACGTGGTCGGCGTTGCGGGACATGGCGGCGGCCGCTTCGGGAACTGGAGCCGACTCTAGGCCCGCGCGCCGCAAGCGCGGGTGAAGCCGCGTTCCGCGCGCGCTGCCCGGCGCCGCTTTCCATCGCCGCGTCCAGGCGGCATCCTGCCCGCCTCCCCCGCGGCGGAACCGCCATGCACCCACCCGACGACGATTACGAGAGCGACGACTACGACGGCTACGACGGCGACCTCGACGAGGCCACGCCCGAGGCCCTGGTCTGGCAGTTGCTGCTGCTGATCAACCCCGGCGACGAGGAATCGGCGCTGCAGCAGTTCGCCGACTACCGCGAGGCGCTGGCCGAAGCCGGCGAGGACAGCGACGAACCGGTGTGGCTGATCAAGGACGCGATCGACTGGAAGGCCGGCTACTACGTCGACTGGAAGGACAGCGAGTCCTTCATCGACAGCATCAACGAGCTGGCCGCGCGCTGGAACCTGCGCGTGGACTGGGGCACCGACGACCCCGCCGATCCGGACTTCCTCGACGGCACCGACGTGCCGGCGCTGATGGCCACCGCCCACGACCGCCTGCGCGAGCACGGCTACACCCTGTGGACCTGGAACACCGGCACCGACAGCCATGCCGGCTGGATCGCCCTGCGCCGCGACGACGAGGCCATGCAGGTGCTGACCACCGCGCTCGGGATCGAGGCGCGGCCGGGCAGCGACGCGTTCTGAGGCCGGCGCCCCCAGGCGGGACTAATCCGCCGGGCTGGCCTCGGCGCCGCCGCGTCCCAGCGGATCGGGCAGGGCCTCGCCCTGGCGGCTGAACGCCAGCGAGACCGAATTCAGGCAATGGCGCTCGCCGGTCGGCGGCGGGCCGTCCGGGAACACGTGGCCGAGGTGGCTGCCGCAGCGCGCGCACACGATCTCGTCGCGGACCATGCCGTAGCGGGTGTCGCGCACGGTGCGCACGTGCTCGGGGTGATAGGGCGCGAAGAAGCTGGGCCAGCCGGTGCCGGAGTCGAACTTGGTGCTGGAGCGGAACAGCGGCAGGCCGCAGAACCGGCAGGTGTAGACGCCGTCCAGCTTGTTGTCCAGGAACACCCCGCAGAACGGCGCCTCGGTGCCGTGATGGAGCAGGACCTGGCTCTCCTCGGGGCTCAGTTTCGCGCTGAGCTCGCGCCGTTGGGCCTCGCTGGGCGGGGTCAGGTCGAAGGCGGTCATGGCGGACTCCGGGCGTCGGTGGGCTGTCCGGAATGGTACGCAAGCCCGTCCCTGCTGGCGCGCAGGGCCCGGGAACGCTGTTTCCCAGCCCTGTTCAGCTGAACGGGGAGGGCCCCTCCCGCACGCAGCATTTGCATTTCCGCCAGAAGCGGACTAGCGTATCGAGTGCTGTGTTCGTCAAGGGTCACCATGAACCGTGGCCCGATGCCGTAGATCCCAGATCCGCCCATCGTTGCACCAGGCTTCCTCCTTGCAACCAGCATCAAGGCCGCGTAGGCGGCATTCCCATTACGTTTCAAGGAGCAAGCAAAATGTCGAACCGTGAATTCGGTACGGTCAAGTGGTTCAACGATGCCAAGGGCTTCGGCTTCATCAGCCGTGAGAACGGCGAAGACGTGTTCGTGCACTTCCGCGCGATCGAGTCGCAGGGCTTCAAGAGCCTGCAGGAAGGCCAGAAGGTCTCCTTCACCGTCACCCAGGGCCAGAAGGGCCTGCAGGCTGAATCGGTGCAGGCGGTCTGAACCGCTTAAGGGCCGCGCCCTAGGGCGCGATCCGAAACGAAAAGCCCGGCTTCGGCCGGGCTTTTTGTTTGTGCGCGATCCGGGGCGGCGATCGGCGGGTCCCGGCCGGCGCGCTCAAGCCGGCACGGGCGCGGCCATGCGGCTGTCGGCCTGGCGCAACGCGCGCAGCAACAGCACCACGCTGAGGATCGCCTGCAGGGTCACCGAGGCCACCGACAGCAGCCACAGCTGACGCAGTTCGAAGTCCGGCCGGGTCGACAGCCAGATCGCCGGCAGGGCGAAGGTCAGCACGCGGCTGGCGCTGCTGAGGAAGGCCGGCAGGGTGTTGCCCAGGGCCTGGAACATGCCCGAGCAGGTGAAGATCAGCCCCGAGGCGACGAAGTTCAGCGAGATGATGCTCAGGAACTGCACCGCCACCGCGATCACCGCGGCTTCCTGGGTGAAGGCGCTCACCAGCCAGTCCGGACGCCACTGGCACAGCGCGGTCAGGCCCAGCATCAGCGCGCCGCCGATCGCGACGGCGGCATGGAAGGTCGCGCGCACCCGCTCGGGCCGGCGCGCGCCGACGTTCTGCCCGGCCACCGGCGCGGTCGCGAAAGCCACCGCCATCGCCGGCAGGAAGATCGCCTGCATCACCCGCTGGCCGATGCCGAAACCGGCCTGGGCCTCGGCGCCGAAGCCGCGGATCGTCCAATAGATCACCGCCATGTAGACGAACATCAGCGCGAACTCGCCGCCCGGCGGCAGGCCGATGCGCAGGATCCGCTTCCACACCGCGAGGCGGGCGTGGAACTGGCTGGGATCGAAGCCGACGTATTTCTCCAGGCGCGCGAAGTACAGCGCCATCATCAGCACGCCGGCCGCGACCGAGATCGAGGTCGCCAGGCCCGCGCCGGCCACGCCCATCGGCTTGCCGGTCAGCCAGCCGGCGATCAGCACCGGCGCCAGGATCGCGTTGAGGACCACGGTCAGCATCTGCACCACCATGGTCGGCTTGGCGATGCCGGTGCCGCGCAGCGCCGAGCCCATCGCGATCTGGGCGAACTGCAGCGCCAGGCCGGGCAGGAACCAGTACAGATAGTCGATGCCGGCCTGGGTGGTCGCGGCGTCGGCGCCGAGCGTGCGCATGTAGGCGCCGCCCAGCGCATAGCCGCCGACCAGGGTGATCGCGGTGCAGGTCAGCGCCAGCAGCAGGCTCTGGTTGAACACCAGGTTGGCGTCCTCGCGGTCCTTGCGCCCGACCGCGTGCGAGATCAGCGCCATCGTGCCCACGCCCAGGATCTGGGTCAGCGCCATCACGATGAACTGGACGTTGCCGGCCGCGCCGACGCCGGCGATCGCGGCGTCGCCCAGGCGCGCGACGAAGTACAGGTCGATCAGGAAGTACAGGGTCTGGAACAGCATGCCGATCATGATCGGCGCAGCCATCCGCAGCACGTGTTTGGGAATCGAGCCCTGGGTCAGGTCTTGCATGGCGACGCCCTTGTCTGCGATGCGCGGACGTTAGCGCGCGCCGGCCGCGCGCGCCATGGCCGCAAGGCACGGTTCGGCGCGGGCGGCGTCGCTTAGCCGGTCGCGCGCGGACGCCGGAACACGACCAGCTTGCCGGTGAAGGCCTGCACCACCTCGCCGCGCTGGTTGCGAGTCTCGTTGCGGACCACGACCAGGCCGCGGTCCGGCCGCGAGCGCGAAGGCGAGACCTCGACGATCTCGCTGTGCACCTGCAGGGTGTCGCCCGGCCGGGTCGGGCGCGGCCAGGCGATCTCGGCGCCGGCGCCGATCAGGCCGCCGGCGGGGATGCCGCGATCGACCAGCAAGCGCATGGTGATCGCCGCGGTATGCCAGCCGCTCGCGGCCAGGCCCTCGAACAGGCTGGCGCGCGCGGCCGTGTCGTCGAGGTGGAAGGGCTGCGGATCGAACTCGCGCGCGAAGGCTTTGATCTGCGCTTCGCTGACGGTATAGCGGTCGGTTTCGAAACGCTGGCCGACCGCGAGGTCGTCCAGGTAGAGGCCGTCGTCGGGGCTGTCGCTATGCATGTGCGGTCCTGGTTCAGCGCTTGCGTTCGAACACCAGCAACGTCGAGGTCGCCGAGGCGTACAAACGCCCCTGCGCATCGGTGAGCCGGCCTTCGGCGAAGGCCACGCGCTTGCCGATCGACAGCAGCTTGGCTTCGGCGCGCACCGGGCCGGTGTCGGAGGTCATCGCGCGGTGATAGGCGATCTTGAGTTCCAGCGTGGTGTAGGCCTGCTGCGCGCTGAGCGCGCTGTGCGCGGCGCAGCCGCAGGCCGAATCCAGCAGGGTCGCGGCGTAACCGCCGTGGATCACGCCCAGCGGGTTGTAGGCGTGCGGACCGGGCGTGCCGGCGAACACCGCGCGGCCTTCGTCGACCTCGGCGAGGACGAAGCCCAGGGTCTCGCCGATCGGCGGCGGGCGGCCGGCGGCGAGCAGGGCGCGCAGGGTGTCCAGGCCGTTGAGGCCGCGCAGGCTTTCGAGTTCGAACACGTTCACGGTCATCGCGGGCTCCGATCGGGCGACAGGTGATCAAGGGGAGGAGACGGCGGCCGAAACCGCCTGCAGCACTTCTTCCGACAAGGCCGGATCGTCGACGGCGCGCGCCAGCACCAGCGCCCCGACCATGCTGGCCAGGGCGGTCAGCGCGCGCTGGCGGCGTGCGGCGCGGCTGCGGCCGGGCAGCAGCGGCGTCAGCAGCTCGAGATAGGAGCGCAGCGCCTGGCCCAGGCTGCGCCGCACCGGCGGGTCCAGGCGCGCGGCGTCGGCGCCCAGCGCGGCGAAGGTGCAGCCGCGGCCGGGCTGGTCGCGGTGCGCGGTCGACAGATAGGCCGCGGCGATGCGTTGCAGCGCATGCTCGCGGTCGCGCTCGATCAGTTGGGTCCAGTAGGCCAGCGATCCGGCCAGCGCATGCTCGCAGGCCTGCGCCATCAGGTCCTGCTTGGACTCGAAGTGGCCGTAGAAGCCGCCGTGGGTGAGGCCGGCGTCGTGCATCAGTTCGGCGATGCCGATGCCGTCGTAGCCGCGTTCGCGGAACAAGCGGGCGGCGGCACCGACGATGCGCGCGCGGTTCTCGGCGGCCTGTTCGCGGCTGACTTTCATGGCGTGGCTCCGCCGGACCGCGTCCGGGCCCGGTCCGGCGATGCTAGCAGTATTCATGACGACTGACATTTAAATCCGGCGGGCGGCCGGCCCGGACGGCGCGCGCGCCTGAAAGCCGGGCAACGCGCGCGGCCGCACGCGCTGGCGCCGGTCGCCGCAGTTCGCGTCTAATCCGCAGGCCGGCGCCGCGCCGGCGACCGACCCCGGAATCGCGATGCGCCTGCTCGCCGCTGCAGCCCTCTTGATCGTCCCCTGCGCCGCCGCGTCGGCGGCCGAATCCGCGCGCGGTCCCGCGCCCGCGCCGAATTGCCTGGACGCGCGCAGCATGAGCGAAGTGCGCCAGGCCTCCGAGCGCACGCTGGCGGTGGTGCAGGCCGACGGCCGGCGCTTCCGCGTCGACCTGGGCGAGGACTGTCCGGCCGCCGCCGACGACGCGCAGGCCAGCATGCTCGCGCGCGAGGGCTGGGTCTGCGGCCGGGGCAACGAATACCTGCGCAGCGGACAGCGCCTGTGCGCGGTCGCCGCGGTGGCCGAGATCGACGCCAAGGCCTATGCCGAGCTCGCGCTGGCCAGCCATCGCCGCCACGGCGACGTGGCCACGCTGGACGCGGTCGAAGTGCGCGCGGAAAAACGCCGCGGCTTCGGCGGCTCGGTGCAGTACTGCCTCAACCCGCGTTACATGCGCGGCTGGAACGAGGACGGCAAGGGTCTGGTGGTGGAAGTGTCGCCGCAACGCTCCGGCGGCAATCGCTACTACCGCGTCGAACTCGCGCACAGCTGCCCGGAGCTGTACGACGCCACCACCATCGAACTGCGCTCGGGCATGGGCATCAGCGCGGTCTGCGGCAATCCCGGCGACGTGGTGGTCGCGGTGCCGGAGATGCGTTCGGGCGAGGGCATCGCGCGCAGCGCCGGCGCCTTGTCGCGGATCCAGTGTCCCATCGCCAGCGTGTATCCGATCGACAACTGAGCCTTCGTTGTCGCCGCCGCGACGCGTTCGTTAGCGTCGCGTGCAGGTCGCCTGAACGCGATTGCATGAACAGGCGATATTCACCGCCGGTTGCCGCAGGCGTGGCGAGACTCATTGCACCTTCCTCCAAGGAGGCTGCCATGAACCGCACCGCCGTACTTCGCACCACCGTGCTCGCGATCGCGCTGGCCGCGTCGGGCACCGTACTGGCCCAGGAGGCGCTGACCGAAGCCAAGGTCCGCGCCCAGCTGACCGAGCAGGGCTATACCCACATCAACGACATCAAGTTCCGCGACGGCGTCTGGAAAGCCGATGCGCGCAGCGCCGAGGGCAATCGCGTCGACGTGCGCCTGGATCCCGAGACCGGCCGCGTGTATCCGGACGAGCAGGTCGCCAACCTCAGCGAGGCCGACGTGCGCGCGCGCCTGGCGGTGGCCGGTTATACCAACGTGCACGACGTCGACTACGAGGACGGCATCTGGAACGCCGAGGCCGACGATCCGGCCGGCCGCGATGTCGAACTCAAGATCGATCTCAAGACCGGCCGCGTGATCGGCGCCGAAAAGGATTGATCGCGGTCCAGCGCAGTATCGGCACGGATCGCGCCGCGGCCCGCGGCGCGATCCGTGTCGCCATCACCAGGTGTCTTCCAGCATCCGCGGCCGGCAGGCCAGGTAGCCGCCGATCGCCAGCACCACCAGGCACAGGCTGAGGAAGCCGAACGGCAGCACCCAGCCGTGGCTGGTTTCGTGCAGCCAGCCGAACAGCAAGGGCCCGACGCAGCTGATGCTGTAGCCCACGCCCTGCATGAAACCCGAGAGCGCGGCCGAACCGGCCTGGCTGCGCGTGCGCAGATTGATCAGGGTCAGCGAAAGCGGGAAGGTGCTCGGCCCCAGGCCCAGCAGCGCGACCCACAGCAGGGTCGCTGACATCGGCGCCCACAGCAGCCCGGCAAAACCGCACAGATACATCACCACGCAGGCCAGCACCACCGGGAACGGATTGGCGATGCGCACCGCCAGCGCGGGCAGGGCCAGCGCCGCCACCAGGCCCAGGGTCGAGAACAGCGCGACCATGCTGCCGCCCAGCGCCGGACTGCCGCCGGCTTCGACCAGCAGTTTGGGCAGCCAGGTGAACATCGAATAGGTGATCAGCGAGGTCATGCCGAACATCAGCGCCATGCCCCAGGCCACCGACGAACGCCAGACCCGACCGCGCGGCGCGGGTGCGATCAGTTCGGGCGCCGCGTCGGCGGCGGTGACCGCGCGATCGTGCGCGTCGGCCAGCGCGCGCGCCTGCGCGGAGCGGCCGTAGCGCTCCATCCACAGCGCCGCGATCCACGGCAGCGCCGCCGCCACCGCGACCAGCGACCACGAACCCAGCGACACGCGCCAGCCCGCGGCCTGCGCCAAAGGCACGGCCGCCAGCGCGGGCAGGATCGTGCCCAACTGCAGCACGGTGATGTACAGCGAACTCACCGCGCCGACGCGATCGGCGAAGTAGCGCTTGACCAAGGGCGGCAGCACCACGTTGCCGATGCCCATGCCCGACAGCGCCACCGCCGAAGCCACCAGCAGCTGCCAGGTGTCGCCGGCGAACGCGCGCGCGAGCAAGCCCAGCGCGGCCAGGGCCATCGCGCTCAGCGCCGCGCGCTCCAGGCCGAGGCGATGCGCGATCGCCGGCGTGAGCACGCCGAACACCGCGAAGGCCGCGGTCGGCACCATGCCGAATACGCCGGTCATGGTCGGACCGAAACCGAACTCGCGGCCCAGGCTGTCCAGCAGCGGCGTCAACGAAGTCACCGCGGTGCGCAGGGTGAACGCCGACAGCACGATGCCGGCCAGCACCAGGGCGCGGCCCTGCCACAGCGAGCGCGGCCGCAGGGCCGGCGATGCGGACACGGACGCGCTCATCGCGCGGGCCGTGGCGCGTGGAAGGGGGAAATGCGGCGCAGAGCGGGGGTCATTGCGGTACGGCCATCGGGGGATGCGCGGGCCGGCAGCGTGGGCTGCCACGGGCTGCGGCGAGCGTCGGGCTCGCGTGGCGGTCGGCGGGCGCTTCGGGGTGGGGGAGCGACGACGCGGTTGCGGCCGCATCGCCGAAGGCGACAGTGTGCCGCACAAGATGAATGCGTGGCAGGGTCGCCAGGACAACGCACAGTTCCAGTCGCTGTGCGCCGAAACCACCGATTCGGCACAGTCGTCGCGCGCCCCTGACTTCCGCCGCTGGACCGGCCGATCCGCGCTCCTCTAGTATCGGCCGCACTTCGGCCCAAGGTGTTGCGTCCATGAAATTGCTGGTTGCGTCCCTGCTGTCCCTGTCGGTGTCCGCGGCCCTGGCGGCCGAAACGCCCAAGTTCGATCCCCAGCGTCTGTCCGACGAGGTCAAGACCTTGTCCTCGGACGAGTTCGAAGGTCGTGGCCCGGCCACCGCCGGCGAGACCAAGACCATCGACTACGTGGTCGCGCAGATGAAGGCCGCGGGCCTGCAGCCCGGCGGCGATCTCAAGGACGGCCAGCGCGCCTGGACCCAGGCGGTGCCGCTCAAGCGCGCCCAGATCGAAGGCACGCCGACCCTGTCGGTGGCGGTGGGCGGCAAGTCGCAGGCGCTGAGCCAGGGCGGCGAAATCGCCGTGCGCGCCGCGCTCGACGGTTCCACGTCGGTGTCGATCGCCAACGCGCCGCTGGTGTTCGCCGGTTACGGCGTCAAGGCGCCGGAGCGCGACTGGGACGACTTCAAGGGCGTCGACCTCAAGGGCAAGATCGCGGTCGTGCTGATCAACGATCCCGACTTCGAAAGCGGCGCCGGCGATTTCGGCGGCAAGGCCATGACCTACTACGGCCGCTGGACCTACAAGTACGAGGAAGCCGCGCGCCAGGGCGCGCTCGGCCTGCTGATCGTGCACGAGACCGATCCGGCCTCCTACGGCTGGGCCACGGTCAAGAACTCCAACACCAACACCATGTTCGACGTGGTGCGCGACCGTCCCGGCGCGACCCATCCGACCATGGAAGGCTGGATCCAGCGCGATTTCGCGGTCGATCTGTTCAAGCGTTCCGGCCTGGATTTCGAGGCGCTCAAGCGCCAGGCGCAGACCCGCGACTTCAAGCCGGTCGAACTCAAGGGCGCGACCCTGTCGGCGAACTACAAGGTCAAGAGCGAAGTCATCACCTCGCAGAACATCGTCGGCCGCGTCGACGGCGCCCAGCGTCCGGACGAGACCGTGATCTACAGCGCCCACTGGGATCACCTGGGCGTGGGCGCGCCCGACGCCAAGGGCGACAAGATCTACAACGGCGCGGTCGACAACGCCACCGGCACCGCGGCGCTGATCGAGATGGGCCGCGCCTTCGCCCACGGTCCCAAGCCGCAGCGTTCGGTGGTGTTCCTGGCGGTGACCGCCGAGGAGAAGGGCCTGCTGGGTTCGGAGTACTACTCGTCCAAGCCGCTGTACCCGCTGGCCAAGACCGTGGCGGTGATCAACACCGACGCGCTCGACCCGACGGGTCCCTCGCGCGACTTCACCACCTCCGGCAGCGCCAAGCAGGAACTGCTGGACGAACTGATCGACCTGGCCAAGGGCTGGAACCTGAGCTACGTCACCGATCCCAAGCCCGAAGCCGGCCACTTCTTCCGTTCCGATCACTTCCCGTTCGCCAAGCGCGGCGTGCCGGCGATCTCGTTCGGTTCCGGCGACGACAAGGTCGACGGCGGCCGCGCCGCCGGCGAAGCCGCGCAGCAGGCCTACACCGCCGACCGCTACCACCAGCCGGCCGACCAGTGGGAAGCCAGCTGGAGCTTCACCGGCATGGCGCGCGATCTGGAGCTGCTGTACACGCTGGGCAACGGCCTGGCCAACTCCAAGCGCTGGCCGAACTGGAGCCAGGATTCGGAGTTCCGCGCCGCGCGCGACGCCACGTCGGCCGAGCGCAAGTAAGCCTCATGCGCCGCCCGCTCCGGCGACGGAGCGGGCGCTGCCGCGAACCCGATCGAACCCATGAGCCACGACCTCCGACTCCGCCCCTGCGTCGCCGGCGACGAAGCCGCGCTGGCGCTGCTGGGCCAGGCCACCTTCCTGGAAACCTTCGCCGGCATCCTCGGCGGCGGCGACATCGTCCAGCATTGCCAGCGTGCGCACGCCGCGTCGGTCTATCGCGCGTGGCTGGAGGATCCGGCCTGCGCGCTGTGGCTGGCCGAGATCGCGCCCGGCGACGCGCCGGTGGGGTATGCCGTGGTCGCGCCGGCGCAGCTGCCGCTGGACGATCTCGACGCTCGCGATCTCGAACTCAAGCGCATCTATCTGCTGAGCCGTTTCCACGGCGGCGGCTGGGGCAAGCGCCTGCTCGAGGCCGCGGTGGCGCATGCGCGCGCGGCCGGTGCGCCGCGCCTGCTGCTGGGCGTGTACGCCGGCAACACGGCCGCGATCGGCTTCTACGAGCGCTGCGGCTTCCGCGCCCTGGGCACGCGCCGCTTCAATGTCGGCGGCCGCGATTACGACGACCGCATCCTGGGCCTGGCGCTGGACTGAAGCGCGTCAAGGCTGGAACGCTACGGCCCATCCATGCACGCTTGCCGCGGTTGAAGCGGCGGGCGCGACGCCGCATCTTGTAGCGATAGGGCCGCTACGGCCGCATACGCACGGTGTCGCCATGTCCAAGCCGATCAAGATCGATTTCGTTTCCGACGTTTCCTGCCCCTGGTGCGCGGTCGGCTTGAAGTCGCTGGAACAGGCGATCGCGCGCGTCGGCGACGAGGTGGCGGTCGAGCTGCACTTCCAGCCCTTCGAGCTCAATCCGCAGATGGGCCCGCAGGGCCAGGACATCGACGAGCACCTGTTCGAAAAGTACGGCTCGACCCCGGCCCAGCTCGCCCAGAACCGCGAAGTGCTGCGCCAGCGCGGCGCCGCGCTGGGCTTCGAGTTCAACCTGCGCAACCGCATCTACAACACCTTCGACGCCCACCGCCTGCTGCATTGGGCGGCGCTGGAGGGCGGCGATCATGAGCGCGAGCTCAAGCACGCCCTGCTGCGCGCCTATTTCAGCGAAGGCCGCGACGTGTCGGCGCACGAGGTCCTCGCCGAGGTCGCGGCTTCGGTCGGGCTGGATGCGGCGCGCGCGAAGGACATTCTGGCCTCGCAGGAATACGCCGAGGACGTGCGCGCGCAGGAGCGCCACTACCAGAGCCAGGGCATCAGCGCGGTGCCGTCGGTGATCATCAACGACCGTCATCTGATCCAGGGCGGCCAGCCGGTGGAGCTGTTCGAGCGCGCGCTGCGCCAGATCGCGGGCCTGGAGCCGGCGCAGGCGCCGTGATCGCGGCCGGGCCGCGCCGACGCGATGCGGCGCGCTACTGACGAAACGTTCTGACTTCATGCCCGCGCGTGCGCGACACCGTCGTCGCCACGCGCTAGGCTTGAGCGCCGCGTTCCGAGCTTCCGACTCCGTGATCGAATTCCAGCAGGCCAGAAAGTCGTACCGGAGCGCGGGCCAGGACAGCGCGGCCTTGCAGCCGCTGGATCTGCGCATCGAGGCCGGCGAGGTGTTCGGCATCATCGGCCACTCCGGCGCCGGCAAATCCACCCTGCTGCGCCTGATCAACCGCCTGGAGAGCGTCAGCGGCGGCCGCGTCCTGGTCGACGGCGACGACGTGGGCGCGCTCGACGCCGACGGCCTGCGCGCCCTGCGCCGGCGCGTGGGCATGATCTTCCAGCACTTCAATCTGCTGTCGTCCAAGACGGTGGCGGCGAACGTCGCGTTCCCGCTGGAACTGGCAGGCGTGGCCAAGGCGCAGGTAACCGCGCGCGTGGACGAGTTGCTGGCGCGGGTCGGCCTGAACGATCAGGCGCACAAGTACCCGGCGCAATTGTCGGGCGGGCAGAAGCAGCGCGTCGGCATCGCGCGCACGCTCGCCACCGGCCCCAAGATCCTGCTTTGCGACGAGGCCACCAGCGCGCTGGATCCGCAGACCACCGCCTCGGTGCTGCAACTGCTGGCCGGCATCAACCGCGAGCTCGGCCTGACCATCGTGCTGATCACCCACGAGATGGACGTGATCCGCCGCGTCTGCGACCGCGTCGCCGTGCTCGACGCCGGCACGCTGGTCGAGAGCGGCCCGGTCGGCCAGGTGTTCCTGCATCCGCGCCATCCGACCACGCGCCGCTTCGTCGCCGAGGCCGAGCACCTGGACGAAGGCGAGCTGCATCGCGACATGGCCGCGGTGCCCGGCCGCATCCTGCGCCTGAGTTTCTTCGGCGAGCAGACCTACGAGCCGTTGCTGGGCCGGGTCGCGCGCGAGTCCGGCGTCGACTACAACATCCTGGCCGGGCGCATCGACCGCATCAAGGACACGCCTTACGGCCAGCTCACCGTGTCCCTGGTCGGCGGCGACGCCGAACTCGCCCTGGCCGCGTTCGCGCGCGCCGGCGTGCACGTCGAGGAGGTGCGCCGATGACCGCCATAGCGATCTTCGCGGCCTGGTTCCCGCATCTGGACGCGGCCAAGTGGCTGGAGATCGCCCAGGCCGGCGGCGACACCTTGCTGATGCTGGCCGGGGCCCTGCCGCTGACCCTGCTGATCGGCCTGCCGCTGGGCGTGTTGCTGTTCCTGACCGCGCCGCGCCAGCTGCATGCGCGGCCCAAGCTCTACGGCGTGCTGTCGCTGCTGGTCAATCTGCTGCGCTCGGTGCCCTTCATCATCCTGATGATCGCGATGATTCCGCTGACCCTGGCCGCCATGGGCACGTCCCTGGGCGTACGCGGCGCGATCCTGCCGCTGGTGGTCGGCGCCGCGCCGTTCTACGCGCGGCTGGTCGAGACCGCGCTGCGCGAAGTCGAGCGCGGGGTGATCGAAGCCAGCCTGGCGATGGGCGCCAACACGCGCCAGATCGTGTTGCGCGTGTTGCTGCCCGAAGCGCTGCCCGGCCTGATCGCCGGCGCCACCGTCACCACCATCGCCCTGATCGGCTACACCGCCATGGGCGGCGCGATCGGCTCGGGCGGCCTGGGCGATCTGGCCTATCGCGACGGTTACCTGCGTTCGCACGGCGATGTCGCGCTGGTCACGGTGATCCTGCTGTTGATTCTGGTCCAGGCGCTGCAAAGCGCCGGCGACCGCTTGGTCGCGCGCTTCAGCCGTCGCTGAAGCCGCGACATCCCCACCTCCGGAACCGATTCGATGAAGAAACTCGCCCTGTACTCGTTCGCGTTGGTCGTGCTGGCCGGCTGCTCCGGCAACAAGCCGCCCGCCGATACGCTGACCGTGGCCGCGACCGCGGTGCCGCACGCGGAGATCCTCGACGTGGTCAAGCCGCTGCTGGCCAAGCAGGGCGTGAAGCTGGAGGTGCGCGTGTTCAACGACTACGTGCAGCCCAACGACCAGGTCGCGCAGAAGCTGATCGACGTCAATTACTTCCAGACCGAGCCCTATCTGGATGCCTACAACCGCAATCGCGGCACCCGGCTGACCACCGTGGTCGGCGTGCACATCGAACCCTTCGGCGCCTATTCGCGCCGCTACAAGTCGCTGGACGCGCTGCCGGCCGGCGCCGACGTGGCCATCCCCAACGATCCCAGCAACAACAGCCGCGCCCTGATCCTGTTGCACAAGGCCGGGGTGATCAAACTGCGCGACCCCAAGGATCCGCTGGCGACCTTGCGCGACGTGATCGAGAACCCGAAGAAGCTGGCCTTCCGCGAGCTCGACTCGGCGATGCTGCCGCGCGTGCTCGACCAGGTCGACCTGGCCCTGATCAACACCAACTACGCGCTCGACGCCGGCCTGGATCCGACCCGCGACGCGCTGACCATCGAGGACCGCAACTCGCCCTACGTGAACTATCTGGTCGCGCGTCCGGACAACCTCGACGACCCGCGGGTGAAGAAGCTGGCCGCGGCGCTCACCAGCCCCGAGGTCAAGGTGTTCATCCAGACCAAGTACCGCGGCGCGGTGCTGCCGGCGTTCTGAGTCCGGCGCGCGGGATGCGCACGCGTCCGTCCCGGCGCCTCAGTCCCAATCTTCCTTGTAGACGAATTTCGGCATTTCCCAGTGGTAGCGGATCGCCAGCGCCCGCACCGTGAAGCCGATCGCCATCGCACCGAACATGGCCAGGTCGTGGGCCAGGCCGGCCCGCTGCGCCAGCACGTAGAGCAGGCCGGTCAGCAGCGACACGGTCGCGTACAGCTCCTTCTGGAACAGCAAGGGGATCTGCCCGCACAGCAGATCGCGCAGCACGCCGCCGAAGGTGCCGGTGATCATGCCGCTGATCAGCACGATGAACATCGGCAGCTGCATCGAGGTGGCGACGTTGCAGCCGATGATGGTGAACACCACCAGGCCCAATGCGTCCAACAACAAGAAGGCGGTGCGCAGCTTGCGCATGATCGGCGCGACCACCGCGGTCAACAGGGCCGCGCCGATGGTGATGCCCAGGTAGATCGGGTGCTCGACCCAGCCCAGCGGATGGTGGCCCAGCAGCACGTCGCGCAGCGTGCCGCCGCCCAGGGCGGTGATGCAGGCGATCACGCAGACGCCGAGCCAGTCCATGTTGCGGCGGCCGGCGACCAGGGCCGCGGTCATGGCTTCGGCGGCGATCGCGATCAGATAGGCGATGTGCAGCAGCATGGGGCGCTCCCTGGCGGTCGTACGCGGGCCGCGATCCCATGATCGCACCGCCACGGCGGGACGTGCATCCTCACGGCGGCCGCGCCGCACCGGCCGCATACTCGCGTCCGCTCATGCCATAGGAGACGCCCATGCCATCGTCCGTCGCCACCGCCTTCCTGGGCCTGGACTACATCGTCGACATCATGCATCCCGACGGCCGCGTCGCGCGTTCGGCGGCCCAGGCCGCGCAGCGCGGCGTGGTCGCCCAGGCCAATCGCGCCCTGGCGCATGCGCGCTCGCACGGCTGGCTGGTGGCGCTGGTCAAGGTCGGTTTCGCCGCGGACTACGCCGACTGGCCGCCGCGTTCGCGTCTGTTCGCGCGCGCCCGCGAGCTCGACGCCCTGCGTTGGGACACGCCCGGCACCGCCTTTCATCCCGAGCTCGACGTGCGGCCCTCGGACCTGATCGTGCGCAAGTCGCGCATCAGCGCGTTCTACGCTTCCGGGCTGGACGCGGCTTTGCGCGCCCGGGGCATCCAACGCCTGGTGATCGCCGGTGTCAGCACCACCTGGGCCGTGCAGTCCACCGCGCGCGATGCCCACGACCGCGATTTCGAGGTCGCCATCGTCGAGGACGCCTGCGCCTCGGCCAGCCTGGAGGACCACGCGGCCTCGATCGCGCAGCTGTCGGCGTTCGCCGACATCGTCGGCGTCGATGAGCTGCTGGCGCGCGGCGCCTAGACGGCCGCGAAGCCGGCGATCGCCGCGCCGAACTCTGCGCCGATCAGGTCGTAGTGGCGCACGCTGGTTTCGAACTCGAGCAGGAAATCGCGGTCCTCGGGGTAGTACTTGGCGGTTTCGATATCGTCGCCGGCGAAGGCCGCGATGGCCTCGCGCGACGGCCACAGGCTCACGGTCAGGAAGTGGCTGACCGCGTCCTCGTCGCGGCGCAACACGCCGGCGCCGAAATTGCCGGCGGTGGCGCGATAGTCCGGTAGCGCGCGCTCGAGCAGGAAACGCGCATAGGCGTCGCCGCGCGCCAGCGGCGTGCGGCCGTGCCATACCCTCACGATCATGGCGATGCTCCCGACGGGGTCCGGCGATCTTAACCGGCTCCCTGCATGGCGGCATCAGCCGCGATGGGGGAGAATGCGGACACGGAACGCCGTCGCGTTCCGCGCCTTTCGGAATGTCCCGCATGAAGATCCTGGTCACCGGCAGTGCCGGCCACCTCGGCGAAGCGCTGATGCGCCGCCTGCGCCACGACGGTCACGAAGCGCTCGGACTGGACGTGGCCGCCTCCGCCTACACCGACGCGGTCGGCTCCATCGTCGACCGCGAACTGGTCGCGCGCTGCATGCGCGGGGTCGACGCGGTGCTGCACACCGCGACCCTGCACAAGCCGCACGTGGCCACCCACAGCCGCCAGGCCTTCGTCGACACCAACATCTCCGGCACGCTCAATCTGCTGGAGGAGTCGGTGTCCGCCGGTGTCGGCGCGTTCGTGTTCACCAGCACCACCAGCGCCTTCGGCCGCGCCCTAACCCCGCCGCCGGGCGCGCCCGCGGCTTGGGTCACCGAGGACGTGGTGCCGGTGCCGCGCAACATTTACGGGGTGAGCAAGATCGCCGCCGAGAGCCTGTGCGAGCTGTTCCAGCACAAGCAGGGGCTGCCGACGCTGGTCCTGCGCACCTCGCGCTTCTTCCCCGAAGAAGACGACCTCAAGGCCTCGCGCGACGCCTTCGAGGACGCCAACATCAAGGCCAACGAACTGCTGTACCGGCGCGTGGACATCGAGGACGTGGTCGACGCCCACCTGCTCGCGATCGCGCGCGCGCCGGCGATCGGTTTCGGCCGCTACATCATCAGCGCGACCACGCCGTTCACCCGCGACGACCTGCAACAGCTGCGCGAGGACGCGCCGGCGGTGGTCGCGCGTTACGCGCCTGGCTACCGGGACGAATACGCACGCCGCGGCTGGCGCATGTTCGCGGGCATCGAGCGCGTCTACGTCAACGAGCGCGCGCGCGAGCAACTGGGCTGGCGTCCGCGCTACGACTTCGCCTACGCACTGCAGCGCCTGGCCGCGGGCGAGGACGTGCGCAGCGAGCTGGCGCGCGCGATCGGCCGCAAGGGCTATCACGCCGAAACCTTCGCCGACGGGCCGTATCCGGTCGACTGACGCGCCTGGGGCGGAGGAGCCCGCCGGCCCGGTGCCGCCGGCGCGGCCCGCGCCTCGCGACCGAGGTCTCCATCCGCGTGCCGCCTGAGACCTGAGCGCCGGGAACGAGCGATGTCAGCCGGACGGCAGCGGGTGGAAATGACGGTACAGGGCGTAGAGCACGCCGGTCGCGCCGGTCAACGCGGCCGGCAGGTACAAGGCGTCGTAGCCCAGGCGACGGAAGGAGAACGCTCCGGCCAAGCCGCCGACGAAGAAACCGGCGACGATCAAGGCGCTCAGCGACAAACGCTGCCGCGACAGGGGGCGTCGTCGCAGGACATGGCCCAGGCCGATGCCCAGGTCGGTGATCATGCCGCTGAGGTGGGTGGTACGGACGACCGAGCCGCTGTAAGTGCTGGCCATGGCGTTCTGCAGCCCGCAAGCCACCGCAGCGAGCAACGCGCCGAGGATCTGCTGGCGATGAAACAACGGCGCCGCCGCGAACAGCAGTACCGACTCGATCGCCAGGGCCACGCCGTAACGGCGTCCCAGGCGCAGGGTGCTGTCCTGCACGATCATGCCGCTCAGCGTGGCGCCGGCGAAGAAGGCGAGGATCATGCCCAGCAGGTGCATCGCGGCGCGAAGATCGGCACCGGCCAGCGCCGCGGCGAGCAGCGAAGTCGTGCCGGTCAGGTGGGTGATCGCCTGATGCTCGAAGCCCAGATAGCCGATCACGTTGACCATGCCGGCGATGCAGGCCAGGGAGCTGGCCCCCAGCCATACCCAGCGTGGCAGATGCTGTAAACCCACTCGAACTCTCCCCTGTCTGTCGGCTAGGCGCGCGGAACGCGAGCTGCGCTCATGATTCGGACGGCAGGCTGTAGTCGAAGTCGTAGTAGTGCTGGCCGTCGGCGATCTCGATCGCCATGCTGCCGCTCAGCCCGGTCAGCTCGTCGCTGCCGGAATCGGGCACGACCTGCAGCACCAGATGGGGCGTGCCGCGATCCATGATCGCGCTGTGCTGCAGCACGAAGCTGCCGCGGCGGCCGGCCAGCGTGCCGTCGACGCGCTCCATCGCGACGTAGCCCGCCGAGCCCGCGACCACGCTGCGGAAGGCCAGCATCTGGCCCTGGCTGCCGCCATCGAGTTCGCCGTGGTAGCGCTTGTCCAGCCACATGCGGCCGATGGCCTGGCCGGCCGCCGCATCGTCGGCCGGCTGCGGGATCATGCGGACGTCGAAGACGCCGCGGATGCGCGTGCTCATTGGGTGCGGTCCTCGCGTGGGTCGCGCGGATCGCGCGTAGCGACCGATGCTCGCTCCGGCGAAGGCGCAGGTCAATCGCCGCCGTCGGCTGTCGGCCCGGTCCCGGCCAGGACCGCGGGCCGATCGACGGCGGCGCCCATGCATGCCTGCGCTCGTCGCCCCTGCGATCGCACTTCCCGGTTGCGGATAAGGACGGCGCGCGGGAAAGCTGTGACGGCCGACTCATCGGGCCCCGGGGTCGCCAAGCGAGATTGCAACAAAACCGCGACACCATGGCCGGCGCGAACGCGGCCGGCATGGGCGCGCCGCGCGTCGGCGTCGAAGCGGCGCATCGCCTTGTGACGCCGGCCTCAGTCGCGCCGCCGCAAGCGGTCGATGATCCGCTGCGTTATCGCCGGACCCCAGAAGCGGCGCAGTCCGCTGGGGCAAGAACACGCACCGCAGGCGCAGGGGGCGCATGCGGGCGATTGCACCGATGGCCCGCCAGGGCCGCGCCGTCGGTGAGCTGCACTCCGTAGCGTCGGCGCCCGGCGTCCGACGCGCGCGCAACCGCGTGCGCGGACGGGTCCGTGCCCGCCGCGCGCTTCGCCCTGATGGCAGATACGGCGCGATCCGCGCACATCCACTTCAAGAACCCATCAGGAAGATTCCAGTGAACAAGACCCACAAGGAACGGCTGGGCCGCGATGCGGTCGCGACGCTAGCGCTGGCCAGCGCGCTCGCGATCGCGCCGAGCGCCGGCGCCGCGCAACGCACCCTGCAGCTGGCGGAAGACGACGCCGTCACCCGACGCATCGAACCCGCGCGCGGCGCTTCGATGCTGGCCGCGGCGAGCAACCGGGTCTGCCAGCCGGGCGCCAAATGGATACGTCTGGGCTTCAAGGCCTTGCAGCTCAAGCCCTACGATTCCCTGGTGATCCGCAGCTCCGGCGGCGACGTCTACCACTTCGAGGGTACGCATTGGAACGGCCGCGCCTTCCACGCCCGCGCCCTGCGCGGCGACTGCGTCGAGATCCAGAGCTACTTCGGCAATCCCGACAGCCGTTACGAGCTGGACAGCTACGACTACGGCACCCGTGCGCTGGCCGCCAGCCCGGTGATCGTGGCCGGCGCCGGCGACATCTGCGACACCAGCGGCAATGCCTGCGCGGGCACCTCCGACCTGATCGTGGCGATCAACCCGACCGCGGTGTTCACCGCCGGCGACAACGCCTACAGCAGCGGCACGCTCAGCGAGTACAACAACCGCTACGCGCCGACCTGGGGCCGCTTCAAGGCCCTGACCAGCCCCACGCCCGGCAATCACGAGTACAACACCAGCGGCGCCAGCGGCTATTTCGATTACTTCAACGGCGTCGGCGTCCAGAACGGTCCGGCCGGCGACCGCAGCAAGGGCTACTACAGCTGGGACGTGGGCGAGTGGCACTTCATCGCCCTCAACACCATGTCCGGCGGCAGCGTCGCCAGCGCCCAGATCACCTGGCTGCAGAACGATCTGGCCGCCAACACCAAGCCCTGCACCGCGGCCTATTTCCACCACCCGCTGGTCAGCCGCGGCAACTACAGCGGCTACAGCCAGGTAAAGCCGTTCTGGGACGCGCTGTACGCGGCCAAGGCCGACCTGGTGCTGGTCGGCCACGATCACAACTACCAGCGCTACGGCAAAATGAATCCGAATCAGGCCGCCGCCAGCGACGGCATCCGCCAGGTCCTGGTCGGCACCGGCGGGCGCGCGTTCTACGGCCTCAACGGCAGCCACCCCATGCTCGAGGCCAGCAACGCCAGCACCCACGGCGTGCTCAAGCTGACCCTGAGCGCGACCGGCTACACCGGCGAGTTCGTGCCCAAGGCCGGCAGCAGCTACACCGACAGCTTCAGCGGCACCTGCAACAAGGGCGCGCCGCCGGCCAACAGCATGACCCTGGATACGGTGCGCGACGTGACCGTGAAGTCCAACGGCAGCCGCGACAACGGCGCCACCCTGTATGCCGACGGCGACGATGCCGGCCTGCAACTGCGCGGCCTGATGGGCTGGAACCTCGGTGCCGCGGCCGGCTTGGACATCACCGCGGCCACGGTCTCGCTCAACGTCAGCAACCTGTCCAACGGGGCCTACGATCTGTACCAGGTCACCGCCGCCTGGACCGAGGCCGACGCGACCTATGCCGGCGCGACCCTGGGCACCAAGCTGGGCACGGTCACGCCCAGCGCCACCGGCGTGCGCACCATCGCGCTGAACGCGGCCGGCGTGCAGCTGGTCGAGGACTGGGCCTCGGGCGCGGTCGCCAATCACGGCGTCGTGCTGGTCAATGCCTCGGGCGTGATCGACGGCGTCGACTGGACTTCGCGCGAAGGCGCCTCGGCGCCCAAGCTGACGCTGAGCTACAACGGCAGCGGCGGCAACACGGCGCCGGTCGCGAACTTCGCCTCGTCGGCCAGCGGCCTGAGCGTGAACTTCACCGACAGCTCCAGCGACAGCGACGGCAGCATCGTCTCGCGCGCCTGGAGCTTCGGCGACGGCACCACGTCCACCGCGACCAACCCCAGCAAGACCTACGCGGCAGCCGGTACCTACACGGTCAGCTTGACGGTCACCGACAACGGCGGGGCGAGCCACACCAAGACCGCCAGCGTCACCGTCACCGCCAGCGGCGTGCAGACTTACAGCAACGCCACCGACTACACCATCAGCGACAACGCCACGGTCGACAGCCCGATCACGGTCTCCGGCCGCAGCGGCAACGCCCCCAGCAACGCCTCGGTGACGGTTGCGATCGTGCACACCTACCAGGGCGACCTGAAGGTGGACCTGGTGGCGCCGGACGGTTCGCTCTACAACATCCACAACCGCACCGGCAGCAGCACCGACAACATCAACAAGACGGTCACGTTCAACTTGTCCAGCGAAACCTTGAACGGCGTGTGGAAGCTGCGCGTGAACGACAACGCCAGCGACGACACCGGCAAGATCGACAGCTGGAGCGTGACGTTCTGAGTGGGCTGATGCGGAACCGCTGAGGACGCCGCCAGCGCCCTCAGCTCACCCGTGCCCCCGGCCCGACCGTCCGGCGGCCGGGCGGTCGGTGCAGCGCGAGCCAGTGGCTCGCGTGCCCCTCACCCCGCCAGCGGGAGAGGGGCTCCAGGATCGGCGCTGCTTTGATTCCCTCTCCCGCTGGCGGCGCCCGAAGGGTGTGCAAGGCTGAGAGGGCCAGGGTGAGGGGATGAGCGCAAAGCGCGAATGCCGTTAGCTTTCGCTCAAAGCGTCCGACTGATGGTGAAACTGCCGAACACCGGCGTCTGCTTCTGGCCCTCGAACTCGCGCGTGCGGTGGTAGCGCGCCAAGGCGAATTTCCAGCGCCCGTACATGAAGGCCATGCCGTAGCCCGCATCGGCGACGAAGGGGCGTTTATCGACGCTGTGGCTGTCGCGGAAGCTGTTGCCGTCCAGGGTGATGTCGTACAGCACCCAGCGCGCGTCCACGGTCAGGAACAGGTGCGCGCCGAACTGGTTGGCGCCGCGGGTCTTGCGGGTGGGCGCGGTGTTCTCGCCGGCCGGGCGCAGCGGCGTGCTGCCGAAATCGTCGGGCAGGTGCCGGCCGAAGCGCCACTCGGCGCCGACGTTGGCGTAGGTCGCCAGGTTGCCGATGCTGCCGCCGTAGTGGCCGATCGCGTCCCAGCCCCAAGGGCCGTTCTCTTCGTCGCCGGCCGAATAGCGGCGCATGCGCTCGTGGACCAGGCGCACCACGGGCTCGTCGTGGAGCTGGTTGTCCCAGCCCTGGAAGGTCTCGTCGCCGAGCAGCTTGTGGACCTCGTTCTGGACCTGCTTGCCGTAGGCCGAAGGGCCGACGATGCCGAACTGCAGCTGGGTGGTGCGCAGTTCGTCGCCGTTGCGCGCGTTGTAGCCCAGGCTGGCGAGCAGGGCGCCGGCGTAGGGGCGGTCGTCCTCGATCAGATCGCGGCGGCTGTAGTCGGTGGGAGTGAAGATGCCCTGGGCGAAGCTGACCACCATGTTCTGCTGCTCGAAGCCTTCCGGCGTGAGCGCGCTGACGTGGCGGTTGATCCAGCGCGCCAGGCGCGGCAGGCAGGGGTCGTCGGTGTAGTCGACCAGGTTGGGCGAGACCAGGGTCAGCTGCACGCCGTTGCTGTAGCCCTGGTCCTGGCCGCCGAACAGATCGTTGTCGACGCGGAAATTGACCGTGGGCGGCAGCTTGGTGTGGCCGGTGACGCAGGTGTCGCGGTCGTCGGCGCGGGCGCCGGTGGCGGCGAGCAGAAGCAGGAGCAGCAAGGCGATGCGATGCATGGGGGGGGTCGGATAGCGATAGGGAACGCGCGCGCCTTGCGGAGGCGTGGCCGGATTCAAATGAGGGCGCCTGCGCCATGGTTCACGCGCAACGGCGCGACGCTGTATTCCATTCGGATGCGGCCGGCGCATGCGGGGGAGCGGAATCCGCAAAACTGGTTCCATGAAATATGACGAATCTGGACCTTATCTGGGAACCATGCCAGACCTAAGCTGGGCCGTCTCCTTCGCCCAGGACCGGATCATGTCGATAGCCGCCCCTACCCATGCCGCCGCCGCGATCGCCGCGCACGACCCGCATCCGCGCCGCGAACTCGCGGTGCTCGGAACCACCCTGCGCTACGTCGACAGCGGCGCCGGCGATCCGATCGTGTTCCTGCATGGCAATCCGACCTCGTCCTATCTGTGGCGCAACGTGATTCCGCATGTCGGCGACCTCGGGCGCTGCCTGGCGCCGGATCTGGTCGGCATGGGCGGCAGCGGCGCGGCCGCGGACGGCGGTTATCGCTTCGCCGATCACGCGCGCCACCTCGATGCCTGGTTCGACGCGCTGGCGCTGGAGCGCGTGGTGCTGGTGCTGCACGACTGGGGCTCGGCGCTGGGCTTCGACTGGGCGCGCCGCCATCCCGAGCGCGTGCAGGCGATCGCCTACATGGAGGCGCTGGTGCAAGCGCGGCGCTGGGAGGATTTCCCCGACGGCCGCGACCGCCTGTTCCGCGCCCTGCGCGGCGAGGACGGCGAACGCCTGGTGCGCGAGCAAAATTTCTTCGTCGAACAGGTGCTGCCGCGCAGCGTGCTGCGGACCCTGGGCGAGGCCGAGATGGAGGCCTATCGCGCGCCGTTCCGCGCGCCGGAGGCGCGCGAGCCGACCCTGGCGTGGGCGCGCGAGCTGCCGATCGAGGGCGCGCCGGCCGATGTCGCCGCCTGCGTCGAGGCCTATGCGCAGTGGCTGGCCTGGAGCCCGCTGCCCAAGCTGTTCGTCAACGCCGAGCCAGGCGCGCTGCTGACCGGGCGCGCGCGGCGTTTCTGCCGCAGCTGGCCCAACCAGCGCGAGGTCACGGTACCCGGCATCCACTATTTGCAGGAAGATGCGCCGGACGAGATCGGACGCGCGCTGCGCGGGTTCGTCGCCGAGGTCCGCCCTGCTCACCCCCGCGCCGGAGCCCGCTCATGATCGATCTGTATTTCTGGCCCACGCCCAACGGCCTCAAGCTCAAGCTGTTCATGCAGGAGTCCGGACTGGCGCACCGGATCGTGCCGGTCGACATCGGCAAGGGCGCGCAGTTCGAGACCGAATTCCTGAAGATCTCGCCCAACAACAAGATCCCGGCCCTGGTCGACCATGCGCCCGCCGACGGCGGCGCGCCGCTGGCGCTGTTCGAATCCGGCGCCATGCTGCAGTACCTGGCCGAGAAGACCGGCCGCTTCCTGCCCGGCGATGCGCGCGGCCGCGCGCAGACCCTGCAATGGCTGTACTGGCAGGTCGGCGGGCTGGGCCCGATGGCCGGGCAGATCGGCCACTTCAACGTCTACGCGCCGGAGAAGGTGCCCTACGCGATCGACCGCTACACCCGCGAGACCCATCGCCTCTACGGCGTCCTCGACCGCCGCCTGGCCGGGCGCGACTATATCGCCGGCGAGTACTCGATCGCCGACATGGCCTGCTACCCCTGGATCGTGCCGCATACCTCGCACGGCCAGTCGCTGCAGGATTTCCCGCAGCTGCGGCGCTGGTTCGAACGCATGCGCGAGCGCCCGGCGGTGCAGCGTACGTACGCCGACACGCCCGAGTCCTACGCGCCCGATACCCGCGTCAGCGACGAGCAGCGCCGGATCCTGTTCGGGCAGGGCGCGCCGCGCTGAGGCGCGCTCAACGCACCCGCTGGGCGTCCTCGCGCAGATTCTCGGGCCGATAGTTCGGATCGAGTTCCCTGCGCAGGTACACGCTCTCGTGCACCAGCGCGCCCGGCCGCAGCGTGCGCGCGCGGCCGCGATGCGGCTGCCAGCGCCGTTGCCAGCGTCCGTCGGCGGTCTGCGACCAGCGCGGTATCGGCAATCGTTCCGACAACTGCCACAGCCAGTGGCGGATTTCGTCGTGGCGCGGCGCCAGCGCGAACCGGCGCAGCGCCTCGTCGTCGTCGAGATCGGGCAGACCGGCCTCGGCGCGCGCGTGCGGATCGCTGAGCAGGCCCGCAGCCTCGGCCTCGCGCAGCATCCAGGCCAGCGGAATGCGCGCCAGCTCCCGTTCGCCGCCGGCGGTCGGGTAGCCGCCGCCGACATCGCCGTGACCGCCCGCGAACCAGACCTCGCGCACGTCCTGGCCGCCCGGCGGCGTGCGCGTCCACAGGTTCTGCACGAAGTTGCCGCGGCGCTCGTCCAGGGCCATGGCCTGGCGCACGGTGGCGACGATGGGATTGGAGGCGGTGCGGCTGTACACGCGCGGCAGCCAGGGCAGGCCGACCGAACTGACCGTGTCCCAGAGCCCGAGGAAACGCACCGGCACGCGCCGCGAATAGCTCTTGCGGAAACTGTGGATGCGGCGGAAGTAATCGCGCAAGGCCTGCTGCTGGCGCGGCGGCGCGGTTTCGCTGCGGCGCGGCAGCACCGGCATGCTCGCGTAGGCCTGCCAGGCGAACGCGACCATCTCGTGCATGCCCGGCTGCAGCAGGCCGACCGTGCCCAGCATGCCGGCCAGCACGCGCACCGAATAGGCGCCGCGGCTGAAGCCGAACAAGTAGAGCCGGTCGCCCTCGCGGTAGGCGTCGGACAGGAATTGGTAGGCCGCGCAGACATGGCGCTGCAGCATCCAGCCGCTGGCCGAGTCCAGGCCCATCAGCAGCCGGCGCCGCATCGGGCCGAGCACGCCGATCGGCTCCAGCGTGCCCACGCCGGGCTGGTAATAGGTGAGCTGGGCCGGGGATTTCTCGATCAGCCGGTACAGACGTTGCACGTGGGTGCGGGCGTCGGCGGGGGAATTGTTGGTGCCGTCCAGGCAGACGACGATATTGCGCGCTGGGCTCATGCACGGCCTCGCATGGGTCGGCCAGTATGAAGGGAACTCATCGCACAGCCTGCGACCGCGCGCCGCGCACGGCTAGCGCCGGCGTCGCAGTTCGGCCAGGCGCGCGCGCACGCCGGCGATCAGCGCGTCCAGCGATTCGTAGCGCGGCACGCCGTAGCGGTCGGCGGTGATGTCGACGTTGCCCTTGCGCCAATAGCCTTCCGGGCAGGCCAGCAGGACCTTGCCGGAAGGCGCGTGCAGGCCCAGTTCGAGCAGGGTGATCGGGCTTTGCGAGGCCGGCGCGAAGTACATCAGGATCACGTCGGCGCGATTGAGCGCGCCCAGCTCCCACTCGACCTGCTTGCGGAACTCCGGTTCCGCGGCCGAGGGTTTCCAGGCCGGGTTCCAATCGTCGCGGCGCGGGTTCAGCAGCACCACGCCTTCGTCGGCCAGGGCCTGCTCGACCCGCGCCTGCCAGTTCTCGGAGCCGCCCATGTCGATGCTGCCGGCCAGGAAGACCTTGATGCGGTCGTCGCCGGGCACGGGCTGCGGCGACTTCACCGTGACCGACGCGGCCGGCGGCGGCTTGGCGGCCTCGGCGGCGATCGTGGGCGCGGATGCAAGCAGCAGGGACCAGAGCAGCAGGGTTTTCATCGCGACCTCGGGCGGGACGGTGGGGCGCGCCGCGCGGCGCGCCCGCAGTCTAGCCCAGCCGCGGTTTACTCCAGTACGCCGGTCAGCGCCGGTTTCCAGCATTTCCTGGCGATCGCCTCGAAACCGCTGGCCACCGGATGGATCTCGTTCTCCCACTGCGACGCCGTCTTGAGCGTGCCGCGCGAATCGACCAGGCGCATATTCGCGTTCTGCGAGACGAACGCGCGCAGGGCGCGCGCGAACTGGTCGACCAGCCAGCTGGTGACCACGCGCTGGCGCTTGGGATCGGTGAGGCCGACATTGTCCAGGAAGGGCTTGACCCAGGGGCCCATCGTGAACGGCCCGAGCTTGAACGCCTTGCCGCTGGGGAAAATGTAGTCGTAGGTGTGCACGTAGATGAGCGTGTCCCGCGAGAGCAGGTCGCGGATCTGCACCACTTCCTTCATGTCCTTGATCGCGTAGCGCAAGGCGTGCTCGAAGGTTTCCAGGCGGATGTGGTCGAACACCTCCGGCGGGATTTCGCCCCAGGGACCCGAGCCGGTGGACTGCGGTTGCGCGGCGGTCTTGACGAATTCGCGCAGCTCCTCGCCGACGATGTCGTTGCCGCCGTTGGACAGCAGGATCGCATCGAAGCCGAAGGTGCCGATCTCGCGCTGGATCCGCGGCAGCGCCGCCTTCCACATCGCGCTGTCGCGCCCGGCCACGCCCTCGCGCAGGAACAGGGTCTTCTTGAACAGCCGCGCGATCTGCTTGTTGAGGTCGGTCGGATGCGGCACGTACTGGAACCAGGAGTCGCCGAAACACAACGCGCGCCTGGCCTCGGGATGCTTCTCGATCGCCGCCGGGTATTTGCTCAGGATCAGATTGTTGTTGCCGATGTTCATGCCGCACTCCCTGTGCATGGGTTCCTGCATGCTCCAACGCCGCCGGCGGCGGCGGCCGGACAGCGGTCACGGTCCGCGTTTTCGACCGGCCGGATCGCCGGCCAGGCCGCCGGCCAGGGCGCCTAGCGTGCGCAACGCGTCGTCGACCTGTTCGCTCCAGGGCTGGCCGCAGCTCAGGCGCAGGTGGCGATCGTAGTCGCCGCGGTTGGAGAACAGATGACCGGGCAGGGTGCCGATGCCGCGCGCCAGCGCGGCTTCGAACAGGGCCTGGCCCTGGACCTGCGGCGGCAGCTCCAGCCACAGCGCCATGCCGCCGGCCGGCGCGCTCACGCAGGTGCCGGCCGGCCAGTGCAGGGCGATCGCCTCGCGATAACGCTGGGCGCTGGTGGCCAGTTCGCGGCGCAGGCGGCGCAGGCCACGGTCGAAGTCGTACCGTTCCAGGTACTCGACGATGGTCAGTTGCGACAGCGTGGAGGTGGCCACGGTGGAGAAGCACTTCGCGCGCAGCAGCGCGGTCGCCCAGCGCCCGCCCATCACCCAGCCCACGCGCAGGCCGGGCGCGAGCATCTTGGAATAGGAGCCGCAGGTGATCACGCCGCCGCTCTCGTCGTAGCGGCGCAGCGGGCTGGGGCGCTCGCCCGAGTAGGCCAGTTCGCCGTACAGGTCGTCCTCGATCAGCACCGTGCCATGCGCGGCGCAGGCGGCGACGATGTCGCGCTTGGCGGCCTCGCCGGTGAGGCTGCCGACCGGGTTGTTGAAGTTGGGCACCAGCACCGCGGCGCGCACCGCATGCCGCTCCAGCAGTTCGGACAAGCGCGTCGGGTCGATGCCCTGGCCGGGACGGTTGGCGACCTCGATCACGCGCAGGCCCTGCTCGGCCACCGCCTGCAGCAGGCCGTAGTAAGTCGGCGTCTCGACCAGGACCACGTCGCCCGCGCGCGCGACCGTGCGCAGCGCCAGGCTGATCGCTTCCATCGCGCCGGCGGTGATCACGATTTCGTCGGGGTCGACGTCGACCCCGCACTGGGCGTAGCGCTGCGCGATCCGCGCGCGCAGCGGCGCCAGACCCTGCGGCACGGCGTAGCTGAGCGCGGCCTGGGCATTGCGGCGCATCACCCGCGAGGCCGCGGCGGCGAGCGCGGCGGTCGGCAGCAGCGAGGGCGCGGGCGTGGCCGCGTGCAGCGAGATCAGGTCGCAGCGGCCCAGCACGTCGAGCACGCCCAGCAGGGCCGGGTTGCGGATGGGCTGCGGCGCGCGCGGCCGGCGATGGCTGCTGGCGCGCGGCGCGGGCGCGGCGGGCGCGCGCACGTAGTAGCCCGAGCGCGGGCGTGCTTCGATCAGGCCTTCGCGTTCCAGTTGCAGATAGGCCTCGACCGCGGTGGCCAGGCTGATGCGCTGGTCGCGGCCGAGCCGGCGCAGCGAGGGCAGGCGCTCGCCCGCACGCAGGGTGCCGCGCTGGATCTGGCCGCGCAGACGTTCGGCGAGGCGTTCGTAAAGCAGCTCGTTTGCCATGACGGGCTCCGCCAATCTGTACTGGTCGAAACCGAGTCTAACTGAGTCTGTACCGGTCGCGCGCACGGACCTAGCCTGCCTCCATGAACCCGACCGCCAGCCCCGCCGAATCGCGCACCGCGCTGATCCAGTTGTTCGTCGCCGAGATCCTGATCGGATCGGTCGGCGTGTTCGCCCACGAGGGCGGCCAGGACGCGATCACCACCGTGTTCTTCCGCTGCGTGTTCGGCAGCGCGTTCCTGATCGTCTGGGGCCTGGCGCGCGGCCACCTGCGCGGGCTGAGCCGGGAACCGGCGCTGATCCGCGCCGCCATCGTCAGCGGCGTGCTGCTGGTGCTGAATTGGGTCGCCCTGTTCGCCGGCATGGCGCGTTCGTCGATCGGCGTGGCGACCATGGTCTACCACTTCTTCCCGTTCGCGATGCTGGCGATGGCCGCGCTGTTCTTCGGCGAGCGCACGCGTCCGGCCGACTGGGCCTGGACCGCGCTGGCCTTCGTCGGCGTGGCCTGTTCGGCCGATCCGCTCAAGCTGTGGCGCAGCGCCGACGCCGGCTATCTGATCGGCATCGGACTGACCTTCGTCGCCGCCCTGCTGTGCGGCGCCTCGCTGATCCTGTCGCGCCGGATCAGCCGCGAACGGCCGTTCGCGGTGGTGCTGATCCAGTGCCTGGTCGGCCTGTGCATGCTGGCGCCGTTCGCCGACTACGCCGCCGTCGCCCAGGCCGGGCCGCACTGGTACTGGCTGGCCGGCCTGGGCCTGATCCATAGCGGCGTGTGCTACGTGCTGTTCTACTCGGCCTATCCGCGCCTGCCGGTGGTGACGATCGCGGTGCTCGCCTTCGTCTATCCGGTGATCGCGCTGGCGCTGGACTACCTGCTCTACGGCAGCACCCTGGGCGGCGTGCAGATGCTGGGCGTGGCCCTGATCGTGCTGGGCACGCTGGGCGTCAATCTGAAATGGCAATGGCCGCGGCGGCCGCGGCCGGCCGCGGCTTAGGCAAGGGCGCGTAGCGCGCCCGCGCCGCTACAGCCGGATCGCGCCGTTCCAGGCGGCCTCGACGTGGTCGACCACGTCCGGCCACTCGGCACGCCGATAGCCGCGCATGCGCGCCCAGCCGGCGGCCAGTTCGTGTTGTATGTCGGTCCACGCGCGTTCGGCGTGGTGCCGACGCGCTTCGATGCCGTAGGTGACGGCCAATTCGCGGTCCTCATGCGACAGGGTCGCGTGAGACGACGCGGCATCCAATGCCAGATCGTTCATGGCTCCACCTCTCCTTGAGCGGGCCCCCTGCCCGGACGACGATACGCCCGGCCGGTTAACTATCCGTTACCCGCGCGGCCCTGACGAGGGGGCGAATCGCGCACCGTGTCGCAGTCCCGTCGTTACGTTTTGTTGCGATCGCGAAATTGCGACGAACGGCGTTATCGCGACGGCCTTGCGAACCATACGGGGCGGACCTTTCGGGCCGGGATGCGCCGCCCGATCGTCGGGAAACCGGTGGCAAAAAAACGCCGCCCCTCGCGGAGCGGCGTGCGATCCGGCGCTCGGCCTCATCCCTTGATGCAGACCACCTGCCGCAAGGTGTGCAGCACTTCGACCAGATCGGTCTGCGCGGCCATGACCGCGTCGATCGACTTGTAGGCCGCCGGCGATTCGTCGATCACCGCCGCGTCCTTGCGGCACTCGACGTGCGCGGTGGCTTCGCGGTGCTGCTTGAGGGTGATGCTCGCGCGCGCCTGGGTGCGGCTCATGACGCGGCCGGCGCCGTGGCTGCAGCTGTGGAAGCTGTCGGCGTTGCCCTTGCCGCGCACGATGTAGCTGCAGGTGCCCATGCTGCCGGGAATGATGCCAAGCTCGCCGGCGCGCGCGCTGACCGCGCCCTTGCGGGTGATCAGCAGGGACTCGCCGTGATGCTGTTCGCGCTGCACGTAGTTGTGGTGGCAGTTGACCGCCATCTTTTCCAACTGGAACTTCGGCAGGCGCTGGCGCATCTCGTGCAGCACCCGCGCCATCATCGCCTCGCGGTTCTCGCGCGCGTAGTCCTGGGCCCAGGACACGGCCTCGACGTACTCCTCGAACAAGGGCTCGCCTTCCAGGAAGAACGCCAGGTCCTTGTCGGGCAGGTGGAAGCCCAGCACGCGCCGTTCCAGCTGGCGCCGCGCCTGCTCGATGAAGTAGGTGCCGATCAGGTTGCCGGTGCCGCGCGAACCCGAGTGCAGCATCACCCACACCGCGTCGGCCTCGTCCAGGCAGATCTCGATGAAGTGGTTGCCGCCGCCGAGCGTGCCCAGCTGCTTGTCGACCTTGTCGTTGCGGACCTTCGGATGGCGGGCGCGCACCGCCTCCAGGCGCGGCATCAGCCCCGACTGCGCGATCCGGGTATCGATGCTGTCCGGGCGCTTGCGGTGATCGCCGCCAGGACCGTTGCCGACCGGCACGCTGCGCTCGATCGACGAGCGCAGCAGAGCCAGGCTGTCGGGCAGATCCCTGGCGCGCAGAGTAGTGCGTACCGCGGCCATGCCGCAGCCGATGTCGACGCCGACCGCGGCCGGGACGATCGCGCCGCGCGTGGGCACGACCGACCCCACGGTCGCGCCCTTGCCCAGATGCACGTCGGGCATCACCGCCACCCAGGGCCCGACGAAGGGCAGGGCGGCGATGTTGCGCAGCTGTTCGTGCGCCTGCGATTCCAGCGGCACGCCGCGGACCCAGCCCTTGATCGGGGTGGCGCCTTCGGCATGCAGCAGTTCGTATTGATGACTCATGGTGTTGTCTCCTGAACGGCGGCGGCGCGCTCCGTGCGACGCCGCCGGTTTGCTTCATGTTGACTCAGTGCAGGCGTTCGCCGTCGTGATTGCGCAGGCCGTGACGCTGCAGCTCGTGCCGATTCAACTGGCGCTTGCCGCGCGCGTACAGGCCGGCGCGACCGTAGGGCCGGCAGGCCTCGCAGCCGCGATGGCCGCAGGGCTTGCCGGTCCGCCTGGCCGGACGCCGCGCGACCACGTCGTAGGGCGCGACCGGCTTGGACGCCTTCGGTTCGGCGCCGGCCGCCGCCGCGACCGCCGGCAGCGGTGCGAGTTCGATCTCGTACCAGATGCCGTCGATGCGACGCAGCTGATGCAGTTCGTCCAGCGGCCGTACGTCGGCCGGTGTCTGCGGCTTGCGCGCCCGTGCGTACTCGCGTCGGGCCTCGCGCTCGGCCTGGAGCCCCGCGTGGTTGATCAGCAGCACGCCGCTGACCGGATCCACATAGAGCTTGGGCGTCCAGCGCTGGGCCAGTCGCCGCAGGCCGCCGTAGCCGCGCTCGTAGTGCAGCGCGCCGTCGAAGGTCTGCGCCCGCAGCGCGACGAAATCCTCGAGGTGTTCGTGGATGTGTCGCTGCACGGTATTGCGGCGGTCGATGTTGGCGCACAGCTCCGAGTAGACCTCGTCCCACCGACGGCCGACCTGCCGGCCGAGATATCGCCGCAGCGGGTTGAGGTTTTCGTTGAGCCCTTTGCGCGAGCGATGGCGGAACTTGAGGCTTTCGTGTTGGGTCTGGTCCTCGGGATCGGCCAGGGGACGGCGTTCGCTGCTGTAGCGACCTCCGCGCCGCGGCCGTTCCACGATCACCTTGTACATGTCCTTACGCATGGAAGGGTTCCGTTGGAATGGATGCGATGGCCGCTCCCTGGGGAGCGGCGTTCTCGGGTTCGGTTCGCGGCCGAGTCGTCATCCGGGATTCCACGGATCACCCCTTCAGCCGCCCGCCTTGAGGCTGACCAGTTGCTTGAGCACGCCGTCCAGGCCGCCGAAGACGGTGAGCTTGTCGATCTTCTCGGTGACCTTCTCCAGCGCCTCCAGCTCCTTCAGGCGCATCAGCGTCGGGCTGTCCTCGATCAGCTTGGCGGTGTTGAGCAGGCTGCGCGTGGCGTTGGCCTCCTCGCGACGGCGGATCACGTTGGCCTGGGCCGACTTCTCCGCCTGCACGACGCCGTTGAGGATCTCCTTCATCTCGCCCGGCAGGATCACGTCCTTGACGCCCACGCCCAGAACCTCCAGGCCGAGGCCGTCGAGCCGGTCGCGCACGTAGCCGTAGATGTCCGCGTCCAGCGAGGCCTTATCGCCGAGCAGCTCGTCCAGGGTCTTGGCCGACACCGCCCTGCGCAGGCCGTACTGCAGCTCGCGGTACAGGTAGTCGTTGACCTTGGCGACCTTGCTGCGCGTGGCGACCGGATCGGTCACGCGTACGCTGGCCGCCAGGTTCACGCGCAGCGATACCTTGTCGCGCGTCAACAGCTCCTGGCCCGAGACCTCGACCGACTGCACGCGCAGCTCGACCAGCTCGACGGCAACGTTCTTCTGGAAGTTCCAGTAGGCGTAGCTGCCGGCGTCCAGGGTGCGCACCAGCTTGCCGTCGACGTAGAGCAGACCGGCGGACTCATTGGGCACGGTCACGGCCAGGGCGATGCGATCGAGCAGGCCGATCTGGCGCAGGCGCTGCGCGATCTCGCCGCGCAGCTCCAGCCCCGCCGACAAGGTCGTGGCGACGATTTCGATCGGCACCAGGCCACGCCAGTACAGCTTGCGCGAGCCCGGTGCGAGCAGGTCTTCGAGCTTGCCGTTCTTCATCACCAGGCCGACCTGGTCGACGCCGATGTCGGCCAGGACGAAATGCTCGTCCAGGCGCGCGCCCAGCGCGGCCACCAGTGCGTCGGTGTCCTTGCCGACGTACTCGGGCTTGGCGATGTCGTGCAGCACCACCTCGGCGCGGCCCAGCCAATCGCCGATGCGATAAACGCCCGGTCCGAGCACGCGCTCGAAACGGCGGTTGCGGTAGATCAGGGCGCGCTCGGCGTCGCCGACCACGACCCGCTTGTTCCAGAACATGACGTCTTCTCCTTGGTGTTCTGCGGGTTTCGATCCGGTCGTGTGGACGGCGCGCGACCGGATCGTTCGTCGCGCGCTGCGTGGGTGCCGCGGCCGCGCGCAAGCGGCGGCCGCAAAGCCAAATGGGGTGGAAGCGCCCCCGACGGCGTCGGCGCGGAACCCGTGTGCGCTCGGCGCGGCGTCCGCGGAGGGGCCGGCACGCGACGCTGTGCTGTCGCGTGCGAGCAACCGCCGCGGTCCGTCGCCTCGCGGGCGCGGGTCCGGCGTCGTCGCCGCTGCTGCGCTGCGTGCTCCACCGCGCCGAGGCGCGGTTTCGTCCGCAACGCCGCAAGGGGCGTTTCCGGATGGGGACTTTCGTCCCCGTATTGCTCACTGCGTGACAGGCAGTTGTTTTGGAGCGGGAATCGAACCCGCGACAATCGGAATCAGGATCCGATGCTCTAACCGACTGAGCTATCCAGTGATCGACGTGCCGGACTCGAACCGGCGACCTGCGTACATGCCGCTGCTCTAACCTGCTGAGCTAACGTCGTCTTCGAAACACCGTCTTGCGAACTGCGGCATACGCCACGGCAGGGCCGCGCGCACCGGACGGGATGCGAACCCGTACCGCTGCAGAACGTTGGATCGATGTTTCGCATTGGCGTCCGTCGCCGGTCGCCAATTCGTGCGGGCGCATGCGCCCTATGCCTGCGATCTCCCGCCGCACCGCCCGCGCCGAAGCATCCGGGCGCAGCGCCTCGCGGCGCCTCGACGGCATCGCCCCTGCGGCGCGCATGCGCGCGAATGCTTCGGGGCCGGCTGGAAACCGCTTGAATCAGGGAAAAACGGATCCTTTGCGTACGCGAGAAACAAAACGCCCCCGGGTTTCGAACCCGAGGGCGTTCGCGTTCCTCGGGAGGTCGGGGTCACCGACCTCCCGCATAGGCAAGGTCAGTGTGGAGTGCGCGGCAGCGCTTCGTCGCGACCGCCGATCTTGATCGACGCGCATGCGCACGCGTCGTGGCGCTGGGGCCGCGACTGCTGCGATTTGGCGATGTCGATGAAGAGGTTCATGGCGGAAGATCGGATTCGATATGTGGCCGCGCCGGGCCGAGGTCGCGCACATTACGCTCGTTAAAATTTAGTTGCAATACCGTTCGTCGCCTCGCGAGCGGTCTTCGCAAAGGCGCGTGTCGCCTTCATGTCATGCGCGCTTGCGCACGCACCGCCGCGATCGCCTCGTCGCTGTCGACGACTTCGGCGAACTCGGCGCGCAGGGTCGCCAGATGCGCGCGTGCGATATCGTCGGCGGCGACGACGCGGCCGTATTCGTCGCGCAGGTCGAAGCAGGCGCAGGCATCGGCGACGACCACGACGCGATAGCCCAGATTGGCGGCCACGCGCGCGGTGGTCGACACGCACATGTCGGTGCTGATGCCGAACAGCACCAGGCTGTCGACGCCGAGCCGGCGCAGGCGCAGATCCAGGTCGGTGCCGATGAAGGCGGCGTTGACCGATTTGCTCACCAGCGCCTCGCCCGGCAGCGGTTCGAATCCGGCGCGGAAGGCATTGCCCGGATGCGAGGGTTGCAGGGACGAGCCTTCCATCACCGAGTCGTGGCGCACGTGGATCAGGGGGAGGCCATGCTCGCGCCAGATCGCGAGCAGGCGCCGGCCATTGGCCTCCATGGCCGGGTTGTTGCGCGGGCCCCAGGGCGGGTAGTCGAAGCCCTGCTGCACGTCGATCGGAATCAGGGCGGTGCTACGCGGGTCCAGTTTCATGGTGCGGTCTCGGCGGTTGGGGAGGGCAGGGGATGCGGTCCGCCGTAGGCGCGTTCGACGCGCGCGACGCGCTGCTCGAAACGGCGGTACCAGAGGCGACGGCCGCGCTCGCGCGCGAGCGCGTGCTCGGCGTGCGCGCGCCAGGCCGCGATCGCGGCCTCGCTGTCGAAATAGGCCACGGTGATGCCGAAGCCGCCGGAGTCGCGGACGGACTCGTAGCCGAGGAAGCCGGGTTGCTCGCGCACCAGCTCGACCATGCGTTCGGCGGTCGCCGCGTAGCCGGTTTCGTCGCGGCCGTTGCGTAGCGAGGAGAAGATCACCGCGTAGTAGGGCGGCGGCGGCAGCGCGGCGAAGCGGTCGGGGTCGGACATCGTGCGGCGGTAGCGGCGGAGAGGCGCCTACTGTGCGCACTCGCGCGTGCCGGTCTCAACCCGGCACAATGCCGGCCGTGCCGACTTATCGCCGGATCCGACCATGAAAGCGCTGGACGCCATCGACCGCCAGTTGATCGCCCTGCTGCAGGACAATGCGCGCCTGTCCACCGTGGCCCTGGCCAAGGCGGTGGGCCTGTCGCGCAGCACGGTGCAGGAGCGCCTGCAGCGGCTGGAAACGGGCGGAGTGATCGCGCAGTACACCGTGCGCTTGGGCCGGGATGGCGATCCGCTGCAGGCCTGGCTGTTGGTGCGTTACGCCGACGGCTTCAGCTGCGACGACGTGATGCCGCTGCTGGCGCAGTTGCCGCAGCTGCGGTTCTGCCACAGCGTCGCCGGCGAGATCGATCTGATGGCGCTGGTGCAGGCCGAGTCGCCCGGGGCGCTGGCCGACCTGCGCGAAACGGTGATGGCGATGAAGGGCGTGGACGACGTCACCACGATACCGGTACTGCGCACGATGCTGGACCGCATGAGCGGCTAGTCCGGGACGCGGACCGGTCGCGCCGGGACGATGGCGCATCCGGTCTCGCGGATGCGCCGGCCCGCATTCACGAAAGGCGGCGCGAAAGCGCGTAGTAAGCCAGGTTGCCCACGCCGGTCGCGCCCAGCAGCACGGCGATCACGCCCGGAGTCACCTCGCGCCAGCCGAAGGCTTCGATCAGGGCGAAGGCGGCGGCCAGGGTCAGGCTCAGCACGCCCCAGCGCAGCGAGGCATGGCGGCGGCGTTGATCCTCGCTCTGGACCAGCGAGCGGATCAGTTCTTCCGAGCCGCTGCCCTGCTGGATCAGCTTGCTGCGGAAGCGGGCGTCGACCACGAACTTGATCGCGTAGGTGATGCAGAGGAACAGGGTGATGGGAATGAGGATGTCGATGTCCATGGCACGTTCTCGGGATTGGGTCTCGGGGCAATGGATACGGCCGTCGTCGGAACGGTTGCAGGCCCGAGCATGGCGGCCCGTTCCGCGCCGGTCCAGCCGGGGCCGGCCCGGAGCCGATGCCGGGAGTCGGCTGCCGGCATTGCAACCATTCGCCCCCACGACGTATCCACTGCCCTAGATGACCGTCCCGCCCGCCCCCGCCAACGACGATCGCGCGCTCGTGGACGCCGTACTGGCGCGCGCGCCGGGGGCGTTCGAACGCTTGGTGCGCGAGTACCAGGGCCTGTGCTGGCACATCATCCAGCGCATGGTCCGGCAGCCGGACGACACCCGCGAGCTCTGCCAGGAGGCCTTCCTGCGCGTGCACCAGTGCCTGCACCAGTACCGCTACGAGAGCCAGCTCAAATCCTGGATCGGACAGGTCGCTTATTCGGTGGCCAAGCGCCATCTGGAACGCAAGCGGATCCCGATCCTCGAGGTCGCCGACGACGAGGACGCGCTGTCGCCGCTGGACCAGGTCAGCGACGGCTTCGACCTGGAGGCGGCCTGCGCCGACGCCGAGGTCGCCGCCGCGCTGCACGCCCAGATCGAGGCGCTGCCGCCGCTGCAGCGCACCCTGCTGACCCTGTATCACCTGGACGAGGTGCCGATCGTCGAGATCGCGCGCATCACCGGCCTCGCCGAGGGTACGATCAAGAGCCATCTGTTCCGGACCCGGGCCTTGCTGCGCGAGCGCCTGCAGTCCAGCATGGGAGTCACCGCATGAACATGTCGCACACCCCGCCGCCGCCCGACGACCGCCCGCAGCGCGAGGCCCAGGAATGGCTGGCGCAGGAACGCGCCCTGCGCGAGGAACGCGCCGGCCTGCCGATCGAAGCCGGCGACGCGCGCGTGGCCCAGTACCGTCTGCTGGTGCGTGCGTTGCGGGCGCCGGCGATGGAGCCGCTGCCGGCGGATTTCGCGGCCCAGGTCGCGCGCCGGGTCGAGGCCAGCGCCGCGCTCGGCGACCGGCTCGAACAATGGCTGCTCAACGGCCTGATGCTGGCCCTGCTCGCGGTCGTCGTGTACGTGGTCGCGAACTACGGCGGCGGCTGGTGGGATGCCATCGCCGCACCGCTGGCGCGGATGCCGGCCGGCCTGGATGCCTGGCTGCCGGTGCTGGGGCTGTGCGCGGGCGGCACCTGGCTGTGGGAGCGCATGTCCGATCTCGGCCGCGGCGACGCGCACGGCCACGCGGCCTAGGCGATCGCCAGAGCGCGATAACGCCGGAACGCGGGCCGCTCCGCGATCCGATCCAGGTACGCCTTGAACGCCGGCCGCTCCGGTATCGCGCCCAACACGCGCATGCCCCGATGCAGGCCGTCGGCCCACTGCGTGTCGGCCGCGCTGTAGCGCTCGCCGGCGGCGTAGGCCTGCACGCTCAGGCGACGTTCCAGATGGGCCAGCATGTCCTCGTAGGCGCCGAACGGGAACGCGCGCGGCGCGTAGGCCCAGGCCTGCGCGCGCGCGACGATGCAGGGATCGAGCACGGCGTCGGCGTAGACCAGCGCGCTCAGGTAGGCCGCGCGCATCGGATCGCCGATCGCCGGCGCCAGGCCGGCCTGCGGAAACGCGTCGGCCAGATATACGCAGATCGCCGCGCGTTCGGTCACCACCACACCGTCGTGCACGACCGCCGGCACTTTCTTGTGCGGCTGGATCGCGCGATAGCTTTCCGGCGCGCCGTCGTCGGCGTGGATGTCGATCTTGAGCACGTCGTAGGCGACGCCCAGTTCCTCCAGCAGGTAAAGGATGCCGGAAGAGCGCGAACGCGGCGCGTGATAGAAGGTCAGCATGGTCGGCCTCGCAGATCGGACGGGTACCGGGCGGAGGGTCCGTAGCGGGCGCGTCCGCCCTGGGACCGTAGGCGAGGGGGCTGACAGGTTTTGTCAGTAGTGGAAAATCGCCCCGCCGTGTCACCCAGGTAACAGCCTTTCCGTGAGCGTCTCACCAGACTCGCCTGTGTGTACTCAACACAGGAGGTGTTGGTGATGAATAAGCCGGGCGATGGATCGCAAGAGCTGGGTGTGGCCGACGAGATGTTCGTGAGGGCTTGGCGAGCGACCAAGCCCGAGCTCGACCGCCGCGCGCGCCGGCTTTCGGACGGCCACCGCGACCGCGCCGACGACCTGCTCGCCAACACCGCCATCAAGGCCCTGCTGTTCATGCGCCGCTCGCCGGACGCGATGAGCGACCCCGAGGGTTTCCTGTTCGTGGTCCTGCGCCACGTGTTCCTGGACAGCGTGCGCCGCAACGGCCGCGACGGCGAGGTCTTCGACCGCGGCGTCGACATCGAGGCCGAGGGCGTGGCCCAGGGCCTGGACCTGTCGGCGCTCCAGCGCATGGAGCTGGAAGAACAGCTCGGCCGGGTGATCACCGCGGTCGCCTCGCTCAGCCGCGACCAGAAGCGCCTGTTCGTCTACCGCTTCATCGACGACCTGCCGTACCCGGCGATCGCCGAGCGCTTGGCGATCAACCAGCCGCTGGCGCGCAAGCGGGTCCAGCTGCTGCGCGAGCGCATCCGGATCGCGGTCGATCGCGACTGAGCGCGCGGCCGCCTTCACAGAACCGGAGCCGGCGCGTTTAACCCATAGCTATCGCATCAAACGCCGCACGCCGACGCCGCCTCCGCGCCGTCGTGCGGCCCTAGGACGCCGCGCGTGCCGGGTTCCGGGCACGCGCGGCGGAACGCCTCGACGCGGCGCCGGTCGGGGACTCCATCAAACACGCGACTCCCAAGGACAGGTCCATGGCCGACACCACGCCCGTGAATTCGCAGATTACCGATGCCGTCACCCAGACCAACGTCAAGGTCGTGGCCGAGGCGCCCGCTCAGGCCATCGCCGCGCTCTACCAGGTCGCCAGCCATTCCGCCGGCCTGTCGCTGCAGAACGCCGTGCACAGCCAGCAAGTACTCAACCAGATCTCGACCGCGGTGGTGTCCAAGGCGGTGGGTCTGATCATGGCCATAGGCGAGAAATCGTCGTGACGGCCCCGCAACAACGGACGTTGAGCAGGGGATAGCGCCATGCCTTTCTGGAACAGGAACAAACCGCCGGCCACGCCGCCGGCACCGCCCGCGACTCCGGCGACCGCCGCAACGCCGGCGGCGCCTGCCGATCCGGCGGCACCGGCACCGCCGGCGAGCGCGACGGCCGCCGCCACGCCCGCCACGCCGAGCGCGCTCGGCGCCGCGCCCGCCGATGCCGCGTCCGCCGATGCCGCGTCCGGTTCCGGTTCCGGTACGGCGAGCTCGGGTGCGACGGACGCCGGCACGACGGGATCGGCTTCGACTGGAGCGGGCACGGGCGATTCGGGCACGACTGACAGCGGCACGACCGGATCGGGCACCACCGGCAGCGGCACGACGGGTTCCGGCACGACCGGTAGCGGCACGACGGGGTCCGGGACCACGGGCTCCGGCACCTCGGATCCGCCGACCACGCCGACCACGCCACCGGCGCCGCCGCCGAGCGTGCTGGCGACCATGAGCACCCAGATGCTGGCCCAGGCCGGCGCGCCCACGCCGCCCACCGACGCGCTCAACCAGAAGATCGTGCAGGCGGTGCAGCTGAGCAATGCCGAGACCGCGCAGTACGCGCCTTCGCAGATCGCGATCCCGCCCAACATGATGATCACACAGGCGGCGGGCCTGGTCGCGCAGTCGGCCGCCGCCTACTTCGACGGCGTCAGCAAGCTCGCCTTGGCCAGTCAAGGCATCCTGCTCAAGGAAATGACCCAGAACCTGGTCGAGAACCAGCTGGAGAAGGCCGCCGAGGATGCGCTCGGCGTGCTCGCCACCGACATCCTGATGGGCGCCGCCGCCGCCGTCGCGGCCGCCGCCGGCGCGATGGAGGCCGAAGCGGCGAGCTTCGCCATCGATCGCATCGACCAGAGCATCTCCAAGTACGCCGCCGTGCTGCAGAACCACAAGAGCGCGTCGTCCTGAGCTGACGACCACCGCGGGAGCGCGTCGCCGCGATGCGCTCCGGACCCGAATGCCGCCCTGCGGCGCAGACCTTAGGAGCCCCGTCCATGGCCTTTTTCTCCCTGACCTCGCCGGTCGTGATGCAGCAGTACCCGTTCGACTACCACAGCCATTTCGGCGGCATCCTGCCGGTCGAGGGCGACCTGCTGACGTCGACGTCCTACAAGATCAGCTACACCATGCCGTCCTCGCCGGACGCGATCGAGGTCAGCCTGCCCAAGGACCAGCGCCTCTCGCTGGTCGGCGTGATGGGCGGCGACGGCCCGGTCGGCACCGACGAAGGCACCGTGGCCCTGTTCGACAAAGCCCTGTTGATGATGATCGAGGGCAATCCGCTCAACGCCTTGGCCGCCAAGGCGAACAAGGCCGCGTACGAACGCGGCGAATGCGTGGCCGAGAGCATCTACATCGCCTGCGTGGTACTGGCGCGGCGCTGGGCGCTGTCGGATTGGGTGGTCAACGCCGCCGCGACCAGCCCAGAGTTGTACGAGGAGATCCGCGGTCAGCTGCGCGCGCGCGTGCAGCCCGATCGCGCGGCGCCCTACAACCAGGAGCTGATCAAGATCCTGCGTTACTTCAACAACAAGATCTACAGCGCCAACAAGTACACGCCGTTCGACGATTGCTACAAGGCCCGCTCCAGCCTGATGAAGGCGGTGCTGCGCGAGCCCGACGCGCAGCGGTGCTACGACCAGTGGGTGCTGGCGACCTACGCCTTCCTGTACCAAAGCGGCGTGCGCTGCAACCAGGCGGCGATCGGCGCCGACGAAATCGTCGTCGCCGACCGCATCGCGCAGGCGTTCAACCAGCTCTATCCGAAGGACCCGAGCAACTTCCGGCTGCTGGTGCACACCTCGGCCGGCTACATGCCCGGCGATCGCCTGAGCGCGGAACTGAAGGACAAGATCCTGCCGCTGCTGACCGAAGAAGGCCCCAGCACCGTGATCGGCATCGACCTGCTGGGCACCGAGACCAAGGTCGCCGACTACGGCCAGTTCTTCCAGTTCCTGTTCCAGAACCAGTCGGCGCTGGGCAAGTGCTTCGGTTCCGGCAAGGGCGCGCGTTCCCAGCAGCTGATCTGCCATATCCACTGCGGCGAGGGCGCGGCCTCGACCACCGACAACCGCTCGATGATCGGCTACTACTACGCCAACGCGGCCGAGCCGCCGGGCGAGGATTTCTACCGCGCCTATTCGGCCTACATCGCGCGCGGCCTGGCCACCGCCCAGGGCCGGCGCGCCGACGAGCCGCGCGGCAGCCGCGGCGCCGGCACGCGCAAGAAGAGCGACGTGTCGGGACTGTTCGACGAGCTGTTCCGCAGCGACTCGCTGACCCACGGCGGCTGCACCCTGCGCCGCTTCGACATCAACAGCCCAGCCAGCATCGCGATCGTCGCCTACAACGGCAAACGCAGCGAGATGGCGATGAGCGAGACCCTGGACACGGTGGCGGACGGGCAGAGCCAGAGCTGGTACGCGTTCTTCTCCGGCAGCCAGCAGTTCGCGTTGCGGCTGGGCCACGCCTACTACTACCGCAACTACATGGCGCAGCGTTACCCGTTGGTCGCGTTCGACACCAACATGGGCAGCAATGCCATCACCGGCGCCTCGGGGCTGTTCGATTCGGTGGAGGGCTACCGCATCAACCGAGGCTTCCGCCACCTGGACGGCTACATCGACACCGACGTGCTGCACCAGGCCGGCAACGCCGTGGCCTATCTGGGCGCGAACGCCCTGGAGCAGCCGCAGGTCGAGAAGTTCATCGCCATGGTGCGCGCGCAGACCAGCCTGGCCGACGTGTTGAGCAATCAGGAAAACAAGGTCTGGCTCTACAGCCAGCTCAATTCGGGCCTGGCGCCGATCTGCAATCCGTCCAACATCTCCGATTACTACGCGCTCTACGCCGAGCTGGTGCTGCAGCTGGCCGGCCAGACCACGATCAAGTCCTACTGGTTCGACGCCCTGACCCGCTCGCTGACCCTGTTCAACAACTGGCGCTCGTATCTGCTGGGAGCGGACGGACAGGGCGTGGAGCACACCAACGTCCAGGACGAGTTCCTGCGCATGGTGATCCTGCTGGCCTATCAGCTGCTGCCCGCCGGCCAGACCCGGGTGCTCGACCAGACCATGGTGTCGCTGCAGAAACTGGTGCTGTCGATCGCCACCGACTACTGGGAGACCACGGTCGATTCCTCGCTCACCCTGGTGCCGAACACCGCGCTGGGCCTGGAGACCATGTACGGCTTCAAGTCGCCGGCCTCGGTGGTCACCCTGACCCGACCCAAGCCGAAGAAGTGAACGCCGCGCGTCCGGCCAGGGCGCGGACGTCTTCCAACCCGGCCGCGCCGCGCGCGGCCGGCACCGCCAGGAGCTTGCGATGAACGACCTCGTCGAACACCTGCTGCACGAAGAAATAGACGGTCCCGACGCCGCGGCCGTGCCGGCGAAGCCGGCAGATCCGTCGGCGTCCGCATCGACGCCCGCCGCCGCGGCCGCCGACAAGGCGCTGGACCCCGAACTGGCGAAAGTGCTCGAGCGCCTGATGCAGCCCGACGTGCTACGCGCGCTCACCCAGCTGCTGCGCGCGCGCTGAGCGCCCGTCCCCCCTAACGTCCGCGAGTAGTGTCATGACCGTAAGCCGGAACGAGTTGACCGAGCAGGTGCATCAGTTCGCGCGCCAGTGGCTGGGCCACGATCTGGACGAGAACGAGCGCAGGCAACTGGCCGAGTTCCTCACCACCCTGAGCGCGAACGAGGCCGTGCTGGGCGGCTACACCGACCAGGCCCGGCGCCATGCCGCCGACATCGTCGACCAGGGCCGGCAGCGGGTGGAGGCGGCGATGAAGACCGTGCTCGGCGCCGCCGAGGCCCCTCCCGGTACCGGCGCCGCGCCGGCCAAGGGCGGCGCGCCGGCGGCCCCGCTGACCCGCGAGGAACAGGCGATCCTGCGTCTGCTGGAGTCCTCGCGCACGCTCGGCGACCTAAGGCCGTCGCACCTGAAGGGCGCGGGCGAGGGCGAAACCGCGGCCGCGCAGCTGGCGATCGCGCAGATCGCCGACCGTCTCGCGATCCTGATCAAGGCCGAAGTCGAGGCCTGTTTCGAGCGCCAGTACGGCCCGCTCACGCGCCAGATCGAGGCTGTGCTCGAAGCCGGGCGCGCCGAGGCGAGCGCCCGCAAGTCCCCGTCCGCCGCGTCGTCCGCCTGATTCACAAGGCGGGTTCCGCAGCGTTCATTGAAACGTACGGCATGGGCCGTACACGACCCCGAGGAGTTAAACCATGGCTTTCCCGACCGCCGTCAACGATCAGATCACCGATGCCGTCACCCAGTCCAACGTCAAGGTCATCGGCGAAGCGCCGGCCTTCGCGATGGGCTCGATCTACCAGAGCCTGGCGCACTCGACCGGCATCCTGTTCCAGAACGCCATCGCCGCGCAGCAGCAGCAGAACACGCTGGCGCAGGCCGCCGCCAACCAGGGCGTGATGCAGATCTACAGCCTCGACACCACGGCCGCCGCGGGCGCGACCGAGAAGGTCGCCCAGACCGGCGTCTCCGACAACCTGACCAGCCTGCTCACCGTGCTCAACGCCTTCAAGTGAGAGAACCCCGGCCGATGGCTACGCGCCGTCCGCCGGGTCTCCCAGGCGCGCATGTTCCTGACGACCGCATAACGAGGATTACCTCATGGCATTTCCCACCGCCGTCAACGACCAGATTACCGATGCCGTCACCCAGTCCAACGTCAAGGTCATCGGCGAAGCGCCGGCCTTCGCGATGGGCTCGATCTACCAGAGCCTGGCGCATTCGACCGGCATCCTGTTCGAGAACGCCGTCGCCGCGCAGCAGCAGCAGAACACGCTGGCGCTGGCCGCGGCCAACCAGGGCGTGATGCAGATCTACACGCTCGACACCACGGCCGCCGCGGGCGCGACCGAGAAGGTCGCTCAGACCGGCGTGTCCGACAACCTGAGCAGCCTGATGACCGTGCTCAAGGCTTTTACCGGCACCAAGCCGGTGAAGGGTCTGAACAGCGGTTCTCCGTAAGGCGGAAGGCGTCGGGCGCGACACCCGACGCTGGACGCAAGGGATGCGGCGGCCCCCGATGCCGCGTCCGCGAGGCAGTCCGCCGGCGCCCGCGCCGGCAGTCGGCCCCGCACCAGCCCGGACGCGTCGCCGCCCACGCGGCGTCGGTCCGGACCCAGGGAACGACCGCGACAGAACCGCAGGCAACCCATCGGATGGGGCGCCCGCGATCGCGGCACAGGCCGGCGCGGCTAGGGCTTGCGGCGGCAGGGGATTCGAATATGGATCGTTCGTCACGCAGCGGCGGCGCACCGCACCGGCGTCGCGTCGGCTACACCCGGATACATCGCCGCTGGTCCGACCGCGAGGGTCCCGCGGCGGCCGCTTTCGCAATTCCGCGCCATGGCGCCGACGCGCGCCGCGCCGGGACGCGCGCCCTGCCGCGAGGGTGGTCGCGCGCATGTGCATGACGCTGGACCGCTCCGCCAACGTACGCGCACGGCAGTTGATCCTCGAGCAATCCCCGCTGTTCCAGGGCTTGCCCGACACCTTGCTCGAGCACATCGCCCGCAACGCCACCGAGCGCGCCCTGGGCGACGGCCAGGCACTGTTCCTCAAGAACGACCCCAGCGATTTCCTGGCCCTGGTCGCGCGCGGACGGATCTACAAGATCCTGTACGGCCCCGATGGCCAGGAACTGATCGTCGACACCATCGAGGCCGGCGAGACCGTCGACGAAACCGCCTTGCTGGACGCCAAGGACCGCAACTTCACCGCCATCGCCTATGGCCCGGCGCGCGTGCTGCTGCTGGCGCGGCGGCATTTCCCGGCCCTGACCTCCGAGCCGGCGCTGCTGGAACGCGCGCACGCGACCTTGTGCCTGCGCCTGCGCAAGGCGGTCGACAGCCTGGAGACCATGTGCCTGCACCGGTTGGAGTCGCGCCTGGCGCGCTATCTGCTGTCGATCATGCACGACGGCGGCCGCGCCGCGGTCGACGGTTTCGAAGTCGCGCTGCCGCCGACCCAGAGCATCCTGGCGGCGATGGTCAACGCCAGCCGGCCGAAGTTGAACGCGCAGCTGCAGACCTGGCACCGCAGCGGCCTGGTGAGCCGGCGCCGCAACATCCTGCGCATCAACGACATCGACCAGTTCCGCTGCAAGGCCTATCTCGGCCGCGACTTCGTGCGCGCAGAGCCGCGCGCGCGCGCCAAGCCGAACTAGCGCGGTTCGGCGCGCGGCTGCGGTTCGTACAGCTGCGCGACCATGTCCTTGAGCAGGGCGCCGCGCCGCCGCGGCAGCGGCTCGGGCAGCACTTCCAGGTCGACGATGCGGTCGAGGCGGAAATGGCGGAAGTCGCCGCGCAGCTCGCACCATGCGCCGACCACCCGCGCATGGTCGAAGAAGGCCAGGGCCAGCGGCCAGATCGTGCGTTCGCTTTCCCGGCCGTCGCCGCTGCCGTAGCGGATGCGCAGCTTGCGTTCGTCGCGCATGGCGTCGCGCACGCGCTGCATGGTGGTGGGCGCGCCGCGGTGGGCGTTGCTGGGCGAGACCCACAGGCCGATCTCGCCGATCGCGTCGCGCAGGTCGCGCGGCGCGGCGGCGGCGATCTTGGCCAGCGCGTTGCTGGCCGCCAGCGACAGCGCGCGGTCGTCCTGGCGCTGCACCCAGCGCGCGCCCAGCACCAGCGCCTCGATCTCGTCCTGGGCGAAGTTCATCGGCGGCAGGAAGAAGCCCGGCCGCAGCAGATAGCCCACGCCGGCCTCGCCGTCGATCGGCGCGCCCAGGCTGACCAGGGTCTGCACGTCGCGGTAGATGGTGCGCAGCGATACGCCCAGTTCCTGCGCCAGGCTGGCCGCCGCGATCGGCTGGCGGTGCCGGCGCAGGGCCTCGATCAGGTCGAACAGGCGTTCGGTGCGGCTCATGCGGTGGTCGCGGCAGGATCAGCTGCGCACGATAGCAAGCGCGGCGGCCTCGCGCGCCCGACGCCGCGAGACGGCCCTGGCATTTCCTGTGGGAGCGGCGTGAGCCGCGATCGTCGGGGCCCGGAGTTGCGCAATCGCGGCTCACGCCGCTCCCACAGAAGGCCAGTGCGGCGCAAGCTCAGCGCAGCATGGGCCCCAGCTTGGTCCACACGTGATCGCGCAGCTTGGGCTGCGCGCTCGCCACCGGATGCAGGTTGTCGTCCTGGAAGGCCTTGCGATCCAGCGCGATCGGTTCCAGCAGGAACGGCAGCAGCGCGGCGCCATGGCGTTGCGCCAGTTCGGCGTAGTTGCGCTCGAAGCCCTGGGTGTATTCGCGGCCCAGATTCGGCGGCATGCGCATGCCGATCAGCAGCACCCGCGATTTGGCGGCCTGCGCGGCGGCGATCATGCGCTCCAGGTTGGCCCGGCTCTGCGCCAGCGGCAGGCCGCGCAGGCCGTCGTTGGCGCCCAGCTCGATCACCACCACCGCGGGCTTGTGCCGCGCCAGTTCGCCGGCGATGCGGGCGGCGCCGCCGGCGGTGGTTTCGCCGCTGATGCTGGCGTTGACCACGCGCCAGCCCGGGCGGGTCTGGGCCACGCGTTGCGCGGTCAGCCAGACCCAGCCCTGCGAGGCCGCCAGGCCGTAGCCGGCCGACAGCGAGTCGCCCATCACCAGTACGGTGCGCGCCGCCTTGACGGCCGGCGCGGGCGTCGCCGCAGCGGGCTGCGCGCGCGCCGGCTGGGCCTGCAGCGGCGTCGCGATCAGGGCGCAGGCCAGGGCCAGGACCAGCGACCCGGTACCGATGGCCCATTGAAGCCGAGCCCGCGATGCCGCATATCCCTGTTTATTAAGCGTCATTAATAAGGCCTCCGGATGATGTCGCTGGAGCAAGCATAAGGACGATCATGGCCGATTCCATTCAAGTGCACGCCGTACGCGCCGATTCCGTTCAGCGTGATGCAGGCCGCCGCGGCGCCCGTCGCGATGCCGGGGCCGCCCCCGTTCATGCCGCGCCCGCGCTGCGCGTCGAGGGCCTGGGCAAGCGCGTGAGCCTGCCCGGCGAAGAGCTGACCATCCTCGACGGGGTCGGTTTCGAGATCGCGCGCGGCGACACCGTCGCCATCGTCGGCGCCTCCGGTTCCGGCAAGAGCACCCTGCTGTCGCTGATGGCCGGCCTGGATACGCCCAGCAGCGGCAGCGTCGCCCTCGACGGCGAAGCGCTGTCGGCGCTGGACGAGGACGGCCGCGCGCGCGTGCGCGGCGAGAAGGTCGGCTTCGTGTTCCAGAGCTTCCAACTGCTGCCCTCGCTGACCGCGCTGGAAAACGTGATGCTGCCGCTGGAATTGCGCGGCGACCGCGAGGTCGAGGGCCCGGCCAAGGCGATCCTGGACAAGGTCGGCCTGGGCCAGCGCCTGGGCCACTATCCGCGCCAGCTGTCCGGCGGCGAGCAACAGCGCGTGGCGCTGGCGCGCGCGTTCGTGACCCGGCCCTCGCTGCTGTTCGCCGACGAACCCACCGGCAATCTCGACACCCACACCGGCCAGGCCATCATCGAACTGCTGTTCGAACTCAACGCCGACGCCGGCACCACCCTGGTGCTGGTCACCCACGACGAGCACCTGGCCCAGCGCTGCGGCCGCATGCTGCGCCTGGACAGCGGCAGGCTGGTGCCGTGAGGACGCTGGGGCTGGCCTGGCGCCAGCTGCGCCGCGACTTCAAGGCCGGCGATGTGCGCATCCTGTTCGCCGCCCTGGTGCTGGCGGTGCTGGCGGTGACCTCGGTGGGCTTCGTGACCGACCGCGCCGAACGCGCGCTGGCGATCGAAGCCAACCGCTTGCTGGGCGGCGACGCCGTGGTGCGCGCCGATGCGCCGATCGACGGCGCATTGCGCCAGGCCGCGCAGGCCGGCGGCCTGCGCCGCACCGAGACCATGGAGCTGCAGACCATGATCCGGGTCGGCGAGCGCCTGCAACTGGGCGAACTGCGCGCGCTGGGCGAAGGCTTCCCGCTGCGCGGCGCGTTCCGCATCGCCGACCGCGGCGGCGAACGCGACGCCGGCGGCGTGCCCGCGCGCGGCACGGTCTGGATGAGCCGCGCCGGCGCCGACACCCTGGGCGCCGCGCTCGGCGACAGCATCGCCATCGGCGATGCGCGCTTCACGCTGGCCGCGCTGGTGGTGCAGGAGCCCGATGCCGCGCTCGACTATTTCAACATCGCGCCCAAGGTATTCCTCAACCTGGGCGACGTGCGCGCCACCGGCCTGGTCCAGGAAGGCAGCCGCATCCGCTACCGCCTGGTGATCGCCGGCGATGCGGCCGCGGTCGAGCGTTTCGTCGCCGCCGCGCGTCCGGCCCTGGGCCGCGGCCAGCGCCTGGAAACGATCAGCGACGCGCGTCCGGAAATCCGTTCCGCGCTGGATCGCGCCGGCCGCTTCCTCGGCCTGGCCGCGCTGGTGTCGGTGGTGCTGGCGGCGGTGGCGGTGGCGATGGCCGCGCGTCGCCACAGCGAGCGCCATCTGTCCGGCACCGCGGTGATGCGCTGCCTGGGCGCGAGCCAGCGCACCCTGGTCGGCGTGCACGTCGGCGAACTGCTGATGCTGGGCCTGGTCGCCTGCACGGTCGGCGTGGCGCTGGCGTTCGGGCTGCAATGGCTGGTCGGCAGCTGGCTGTCGCAGGCCCTGAAGCTGTCGATACCGCCGGCCGGTCTGCTGCCGGCGCTGCAAGGCTATGGCGTGGGCCTGGTGGTGCTGCTCGCATTCGGCGCGCCGCCGGTGCTGGCGCTGCGCCGGGTGCCGGCGCTGCGCGTGCTGCGCCGCGATCTGGATCCCACCGAGCCCAGCGCCTGGCTGGTCGCGCTGGCCGGTTTCGCCGGCCTGGGCGCGCTGCTGTGGTGGAAGGCCGGCTCGGCGACCCTGGGCACGGCGATGCTGCTCGGCATCGCCGGCACCCTGGCGGTGTTGGCGACCCTGGCCTGGCTGTTGATCGTGGCGGTGCGGCGCCTGCGTTCGCGCCTGCGCGGCAGCCTGCGCTACGGCCTGGCCAACGTCAGCCGCCGCGCCGGCACCAGCATCGCCCAGGTCTCGGCCCTGGGCCTGGGCCTGATGGCCCTGCTGTTGCTGACCTTCGTGCGCACCGATCTGCTCGACCGCTGGCAGCTCGCGCTCGCCGCCGACGCGCCCAACCGTTTCATCATCAACGTGCAGGACGACCAGCTCGCGCCGGTGCGCAGCTTCATGAGCGAGCAGGGCATCGCCGCGCCGACCCTGTATCCGATGATTCGCGGCCGCCTGGTCGCGCGCAACGGCAAGCCGGTCACCGGCGCCGACTACGCCGCGCAGGGCGAGCGCGCGCAGCGCCTGGCCGAGCGCGAGTTCAACCTGTCGGTGGCCGCGACCCTGCGCGACGACAATCGGGTCACCGCCGGCAAGTTCTGGGGCAGCGCCAAGCCGGCGCGGCCGGAAGTGTCGGTGGAGGAAGGCTTCGCCGAGCAGCTGGGCTGGAAGCTCGGCGATCGGGTCGCCTTCGACATCGCCGGCCAGCCGTTCCAGGCCACCATCACCAGCCTGCGCAGCGTCGACTGGGAGAGCTTCCGTCCCAACTTCTTCGTGATCGCCTCGCCGGGCTCGATGGACGGTTATCCGGCCAGCTACATCACCGCCGTCAGCGTGCCGCCGCAGCGGGGCCGTTTCACCGCCGATCTGGTCTCGCGTTTCCCCAACCTGTCGGTGATCGACGTCGACGCGGTGCTCAAGCAGGTGCGCGGCACCGCCGACCAGGTCTCGACCGTGGTCGAGGTGGTGTTCTATTTCTCGCTGGTCGCCGGCGTGCTGGTGCTGATGGCCGCGGTCAGCGCCAGCCAGGACGAGCGCCTGCTCGAGGGCGGCGTGATGCGCGTGCTCGGCGGCAGCCGTCGTCAGCTGCGCCTGGCCCAGGCTTCGGAGTTCGCGGCGATCGGCCTGCTGTCGGGCCTGGTCGCGGCGACCGCGGCCTCGGTGTTGGCCGGCGTGATCGCCACCCAGGTGTTCGATCTGCCCTGGCGCGTGGATTGGACGATGGGCGCGGTCGGCGCCGCCCTGGGCCTGGTCGCGGCCCTGCTCGCCGGCCTGTACGCGACCCGGCGCGTGCTCGACGCGCCGCCGTCGGTGACCCTGCGCGAGCTGCAGAACTAAGCGCGCGGCATCGGCGCCCGCATCCGCCGCGGCGGGTGCGGGCGCGCCGGCACGGCTTTAGGCCTCCGGATGCGGCTCGGCCTGGAAGCGGCGCGCATAGCCGCGTTCCTCGGCCACCCGCTCGACCTCCGCGTCGGCCAGCTCCGGCGCCGCGTACACCGCATACGCGACCGCGCCTTCGCGGCGGCCGGTGTGGTGCAGGCGATAGCGCGGCCGTCCGCCGCCGGTGTTCTCGGGGTAGTGGCGCGGCGGCTGCGCGCCGTCCAGGTCGAGTTCGCTGTTGTCGACCATACCGCCGATGAAAAGAGCTCGCATGCGTGTGGTTCCTGGGTTTTCCAACAGCATGACCGCGCCGATGTTGCGACGGCATGAAGCCGGTATTCGCGCTGGTTCCGGCGCGAAACGGGCGTCGGCGCGCCACGACGGGTAAAATGACGCCGATGATCCGCATTCGACACTGCCGTGCGCGCTGACGCACCCGACAACGCGCTCGAAACCCTGTTCCTGCCGTTCGCCGAAGGCCGGCTGAGCTGGCCGGCGCAGGGCGGCGCCCTGTTCCTGCGCGCGCGCGACGGCTGGCCGCTGCACGCGCAGCCGCGCCCCGGCCTGGTCTGCGAGCAAAGCTTCAAGCCGCAGGCCGAGGCGCTGCAGCGCTCCGGCCTGAGCCTGGACGGGGACGACGCCGAGCGCCGTTACCCGCTGGTGCTGATGCTGCCGCCGCGGCAACGCGACGAGGCGCGGGCGCTGATGGCGCGCGCGCTCGCGCGCACCGCGCCGGGCGGCCGCGTGGTCGCCTGCATGAGCAACGACGAGGGCGCGCGCTCGGGCGAGGCCGACCTGGGCAAGCTGGTCGGTCCGGTCGGGCAGTTGTCCAAGAACAAATGCCGGGTGTTCTGGAGCGCGCCGCTGGACGGCCCCGCCGATGCCGCGCTGGCCGCGCAATGGCAGTCGCTGGATGCGATCCGGCCGATCCTGGGCGGCCGTTTCCTGAGCCGGCCGGGCGTGTTCGCCTGGGACCGCATCGATCCGGCCTCGGCCCTGCTGGCCGCGCACCTGCCGGCCGATCTGGCCGGTCGCGCGGCCGACTTCGGCGCGGGCTACGGCTATCTGGCCGCCGAGCTGCTGGCGCGCTGCCCGGGCATCGTCGCGCTGGGCCTGTACGAAGCCGAAGCGCGCGCGCTGGATCTGGCGCGCGCGAACCTGGGCGCCGATCGGCGCACGGCCACGGCGCGCGAGGTCGCGATCGATTACCGCTGGCAGGACGTCACCGCCGGCGTCGACGCGCGCTACGACGTCATCGTCAGCAATCCGCCGTTCCACGGCCAGGGCCGCGCCGAACGGCCGGACATCGGCCGACGCTTCATCGAAGTCGCGGCCCAGGCGCTGAACCCGGGCGGCCGCCTGTGGCTGGTCGCCAACCGCCACCTGCCTTACGAAGGCGCGCTCGAGACCGGCTTCGCGCAGGTGCGCACGGTCGCCCAGCAGGGCGGCTTCAAGATCGTCGAAGCGGTCAAACAGGCCGCGCCCGCGCGCGGCCGCACGGGGCGCGCATGAAGCTGGTCAAGCTGATCGGCAACCTCGGTTACGGCAGCCGCAAGGAAGTCGCGGCGATGTTCCGCGAGGGGCGCATCACCGATCCCGAAGGCGAGGTGCTGTACGCCGACGACCAGGTCGGCCACGAGCGCATCCGCATCGACGGCGCGCCGTTGGATCCGCCGGCGGGGCTGGTGTTGATGCTGCACAAGCCGGTCGGCTACACCTGTTCGACCAAGGACCCCGGCCGCATCGTCTACGACCTGCTGCCGCCGCGTTTCCGCCTGCGCTCGCCGCTGTTGTCCACGGTCGGGCGCCTGGATCGCGACACCAGCGGCCTGTTGCTGCTCACCGACGACGGCGGCCTGCTGCATCGCATCGTCTCGCCCAAGGCCAACTTGGCCAAGGTCTACGAGGCCACGCTGGCCTCGGACCTGCGCGGCGACGAAGCGGCGACCTTCGCCAGCGGCGGCTTGATGCTGGAGTCGGAGAAGACGCCGCTGGCGCCGGCCTCGATGGACACCCTGGCGCCGCGTCAGGCGCGCCTGATCCTGACCGAGGGCCGCTACCACCAGGTGCGGCGCATGTTCGCCGCGGTCGGCAACCACGTCGAAGCGCTGCACCGCAGCCGTATCGGCGGCCTGGGGCTGGACGATCTGGCGTCCGGGCAATGGCGCGCGCTGGACGCGGCCGATCTGGAACGCTTGTTTGGCGGCTGAAGCGGCCGCCGCGATTTCCCGTCCGCGGCCACCGCCGCGGGCCGATCTTGGCCAGGATGCACGACGATGCTGATCGACACCGCGCGCGCGGACGCGCTGGAGTTCGTACCCGAAGCGGTGCTGTTCGACATGGACGGCACCATGATCGAAAGCGAGGCGGCCTTGCTGGAGTGCTGGCGCCAGGCCGCGCAGGAGCTGGCGCTGCCCCTGGAGGACGGCCTGTGGCTGTCGATGGTGGGCCTGCACGACCGCGCCTGCCACGACCTGCTGCGCACGCGTCTGGACGAGGAACAGGTGCAGGCCCTGCTGACCGCGATGCAGGCCCTGTACGACGTGCGCGTCGACGCCGGCCTGCCGCTGAAGCCGGGCCTGATCGCCTTGCTCGATCGCCTGGGCGCGCAGGCGATGCCGAAGGCGGTGGTGACCTCCACGCGCCGGCCGCGCGCGCTGTACAAGCTCGAGCGCGCGGGCCTGCTCGCGCATTTCGCGCTGGTGGTGGGCGGCGACGAGGTCGCCCATCCCAAGCCCGCGCCGGACATCTACCGCCTCGCCGCGCAGCGCCTGGGCGTGAATCCCGAACGCTGCGTGGTGCTGGAGGACTCGCCGGCCGGCGTGCGTTCGGCGCTGGCCGCGAGCATGACCCCGATCCACATCCCGGACCTGCTCGCGCCCAGCGCCGAGGTCCGCGCGCTGGGTCATCGCATCGTCGCGAATATGGACGAGGCCCATGCGCTGCTGGCGCCGTGGCTGCGCGATGAGGCGACGGCGGCGCGGTAGTCCCGCTCCGGAAAAGCATCGGTTCCCTTCTTTCCCAAAGAGGGGAGCCGGGCAAAAGCGGGGAAACTCAAGGCGCCAGCAGCTTGCGCCAGCCCTCGATGCCGAGCTTTTCAAGCGTCTGCAGATTGCGTTCCACGATCGCGTCCGGGTCCGGAAACGCGGCCACCGCGCGTTCCACGCTGGCCTCGCGCAGCAGGTGCAGCATCGGATACGGCGAACGGTTGCTGCAGTTGCCGACGTCGTCGTAGGCGGTGTCGGCGAACTGGTAGTCCGGATGGAAGCTGGCGACCTGGATCTCGCCCTCCAGCTCCAGCGCTTCCACCGCCGCGTCGGCGGTATCGAGGAAATCGTTGTAGTCCAGGAAGTCGGTCAGCACCTGCGGATGGATCAGCAAGGTGGTGTCGACCTGCTCGGGCTCGGTCTGCTGCAGGCGGACCAGCTCGTAGGCCAGCTCCTCCAGCAACGCTTCGGGCGTGGTCGCGGCGCTGAGCACGTAGCGGACCTGGCCCTTGGCGACCACGGCCTTGGCGAACGGGCACAGGTTGAGCCCGATCACCGCGCGCTCCAGCCAGCGGCGGGTGGCGACGATCGGTTCGGCTTCGGCGTCCATGGGCGGCTCAGTCGCGGAAGTTTTCGAACTGCAGGGGCCGCTCGAAATCGCTGGCCTTGAGCAGGGCGATCGCGGTCTGCAGGTCGTCGCGCTTCTTGCCGTTGACGCGCAGCTTGTCGCCGTTGATCTGGGCCTCGACCTTAAGCTTGGCGTCCTTGATCGCGGCCACGATCTTCTTGGCCAGTTTCTGCTCGATGCCCTGCTGCACGGTGATTTTCTGGCGCGCGCCGGCCAGGTTGGTCTCGATGTCGCCGAACTCCAGGCAACGGCCGTCGATGCCGCGCGCGATCAGGCGCGCGCGCAGGATGTCCTGCATCTGCTTGAGCTGGAACTCGCTGGGCGCGGACTGGTTGATGAATTTGTCGTCGAGCTCGAACTTGGCCTCCACGCCCTTGAAATCGAAGCGCGTGGACAGCTCGCGGTTGGCCTGGTCGACGGCATTGGTGAGTTCGTGGGTGTCGACTTCGGAGACGACGTCGAAGGAGGGCATGGCGGTATCCGGATCGGTGCTGCGGGTGGGGGCTAAAGGGTAGCGCAGGCGCGCGGCCGCGGCACGTAGCGTTGCGCGCGCATCGACGCGAGGCGGCCTTGGCCTCGCTAAACTGAGGCTCTCGCCCCGCTCCCGGACCTCGCACATGCTCAAGACCGCCGCCTACGCCGCCGCCAGCGCCCAGTCGCCGCTGGCCCCGCACCCGATCGAACGCCGCGAACCCGGCCCGAACGAGGTCCTGATCGACATCCTGTACTGCGGCGTTTGCCACTCCGACATCCATCAGGCGCGCGACGAGTGGGGCGGTTCGATCTTTCCGATGGTGCCGGGCCACGAAATCGTCGGTCGCGTCGCCCAGGTCGGCGCCGGAGTCGGCAAGTTCCAGGTCGGCGACGCGGTCGGCGTGGGCTGCTTCGTCGATTCCTGCCGCGAATGCCCGCAATGCCGCGACGGCCTGGAGCAGTACTGCGACCAGGGCATGACCGGCACCTACAACTCGCGCGAGCGCAACGGCGGCGCGCCCACCTACGGCGGCTACTCGACCCGGATCACGGTCGATCAGGATTACGTGCTGCGCATTCCCGCATCGATCCCGCTGGATCGCGCCGCGCCGCTGCTATGTGCGGGCATCACCACGTATTCGCCGCTCAAGCACTACGGCGTCAAGGCCGGCGACCGCGTGGCCGTGGTCGGGCTGGGCGGTCTGGGGCACATGGCGGTCAAGCTGGCGGCGGCGATGGGCGCCCAGGTCACCGTGCTGAGCACCTCCGAATCCAAGCGCGAGGCCGCGCTGGCCCTGGGCGCGCAGGAGTTCGCCGCCACCCGCGATCCGGCCGTGTTCAAGACGCTGGCGCGCAGCTTCGACTTCATCATCGATTCGGTGTCCGGCGAGCACGACTACAACGCCTACCTGTCGCTGCTCAAGGTCGACGGCACGATGGTCCTGCTGGGCATCCCGGAAACGCCGGCGCCGGTCGCGGCGGGCGTGCTGATCACCAAGCGCCGCCGCCTGGCCGGCTCGATGATCGGCGGCATCGCCGAGACCCAGGAAATGCTGGACTTCTGCGCCGAGCACGGCGTGGCCTCGGACATCGAGCTGATCGATATCGCCCAGATCAACGAAGCCTACGAGCGCATGATCAAGGGCGACGTGCGCTACCGCTTCGTGATCGACATCGCCAGTCTCGAAAAAGCGGCCTGAGCGCCGGCGCCGGCCGGTTCGCCACCGCTTTCCGTTGCAGCGGCGTGTGCCGCGATCAAGCCACACGCCACCGCTTTCCGTGGCAGCGGCGTAAGCCGCGATCGAGCCACACGCCACCGCTTTCCGTGGCAGCGGCGTGAGCCGCGATCGCGCCACACGCCACCGCTTTCTGTGGGAGCGGCGTAAGCCGCGATCGAGCCACACGCCACCGCTTTCTGTGGGAGCGGCGTAAGCCGCGATCGAGCCACGCCGGCCGACGCAGCCCCTATCGCGGCTCGCGCCGCTCCCACAGTGCGGCGCCTTCGCCCTCGATCGGCGCGTCCTGCCCATGCGCCATCGGCTAAGCTGGCCGCATGCAACTGCTGCTGATCCCGCTGCTCGTCCTGGTCATGGTCCTGCTGTGGGCCCTGCTGTTGCCGGTGGCGCTGATCCAGCGCTATCGCTACGGCAAGTCGCGGCGGCGCGCGATCGGCTGGACGATCGCGCTCAATGTGTTCGCGAGCTTCGTATCGCTGCTGCTGTTCTTCTTCAGCGCCTGGATCGCCGCTCACTGGATCGCCGACGCCACGGTCTACGCGGCGGTCGGCGTGGCGCTGGGTCTGCTGCTGGGCGCGGCCGGCCTGGCGCTGACCCGCTTCGAAACCGAGCCGGGCGCGCTGTACTACACGCCCAATCGTTGGCTGGTGCTGGGCCTGACCCTGATCGTCGCCGCGCGCCTGGGCTTCGGCCTGGTGCAGGCGCTGCATCTGTGGGGCGAACAGGCCGCGCGCGGCGCCTGGCTGTCGCGCCAGGGCAGCCTGCTCGCGGTCGGCGGCATGATGCTGGGCTATTACCTCAGTTACGCCTTCGGCCTGCGCCGCCGTTGCAGGCGCCTGGCCTAAACGGCCCATGACGGCGCGCGCGATTGCCGGCAAGATGCGCGTTCGCTTCCCCCGACCGCGGACATGATCACCGACCCCTACGCTACCGCCATGCGCGGCGACGCCGCATGAGCGCCGATCGCAAACGCCAGACCCGCGCGGCGGTGTTCATGCTGGTGGCGGTCGGCCTGTTCGCGACCATGGACGCCGGCCTCAAATTGCTCAGCGCGCACTATCCGCCGTTCCAGGTCGCCTCGCTGCGCGGCGCGGCCTCCCTGCCGTTCGTGCTGGCCTGGGCCCTGGCCACCGCGGGCCCGGCCGCGCTGGTGCGCGTGCGCTGGTCCCTGCACCTGCTGCGCGGCGTGCTCGGCATCGGCATGATGGCGGCCTTCGTGTACGCGCTGCGCACGCTGCCGCTGTCGACCGCCTACTCGATCTTCTTCGTTGCCCCGCTGTTGATCACCGCGATGTCGGTGCCGTTGCTGGGCGAGCGGGTCGGCCCGCGGCGCTGGATCGCGATCGCGGTCGGCCTGATCGGCGTACTGGTGCTGCTGCGCCCGACCGGCGAGGGCATGCTCAGCCTGGCCTCGCTGGCGGTGCTGGGCGCGGCCTTCGCCTACGCGGTCAGCGCGATCACCGTGCGCCTGCTCGCGCGCACCGACAGCACCCAGTCGATGATGGTCTGGCTGATGGCGATGATCGCGATCGGCTCCGGCGCGCTGGCCTGGCCGGACTGGGTCGCGATCCGCACCGCCGACCTGTGGATCATCCTCGGCGTCGGCATCGCCGGCGGCCTGGGCCAGTACGCGATCACCGAAGCCTTCCGCCTCGGCGAGGCCTCGCTGATCGCGCCGCTGGAATACACCGCGCTGGTCTGGGGCGTGCTGCTCGACCTCAGCCTGTGGGGCGTGCTGCCGGACGCGATCACCTGGCTGGGCGCGGCGATCATCGTCGCCAGCGGCCTGTACCTGCTGCGCCGCGAGCGCGTGCATATCGAATCCGAACATCCCTGAATCGGGCTCTGGCCGGGCCGAGCCCGGTATCGCGTTTGTCTGTCTGTCTCCACACACAGGCATGCTCGATGAAAACGTTCAGGACGAACTCCGTCACCGGCAAGCGCGCCGCGATCGCGCTGCTGCTCATCGGCGCGGTGACGGCCGCCACGGTCTGGGCCTATCAGCGCCCGAACGAACAGGTGGTATTGGAACCGATCAAGCGCGGCGCCGACATTCCCGCCAGCGCCCGCCAACGCAAACTCTCGCTCGACGCCGCCAAGGCCGCCGCGCCGATTTCGCTGGCGGCCGTCGCGGTGACCGACGAGGAGGTTGGCGACAGCGACTCCTTCGGCCGCAATCTGCGCTGGTTGGGCCTGGCCGACATGGCGGTCGAACTCACCGATACCTGCCCCGGCACGGATCCGGATGCGGGCTGCCAGGTGCTCAATCCGACGCCGGCGTTCACGCCGTTCGCGTTCGAGGACCTGGGCCGCATCACCCTGCCGGGCAAGTCGACCCAGTCGCTGCTGTGCTATTGGTTCTCGCCGGTACTGACCGTGCGCTACGCCAACCCGACGCCGAACCCGGTGCTGGCGCGGCTGCGCTACTCGCCGACGCTGACCATCGAGAATCCGGTGCTGGCCACGCCGGGCCTGATCGATCCGACCACCGGCCTGCCCTTCGACGGCAAACTGCTGACCGGCATGACCTCGTCGGAAATGTTCGAGGTGCCGCTGGCGCCGGGCGTGGCCTACACCGAGCGCACGCGCGATTCGGCGGTGTGCATCGCCGGCTTCCTCAGCCGCAAGTCCCTGGCCGATACCTACGGCCTCAGCGATGCCCAGATCAAGGAATTCTTCAAGAAGCCGACCACCGTGCGCATGAACATCAGCGGCAGCGCGCAGTACGTGGAATCGGCCTCGCTGTACTTCGGCCTGCGCATCATCGGCGACTGAGGCCGCGGGGAGTTCGATGGCGGCGGGCGCGGCGATGGGGGCGCGCCCGCCGCCAACTTCGCTCCGGCCCGATTCGCGGGTAGGGTAGCGCCATGGTCAGCAGCGCCGCCAAAACCGTGTCCGCCTATCTGGCCGAGCTCGCGCCCGAGCGCCGCGCAGTGGTCGCGGCGGTGCGCGAGCTGGTCAATGCGCATCTGCCGGCCGGCTACGTCGAGGAGATGGCCTTCGGCATGATCGGCTGGAACGTACCGCTGGCGCGCTATGGCGCGACCTATAACCGCCAGCCGTTGTGTTACGCCGCCCTGGCGGCGCAGAAGAACGCCTATTCGCTATACCTCAACTGCGTCTACGCCGACTCCGAACGCGACCGGCGCCTGCGCGAAGCCTATGCGCAAACGGGGCTCAAGCTCGACCTGGGCAAGAGCTGCCTGCGCTTCAAGTCGCTGGACGGGCTGCTGCGCGACGAGATCGGCGCGATCGTCGCTTCGACCTCGGTGGAGCAGTACATCGCGATGTACGAAGCGAGCCGCAAGGGTTAAAGGCGGCAATAGCAAATCCCCCTCAATCCCCCTTTTTCAAAGGGGGAGGACAAGCATGCCCTCGATCGTATGTCGTTCCCCTTTGGAGAAGGGGGTTGGGGGATTTGCTTCTGATGCTCCCGCCCTACGGCGCCACCGCCTTCGCATCCCGCACCACCACCTCGCCGCCCTTCATCACGAACACCGGCTGCGCGTCGAGGGCGTGGATATCGGCGAGCGGGTCGCCGCTGACCGCGACCAGGTCGGCGTAGCGGCCGGCTTCGACCGAGCCGACCTGGTCCGACCGGCCCAGCAGTTCGGCCGCGTCCGAGGTGGCCGCGCGCAGGGCCTGCATCGGCGTCATGCCCCATTCGACCATCTTCGGGAACTGCTTGCGGTTGTCGCCATGCGGGTACACGCCGGCGTCGCTGCCGAAGCCCATGCGCGCGCCGGCGCGCACGGCCTTGCGGAAGTTCTCGCGCTGGGTGCGGCCGACCAGCTTTTCCTTGTCGATCATCTGCTGCGGGAAACCCAGGCGCGAGTATTCGGCCAGGATGTAGTCGTCGTTGTAGACGTCCATGACCAGCCAGGTGCCCTTCTGCTTGGCCAGGCGCAGGCCCTCGTCGTCGATGAAGCTGGCGTGCTCGATCGAATCGACGCCAGCCAGGATCGCCATGCGGATCGCTTCGGCGCCGTGCGCGTGCGCGGCCACGCGCTTGCCCCAGCGGTGCGACTCGTCGACGATCGCGTTCATCTCCTCCTGGGTGTACTGCGGTGCGCCCACCGAGGCCTCGGCGCTGAGCACGCCGGCGCCGGCCATGAACTTGATCACTTCGGCGCCGTGCTTGACGTTGTCGCGGACCTTGGCGCGCACCGCTTCGACGCCGTCGGCGACGCCGGTGGCGTTGTGGAATTCCAGATAGGGCGAGAAGCCGGTGCCGCCGTCGATATGGCCGCCGGTGGCGCCGATGGCCAGGCCCGAGGGCAGGATGCGCGGGCCCTGCAGGCGGCCGTGCTCGATCGCGCGCGCCAGGGCGACATCGATGTACTCGGCCGAGCCGACGTTGCGCACGGTGGTGAAGCCCGCATGCAGGGTGCGTTGGGCGTACACGTGCGCGGTCACCGCGTCGTCGATGGGACTGCGCTTGAGGATGTCCTCGAAGTAGTTGCCGGTGCCGCTGGTGGGATCGCCGGTGATGTGCACGTGCAGGTCGATGAAGCCCGGCATCAGGGTGGCGCCGCCCAGGTCGATCAGTTCCACCCCGGCCGGCGCCTCGCCGCCGCCGGATACGCCGACGATCTTCTCGCCCTCGATCAGCACCAGCGGACGCTCGATCACGCGCTGATGGGCGGTGTCGATCAGGCGTGCGGCGCGCAGCGCGACGCGCTTGGGCGCGGCAGGGGCGTCGGCCGCGTACGCGTCGGCGCCGGGGAGTGCGAGCAGCAGGGCAAGCAGGACGGGCAGACGCATGGAGGCACTCGCGACAGGACGGAAGCCCGAGTGTAGCCATGCCCGCACGGGCGGAGCAGTGCGCAAGGGCCGGTTTCGAACCGCGCGCGGTGGCAGGGGATGGCGCGGAAGGTTCCTCTTCCACAAAAAAAGCGGACCCCGTCGCCGGGGTCCGCCTTGCTTGCGTGCCAGGTGGCGCGTCGCGCTTTAGAAGCGTGCGCCCAGGCCGACGCCCAGGACCACCGGATTCAACTCGGCTTCGCCGACCTTGACGCCGTTGACGCGCGCGTCGGACTTGCCCTGCAGGTAGCGCACGTCGGCGCGCGCGAACCAGGTCGGGTTGATGTTGAGGTCGACGCCGGCGGTGGCCATCGCGCCCTTGGCGGTTTCCACGCCGATGCGCTGGCCGGCCAGCGCGCCGGTCGGCTCGGCCTTCTCGCCGCTGTAGTTGGACTCGTAGTAGCCCAGGCCCACGAACGGACGCACGACCTTGTCCGGCGCGCCGAAGTGGTACTGGCCGCTCACGGCGTAGGGCTGCGCGTCGACGCTGCCGGCCTTGGCGCCGTTGAGGTTGACGCGGTGACCGAACTTGTCGGCCGCGCCCCAGGCTTCGACCGCGATGTTGTCGGTGATGTAGTAGCTGGCGCTCAGGGTGGCGGCGCCGTCGCCGTCGGCCTGGGCGCGCGCGCCGGCGATCGACGGGTTCTTGGTCGGCTCGGACAGCGCGTAGCCGCCGACGACGGCGAAACGCTTGCCGGCCGCGGTGCCGGTATCGGCGTCCTGGGCGAAGGCGGCCGGGGCAACGGCCAGGGTGCCCAGCAGGGCGAGGGTCAAATGACGAAAACGCATCATGGCGTGGACTCCTTAAGTTTCTTGTGAGTGCCTTGGGGGAGGCGTGCGCAGGCTAGGACTTCGCGCATGAACCGTGCTTGCCTCGCGATCGCGCATCGCGGAACTTTCGCGCGCGCGGCGCTGCCGCCACGCGCACGTCGCGATCCGCTTCGGGATGAACCCAACTTGAAAGCACGGCCGCACAGCGCCGGCAGCGGCTGAACGAGCGCGCCGCCGATGCCCCGGCGGCGCTCGCGCGAGCGCGCGCAAGCCGCGTCGCAGCGGCCTGCGTATGGAATACGGACCCGGCTTGCGCCGATGCTGAATCCTCGCGGAAGCGCGGACCGTATGGAGCGCCGGCCGGACGCGCGGCATGCCGCGAAGCTTGAAACCCGGCCACCGGACGGCCTGCAACCGGCGATGAACGAAGCCCGCGCCGTCGCGGCCCGCCATGACGAAGGTCACGCTCTCCACCGGCAGGGGACGCCGGTGCCGGCGCGCGGCATGATGGCGCCATTCCGTCATAGGGAGTTCGACGATGCGCCAGCCTGCCCAGTACCGTTTTGCCCGTTCCCTGTCGCCGCGGCTGCTGGCCGTGGCCGTGCTCGCGCTGAGCGGCGGCGCCGCCGGGGCGGCCGAGATCGAGTGCAATGTCGAAAGCGACTACGACCTGACCCTCAACGAGCGCAGCGTGATCTTCACCCGCGAGACCGGCACTCCCAAGGCGATCGTGATGCGCCAGGGCCGTTTGTTCGTCGACGAGGAATGGCTGAAGCTGAGCCCGGCCGACAGCCGCCGCATCGCCGACTTCGAGACCCAGACCCGCGCCGCCATGCCCGAGGCGCAGCGGATCGGGCGCGAGGCCGCCGAGATCGCCTTCACCGCCCTGGGCGAGGTCGCGGCCAGTTTCAGCAGCGACCCCAAGGCCGCGCGGGCCAAGCTGGACAAGGCCCGTGCCCAGATCGACGCGCGCCTGGCGCGCTCGGTCACGCCCACCCACTTCAACGGCAACGACCTGGGCGAGGGCATCGGCGAGGCGGTGGGCGAAGTGATCCCCAGCCTGATCGGCGACATCGTCGGCGGCGCCATCGGCGCGGCTTTCAGCGGCGACGAGACCCGGCTCAAGCGCCTGGAGAACCTGGACGCCCAAGTGGAGGCCAAGGTCAAGCCGCGCGCGGACGCGCTGGAAGTGCGCGCCGAAGGCCTGTGCCGGCGCATGGTCGAACTGGACCGGCTCGACGACGCGCTCGAAGTCCGGGTCGCCGGCAAGCCCCTGAACCTGATGACGGCCAAGGCCGGATCGCGCAGCGACAAGGCCGACAAGTAAGCGCAGCGGTCCGCGCCGCATCCCGGCGCGCACCGGCCGGGGCCGGCGGCGCGGTCGTCCTTGCCGCTGCCGGGCCCCGCGCCGCCGTACCCGCGCGGCCCCAGTACCCGTGCGTACGCGCGTACAGCCAAAGGCTGCGGTTGGCGTGGCTGGCTTCAGCAGCCACAATAGGGTTTTCGCGCATTTGCGGAGCCCCACGATCATGGCTGAGCTGAAGGAAGCACGCGTCCCCGATATCGGCGACTACGACGGCGTCCCCGTCATCGAATTGCTGGTCGCGGTCGGCGACACGGTCCAGCAGGACCAGGGACTGGTCACGCTGGAATCCGACAAGGCGACCATGGAAGTGCCGGCGCCGTTCGCCGGCATCGTGCGCGAGCTCAAGGTCAAGATCGGCGACAACCTGGCCGAAGGCAGCGTGGTCGCCCTGATCGAGCCCAGCGAAGGCGCCGTCGCCGCCCCGGCCGCGGCCGAGGCGCCCAAGGCCGCCGCTCCCGCCGCACCGGCGGCGCCCGCGCCCGCGCCTGCGGCTACCGCCGCGCCGGCTGC
>NZ_JBAHWA010000006.1:0-45517 GCF_036697405.1 Lysobacter sp. CCNWLW3
GTTACTTTCTCTTGGGCTAGCAAGAGAAAGTGACCCGCACGCGCAGCGGGCGGAAGCCGTTGACCTTCGTGCCAACCCTGCAGAGCAAGGGCAAGAGCAAATCCTCCCCAACCCTCCTTTGTTAAAGGAGAGAGCTAAAGGCAGACAAGGTGACCCGCACGCGCAGCGGGCGGAAGCCGTTGATCCAAAGCAAATCCGACTCAAGCGGATCTCAATAAGATCCCAGCCTGCGCAGTAGCCGGAATTCGGGATCGCGGCTTACGCCGCTCCCACACGAAGTCGAGCCGCCCCCACAAACACGAAGCCCGCCGAACGGCGGGCTTCGTGGGCGACACCAGGCGCAGGATCAAACCTTCGCCGGCGCCTCGGCGTAGCGCTTGGTCATCCACCACTGCTGCAGCAGGCCCAGGCCGCTGTTGGTGATCCAGTACAGCACCAGGCCGGCCGGGAAGAAGGCGAACATCACGCCGAACACCAGCGGCATCAGCTGCATCATCTTCTTCTGCATCGGGTCCATGCCCGGCGTCGGGGTCAGCTTCTGGGTGGCCCACATCACCGCGATGTTGATCAGCGGCAGCACGAAGAAGGGATCGCGCGCGGTCAGATCGTGGATCCACAGCATCCACGGCGCGTGGCGCAGCTCCACCGACTCCAGCAGCACCCAGTACAGCGCCAGGAACACCGGCATCTGCACCAGGATCGGCAGGCAGCCGCCGACCGGGTTGATCTTCTCCTTCTTGTACAGCTCCATCATCGCCATCTGGAACTTCTGCTTGTCCTCGCCGTAGCGCTCCTTGAGCTGCTCGATACGCGGCTGGAACTTGCGCATCTTCGCCATCGAGCGGTACTGCGCGGCCGACAGCGGGTACATGGCCAGCTTGATCAGCACCACCAGGCCGATGATCGACCAGCCCCAGTTGCCGAACAGATCGTGCAGCTTGGACAGCAGCCAGAAGATCGCGTTGGCCATCGTGGCCATGACGCTGTAGCTGCTCCAGTCGACCGCGCGCTCCAGGCCCGGCACCTGTTCGGCCTTCATCGCCTCGACCAGCTTGGGGCCGATCCACAAACGCGCCGTGGTCTGCGCCTTGGCGCCGGGGGCGACGTTGACGCCAGGGCCGATGTCGCGGATCAGGTATTGCGGAAGGCCACCGTTGGTGGCGGCGGTCGCCAGCGAAAACTCGGTCTGGTCGTTCACGCCCGGGATCCAGGCCGCGAAGAAGTGGTGCTGCAGCATCGCCACCCAGCCGCCGGTGACCTTCAGGTTGAGCGGGCCTTCGTCGACGAACGCGTCGAACTTGCGCTTGTCGTACTTCTCGGCCTCGCTGTACCAGGCCGCACCCTGGAAGCTGTACTGCTCGGCGTTCATCGGGCCGCTGCGGGTCAGCGCGCGCGGCACGCGCGCCAGCTGGCGGTAAACCGAACCCTGCCACGGCGCGGTGCCGGCGTTGATCACCTCGTCGCGCACGGTGACGGCATAACCGCTGTGCTGGAAGACATAGGTGCGGCGGATGGTCACGCCGTTGGCGCCGGTCCACACGAACGGCACGGCGATCTCTTTGGCGCCCTTGGCCAGCACATAGTCGCGCTGCGGGCTTTCGGGCACGAAACCGGATTCGTGAGTCGGGGTAGCACCGCTCTGGCTGACCCAGCCGCTCTGGGCGACGAAGTAGTTGGTCGCGTCCTCGGCCAGCAGGCGCACCGGGGCGCTGTCGTCGGCCGCCTCGCTGGGGTACTTGAGCAGATCGGCGCGGTGCAGGGTGCCGCCGTCGAACACGACCTTGAGCACGTCGGTGGTGACGGTGATGGTCTGGGCCGCGCTCGGAGCGGCGACCGCGGCGGTGGGCGTGGTGCCGGGCGCGGCCGGCGCGCTGGGCACGACGCCGTTGGCGGCGACGGCCGAGGGCACGGTGGCGCTGGGCACGGTGCTGGTCGCGGCGGCGGCGGCCGCGGCGGTGACGGCGGGTGCCGGCGGCGCGGACTTCTCCTTGCCCCATTCCATCCACAGCAGGGTCGCCACCATCAGCCAGGCGAAGATCAGGAATACACGGGTCTGGTTCATGGGCAGCAGGCGGGCTCAGCCGGGACCGGGGTCCGGCAGTGGGGAGGGAATGGGATCGGCCGGCATTGTGCCGGGCACCGCAGGTGCGGGCAACGCGCCGGCGCGCCTGAGCAGACCGAGGAAGGCCTGGTCGAGTTCCTCACGCGTGCAGCGCGAGGCCCCGGGACGGGCGACCACGACGTAATCGCCGCGGGCCAGATCGGCACGCAGTTTGCGGAAGGTATCGCGCAGGGCGCGCTTGATGCGGTTGCGGCCGACCGCGTGCGGGTCGACCTTGCGCGACACCGCCAGGCCCAGGCGCGGCTCGCAGTCGACGACCTGCCAATGCAAAGCAAGCACGGGCAGCGCGATGCGCCGGCCGTGCTTGAAGATGCGGTCGAAATCCGAACGCGCGCGTACCCGCGCGGTGCGCGGGAAGCGGGTGGAGATCATCGGGTCGGTACCGGCGAACGCCGGACGGCTGCCCCGCGCCGCGTCAGCGGCAGGCAGCCGGAACGACGTTTAGGCGCAAAGACGCTTGCGGCCCTTGGCACGACGACGGGCCAGGATCTTGCGGCCGTCGGCGGTCGCCATGCGGGCACGGAAGCCGTGGTCGCGCTTGCGCTTGAGGTTGCTGGGCTGATAGGTGCGCTTGGTGGCCATGGTCCGGCTCAATTAATACGGCGGAAAAGACCGGAGATCTTAGCGGTCATCCGGGGGCCGGTCAAGTTGAACTGAACAGCGGCGCGGGACGGGCCAGCGGTGGCGGAAGCCGCGCGGGCATCGGGCCGGGCGCTCGCGGGCGCCGGCCGACGCGGTGGAAAACTCCGCCGATCCGCGTCCTGCCTGGCTCGCGTCGCGCCCGGGCCTGTGGACTAGCCTGTGTTCAGGCTTGTGGACAAGTCCTGTTCCGGACCTCGCCGCGGTGATAGTCTGGCCGACCCCCCTGCCCCGTTCGCCGCGAGTCGCATCGCGCGGCCGGCGGCGTTTCGACCGCCGCGCCCCCGGGCCGGCCGCACTGCATAGAAGACCTGCCGACCGATGGAAGCTTGGCCCCGCTGCCTCGAACGACTCGAAGCCGAATACCCGGTCGAGGATGTCCACACTTGGCTCAAGCCGCTGCAAGCGGCCCAGCGCGACGACGTCACGGTGCTGTACGCGCCCAACGCCTTCGTCGTCGAGCACGTGCGCGAGCGCTACCTGGGGCGCATCCGCGAGCTGCTGAACTACTTCGCCGGCAGCGCCGAGGTCAGCCTGGAAATCGGCTCGCTGCCGCGGGTGGCGCCGGCGCGCGAGGCAGAGCCGGCCGGCATGGCGCGCGCGGTGCCGGTCGCGCCGGTCGAACCCTTCCAGGGCAATCTGGACACCCATTACACCTTCGACAACTTCGTCGAAGGCCGCAGCAACCAGCTCGGCCGCGCCGCGGCCTGGCAGGCGGCGCAGAAACCCGGCGAACGCGCGCACAACCCGCTGCTGCTGTACGGGGGCACCGGGCTGGGCAAGACCCATCTGATGTTCGCCGCCGGCAACGCCATGCGCGAGGCCAATCCGGCCATGCGCGTGATGTACCTGCGTTCGGAACAGTTCTTCAGCGCGATGATGAAGTCGCTGCAGGACAAGACCATGGATCAGTTCAAGCGCCAGTTCCAGCGCGTGGACGCGTTGCTGATCGACGACATCCAGTTCTTCGCCGGCAAGGACCGCACCCAGGAAGAGTTCTTCCACACCTTCAACGCGCTGTTCGACGGCAAGCAGCAGATCATCCTGACCTGCGACCGCTACCCGCGCGAGGTCGAGGGCCTGGAGCCGCGCCTGAAATCGCGCCTGGCCTGGGGCCTGTCGGTGGCGATCGAGCCGCCGGACTTCGAGACCCGCGCCCAGATCGTGATCTCCAAGGCCAAGGAGCGCGGCGCGGCGATTCCGGAAGAGGTCGCGTTCCTGCTGGCCAAGAAGATGCGCAGCAACGTGCGCGACCTGGAAGGCGCCCTCAACACCCTGACCGCGCGCGCCAACTTCACCGGCCGCGCGATCACCGCCGAGTTCGCCCAGGAAACCCTGCGCGACCTGCTGCGCGCGCAGCAGCAGGCGATCGGCATCCCCAACATCCAGAAGACCGTGGCCGACTACTACGGTCTGCAGATGAAGGACCTGCTGTCCAAGCGCCGCACGCGCTCGCTGGCGCGCCCGCGCCAGGTCGCGATGGCGCTGACCAAGGAACTGACCGAGCACAGCCTGCCCGAGATCGGCGACGCCTTCGCCGGACGCGATCACACCACGGTGCTGCATGCCTGCCGGCAGATCCGCACCCTGATGGAGACCGACGGCAAGCTGCGCGAGGATTGGGACAAGCTGATCCGCAAGCTCAGCGAATGATCGAACCAGCGCTATCTCAGGCCGGTGTGAGTCGAAAAGGAACGAAATACGAGCTGATCCGCAAGCTCAGCGAATGAGCCCGCAGGCGACGAACGGCGCTGGTGCAGGTACTCTTCGAACAAAGCGGTGCATGGCACGCGTACAAGCTGTGGATAGATCGGAGCCGGCGACCGGCCTCGAATCTTATCCACAGATTGTCCCGGAGCTCAGGGCCCGGTTCTACCGGACTTTGCACTCAGGAAAAATCCATTAAAAACAAGTAGTTAATGAAGTTTTCCCGGGTTTTCGGCGACACCATCACCACCATGCTTTTGATTTATCCATCTCTTTTGTATTGGGCGTTGCCGCCCGAACCGACTAGGGGCTAAGGGGTCCGCATGCGTTTCAGCCTGCAACGAGAAGTGTTTCTCAAGCCGTTGGCGCAAGTCGTCAACGTAGTCGAACGCCGGCAGACCCTGCCGGTTCTCGCCAACCTGCTGGTGCAGGTCAAGGACGGGCAGCTCTCGCTGACCGGTACCGACCTGGAAGTCGAGATGGTTTCGCGCATCGCCGTGGACGACGCCAAAGACGGCGAAACCACGATTCCGGCGCGCAAGCTGTTCGAGATCGTCCGGGCCCTGCCCGACGGCAGCAAGGTCACCGTCACCCAGACCGCCGAGAAGATCACGGTGCAGGCCGGGCGTTCGCGCTTCACCCTGGCCAGCCTGCCGGCCAACGACTTCCCGTCGATCGACGAAGTCGAAGCCACCGAGCGCGTGCGCGTGCCGGAAGCGGCGCTGAAGGAGCTGATCGAACGCACCGCGTTCGCGATGGCCCAGCAGGACGTGCGCTACTACCTCAACGGCCTGCTGTTCGATCTGCGCGAGAACAGCCTGCGCTGCGTGGCCACCGACGGCCACCGCCTGGCCTTGTGCGAAACCGCCTACGAAGGCAGCGGCCAGACCAAGCGCCAGATCATCGTGCCGCGCAAGGGCGTGCAGGAGCTGCAGCGCCTGCTGGAAGGCGGCGACCGCGAGATCGAGATCGAGATGGGCCGCGGCCACATCCGGGTCAAGCGCGACGACGTGACCTTTACCAGCAAGCTGATCGACGGCCGTTTCCCCGATTACGAAGCGGTGATCCCGATCGGCGCCGACCGCGAAGTGCGGATCGAGCGCGAGATCCTGCGTGCGGCCTTGCAGCGCGCGGCGATCCTGTCGAACGAGAAGTACCGCGGCGTGCGCATCGAGGTCTCGCCCGGCCAGCTCAAGATCAGCGCGCACAACCCGGAGCAGGAAGAAGCGCAGGAAGAAGTGGAAGCCGACACCAAGGTCGACGACCTGGCGGTGGGCTTCAACGTCAACTACCTGCTGGACGCCCTGACCGCGCTGCGCGACGAGCACGTGGTGCTGGCCCTGCGCGACGCCAATTCCTCGGCGCTGGTGCGCGAAGCGGCAAACGAGAAGTGCCGCCACGTGGTCATGCCGCTGCGTCTTTGATCGGCCACCGGTCCGGGAGGATCGGTTCCACGTGGAACATGAAACGCCCGGCGCTGCCGGGCGTTTCGTTTTGGGCGAGCTGGGCGGCATACAGATTGCAAGTTCGTGCGTGGCTGAGCGCCAGCGGGCTATGCCTGCTGGCCGGACGGGGTGGGAATGGTTGGCTCTTGGTTGCGGCTTGGGCTGATCGCGCCAGAAGCAAATCCCCCTCAATCCCCCTTTTTCAAAGGGGGAGGCCGTATCGACAGATCATTGGTTTCTGCCCCTCTGCCCCTCTGCCCCTCTGCCCCTCTGCCCTCTGCCCTCTCCTTCCTAACTCCTGGCCCTCCGGCCACCAGCCCCTCTTTCTTCCTTCCGCGCCTGCCGAAACCGATCTGCGATCATCCACACATGCACGTAACCCGCCTGGAAGCCCGTGGCCTGCGTCGCTTCGCCGATGTCCGGCTGGCGCCTGCCCCCGGGATCAACCTGATCACCGGCGACAACGGCGCCGGCAAGACCAGCCTGCTCGAGGCCCTGCACCTGATGGCCTACGGCCGTAGCTTCCGTGGCCGGGTCCGCGACGGCCTGGTCCGGGCCGGCGAACCGGCCCTAGAGGTGTTCGTGGAATGGCGGGAGGGCCTGGGCCCGAACGCGGCCGCGGTCGCCGACGGCGGCCCGGAGCCGTTGCGGCTGCGCAAGGCCGGGCTGCGCCACACCGGCCAGGACTGGATCGGGCGCCTGGACGGTAGCCCGGTGGCCCAGCTGGGCGAACTCTGCGCCGCCCTGGCCGTGGTCAGCTTCGAGCCTGGCAGCCATGCCTTGATCACCGGTGGCGCCGAGGCGCGCCGGCGCTACCTGGATTGGGGCTTGTTCCACGTGGAACACGACTTCATCGCCCTGTGGCGGCGATACACCCGTGCGCTCAAGCAGCGCAATGCCCTGCTCAAGGCCCGCGCCCGCGACGGTCAGCTCGACGCCTGGGACCGCGAGCTGGCCGAGGCCGGCGAACCGCTGAGCCGCCGCCGCCAGCATTACCTGGAAGACCTGCAGCCGCGCTTCGCCGCCCTGACCGCGGAACTGGCGCCGGCGCTGGGCGACACCCGCCTGGACTACCTGCCCGGCTGGCGCCGCGACGAGCTGCCGCTGGCCGACGCCCTCCTGCTGGCGCGCGAGCGCGACCAGATCGCCGGCTACACCTCGGTGGGCCCGCATCGCGCCGATTGGCGGATCCAGTTCGCCGGTTTGCCCGGCCGCGAGGCGCTGTCGCGCGGCCAGGCCAAGCTCACCGCCCTGTCCGCCCTGCTAGCCCAGGCCGAGCACCACGCCCAGGCCCGCCGGGAATGGCCGGTGATCGCCCTGGACGATCTGGCCTCGGAACTCGACCGCCAGCACCAGCGCCGGGTGCTGCAGCGCCTGATCGCCTGCGGTGCTCAAGTCTTCATCACCGGCACCGAGCCGCCCAGCGCGCTTGCGGAGCTGGGCGTCGAGACCCAGGTGTTCCACGTGGAACAAGGCGAGATTCGCTTGGCTTGAGTGTTCCACGTGGAACATGCCGGGCGAACTCCCTTCAGGCCGCCCGATGCCGTCGGGGGCGAGGCCAGCCACGTCGTGCTGTCGAGCCGCCCTCAGCATCCATGCTGCGTCCCGATCGAAGTCAGGTTCGATCCATCCTTGCACTCGCAAACACCGGCTGCGTTCTTCGCCACCGGCGCCATCGCGCCGCGACGCCCGATCCGCCGCATAGCGCGCCCAGCGTCCAGCAGGTCTCTGGGGCCGGCCGACCCCGGCGCACGGCCTGGCTAGCCCGGGAGCGACCACCCGGAGCCTCTCCCGCTGCCGTCTGACCGGGGCTGTGGCAGGCACAGGCTGGCAGGGCCCAGGCGCGGTATACTCGGCCTCAGTCCCTACAGCTAATGTGTCGCGTCTCCGACCTCCGTAGGCGGACCGCGGAATCCCACAGCGCATGTCTGAAAACAACGACCAGCTTCCCGAGCCGACCCCGAACCAGACCTACGACTCCAGCAAGATCACCGTCTTGCGCGGACTCGAAGCCGTACGCAAACGGCCGGGCATGTACATCGGCGACGTCCACGACGGTACCGGTCTGCACCACATGGTGTTCGAGGTCGTCGACAACGCGATCGACGAAGCCCTCGCCGGCCACGCCGACGATGTGATCGTGACCCTGCACGAAGACGGCTCGGTGTCGTGCTACGACAACGGCCGCGGCATTCCGGTCGACATCCACAAGGAAGAAGGCGTGTCGGCGGCCGAGGTCATCCTCACCGTGCTGCACGCGGGCGGCAAGTTCGACGACAACAGCTACAAAGTCTCGGGCGGTCTGCATGGCGTCGGCGTGTCGGTGGTCAACGCGCTGTCCGAACAGCTGTGGCTGGACATCTGGCGCGACGGCCACCACCACCAGCAGGAATACGCGCTGGGCGAGCCGGTGTATCCGCTCAAGCAACTGGAAGCCTCCGACAAGCGCGGCACCCTGCTGCGCTTCAAGCCGGCGGCGGAAATCTTCACCGACGTCGAATTCCATTACGACATCCTGGCCAAGCGCCTGCGCGAACTGTCGTTCCTGAATTCCGGCGTCAAGATCACCCTGGTCGACGAGCGCGGCGAAGGCCGTCGCGACGTGTTCCAGTACGAAGGCGGCATCCGCTCCTTCGTCGAGCATCTGGCCCAGGTCAAGACGCCGCTGCATCCGAACGTGATCTCGGTGTCGGGCGAGCAGAACGGCATCACCGTGGACGTGGCGCTGCAGTGGACCGATTCCTACCAGGAAACGATGTTCTGCTTCACCAACAACATTCCGCAGAAGGACGGCGGCACCCACCTGATCGGTTTCCGCGCCGCGCTGACGCGCACGCTCACCAACTACATCGAGAACAGCGGCATCGCCAAGCAGGCCAAGGTCGCGCTGTCCGGCGACGATATGCGCGAAGGCATGATCGCGGTGCTGTCGGTCAAGGTGCCCGACCCGAGCTTCTCCTCGCAGACCAAGGAAAAGCTGGTCAGCTCGGAAGTGCGCCCGGTGGTCGAGAGCACCTTCGGCGCGCGCCTGGAAGAGTTCCTGCAGGAACATCCGAACGAAGCGCGCGCGATCACCGGCAAGATCATCGACGCCGCGCGCGCGCGCGAAGCCGCGCGCAAGGCGCGCGACCTCACCCGCCGCAAGGGCGCGCTCGACATCGCCGGCCTGCCCGGCAAGCTCGCCGACTGCCAGGAAAAAGACCCGGCGCTGAGCGAACTGTTCATCGTCGAGGGCGACTCCGCAGGCGGCTCGGCCAAGCAGGGCCGTAACCGCAAGACCCAGGCGATCCTGCCGCTCAAGGGCAAGATCCTCAACGTCGAGCGCGCGCGCTTCGACCGCATGCTCGGCAGCGCCGAAGTCGGCACCCTGATCACCGCGCTGGGCACCGGCATCGGCAAGGACGAGTACAACCCGGACAAGCTGCGTTACCACCGCATCATCCTGATGACCGACGCCGACGTCGACGGCTCGCACATCCGCACCCTGCTGCTGACCTTCTTCTACCGGCAGATGCCGGAGCTGATCGAGCGCGGCCACGTCTACATCGGCCTGCCGCCGCTGTACAAGATCAAGCAGGGCAAGAACGAGATCTACCTCAAGGACGACACCGCGCTGGACGTCTATCTGGCCAACAACGCCGTCGAAGGCGCGGGCCTGATCCCGGCCGAGGGCGAGCTGCCGATCGAAGGCGCGGCGCTGGAGAAGCTGCTGCTGGCCTACGCCGGCGCGCGCGAAGCGATCGTGCGCAACGCGCACCGCTACGATCCCAACGTGCTCGAGGCGCTGATCGATTTCACCCCGCTGGACAGCGCCCACCTGCTGGCCAACGTCGACGAGCAGCACGAACTCGAAGCGCTGGAGAAGCGCCTCAACCGCACCGGTCTGGGCAAGCCGCGCTATCGCCTGCGCCTGCACCCGGCCAACGAGGCGCGCCAGGCCGCGCTGCTGGTCACGCGCACGCACATGGGCCAGGAACTGACCCAGGTGCTGCCGCTGGCGGCGTTCGAAGGCGGCGAGCTGCGCGCCCTGCGCGAAGCCGCCTCGCTGCTGCACGGCCTGGTCCGCGAAGGCGCGCAGATCGTGCGCGGCAACCGCGCCCAGCCGGTCGACAGCTTCGCCCAGGCGCAGGCCTGGTTGCTCGAGGAAGCCAAGAAGGGCCGCCAGATCCAGCGCTTCAAGGGCCTGGGCGAAATGAACCCCGAGCAGCTGTGGGACACCACGGTCAATCCCGAGACGCGCCGCCTGCTGCAGGTGCGCATCGAGGACGCGGTCGCCGCCGATCAGATCTTCAGCACCCTCATGGGCGACGTGGTCGAACCGCGCCGCGCCTTCATCGAGGACAACGCGCTCAAGGTCGCCAATCTCGACGTCTGAGCCGACGCCGATGGCGCACGGTTCCGAACCCACGGCCGCCGCCCTGCCCGCAGCCGTCCCGCCGCCGCAGCCTCCGGCGGCGGCCCTGCCCGCGCCGCGCGTCCGCGCGGTGCTGGGCCATGCCACCCTGGATTTCGCCATCGCGGTGGCGATCATGCTCGCCCTCAGCTTCGCCACGATGATCGCCTGGGCGATGCTGCGCGGCATCCAGATCGGCATGCAGGGCGGCGGCGCCCTCTCCCCCGACGAAACCCTGCAGGCGATCGGCCAGCCCGGCGGCCTGGCGCAACTGGGCATGGCCCTGGTCGCGATGGGCGGCGCCTCGCTGGCGGTCTACCTGCTGCGCCGCCGCGCCGGGCGCGAAGAGCGCGCCGCCTCCTGGCGCGCCGCCCGCCGGCCGTCCACCTGGGCCTGGGCCCTGGGCGTGGGCCTAATCGGCTTCGGCTTCAGCAGCGCGCTGAGCTGGATCGGCGAGCAATTCGGCATCGAACCCCTGCCCAGCAACGTCGAGATGATCCGCGAGGCCCTGCGCAGCCAGTTCGCCCTGACCCTGCTGTTCGCGGTGGTGCTGGCGCCGGCCTACGAAGAACTGCTGTTCCGGCGGGTGCTGTTCGGGCGCTTCTGGGCCGCCGGCCTGCCCGGCCTGGGCCTGGTGCTGAGCAGCCTGGCCTTCGCCCTGATGCACGAACTGCCGGGCCTGAGCGGCAACGGCCCCGGCGCGATCGGCCTGCTGTGGCTGACCTACGCCGGCATCGGCGCCGCTCTGGCCTGGGTCTACCGCCGTACCGGCACGCTGTGGGCGGCGGTCGCCGCCCATGGAATCAACAACCTGCTGGCCTGCGCCTTGCTGGTCCTGCAGGGCTGATGTCCCCGGCCTGGCATGTTTGACGAAAAGTTAATCCCGATCGGTCTACAACGCGGTCATACGCAAGGGGAATTGCTCTCAGTGAAGCGTCTACTGCTCGGTGTCTCGATCGCGCTGGTCGTGACGGCCTGCGCCACCACCACCTCGCCCACCGGGCGCCGCCAGAGCGTGGGCGCGGTCTCGCCCGAACAGCTCAACCAGATGGGCGCGCAGGCCTTCGTCGACGCCAAATCCAAGGGCAAGCTCAGCACCGACGCGCGCCAGACCGCCTACGTGCGCTGCGTGGTCGACGCGGTCACCCGCCAATTGCCGCCGGGCTGGCAGGCGCAGTGGGAAACCGCCCTGTTCGTCGACAGCTCGCCCAACGCCTTCGCCCTGCCGGGCGGCAAGGTCGGGGTCAACACCGGCATCTTCAGCGTGGCCCAGAACCAGGACCAGCTGGCGGCGGTGATCGCGCACGAGGTCGGCCACGTGGTTTCGCGCCATCACGACGAGCGCATCACCCGCCAGATGACCGCGCAGACCGGCCTGAGCATCGCCGGCGCCCTGCTCGGCTCGCGCTACGGCGAGGGCGCGGCCAACGCCACCAGCCAGCTCGGCGGCGCCGCGGTGCAGGGCCTGTTCCTGCTGCCCGGCTCACGCACCCAGGAGACCGAAGCCGACGTGGTCGGCCAGCAGCTCATGGCCCAGGCCGGCTTCGACCCGCAGCAGGCGGTGAACCTGTGGCAGAACATGATCGCCGCCAGTGCCAGCTCCAGCCGGCCGCCGCAGTGGTTGTCCACCCATCCGGACCCTCAGTCGCGTATCCAGGAACTGCGCGCGCGGGCCGGCGGGCTCATGCCGGCGTACCAGCAGGCGCGTTCGGCCGGCCGTACGCCCAAGTGTGGATGAACGTTAAGCATTAATGGCGGCAAAACCCCGTATCGCCCGGCCCCGCGTTTCTGTTAGCGTGACGGCCCCCCGGCCCTGCGGCCATCGACCCCGCTCGTAATGGCGGCAGCTGATTGAGGTGACCATGAACAAGCTCTCCACCCGCCATCGCACCGTGCTGACGGCCGCCATCGGCGCCGTGCTCGCGCTGGGCTCGATCGCCCAGGTTCACGCGCAGTCGGCGATGGAGCGGGCCGAAGAGCGCCGCCAGCGCCACGCGGACAAGAAGGAAGACAAGAAGTCCTCCTCCGCGGCGTCCAAGGTCGAATACCCCAACGCCACCCGCGAGCAGCCCGACGCCAAGGCCTCGGCCAAGGTCACGCCGAAGCTGAAGAAGATGATGGACTTCTACGACGAGGATAAGGCCGCCGAAGGCCGCGCCATCGCCGACGAGATCATCGCCAACCCGGCCGCCAACGCCTACGACCGCTCCTTCGCCGCCCAGATCGGCGCGCAGCTGGCTTACGGCGCCGACGACAGCGCGGCGGCCATCGCCTATCTGACCAAGGCCATCGAGTTCAACGGCCTGGACAACAACGGCCACTACGGCGCCATGTTCATGATGGCCCAGCTGCAGCTGCAGGAAGACAAGTACGCCGAGGCGCTGGCGACGATGGACCGCTTCCTGAGCGAGACCAAGAGCACCAAGCCCGAGCACCTGATCGTCAAGGGCAACGCCCTGTACCGCCTGGAGCGTTACAAGGACGCCGCGCCGATCATCAAGCAGGCCATCGACGCCTCGCCCGAGCCCAAGTCCGACTGGCAGCAGCTGCTGATGGCGGCCTACGCCGAGTCCGGCCAAACCGGCGAAGCCACCAAGATGGCCGAAGCCGTGGCCAGCAAGAACCCCAACGACAAGCGCGCCCAGCTCAACCTGGTCGCGACCTACCTGCAGGCCGACCAGTACGACAAGGCCGCGGTGGTGCTGGAGAAGCTGCGCGCCGCCGGCCAGCTCAACGAAGACAAGGATTACCGTCAGCTCTACTCGACCTACCTGCAGATCGACGGTAACGAGAAGAAGGCCGCCGACGTCATCAACGAAGGCCTGAGCAAGGGCATCCTGAAGCCGGACTTCCAGGCCTACCTGGCCCTGGCCCAGTCCTACTACTTCTCCGACCAGGTGAACCCGTCGATCGAGGCGTACAAGAAGGCCGCCCCGCTCGCACCCGATGGCGAGACCTACCTCAATCTCGCTCGTGTCTTGTGGCAGGAAGACCGCATTCCAGAGGCCAAGGAAGCCGCCAAGCAGGCGATCGCCAAGGGCGTGAAAAAGCCCGACGACGCCAAGAAGATCATCGCGCTGCCGGGTAAATAATCGGCGCTCGATATGCAAATCCGCCCTTGGAACCTAGGGCGCGGTTTGGTATATGCTAGGAGGTTCACGCGACTGGAAACGGTTGCGGGAACCGAACGACGGCCCGTGGCGCCCTTGCGTCCGGAAACACTTCCCGAGCTGACGGCATGACGCAAGACCTCGAAATCCACGCTAAGAAAGATGACGACCGCGAAGGGCTGAACTGGGCACGTATCGCCGGTATCACCTCCGCGATCGCCGTGCATGTCGCGGCGCTGCTCTTGCTGCTCGCGCCGATGGCGCCGCCGGCAACCGAAAAAGCGGAAGAACAGGTGACCGTCGTCAACCTGATCAAGCCGCCGGAACCGCCGCCGCCGCCCCCGCCGCCGCCGCCGGAACCGCCGCCGCCGCAACAGATCAAGCAGTTGGCCGCACCGCAGCCGACTCCGCTGCCGCCGCCGCCGGAAGAGCCGCCGGTCGTGTTCGACGACCCGGCCCCGACCGACGTCGTTGCCGAGCCGCCGACTCCGCCGACGACTCCGGCCCCGGCCACCACCATCAGCTCCGGCGTCGATCCGTCGTCGAAGCGGCTCAATCCGCCTAAGTACCCGCCGACCGAAGCGCGTCAGGGCGTGGGCGGCACCGTGGTCCTGGTCATCAGCATCGATGCCTCGGGCAACGTGCTCGACGTTTCCGTCGAGAAATCCAGCCGTAACCGCAACCTCGACCGCGCCGCCATGGATGCCGCACGGAAGTGGAAGTTCAACCCCGAGATGCGCAACGGCGTGGGCGTGCCCAGCAAGGTTCGCGTCCCGGTCGATTTCGTCCCGCCGAACTGATCGGGTTCGCGAGACGGTTGTAACGCACCACGTAACACTTCTTTCCTTATCCACGACATTCAAAGGTAAGCGTCATGCTGCAGGAAACCACCACCGCTGCTACTGCCGGGGGCTCCAACGCCGAAGCCCTCCAGCAGATGAGCTTCGCCCATCTGTTGCAAAACTTCGACCTGGTCGGCTGGGTCGTGTTCCTCACGCTCGCGATCATGTCGGTCCTGTCGGTCTACTGGATCGTCGTGAACTTCGTGAAGAACCTGCGCCTGCGCGGCAGTTCGGATCGCGTCGTCAGCACGTTCTGGGAAACCCCGAACGCGCAGGACGCCATCCGCTTCATGGAAGAACAGTCGCGTAGCGAACCGTTCTCCAAGATCGCGCTCGACGCCGCCCAGGCCGCCGCTCACCACCAGCGCCACGAAGGTTCGCGCCTGGTCGAGTCGCTGAACCGTTCCGAGTTCGTCGATCGCGCCCTGCGTCAGGGCGTGACCCGCGAAAGCTCGCGTCTGGAAAGCGGCCTGACCGTGCTCGCCACCGTCGGTTCGACCGCACCGTTCGTCGGTCTGCTCGGCACCGTGTGGGGCATCTACCACGCCCTGATCAAGATCGGTGCGACCGGCCAGGCCTCGATCGACGCCGTCGCCGGCCCGGTGGGTGAAGCGCTGATCATGACCGCCATCGGTCTGTTCGTCGCCATCCCGGCGGTGCTCGCGTACAACTTCTTCGTCCGCCTGAACCGCGTCACGAACAACAAGTTCGATACGTTCGCGCACGACCTGCACGACTTCTTCGCTACCGGTTCGCGTGTCGGCGAACTGGCCGCCAAGCGCTAAGTCGCCTAACCGCGACGTCTTCACCTTACTTGTAGTAGTTGGAGTTCGGACATGGCCTTCAGTACAGACAGCGATAGCGGCGGCCCGATGGCACAGATCAACGTCACGCCCCTCGTGGACGTGATGCTGGTGCTGCTGATCATCTTCATGATCACGGCGCCTCTGATGTCGCATAAGGTCAAGGTCGAATTGCCCGAAGCCACTCTTGTAAAGCCGGGCGACAAAGCGCCGCCGACACCGCCGATCACTCTGGCGGTGCTGGAAGACGGTTCGTTGTTCTGGAACGACGAACCGATCACCAAGGGCCTGCTGGAAAGCCGGCTCTCGATCGAAGCGCAGAAGACGCCGCAGCCGCAGATCAACGTCCGCGGCGACAAGACGACCAAGTACCGCATCGTGCAAGACGTGGTGAAGATCGCGCAGAGCCAAGGCATGCGTAAGGTCGGCTTCGTAGCGATCAAAGAACGTTAAGGCACCCGGAGACTATTTATGGCATTCAGTACTGGCTCCGGCGCAGGCGCACCGATGGCCGACATCAACGTCACGCCCCTGGTGGACGTGATGCTGGTGTTGCTGATCATCTTCATGGTGACGGCGCCCGTGATGTCTTACCCGATCGAAGTCAACCTGCCGCAGCGCACGACCACGCCGCCGCCGCCGACGCCGCCGAAGGATCCGATCCGTCTGCGCATCGACGCCTCGGGTCAGATCTTCTGGAACGACACGCCGCAACCGATCACGGCGCTCCAAAGCATGATGGGCGCCGAAGTGCAGCGTGATCCGACCAACCAGCCGATGCTGGAGATCGACGTCAGCACCGATGCCGATTACGGCATCCTCGCCAAGGTGCTGGCCAAGGCAAAGAACGCCAATATGGAAAAGATCGGCTTCGTCCAAAACGACTGACCGATCGACAAGTTTGACGCTTACCGTCGTGAAAACGCCGCCTCCGGGCGGCGTTTTTTTTGCCCCCTTGTCAGCCGGGGCGGGCTGGGTTTAGCGTGGAAGCCGGGCATCCCGCCCATGTGGGGGTAGAGCAATGGCCGTCTCCGCGTACTTCGAGTCTCCGTCCCGCCGCGACGCGCGCGCGGTCGCCGAAATCAACATCACCCCCCTGGTCGACGTGCTGCTGGTGCTGCTGGTGATCTTCATGGTCGCCGCACCGGTGATGACGGGCACCTTGGACATGAAGCTGCCTGGCGTCGCGCCGCCGGATGCGCAAGCGCCGCCGCCGCGCGCGCAGTTGTCGGTGCAGGCCGACGGCAGCTATGTGCTGGACGGCCAGGCCGTGGCCGCCGGCTCTCTGCGTACGGCATTGGCCAGCCTGGCCGATGCCGCGCCGCGCACCGTGCTGGAAATCAGCGCCAATGCCGATGCCGACTACCAGGGCTTCGCCACCGCCGTGTCGGCGGCCCAGGACAGCGGCTTGAAGAATCTGGCGCTGGAATAAGCGCTACAGCGCAGCGGGGCGGGCTTACAGCAGACGCAGGTAGGCCCGCACCGTCGCATCCAGGCCCGCGTACAGGGCCTCGCCGATCAAGGCGTGGCCGATCGACACTTCCAGCACCTGCGGCACCGCGCGCAGGAACTCTCCGAGGTTGGCCTGGCTCAGATCGTGGCCGGCGTTCACGCCCAGCCCGGCCGCCTGCGCACGCCGCGCGGCGTCGGCGAACAGCGCCAGGGCCGCGCCGGGATCGCCGGCGGCATGGGCTTCGGCGTAAGGCCCGGTGTAGAGCTCGACCCGATCGGCGCCGATCGCCGCGGCGATCTCGAAATCCCGCGAACCGGCGTCGGCGAACAGGCTGACCCGGCAGCCCAGCGCCTTGAGCTCGGCGATCAGCGGCCGCAGCGATTCGCCGTCGCGGCGGAAATCGAAACCGTGATCGGAGGTCAGCTGAGCGTCGCCGTCCGGCACCAGGGTCGCTTGCGCGGGCCGCGCCTGCGCGCACAGGGCCAGGAAGCCGGGATAGCCCGCCCGCGCCGGCGCGAAGGGATTGCCCTCCAGATTGAACTCGACCCCGCGCTCGCGGGTGAGCCCGGCCAACGCGGCGACGTCGTAGTCGCGGATATGGCGCGCATCGGGGCGCGGATGCACGGTGACGCCATGCGCGCCGGCGTCCAGGCAGGCGCGCGCGGCTGCGACTACGTCCGGCTCGTTACCGCCGCGCGAATTGCGCAGCACCGCGATCTTGTTGACGTTGACGCTGAGTACGGTCATTCGCGCAGTCTAGGCCGCGACGCGGCGTTTCCCAAGCCCGCACCGCGGAACCCATGGACCGCAAAGCGGACGCCTTGTCGCAGGCCGGCCCTGCCACCTGTGGGAGCGGCGTAAGCCGCGATGAGCTCCATTCACGACGAATCCCGGATCCCGCGCGATCACCAGGCACCGGGCCGCCGCCATTCGCCCACCGTCGCAACGTAGATGCCGCCATGCAGGCAAAAGCATCGCGGCTTACGCCGCTCCCACGGGGGAGGGACTCGAGGGCGAACGAACCTGCGCCGACCTTGCCGGCGCAACGAGACAGGGCACACCACGCAACCGCCGCGCGTGCGCGGCCAACCTCAACGCTGCTGCTGCGGCTCCGACGACGGCTGCTGTTGCGAAGCCGCAGCCAGCTTGCGCGCCTCGGCCTGCTCGCGCAGACGGCGCAATTCGTTCGGGTCCAGCATCAGTCCCTCATCGCGGCTGCTGCTACCGATGCGGGCGGCCAGCAGGCCCAGGATCCAGGCGATGAAGAAACCCAACGAGGCCAACAGCGACACCACGAGCAGCAGGCCCGAGGAGGCTTTGAAGGCGATTACGAGCGCGGCCAGGGCCAGCAGCAAAAACAGCCAGTACATCGCGGCGGTGCTCCCGTCGGTAGGTGGTTGCCAGTCGCCGCGAGTGTAGCGCGCCGCCCGCCCGCCTACAGCCCGACAACCCGGCCGCGGCGACCGCTCGTCGCGCGCGACGTGACCCAGTGCGCGTTCACAGCAGGGGCGAGACCAGCCGCGCCAGCGCCTCGGGCAGGCGCCGCCGCCACAGCCCCTGTTCGCGGTCGCCGCGCACGCGCGGGGCGTAGCTGCATTCGGCCTGGATCAGGTGGGCCAGCTCGGCGGCCAGGGCGCGGTCGTGGAACATGACCGAGATCTCGAAATTGAGCCGGAAGCTGCGGTGGTCGAAGTTGGCACTGCCGATGATGGCCAGGTCGCCGTCGCACAGCAGCGCCTTGGTGTGCAGCATGCGCGGGCCGTACTCGTGGATCTTGACCCCGGCCTCCAGCAATTCGTCGAAGTAGGAGCGCGCCGCATAGGTGACCAGGCGGCTGTCGCTGAGCCGCGGCACCAGCAGGCGCACGTCCAGCCCGCCCAGCGCGGCCGAGGTCAGGGCCATGCGCGCGGCCTCGCCGGGGACGAAATACGGCGTCACCAGCCACACCCGTTCGCGGGCGGCATGGATCGCGCCCACGTGCAGGCGGTGGATCGCTTCCCAGGACGAATCCGGCCCCGACACCAGCACCTGCGCGGCGATGTTGCCGGGCTGCGGCGCCGGATGCTGCAGGCGCGGCGGCGGCTGCCCGGTGGCGTAGGCCCAATCCTCGCAGAACACCAGCTGCAGCTCGCGCACCACATCGCCCTCCAGGCGCAGGTGCAGGTCGCGATAGGCGTCCTTGCGGATGCGCTCGTCTTCCTCGTCGGTGATGTTGATGCCGCCGGTGAACCCGACCAGGCCGTCGATCACCACGATCTTGCGATGGGTGCGCAGGTTCAACCAGGGCCGCTTCCAGAACCAGCGCAGCTTCATCGGATGGAACCAGGCGACCTCGCCGCCGGCGTCCACCAGCGGCTGCAGGAAGCGGCTGGAGGTCGAACCCGACCCCACCGCATCCAGCAGCAGGCGCACCTGCACGCCGTCGCGCGCGCGCTCGACCAGCGCGTCGCGCAGGGCCAGGCCGCAGGCGTCGGGCTGGTAGATGTAGTACTCCAGGTGGATGTGCTCGCGCGCCTGGCCCACCGCCTCCAACAAGGCGGCGTACTTGGCGCCACCGTCGATCAGCAGGCGCGCCTGGGTGGCCGTGGTCGGCGGCAAGCCCGTCGTGGCCTGGCCCAGTTTGGCCAGCTCGACCGCCTCCGGCGATTCGCTCAGCCCCGGCATCGTCGCCGGCAGCGCGGCGCGCGCGCGCACCCGCCGCAGGCGCTGACGATGGATGCGCTGCGGGCCGAAGACGTAGTAGATGAAGAAGCCCAGGTAGGGCAGGGCGGCCAGGCTCACCAGCCAGCTGATCGTCGCTGCCGGTTCGCGCTTCTGCAGTACGATCCATAGGCCCAGCCCGACCAGGTACGCGGCCCAGCCCAGGGTCAGGTACAAGCCCAGATGGGGGATGCCGGTCAAGGCCTTCCAAAGCGAGGACAGCGAGTCGGGCACAGTGCTACTCCAGGGGGCGATCGGCGCGGGCGCGTCCACCGCAGGCCAAGGCTAGCCCGCGGCGCCGGCCGCGCAAAGTGTGCGCTTATAGGCAGGCGGTACGATGCACCGGCACACGCACCGCCTGGGATGATGCGCGCACCCGCCACGGCCCAATCGCCGCGCAGCGGACTGGATGCGTCCCGCAGGCGGTGCCGATCGCCGCGCCCCATCGACGCAAACCTCGACCCAGGACTCCAGCCCATGAAAATCGCATCGCTGTTGTTGCCGATCCTGCTGGCCTGCCCGCTGCTGCCCGCCGCGGCGCAAGCGGCCGAGAGGAGCGCCGCTCCCGTGCGCAACGTCGCAGTATCCGGCAACGCCGAGATCAAGGTCGCGCCGGACGAAATCCTGCTCAACGTCGGCGTCGAGACCCGCAACGTCGAGCTCGCCCCGGCCAAGCGCCTCAACGACGAACGCGTGGCCGCGGCCCTGGCCTTCCTTGCCCGCAACGGCGTACCCGGCAAGGACGTGCAGACCGACTTCATCAGCATCGAACCGCAGTACGAATACGACGACAGCAGCAGCCGCGCCGCCCAGGAGCGTTCGCGCGTGGTGCCGGTGGTTTATGTGGTGCGCAAGAGCATCGGCATTCGCCTGACCCGCGTCGCCGACTTCGAGACGGTGCTGGCCGGCCTGCTCGACAACGGCGTGCAGCACATCCACGGCATCGAGTTCCGCACCTCGCAGCTGCGCAAGCACCGCGACGCCGCGCGCGCGCTGGCGGTGCAGGCGGCCAAGGAAAAAGCCGACGCATTGACCGCCGGGCTCGGCGCGCGCCGCGGCCCGGTGCAGAGCGTGTCCGAGTCCTATTCGGGCGGCTGGTGGCGCAGCGGCGCGGCCTGGGGCGGCGGGCGAGGGCAGATGACGCAGAACGTGTCGCAGAGCACCGGCGGCGGCGAAAGCGCGGACGGCTCGACCCTGTCGGTCGGCCAGATCAGCGTGACCGCCTCGGTGGATGTCACCTTCGCGATCGAGTAGCGCCACCCCTGCGCGGAGCATTCTCCCTTTGGCTTCTACCTCCCCCTTTGAAAAAGGGGGATTGAGGGGGATTTGCTCTGGAGATTGAGGAGAATTTGCTTCCCCCGCAGATCCCGCGGCCCACCACCGCTCGTCGTCAGCCGCCACCGCCGTCGCACCCGCTGCGACGCCCCCCGCCTAGTCTGCGGCCATGAACGACACCCGCCGTTCCCAGCTTTCGATCCAGCCCGCCGCGCTCAAAGGCCGCGGCGCGGCTTCCTACGTGCCGGGCCGTTACGCGGTCACCACCGCCCAGGGCGAGGACGACGGCTGGGGCTCCCTGCACGACCCGGCCGACGAGCTCTCGCGCCCGGACACCCAGGTCACCGAGGAGCGCGCCCGCAGCGTCGTCAATCGCAACGAATCCCCGGACATCGCCTTCGGCCAGTCGATCAATCCCTACCGCGGTTGCGAGCACGGCTGCGTGTACTGCTTCGCGCGGCCCTCGCACGCTTATCTGGACCTGTCGCCGGGGCTGGACTTCGAAACCAAGCTCTACGCCAAGACCAACGCCGCCGAGCGCCTGCGCGCCGAGCTCGCGCGGCCCTCCTACCGCTGCGCGCCGATCGCGCTGGGCATCAACACCGATTCCTACCAGCCGATCGAGCGCCGTTACAAGATCACCCGCTCGCTGATCGAAGTGCTCAGCGAATGCGCGCATCCCTTCAGCCTGATCACCAAGAACGCCGGCGTGGTCCGCGACCTCGACCTGATCGCGCCGATGGCGCAACGCGGCCTGGTCACCGTGTACTTCTCGGTCACCACCCTGGACAATCACCTGTCGGCGAAGATGGAGCCGCGCGCGTCGGCGCCGCATGCGCGCCTGCGCGCGATGCGCGAACTCGCCGACGCCGGCGTGCCGGTCGGGGTGATGGCGGCGCCGATGATCCCGATGATCAACGACGCCGAGCTCGAGCACATCCTGGCCGCGGCCTTCGATGCCGGCGCGCGCGCGGCCGGCTACGTGGTGCTGCGGTTGCCGCACGAGCTCAAGACGATCTGGCGCGAATGGCTGGCCCTGCACTATCCAGAGCGCGCCGAACACGTGATGAGCCTGGTCCAGCAGATGAGCGGCGGCAAGGACTACGACAGCGCCTACGGCACGCGCATGCGCGGCACCGGCCCCTTCGCCCAGCTGATCGAGCAGCGTTTCGCCAAGGCCTGGCGCCGCTGCGGCTACGGCCGCCTGCCCGCGTTGGACACTCGCCAGTTCCTGCCGCCGCGCCCGCCCTCGCCGCAGGGGGAATTGTTCTGAGCCGCGGTCCAGGCCGTCCTCGCGCGCAACGGAATACCCGGCAAGGACGTGCGGACCGGCTTAGCGCCTAGATGTCACCAGGCTGCTTTGATCCATACGCCGCGGCACTGATTCGCAAGCCACCTGGCGGCGGCAACGGCATTCGCAGCATTCCATTGCCGCTTGGCCACGGCAGCCTGAAGACCGTGATGAGCTGCATCCATGTGTGGCGTCGCCCGCAAGACGGTCGATCTTGGATCCGCTCGGCCCACGGTGAAAGTTGGCGACGGACGTTCGACGGCTGTCCGCTTTGCCTGGAGCGGCCGTAAATTCCGGATTCGCAATAAAAACGGCAAGCGCCGGTACGTCGAGTTCCGTCAGATGAGCAACGGCACTGGTCGCGAACCATGCGATAGACTCGTCCCGCGTCGTGCGTGCGTTCCGACGTGCAGTTATCCGGAAGCAGCACAGGCCGCCCATGTCCACAAGGAAAAGAAGCTATCGGTTTGGCAGTTTCGAGCTGAATACGCACGCACACGAACTGCTCCGGGACGGCCAGCCGGTGGCATTGCCCTTGGTCGCCCTCGACTGCCTCGCCTATCTGATCGAGCACCGCGACCGTCCGGTCGGCCGCGACGAGCTGATCTCCGCGGTGTGGGGGCGCACCGACGTCAGCGAATCCACGCTCGCGCATACCGTCGTGCGTTTACGCCAGGCGCTGGGCGATAACGGCAACGACCAGCACAGCATCCGCACGGTACCTCGGCTGGGTTTTCGTTGGGTCGCCGATGTCGCGATCGAGGAAACGGAAATCGCTGCGGCCGTCGCCGCTGCGAAAGAACCGATATCGGACGCGATGCCAGTACCGCACCCGGGACCAGCCGACGCCCCGTCGCGGACATCCCGACGGCAACCCTCATTGTTGCGGCCGCGCTGGCTCGGGTCGGTGGCGGCGCTGCTGGTGGCCGTGTCCCTTATCGTCCTGTTCGCAAGCCGATCACCGCCGATTCCGACCCCGGCCGCGCCGACGGAACCGTACACGGCATGGGTGATGCCGGCCGAAATCAATGCGTCCGAGGACTGGGCCTGGTTGCGTCTGGGGCTGATGGATCTGGTGGCGAACCGGCTGCGGCTCGGCGCGCTGGCGACGGTGCCCAGCGAGACGGCGTTGGCCTTATCGACAAAATGGAAGCCCGGCGAGCCCGGCGTCGCAGCCGATCCACGGCTCGGCATTTCCTTGCGTGTGCAACCGCAGGTCGAACACATCGACGGCGCCTGGCGGGTGAGCTTGGCGGCGTATCCGAACGAGGGGCGCGTTTTGCGCACCGAGGCCCGCGCCAACGATGTTCTGGTCGCGGCACGCCGGGCCACGGACGATCTGCTGGTCGCGCTGGGACATGCGCCACCGATAGACGCCAGCCGCTCGCCGGCGGATCCGGAAAAACTGCTGCAACAGGTCGCCGCCGCGCGGCTGGCGGGGCGCTTGCCGCAGGCGCTGGAACTGCTGCAGCGCGCTCCGCCGCAATGGCTGCAGCAAGCCGAAGTCGCGCTGGTCGCCGCCAGGGTCGACTGCGATCGCGGCGAACGCGAAGCGTGCGAGCAACGGTTGAACCTGCTGCTGGAGCAGCTTCCGGCCGAGAAGAATCCGGTGCTCCGGGCGCGCGTACTGACGTCGGTGGCCTGGTTGCATGCCAACCGCGCCGAATACGATCAGGCCGAGCGCATCCTGACGCAGGCGCTGACGCTGTTGCGAGGCCAGAACGCGCCGGGCGTGCTCGGCCATGTCCATTCGTTGCGCGGCTGGGTACGGTTGACGCTGTCGCGTCTGGACGAGGCGGTGGCGGATCTGGGCCTGGCGCGATTGGCTTTCGTCCGCAGCGGCGACATCCGCGAGATCGCCCGTACCGACCAGCGCCTGGGCGTGGTGGCCGGTCGACGCGGCCAATCGGGAGCCGCGCTGGCGCTGTTGCAGCGCGCCGCCGACCGTTTCGAGGCAGTCGGTGCCGAGAGCGATCTGGCCATCACCCTGATCGCGACCGCCGAGATCCAGGAGAATCTGCTCGAATTCGAGCAAGCGCTGGCGACCACCGACCGCTTCTGGTCGCCGCAATTCGCCCGCGACTGGGGGCGCAGCATCTGCCGTGCCTGGGTGCTGGCGCAGAACGGCCGCTTGCAGGAGGCCGCGACCCTGGCCGAGTCGATCCTTGCCGAAACCGACGCGACCGAGGAGGTGGCCTTGCGCGCCGAGGCGCAGGCCTTGCTGGCGCGGATCGCGCTGCAGCGAGGGCAGGCAGAGGAAGCGGTACGGCGGGCGCAACAGGTGGCCGAACCGGTACTCGAGGAAAGCGACCGCCGCGAATATCTGGGCAACCAGATGGTGCTGATCCGCGGCTTGCGCAGCCTGGGCCGGCTCGATGCCGCCCGGCGCGAGGTCCAGCGCCTGCGTGCCTGGGCCGATGCGGCGCCGGACGATTGGTTGCGCACCGGCGCGCTGCTGATGGAAGCCGAGCAGGACCTGGGCGATGGCCGGCTCGAACCGGCCCTGCGCCGTTATGCCGAGGCGATGGCCAGCGCCGAACGCCTGGGCGTGCCGGAATGGCTGGTCGCGGTCGGCTCCTCCTATGCGCCGGCGTTGATCGAAGCGGGCCGTCTCGACCAGGCCGGCGTGATCGGCGGCCGTATCGGTGCCTGGGCCGATCAGGACATGCGCGCCGCCTGGGTGCAGGCGCGCCTGCATCAGGCGCTGGGCGATCGCGAGGCCGCGCGGGCGGCGGAGCAGCGGGCGAGGCGGCTGGCTGGAGAGCGCCGGTTGCCGTAGGAACCGGTCGAACCGGCGTCTTGCGAATCGACGATTCCACGGTAAGCCGGTGGCGTGCCTGCAGCAGCAGGCCGGCGCCGCAGGCGGCGGGGCCATCCCGCGCACCGTGACCCCGGTCCAGGTACAAGCGTGCCGCCGTTCCGACATTCGGCAAATGCCCATGCGCGTTGCATGAATCTTGCGTCTGCGATGCATGCGCCGTCGTTGCGATCGAGGCCAAGCTGTGGGCCGCAACGTCGAGTAGGGGGCTGACTTGGCCGCCGTCCCAGCGCAAGCCGGGAGGACAGCGCGCGCTTGAACATGCCCGGCATGCTCCTGTCATCGGCTGGCTACTCGTGCCGCCTTTTTGAACGCAATCCAGGGAAATCCATGTCCAGTTCGCGCTCCGCCGCAGGCGGCAAGGAAGATTTTTCGAAGCTGCCGCCGCTGTGGCGGCAATCGATCGTCGACAATGCGCGCCAGGACGTCGAGCGCGATCTCGTGCAGCGCCGCCGCAAGACGCTGTATTTTTCCGTCGTCACCGCCCTGGTGGCGGGGGCGATGGCGCGACCCGCCGTGGTGCAGGCGACCGATTACAAGGACACGCTCACCGGCGTCGCCGACAACGACCGTCCCGGCGGCAGCGGCGATTACGATCCCGGCTACGACCTCGCGGACCAGAACGGCAGCCTGCACTACCGCTTCGCCGGCGGCGACAACGTGGCGCTGGAGGGCGTCGACCGCGACGTGCTCGCCGTATCCGTCACCCGCGGCAACCCGCCGGTCGTCCTGGACGTGGTCGGCGGCGGCTGGCTCAACCTGTCGGCGGTCCGCCCGCAAAGCAGCAACCGGGGGATGGCGATCGGCATCCTCAACGACGGCAACACGCTCACCGTCAACGGCAACACCAGGATCTCCGCCAACGCCCGCGACGCGGATTTCGGCGCCGGCCTGGGCAACGGCGCGTACGCGGTGATCGGGCGCGGCGGCAGCACCACGGTGTTCAACGGCGCCACCGACTTCCATGCCCGCACGCAGGGCTTCGCGCGCGCGGTCTGGGCCTCCGGGCGCAGCACCATCGTATTCAACGGCCCGACCACGATCCTCGCCGAAAGCCGCGGCACGCTCGATGCGGTCTACAACTCCGATGGCAGCACCATCACATTCAACGGCGACACCCGCATCTCGGCGTTGTCGATCTGGCCCAGCGACAACGCCCATGCCATCTACAACGACAACACCAACAGCCGGCTGACGGTCAATGGCGACCTGTCGCTGACCACGGTCGCCATGGGTTCGACCGCATTCGGCGTGCGCAACCAGGGCGACATGGAGGTCTTCGGCGACGCCACCGTCAGCGTGACGGGCACACGCTCCACGCATGGCATCGCCAATACCCATCGCAATGCGTGGATGATCTGGCACGGCGACGTGGACGTGCGCGTACGCAGCGAAGGGCCGGAAAACGGCTACGCACCGTTCGGCAATCCCTCCGGCCTCAGCAACGACCGCTCGCCCGGTGCGCGCATGCGCTTCGAGGGCGCAGTGAACGTCGATGTCGCCTCGGAGGCGGAAACCTACGGCCTGGTCAGCACCGGCTTCATCGAGTTCACCTCGCCCACCGCGCCGGTGTCGTTCACCGTCGCCGCCGCTTGCAACCCGCCCGACGTCCCGAACTGCGACCGCGACGTATACGGCATCCGCAACTTCGGCACCGTCAACCTTGCCGGGGGGCTGACCGTGTCGACCAGCCCGTTCGGCACCGGCACCGCGTATTCGATCTGGAGCGTGCCGCTCGACAGCCAGGACGCCAGCGTCGCCGTCAACCAGGCCGGCGGCCAGCGCGTGCAGCTCGACGGCGACATCGCGACCGCGACCGACGTCGTCAACGGCCACATCGGCTCGGTCGATGTCAATTTCGACACCTCCGACTCCTGGCTGCGCGGGCTGGTCAAAGGCCGGCAGACCGATGCCGGCTTCACGGTGGGCAAGGCCGAGCTGGCGTTCGCCAACGGCGCGGCATGGATTCCGCAGGGCACCGGCACGCTGAGCAACGATTTCGGCGTGGGGTCGCTGAGCATCGGCGGCGACGGCGCGATCGACATGGCGGGAGCCTGGGGCCGCTTCGCACCCGGCGCGGTACCGGCGCATGCCTACCGCCGGCTGGTCGTCGACAGCAGCAACACCGGCACCGGCGCCAGCGTCGCCCTGGCCGACGGCGCCAGGTTCATGTTGCTCAGCGACATCACCGGCAAGTCCGGCGCCGTCACCGCCGATCAGATCGCGTTCGGTAGCGGCATCAAGAACTTCTCCGCGCGCGGCACGCAGCGCGTGGGCATCGTGTACGACCCGGTGCTGGACGACACCTCCTGGGTCAACGCCGCGACCATTCGCACCGGCCGGTCGATCGCCTCGGCCACGCCGATCGCCATCGTCGACGCCAGCGCCGCGGCGGGCGGCAGCGCCGCGTTCTCGGCGGTGGCCGGTTTGGACGGCCGCTGGAGCGGGACCTACGAAAACGATCTGGTGCAGTTCACCTACCGGCCGCAGGTCGCATTGACCGCCGACGGGAAGAAGATCGTGCTGACCGGTATCGACATCTTGGGGACCGGTGGCGGTTCCGGCGGCGGTTCCGGCGGCGGCTCCGGGGGCGGTCCGGGAGGCGGTAGCGGGGGCAACACGGGGGGCAACGTGGGAGGCGGCACGGGCAGCGGCACCGGAAACGGCATCGGGATACTGCCATCGCAGACGGTGCTGACAGCGGCCGATGCCGCCGACAGCCTGGTCGATCTGTGGCAGGCCGGCGAGCAAGGCGCGCTGCAGCAGCGGCGGGGCCGACCGCGCGGCGCCGACACGGACGACTACCAGGTCTGGGCTGAGGCCGACGCCGGCGAAATCACCGCGAAGACCCCGTATTCGCGTCGTTACCGCCAGACCTACCGCGGCCTGACCATCGGCGCGGACCGCGGTTTCGCGCTGGATGCCGGCACCGGCGCCATCGGCGCGAGCGTGGGACGGACCCGATCGAACGCCGACTACATGCAAGGCCAGGGCGAGCTGAGCGCAACCACGCTGGGGCTTCATGGCCGCTGGAACGCCGACAACGGCCGCTATCTGCTGTTCGGAGCCAGCGTGTCGTCGCTGGAAAACCGGTACGCCGGGCGCGATTCCGAAGGCCGCGACATCGTCGGCAAATACCGGATCCAAGCCGGCCAGCTGTACGCCGAAGGCGGCCATACCTTCAAGCTGGCCAGGTCCTACTACGTCGAGCCCCTACTTGGCCTCTCGCTGGGCGCCGTCGGCCGCCGCGATCACACCACCGGCAATGGCGTGCGGATCGGCCAGGACAAGCTCGATACCTCGTACGCGCGCGCCGGCGTCGCCTTCGGCAGGACGCTGCAGGGCGCGCGGTCGGCGGGGAACGTATACGTCCGCGCATCGGCATTGCGTTACCTGGGCGGCAACCTCGACATCGCCGCGTCCAAGGATGGCGGCAGCATCGCCCCCGACACGTCCGACCGCAAAGGCATGAGCGGCGAGTTCATGCTGGGCGGCGATGTCGACTTCGGCAACCAGCGCAGCTCACTGTTCCTGGAGGCATCCGGCGCCACAGGCGTCGAAACGAGGCGGCATTGGGCCGTCCAGGCAGGGCTGCGGCACAGTTGGTAGCGCCTGTCGGCATTCCGCGACGATGCGACGGGTCCGCTTCGGGCCCGCAGTCGTCGATCGATGAGCGTTATCGAGCCAGCACCGACCTGTCTCAGCCTAGTTCGCCGGTCCGAAACCCGACCCGTAAAAGCCGTCGCGACTGACGGCAAGTGGAGTAAAGCAATGACACAACGATATCTGCGGGGCGGGGTGGTCCTGTCGGTTCTGCTCGGCATGGTGGCCGGCCTGCCGGCCTGCGGAGGCGGCGGTACCTCGTCACCGGCCGCGGCCGCGCGCAAACCCGGTGCCAGAGCTGGAGCGTCAGCCGCAACCGCAACCGCAACCGGAGCCGTAACCGTCGCCGGGGCGGGCGCGAATACCGCTGCGATATCCGCTGCTTCGTCGCAGCGGGCAACGGGAGGCCGACTCCCGCCGCTTCTGAGCGAGCTCGTGGGCAACGGCCCGTTCATCGTGGTCGATCAGTTCGGCTACTTGCCCAGCCTGAAGAAGGTGGCGGTGCTGCGCGATCCATCGGACGGCTTCGACAGCGCGGACCAGTACGTGCCGGGCGCGATGTTGCAGGTGGTCGATGCGGCGACGAAAACCGTGGTGTTCAGCGGTTCGCCCACGCCCTGGAAGAACGGCGATGTCGACACCTCGTCCGGCGATCGCGCCTGGCATTTCGACTTCAGCGCCGTCACCGCACCGGGGACCTACGAGGTGGTGGACCCGGCGCGCAACATCCGATCGGCCAGGTTCGAGGTCGGCGCCAACGTATACCGGCCCGTGCTGGTGCAGGCGGTGCGCAGCTTCTTCTACCAACGCGCCGGTCACGCCAAGCTTGCGCAGTACGCGGGTGCCAGGTGGGCCGACGGCGCGAGCCACATGGGCCCGCTGCAGGACACGCAGGCGCGCCGCTACAACGCGACCGGCGATGCATCGACGCAGCGCGACCTGCATGGCGGTTGGTACGACGCCGGCGACTTCAACAAGTACACCAGTTGGGGAGCAAACTATGTCGTCGACCTGCTGCATGCCTATGCCGAGAACCAAGCGGTGTGGACCGACGATTTCAACCTGCCCGAATCCGGCAACGGCATACCCGATGTCCTGGACGAAGTGAAATGGGGCATGGACTGGCTGGTGCGGATGCAGAACAGCGACGGTTCCGTGCTGTCCATCGTCGGGCTCGCTTCGGCCGACGGCGGTGGCCGGCCTTCCGCGGCCACCGGGCAGAGCCTGTACGGCGATGCGAGCACCTCGGCGACGTTGGCCGCGGCGGCGGCCTACGCCCATGGCGCCCGGGTCTACGCCTCACTGGACAAGCCGGCCTACGACGCCTACGCCGCCGACCTGAGGCTGCGCGCGGTGCGGGCCTGGAACTGGGCCAGCGCCAATCCCAACGTGCTCTTCTACAACAACGACGCGTCCCGCGGCACTCAGGGCCTGGGCGCCGGTCAACAGGAAACCGACGACAACGGCCGTGCCCAGTTGCGCCTGGTGGCGGCGATCTATCTGTATGCGTTGACCGGCGATGCCGCCTATCGCAGCTACGTCGACAGCCACTACACCGAAATGCAGATGTTCTCGTCCTGGTGGTTGTCGCCCTACGGCTCCGGGGTGAACCGTCCGCTGCTTTACTACGCATCGCTGCCGGGCGCGACCGCCAGCGTCGCGCAGAACATCCGCACTCGCTATACCGAGCTGTGGGATCGCCCCGACTATGGCGGCTGGGGCGCCATCGCGGCGCAGCGCGATCCCTATCGTGCCTATCTCGATAGCTACGTATGGGGCAGCAACGGCATCAAGGCGCTCGCGGGCGGCATGTTCGCCGACCAAGGGCTGTACGGCATGGGCCAGCACAATGCCGCGGAGATCGCGGACGCGGGCGCGGCGTATCTGCACTACCTGCATGGCGTCAATCCGCTGGGCAAGGCCTACCTGTCGAACATGGGGGCCTACGGCGCGGAGAACTCGGTGGATCAGTTCTACCACTCGTGGTTCGCCGACGGCAGCCCGTGGGACAGTGTGCGGGACTCGCAGTACGGCCCCGCGCCCGGCTTCCTGGTAGGCGGCGCCAACAACACGCAGTACGACTGGGACGGCCGCTGCCCCGGCATATCGGCCCGATGCGGTTCGGCCCGACCCTCGCCGCCGTATGGCCAACCGGGGCAGAAGGCGTACAAGGACTTCAACGACAGTTGGCCGCTGAATTCGTGGTCGGTCACCGAGAACTCCAACGGCTACCAGACCGCCTACATCCGCTTGCTGTCGCGATACGTGAAGTAGGGGCGCGCACCTGGCGCCGCTGCGCTGACACCCGCCGCGCCCGGCTTCGCCGCAGGGCGACAGTTCCGACGGCCCCGGCCGGCCTCCGGCCGGCTGCGGACGGAAGGTCGCGGACCGCCGCCCCCGACCCGCGCCGGAACGGTCGCGGCATGCGCCACGACGGTAGCGGACGGTTCAGCCGCTGGGCCCACCCTGCACCGCGCCATCACGGTCGCAGCCGGTACACTTGCCCGCCAGAGGAACCCCGAGCCCGTACCGAATGACCGAAGCCGCCGCTCACGAAACGGGCGAGGACCGTTTCCGCATGGCGATGCAGGCCTCCGGCATCGGCATGGCCATCGTCGATCTGCAAGGTCGCTGGGTCGAGGTCAATCCGGTGTTCGAGCGTCTGCTGGGTTACTCCGCCGCCGACATGATCGGCCGCCCCACCGCCGAGTTCACCCATCCCGACGATGTCGCGCTTTCGCGCAGCTTCCTCGCAGGCCTGAGCGACGGCGGCATTCCGGCCCTGGACATGCGCAAGCGCTACCTGCGCAGCGACGGCACGGCGATCTGGACCCACGCCAACGTGGCCCTGGTGCGCAACGCCGAGGGCGCGCCGAGTTGCCTGCTGGTGCAGATCCGCGACATCGGCGCGCAGCTCGCGGCCGAAGCCCAGGCGCGCACCGACGTCGACGAGTTCGCGAACGCGCTGGACGCCTCCAATCGTCATCTGCAACTGTTCGCCGACGCGGTCGCCCACGACCTGCGCGCGCCGTTGCGATCGATCGAAAGCTTTTCCGGCCTGCTCGCCGACCGCGCCGCCGAGCGCCTGGACGAGACCGATCGCGACTATCTGGACCGCATCCGCGCCGCCGCCGGCCGCATGACCGCCTTGCTGGCCGCGCTCAACGATCTTTCCCACGTCACCCGCACCGCGATGCGGCCGACGCGCGTGGACCTGAGCCTGCTCGCCGACTGGGTCAGCGCCGAATTGCTGGACGCCGATCCGCATCGCCGCGCCGACATCCGCGTGCAGCCCGGCTTGTTCGTCGAAGGCGACGAACGCCTGCTCAAACTGCTGCTGACCCAGCTGATGGGCAACGCCTGGAAATTCTCGCGCGATCGCGACCCGATCCGCATCGAGATCACCGGCGAACGCGCCGACGGCCGCCTGCGCGTCGCGATCCGCGACTACGGCGCCGGTTTCGACATGCGATACGCTCACAAACTGTTCGAACCCTTCCAGCGCCTGCACGGACCGGATCAGGGCGGCGGCCACGGCCTGGGGCTGGCGATCGCCAAGCGCATCGTCGACCGCCACCACGGCCAGCTGCGCGCCCAATCCGAGCCCGACGTGGGCAGCACTTTCACCGTCGAATTGCCCGCCGCAGCCGTGGGCGAGGAAGCCACGCATGCATAAGGTCATCCTGCTGGTCGAAGACAACCCCGACGACGTCGAGCTGACCCGGCTCGCGTTCGAAGAGGCCAAGGTCGCCAACAAACTGGTGGTGGTCGGCGACGGCGCCGAGGCCTTGGACTACCTGTTCGCGCGCGGCCGCTACGCCGACCGCGCCCCCGCCGACCTGCCCTCGATCGTGTTGCTGGACCTCAACCTGCCCAAGGTCGACGGCCGCGAAGTCCTGCAGGCGATCCGCGCCAACGAAGCCACCCGTACCCTGCCGGTGGTCGTGCTGACCACCAGCACCGAACCCTTCGACGTCGAAGCCAGCTACGCCCTGGGCGTGAACAGCTACATCCAGAAGCCGGTGGATTTCGAACAGTTCGTGTGGGCGGTCAAGCAGGTCGGTCTGTACTGGCTGGTGCTGAACCACCCGCGCACGCCTTAAGGACGCAGCGCCGTACTCCATAGCGCTCGTGGCGAGCCTGTCCGGCCGTGAACGATCAGCCTTGCAGTCGCGAAGTCTGCGCTACCTCGGCACCGTAATCGGCGCCACAGGCTCTCTGGCCCGCTAAACGGCCTCGGTCGACGATCCGCCAGCGCCAACTGCATTCCCGATCAGGAGCCGCGGCGCGTGAAACGCGGCTCGTCGCGCACATAAGCGGTCCAGACATCCACGCCCAACTCGTGCGCCAAGCGCGCCACGATCGCTTCGGCGTCCTGCATGACGGCGCTCATCCGCCGCTGGAACTCGGCGCGCGGGACGGATACCAGCAGCCCCTCGCCGCCGTCGTCCGGATCGTGCTCGTGTATCGCCAGGCGATCGTGCGTGCCCTTGACGTCCAGGCCCCAGCCTTGGTCCGCATCCCAGTAAAGGTCGCCGACGCTCTGCGATGCGATGGCGTCGGAGAAACGCCGCATCTCGGATAGAGAGTCGTACCAGGGGAAGGAGATGCTGAGGCCGTCCTTCGGCTGCGACAGCCAAAGCCGCATCCAAAAGTAACTGCGGATCTGGTTGAAGTCCTTGCCGCGGCTCCGGGCCGCCGCCACGATCCGCCAGTAGTAGTCGGCCAAGGCCTGCTCGTGGCCCAAGACTTCGAAGCTGCGCGCCACCGACGGGAACTCGCGCGGTATCGCCGGCGGATCCAGCTTCAGCACCATACTCCGCTCCGACACCTCCGGATGGCGATCGGGGCCGTAGTAAAAGTCGTCGTAGATCAGGAAGCCGATCTGCGGCTCCAGCGAATCGAGCGCTTTCGCCTCCAGGGGGCCGGACGTCATGCCGACGTTGCCCGGCCGACGGACCGCGTCGATCCGGCCGGTACCGGCCGCGGATCGACGATATCGCTAAACGCCATGCGCACACTCCATAGGCACGTACACCAATCCATTCTTCGTTTGCGGTTCCGCTTTGGCGACGAAACCGAAACGCTCGTACACGGGAATCGCGGGCAGCGAGGAGTTCACGACGAACGTCTGGCTGCCGGAATCGGACCTGGCCTGCTCCCAAAGCGCGCGAGCGATGCCTTGCCCGTGAGAATCCGAGCGCACGAACAAATGGTAGAGGGGCGATCGCTCGCGTAACGCGATGACCCCGCACAGGCCGGTCGTGCCCTCCGCCACGTAATAGCGAAAGCTCGGCGATTCGATGCGCTCGGCCGTGGCCGACGGCGTCAGCGTGGCCAGAAACGGTCCGGCTTCCGGTGGCGCCGGATCTTCCAGGTAGTGGTGCGCCCAGCCGGTGATCAGGCCGCTGATCTCATCGGCGTCGGAGGCATGGGCGGGTCGAACCATGAACTGCATCGTGAAAGCCTAGGCCTGTTAGCTTGAACGCGCGAGAGGGGATCGAGGTACGTCTAAGTCCGCCCCGGGACATTGATGATCGTAGCCTGCATGACCGCGATAGCGTCCCGCTCCGAACCGCGCTCACCGATCACCTCTCCTTGGCAAACGGTAAGGGTTTTACCCGCCTTGACAACCCTGCCGATCGCCACGAACCGGTCCGCGACGGCGGGACGGACGAAGTTGATCTTGAACTCGACGGTAAGCACGTCCAGCCCCAGCGGCGCGACGCTCAGGGCGGCGTAGCCGCAAGCGCTATCGAGCACGCTGGTCAGGGCGCCCGCATGGATATAGCCGTGCTGTTGGGACAGTTCCGGGCGCGGCCGCAGTGCGATCTGTACCTCGCCCGGCGCAACCAGGACCAGCTGCGCGCCCAGGGTGGCCATGAGGCCCTGGGCCGCGAAGCTCGCGGCGATGCGATCCGATAGCTCGGACATTGGCGACTTCCCCTTATAGAATCCAGGACATCATCAGGCTATGCGACAATCGGCGGTGCGTGCGCAGGACAGAGGCTCGCGAACTCCTGGCCTAGTTGCCGGCGCCGCGGCGAACCAGCCCGGCCAGACGTGCGCGAACTCCCCGCAGATGCAGCACCGGGTAGACATTGAACGCGATCTGCACCAGCACGAACACCGCCGCCTCCAGTACGAATCCGCGGGCCGCGACGTAGACGATGTACGGAGTGAACAGCACCGCCGCCCAGAAATGGGTCGCCTCGGCGGACTCCGCCTGACGCTGCAGCGCCGCCAGGCTGCGCCGGCCGGCCGCGCGATATACCGTGTTGTTCAAATACCGAAGCGGCGTATCGCGCAGAAGACGGCCGAAAACGCGAACGCCCAGCCGGCGATAGCAGGGGCTGTCGGGCAAATCGCGCGCAACGGCGCGCAGGGCGCCGGGCATACGCAGAACGAACAGCGGTTCGGCGAATTTGGCCAGTCCCATGAAATAGAACATCAGCAACAGGCCCAGCCAGGCTGAGCGGTAGCCGATGACGTCGGCCAACATGAAGAAGGTGACTGCAAAGAAGATCGCGACGAGAACCAGTTTCGTCATGCTGCGCCAACGCATCTACGCCGACTCCTTGCTGGTGGAGCTATGCCGCACTCGCGTCTTGGCGGCCCGCACTCACGCCGAGACTCCGAACAGGGCGCCCACGGCTGAGGTCAAACCCATTGCCAGCATGCCCCAGAAAGAAACGCGCAGTACAGAGGCGGGCGCGGGCGCGCCGCCGGTGCGCGCGGCCAGCAGTCCCAGCAACGCGAGGAAGCACAGCGAGCTGCCGGCCAGGCCCCACATGAGCGAGGATTTCGGCAGAATCAGGACGGTCAACAAGGGCAGTGCCGCGCCCGCGGCAAACGTTCCGGCCGAAGCGAAGGCCGCTTGGACCGGTTTGGCCGCCAAGGTATTGGATATGCCCAGTTCGTCTCTACCATGCGCACCCAGGGCATCGTGTCTCATCAGCTGCGAGGCGACGCTGGAAGCCAGCGACCGATCCAGTCCGCGTTGGACGTAGATCGACACCAATTCCTCGTGTTCCTGCTCGGGGTTGTCGTCCAGCTCCTTGCGCTCGCGAGCAAGGTCCGCGCGTTCGGTGTCGGCTTGCGAGCTTACCGACACGTACTCGCCGGCGGCCATGGACATGGCGCCGGCGACCAGGCCGGCGACGCCAGCGACGAGTATGGCGCGGGTATCGGCCCCAGCGGCCGCAACGCCCAGCACCAGGCTGGCCGTGGACACGATTCCGTCGTTTGCCCCGAGCACCGCGGCGCGCAGCCAGCCCGTTCGATGTGTTCGATGTCGTTCGCTGTGTCTCATGGGGCCTCACCGAGTGGTGGAAGGTTGGTTGCGACGCGAATGCGAGCGGGCCCGAGCCGGCAAGCCCGCACGATTTCCAGCAAACCTCGCCCCGCGTTCGGAGCAAGCGGCCCAAACCCGGCCAACCGACTGTACGCTCGCCATAGCTCCGGCTACCGGCGTCGACGTGGCCACAGAATCCCGGGAGATCATATAGCCGTCCCAGTACGATCCCGCTAAACCGCGGAGAGAAAGATCGCGCCCCAGCCCAGGAACACGGACATGCCCACCGACCTGCGCACGCGCTTACCTTCTGAAGTCCGTGCGCTGTTCGAGCTGATAGATCGCGTCCTGCACATCCTCGAGCTTGGCGTTCAACACCGCCTGCGCGTCGTACAGGCCGCGATTGTAGTAGTACGCCCCCAACTCCTTGGAAAGGAAGTCGAGCAGGAACTCCGCGTCGAACTGCCCGATCTGCTGCTTCAACTCCTCGGAGAAATACAGCTGCAGCTTCCGCACGATGAGGGTCTTTTCTTCCTTGCTGAAAGTGATCTCGGACATGGGCTCGCGTGCCTGCTGCTTGAGTTGAAATGGACGTTTTCCGGATTTCCAGGGAGACACGTCAATCCTGCTCAAGAATAAACGGCTCCGCTCCGTTGTCGACAAGTAGCGCCGCGATCTCGTCGTGTCCTTTCTCGACCGCGCAGGCCCAGGCGTTGAAGCCGTCGACGTCGCGGTGGTTGACCGTTGCGCCGCGATCCAGAAGCGAGCGGACCAGCGCCAGGTTTCCCCTTGCCGCCGCAATCATCAGCGGCGTGATGCCCACATCGCTCACGCCGTCGACGGCCGCGCCGGCATCGAGAAGAATCTCCACGATCTGTGGATGCTGCCAGGCGACGGCTTGATGCAGCGCCGATAATCCGTAGTGCGCGCGGTGCTCGATGCTGGCGCCGGCGGCGACGAACATCCTGACCAGCGAGGCGTGGCCGTTCGTGGCCGCGTAGATCAGCGGCGTCGATCCCACGTCGTTGGTCGCATCGACGGCCGCACCGTCGCCAAGGGCGCGACGTGCCGCGGCTTCGTCTCCCTCTGCGGCCGCCTTCAGGAGCATTTCTTCGGCGTCGATCATCACGGCCATCCACATTCAAACCAATGCCGGCTTTCACCCGCCCCCGTACAAACGCTCCGCCCGCTGGAACAGGATCCAGCTCGTCGCGATGTATTTGTCCCCGCCCTTGGGCCGGTTGCCGCGATGAGTGTGGGTGAAGGCGGCCGGCGCGATCAGCAGGTCGCCGGTGCGCGGGGCGACCTTGCGCCGCTGATAGAGGAACTCGGTCTCGCCTTGTTCGAAGCCGTCGTTGAGGTAGATCGTCCACAGCAAGTGGCGGTGCAGGGTTTCGGCGTTGGCGTCGCGAGGGAACAACTCGCAATGCCAATAGGGATAACCGCCGCGGTCGGCGGTGTAGCGCTGCAGATTGATCGCGCCGGGACGCAGCACGGCCTGCACCACCGGGGCCAGGGCCGCGTCGTCCATCGCACCCAGGCGCTCGCCGGTGAGGCGGTGACGGCCCTGGCCGTCGGTGCCGGCCACTTCCAGCATCAGCGGGGCGATCAGGGTGTGCGGATAGCGGCGCAGGTAGTGCAGCAGGCCGGCGAACACGGCGTTGTTCAAGGCCGCCTCGGCGTCGCGCCATTCCTCGCGTCCGGAGATGGTCAGGTCGCGGCTGTCCTTGAGCTCAGGCATCACGCCGCCGCCGACACGGCCGGGCGCGACATCGCCGCTGGCATCGAAACGCTGCAACAAGGCGGCGCAGGCGGCGCGGTCCAGCGCCTGCGGGTAGACCTCGATGAAATCGTTGCTGTCGTCCAGCGATGGGGCGTCGGTCATGCGCGGCTCTACGCAAAGCTTCGGGAAAGCAGACATCCTCGCACGCGCAAACGGCCTTGCAAAAACGCAGGCTCGGCCGGGCGGGGCGCGTCTTGCTGCCTTCCCGGCTATCGATAAAAACAATAGATAAATCAATATTTTAGATATGTGTCGCGAAGCTCGCGCCGATGGGCCGCGTCCCCGTGCGCCGGCGGAGTCCGCCCTTCGAGATTCGACGAACTCAGGACGGACGGCGCCTACGGCTGCCAGCGGCAGGCCTAAGCCGCACTGATCCTGTCCGGCGCCCCCGGATCGTCGCCGCTACGCAATCCATGCCGCTGCATCAGCCGGTACAGCGTGACGCGCGACACCGCGAGCTCGCGGGCGGCGTCGATCAGGCGGCCGCGATTGCGCTGCAGGGCGCGTTCGATCGCGTCCTTGGTGGCGGCGTCGCGGATCTCGTCCAGGGTCGGCGGCGGGGCGCTGTCGGCGCTGTCGATGTGCAGGTCGGCGGCGGTGATCAGGCGGCCCTCGGCCATGACCACGGCCTGGCGCACGCGGTTGATCAGCTCGCGCACGTTGCCGGGCCAAGGGTGGCTGTGCAGGGCGTGGCGCGCGCAGGGCGAGAAGCCCTTGAGGCTGCGCTGGCTTTCCTGCGAATAGCGCTGCAGCGCGTGCTCGGCCAGGCGGTCGATATCGCTGCCGCGGTCGCGCAGCGGCGGCTGTTGCAGGCGCAGCACGCACAGGCGGTGGTAGAGGTCGGCGCGGAAGCGGCCGTCGGCGACCGCGGCGTCGAGGTCGTGGTGGGTGGCCGAGATGATGCGCACATCGATCGGGATCTGCTCGTGGCCGCCCAGGCGTTCGATGCTGCCCTGCTGCAGGAAGCGCAGCAGCGAAGCCTGGCTTTCCAGCGGCAGGTCGCCGATCTCGTCCAGGAACAGGGTGCCGCCGTTGGCCATCTCGATCCGGCCCAGCTTGCGGTGCTGGGCGCCGGTGAACGCGCCGCGTTCGTAACCGAACAGCTCCGATTGCACCAGGCTGTGCGGGATCGCGCCGCAGTTGATCGCCACGAACGGATGCGCGTGCCGGCGCGAATGCCGGTGCACCGCGGTCGCGGCCAGTTCCTTGCCGGTACCGGTCTCGCCGGCGATGAACACCGGCGCCTCGGTCAGCGCCGCCTTGCGCAGGGTGCGGCAGAGTGCGCGCATCGTCGCGCTCTCGCCGATCATGCCGTCGAAACCGGCTTCGCTGGTGGTCTCGCCGCGTTCGCAGGCCAGGGTGGCCATGCCGTGGGCGTGGCCGACGACGGTGTTGAGCACGGCCTCGGGGCAGGGCAGGGTGACGTAGTCGTAGCAGTAGTCGCGGATCAGCCGGCGTACCGGCTCCTGGTCGAGCTGGGCGGCCTCGACGCCGGCGACCCAGCCGACGTTATTGGCCGACAGCGCGCTGCCGAACTCGGCCAGGTCGTGGTGGCTGAAGCCCTCGCGCAAGTCCAGCAGGGCCGCGTGCGGCTGGCGGGGGTCGCCTTGCAGGATGCGCAGCACGCTGCGCGAGTCCGGGGCGTGGCGCAGATTCCAGCCCATGCGCTGCAGCGGCGCCAGCGACAACTCCCGTCCGGCGCTGCCGCGGGCGACGTAGATCAGTTCGCGCGACAGGGCCGGCCGGGGCACAGGCTCGCACGGGGCCGCATCCGTGCCTGCCGGATCGTGCTTGCCCACGCCTCGGACGCTGGGCTTGCGCGGTCCGCCGTTGGCCATCGTGCCCTCCCGCCCGTGGCGCATGCGCGCCGATACCGTGTGGGCAGAGTATTCAACGCCGCGGGTGACGCGAAGCGGTCACCGCGATGACGATCGTCGCGGTGTAGCCGACCGCGCGGGCCCAAGCACGAATCGCGCCACGGGCGGTTCATCCGAGGACGAACCGCGGCCGCGCGCCGGTCAGGCCCGGGCGTCGTGCTCGATGTGGTAGCGCACCGCGGTCTCGACCTCGTGCTTGCTGCCCAGGAACACCGGCACGCGCATGTGCAGGCCGGTGGGCTGCACTTCCAGCATGCGCTGGCGGCCGGTGCTGGCCGCGCCGCCGGCCTGCTCGACCAGGAAGCTCATCGGGTTGGCCTCGTACATCAGGCGCAGTTTGCCGCCCTGGGCGGCGCACTTGGCGTCCAGCGGATAGCTGAAGATGCCGCCACGGGTCAGGATGCGGTGCACGTCGGCGACCATCGACGCCACCCAGCGCATGTTGAAGTCCTTGCCGCGCGGGCCTTCCTTGCCGGCCAGCAGATCGCCCACATAGGCCTGCATCGGCGCCTGCCAGTGGCGCTGGTTGGACATGTTGACCGCGAATTCTTTGGTCTCTTCCGGAATCTTCATGTCGCGCGTGGTCAGCACGAAGCTGCCGACCTCGCGGTCCAGGGTGAAGGCGTGGGTGCCGTTGCCGATGGTCAGCACCAGCATCGTGCTGGGGCCGTAGGTGGTGTAGCCGGCGCAGACCTGCTCGGTGCCCGGTTGCAGGAAGTGCTCGTCCTGGGCCTGGGTCACACCGTCCGGGCAGCGCAGCACCGAGAAGATGGTGCCGACCGAGATGTTGACGTCGATGTTGCTGGAACCGTCCAGGGGATCGAACAGCAGCAGGTAATTGCCGCGCGGATACACGTCCGGGATCGGGTGCGAGGTGTCCATCTCCTCCGAAGCCAGGCCGGCCAGGTGGCCGCCCCAGGCGTTGGCTTCCAGCAGGATCTCGTTGCTGAGCACGTCCAGCTTCTTCTGCGCCTCGCCCTGGATGTTGCCCGTGCCGGCATCGCCGAGCACGCCGCCCAACGCGCCCTTGCCCACCGCGATCGAGATCGTCTTGCAGGCGCGCGCCACCACTTCGATCAGCAGGCGCAGGTCCGGGCTGATCCGGCCGGCGCGCTGCTCCTCGATCAGGTAGCGGGTGAGGGATACGGCGGTGCTGGCGCTGGGGGCCTGGGTCATGGCGGGGCTGGAGGCGGTGGCGAAGCCGCCATTGTCGCCTATCCCTGTCGTCCAGGCAGCACCGCGACCTGCGCTGCTAGCCCGAAGCGGCCGAGGACGAAACCATGGCGCTCGGGCTCCCCGGCTTGACCCTCGCATGTGCGCCGGATCACTCTCGAGCGGCATCCGCCGTTCAGCCGATGGCGTCGCAACCGAAGGGGGCTGCGTGAAAACGAAACTGTGCCTGTTGACGCTGCTTGCCTGTTGCACCTCGGCGCATGCGATCGCGTTGATGGAGGCAGAACGCACGCGCGCGATCGTGCACTACGGCGACTCGGCGAGCGTCGAGGCAGTTTGCAGGAAACAAGGGCCTTGTCACCTTAACGTGAAGCTCGCCGGCAAGACGTACCGGATCACGGAACAGATGCTGCCGGCGGACGTCGAGATCATTCCAAGCAATCTCTACTTGACCTACACGCAAGGCCACCCGAACCCCACGGTATATTCCGTCGGTTTCGAAATCGTCTGCGACGAGTACGCGGAGCGTCCCCCCGTCCACATTTGCCTAGCTTCCGTGAACATGCATGGATCGAAGGTGGCAGGGTTTTCCATGATCAAGCGGACTTACACCGACGAGGCCGTTCGAACGTATCGGGCCCGAAAAAAAGCGAGCGATTGACAGCATATACATGACATCATCGTGGAGACCGCTAAATGAACCCGTCCAGACCATCGCTGGCCATTGCGCTCGCTCCAGCATCGGAAAGCGCAGACTCACAGCCCGCCGAGCCGAAAGTCGAAACGAGGCCGACATGACCGCAGTAACCGGCAGATTGAGGTCCCTATGCGCTCGCGCGGCGCTCGGCATGACAACGCTGGTCTGCATCGTCCTGGGGATGGCGGCGGCGGGGCGCAGCTTCGCGCTCGGCTTCCGTCTGCTGCCGATCTATGGGGTCTTTGTCCTGGCCTTCCTGATTTTCGGGAGGCCGCTGCGCTTCGGGGTCGGTGCGTCGAAACCCTGCGTTCTGTGTTCCTATCTGATCGCAGCCGGGGTGGCCCTGCTCGCGATCTATGTTCTTTGGCAAGCTACCGACCCGGCAGTGCTGGGGCGGACGCCCGCGGTTACGCAGTGATCGCGTTAGCCCGCAACCTTCTCTGCTTCGGGCCGGATCGCCGTTGCGGGCGCGCGAACGGCGCCGTACGGAGTCGTAAACGTCATGGGCTGCGACGGAAATCAGGAGCGTACGAATGGATACATTCAAGCGAATGGCGGAGTCAACGGTGAATGCGTCGGAGGGTGTCAGTAATGGCTATACGCTCGCAGGCTCTGTATTTTGCTTCGATTTTTCTTAGCATCAGTTTATCAGCGTGTGCCAATCCTAGAGGGGGCACAGATATGCCTTTGCAGGGATTTTCGATCGCTGCCAAGGTTCAGAGTCGCTGTATGGCAGTTATAGACAGTAGGCTTGAGCCCGCATTGCGTCCGGTCTACGAGAGGCCTTTAGATAACCAATTCTTTGTCTACTTGCTACAAGCGCTTCCCGAGAAGGAGAGGCAGATATTTCGTGATGTTGCAGCGACCGCGACGCAGATCGAGGCGCAGAGTCAGGCAAAGAACTCGTCGGTGGCTAGGCGAAAGATAGTGGGAGAAGTCGATCGTCGCTTTGCTTTGCTAGAACTATGCGATCAACCCATCGCAAAGTACTCCGCCCGGGTCTTTGCCGACAGGCTGAAGGTCATTCTTCTACGCAATGAGATCGATTTGGCTTCAAGATACTACTCAGGAGCCGGTGACAGCGAGTTCGACGAGAAGCTACTCGTTTCATTGGTGGTAGCAGCGCGTTAGAGTGAATTTCGATGTTTAATCTTGGTCGCATCGCCATCAGGGGACGCGCTGGATGATGCGATTTGCGGTAGCGCTCACCTACACCGCAAATGCCGCTCACTCACCCCGAACGACTGCGCCACCGAGCGCAGGTCGCCGCCGGCCGCCATCGCGGCGCGGATCGCGATGCGGCGCAGGGCGATGAACACGCCCCAGGCCGAGGGCACCTCGACGGTGCCGGCTTCGCTGGTATGGGCGAGCAGGCGCGCGTGGGTGGTGGCGCTGAGTTCGACGCCGAGGCGGTCGGCGAAGCCGCGGCGATCGCGCGGCACGTAGACGCGGCGCCCGCCCAGCGCGCGCACGAAGCGCAGCATGGCGTCGAAGCCGTCGTGGCCGGCGATCTCGGCCGCGACCCAGGGCAGCGAGGCCAGCACCGCGACGCGGTGCTCGTCGCAGAAGTCGCACAAGGCGTCGAAGGCCGGGGTGCCGGGGCAGGGCAGGCCCAGGAACAGCGCGGCCGGCGCACGTACCGCGGCGGCGGCGCCGGGAGTAGCGGCAGGCGGCCGCGATGCGGGCGGCTTGGGGTGCGACGAGGCGAGGATGTCCATACCGACCACAACGCGGCGTCGCCGCGGCCGTGAAACGGCAACGCGGGCGGCCGAAAGCCTGTGAAGCGCCGCGGCTGGGCGCAGCTTCCGCATGTCGCCGGGCTGGCGAGGGGCCTACAAGGTCCACTCCCTATCCCGCTCCGGAGTCCGTCATGCCCTACACCATCAACGCCGGCGCCGCGCCGTTGGCCATCGCCGAATGCGAATGGGCGGCCGCCGCCAACGTCGCCGCCACCGCCACCGGCGACACCCAGCCGACGATCCAGTTCACCGCCTTCACTTCCTGCATCGGCATCGCCGCGCGCAACCTCGCCGGCACCCAGGTGATCGGCGTCCATCTGGCGCTCTACGACGCCAACAGCAATGCGTTCACCGCGGCCGACGTGCCGACGGTGACCGCGATCCTGCAGGGCCAGAACTACAACCCCAACCAGTGCTTCATCATCGGCGAGACCGCGGTCTGGCAGGCGTCGGCGCTGGCGGCCTACAACGCGCTGATCGCGGCATTGCCCAATGCGCAGATCTATTCGCTGGCCGACGGCACCTACGGCGCCGGCATCAGCGCCGCTCCGGCCTCGGCGCTGGAACCGACCTACTGATCTCCACGCACCGCAACCGGAGCAAGCTCATGCGCACGCGCATCCTCGCCGCGGCCCTGGCCGCATTGCTGTCCGCCGTCGTCCTGCCCGCCCATGCCGTGGATCCCTGCGCCAATCTGGTCACCGTGCAGATGAGCGCGATTCCGGAGATGAACGCCCAGGGCGGCGGCCACCTGGCCGCGCACATCCCCGGCGTGCAGCCGCCGGCGGGCTTCAGCCAGTACGGCCGCACCTTGTTCTGGGACGCGCAGGCCTGGGCCGAGGCCTTCGACCGGCTGACGCGCCAGCCCAATCCGCTCTATTGCCCGGAGCCGGCGCCCAACGGTTCGGAGGCCGCGCGCACGCTGCAATGGCAGTACTTCGCGCGCCAGTGCACCGCCGCCGACGGCAACGGCCTATGCACGGCGGGCCACGACGTGCAGGTCAACGCGGTGCAGATCGTGATGCGGCGGATCAACAACCGCTGGGTGGTGTACACGGCCTATCCGACGCCGAATTGAGCGTCGGTGGGGACGGCGCGGCGGCGCGTGGGGCGCCGCCGCGCCGGGCTTGGGCCGCTGGCAGGAATGGGGGCGGCGGCACGGCTTCGCCTTGCCCGCTGGCGGCATCCGCAGCGGGAACCGCGAGGCCGTGCCCGCTTTGTGTGGGAGCGGCGTAAGCCGCGATGGACGTTGCGAGCAGCTTCGCGGCTGCGTCGGCCGTTGATCGCGACTTACGTCGCTCCCACAGAGGGCGCCGATCGCATGATCGCTACCCCGTCAGGCGGGGCCGGCCTTGCGGCCGTCGCTCGCATGCACAGAGCTTGGGCCTCGTACTTGCGCGCCTAAAGAAGCGGGCGGCGCAAACCACCGCTGCGCCCCGCCGCGGCGCGCTACCATGCCGCCTTCGCAGCATCCCGCATCGCCGTGTCCGTCCCCAGCCGCAAAGTCCTGCATGTCGACATGGACGCGTTCTACGCGTCGGTCGAACAACGCGACGATCCCGCCCTGCGCGGCGTGCCGGTGGTGGTGGCCTGGCGTGGCGCGCGTTCGGTGGTGTGCGCGGCCAGCTACGAGGCGCGCAAGTTCGGCGTGCGCTCGGCGATGCCGGCGGTGCGCGCCGAGCGCCTGTGCCCGCACGCGATCTTCGTGCCACCGGATTTCGTGCGCTACAAGGCGGTCTCGCGGCAGGTGCGCGAGATCTTCGCCCGCCACACCGATCTGATCGAACCGCTGTCGCTGGACGAGGCCTACCTCGACGTCACCACGACCAAGACCGGGCTGCCCTCGGCCACCGCCACCGCCGAGGCGATCCGCGCCGCGATCCGCGAGGAAACCCGGCTGACCGCGTCGGCGGGCGTGGCACCGAACAAGTTCCTGGCCAAGATCGCCTCCGACTGGCGCAAGCCCGATGGGCTGTTCGTGATCCGCCCGCACCAGGTCCAGGCCTTTCTCGAGCCGCTGCCGGTGGGCCGCCTGCCCGGCGTGGGCAAAGTGATGGAAGCCAAGCTCGCCGAGTTGGGCGTGAGCGTGGTCGCCGACCTGCGCGCGCTGGGCGCGCTGGCGCTGGAGCAGCGCTTCGGCCGTTGGGGCCGGCGCCTGCACGAGCTGTCGCTAGGCCTCGACGAGCGCGCGGTCGAGCCGGAGCGGCCGACCCTGCAGATCTCCGCCGAGGACACCTTCGCCGAGGATCTGCGCCTGGACGAGCTGGAGCCGCATATCCGTCGCCTGGCCGGCAAGACCTGGGCCAGCTACCAGCGCGAACCCGGACGGCTCGCGCGCACGGTGGTGCTGAAGCTCAAGACCGCCGATTTCCGCACCCTCACCCGCAGCCTGACCCAGCCGGCGCCGCCGGCCAGCGAGCAGGAGCTGGCCGACATCGCCTGCGCGCTGCGCGCGCGCGTGGAGCATCCGGCCGACACCCTGTACCGTCTGGTCGGCGTGGGCTTGTCGGGGTTTGTCGACGAGGACGGTTACGTCGCGCAGTCGGATTTGTTCGCCATCGGAGAGTGAGGCGCGCGTTCGAGCAGCCGGTGGCGCGGCGGCGAGGTCACGCCGCGATTCCGAGTTTGCGCGCACGATGCGGTGCGCCCGCGGCTTACCGCATCCTACGGCTTCGTTTTGGATCAACGCCCCGTGCGCCACCACGCCGAAGTCGCCGGCGGCGCGTGCAGGTTCACCGGCTTACCGCGTCCTG
>NZ_JBAHWA010000006.1:45617-259832 GCF_036697405.1 Lysobacter sp. CCNWLW3
CATCGGGCTACGGCGAATGATGCGGTGCGCCTGCGGCTTACCGCATCCTACGGCTTCGCTTTGGATCAACGCCCCGTGCGCCACCACGCCGAAGTCGCCGGCGGCGCGTGCAGGTTCACCGGCTTACCGCGTCCTGCGAGTTTCGACGCGGCCGTAGGATGCGGTGAAACCGCATCATCGCGACATCGGGCTACGGCGAATGATGCGGTGCGCCTGCGGCTTACCGCATCCTACGGCTTCGCTTTGGATCAACGCCCCGTACGCCACCACGCCGAGGTCGCCGGCGGTGCGTGCAGGTTCACCGGCGTGCCCATCACCGGGGTCAGGGTTTCCACGCCGGCTTCGCGCGCCAGGGCGGTGATGCGCTCCATCGGATCGGTCCAGGCGTGCATGGCCAGGTCGAAGGTGCCGTTGTGGATTGGCAGCAGGCGTTGGCCGCGCAGGTCCAGATGCGCCTGCAGGGTCTGCTCGGGCAGCATGTGCACGCCCGCCCACTGCGGGTTGTAGGCACCGCATTCCAGCAGGGTCAGGTCGAAGGGGCCGTACTTCTCGCCGATCGCCTTGAAGCCGTCGAAGTAGCCGGTGTCGCCGCTGAAGTACAGGTTCAGGCGCGAGCTGCGGATCACCCACGAGGTCCACAGAGTCGGGTTGTCGGCGAACATCGCGCGCCCGGAGAAATGCTGCGAAGGCGTGGCGACGAAGCGCACGCCGTCGATGCGGGTCGACTGCCACCAATCCAGCTGCTGCACCTTGGCCGCGTCCACGCCCCACTCGATCAGCAGGTCGCCCACGCCCAGCGGCGCCAGGAAGTGTTCGGTCTTGGCCGCCAGTTCCAGCACCGCGGCCTTGTCGAGGTGGTCGTAGTGGTCGTGCGACAGGATCACGCCCTTGATCGGCGGCAGCTGCGCGATCGTCATCGGCGGCGCGTGGAAGCGCTTGGGACCGGCCCACTGCACCGGCGAGGCGCGTTCGGAGAACACCGGGTCGGTGAGCCAGAACGCGCCGTCGAGCTTGAGCAGCACGGTGGAGTGGCCGAATCGCACCAGGCTGCCGTCGGGCGCGGCCAGCAATTGCTCGCGCGTGAGCGCCGCCACCGGCGGCGCGGTCGCCGGCACGGTGTCGGCGGGCTTGTCGAAGGCGAAGCGCCAGAGCATGGCCGGCATTTCCCGCCAGCCTACGGTCTTGGGCGTGACGGGGTTGCGGAAACCGCCGTCGCGGAACTGCGGCGAATCGGGGTAGGCGGTGCTGCGGCAAGCGCTGAGGGAGAGCGTGGTCATGAGGGCGGTGACTACCAAAAGGGACAGGAGCGCGCGACGCGCGCGGCGCCGCCGGCGCGGGCGCGCCGGGGCGAGGGGGACGGGCAGCTGCGCGCGCGCGCCGGGTTCGGAATCGGACATGGCTTCACCCCGCGTCGCCGGCCGGGTTCACCGGCAGCACATAGCGCAAGGCTTCCATGCGCGTCGCGCGCCGGGGCAGGTCCAGCGCGCGCGCGGCCTCGCTCCAGGCCGGCGCCTGCCACTGCAGATTGAGACAGCCGAAGCGCGCGGCGGCGCCCAGGGCCTGTTCGAACAGCAGGGCTTCGATCCCGCGTTCGCGCCAGGCGGCGCGCACGTACAGGCCTTCCAGGCACAGGTGGTAGGCGCGCTCCAGCAGGGAGAAGCCGACCGTGGCGCTGGCATAGGCGACCGCCTCGCCGTCTACGCAGGCGATCCAGGCCCAGGCCCGCAGCGGCGGTTCGAACAGGGCCTCGCGCAGCTCCAGCAGGCTGTCGCGTGCGTGGCCGTAGGGCCGGCGTTCGAATACCGTCAGCTCCGCATGCTCGCTGCACAGGCGCAACAGCGCGGGCAGGTCTTCGGGGCGCACGCCACGAACCTGCGGGCCCGCCGGCGCGGCCGTCGTCGGTCGCTGCGCGAGGTCGCGCATCACGCTCATCAGGGGAGAGACCAGGCTCATACTTCGGCCCCCAGATCGATGGCCTGGCTGTCCGCGCCCGCGCAGCGGCGGGTCTCGCGGCTGGCGCGGATCCGCTGCAGGCGCAGCTCGGCGTCCGATTGCGCCGAACGGGCCGAGGCGTAGCGCACGCCCACCGCGATCGGCAGCACCGCCTTCCAGGCGTCGCTGCGCGCGCGCAGGGCGGCGTCGCGGCTGCGCTCGCTCAGGGCCTGTTCCTGGGCCAGGGCCTCGCAGTCCAGCTCGGCGATCGCGGTCAGCGGGGTCTGGCTGCGCGGGATGGAGGCGCAACCTACGAGCAGCGCCGGGGTTACGATCAGGGTCAAAACGGGATGTGACGATGCGTGCATGGCGATCTCCGTTCGGTACGACCCGTGGGGTGGGCCGGCGAGGAGGATGCTGCGCGCGCGCTTTTAAGAAGTTTTTAAGTGCGCTAAAGCCGGGCTGAACGCGCCGCGCACGGCTTTAAGAACTTCTTAATCGCCACATTGCACGATAGGTTCCGCCGAATCGCCCGCTGTCCCGCGCCCCCTTTCCTGCCCACGGTTGCCGTCATGAACATCCTGCTGGTCGAAGACGACGTCATGCTGGGCGAGGCCGTGCGCGACGGCCTGCGCCAGAACGGCTTCGCGGTCGACTGGGTCGGCGACGCCGCCCTGGCCAAGACCGCGTTGATCGATCACGCCTACGCCGCGGTGCTGCTGGACCTGGGCCTGCCGGGCAGCTCCGGCCTGAGCGTGCTGTCGGTGCTGCGCGGCCGCTACGACGCCACCCCGGTGCTGATCCTGACCGCGCGCGACAAGCTCAGCGACCGCATCGTCGGCCTGGACGCGGGCGCCGACGATTACATCGTCAAACCCTTCCAGCCCGACGAGCTGTACGCGCGTTTGCGCGCGGTGATGCGGCGCAGCCAGGGCCGGGTGTCGCCGGTGCTCAGCTACGCCAACCTGGTGCTGGACCCGGCGCGGCGCGAGGTCACCCGCGACGGCGAGCCGGTGGCCCTGAGCGCGCACGAGTTCCGCACCCTGATGCTGCTGATGGAGCGCCAGGGCCGCGTGGTCACGCGCGAGCAGCTGGAGGAGGCCGTGTACGGCAGCTCCGGCACGATCGAGAGCAACACCATCGCGGTCTACGTGCACCAGTTGCGGCGCAAGCTCGGTGAGCAGGTGATCGCGACCGTGCACGGCTACGGCTATCGCATCGGCGGCGCCCAGGCATGAGGACGCGGTCGCTGCGCTGGCGCCTGACCTGGGTGCTGCTGAAGGCGGTGATGGTGGCCTGGCTGGTCTGGATGGGCTGCCAGGTCTGGCAGCAGCGCATGGAGCGTACCGGCCTGTGGGACGCCTCGCTGCGCGACATCGCCGCGCAGGTGCTGGGCTCGATGCCCGATGGCCTGGAGAACCTCCCGGCGCGCGCGCGTACCTCCAAGCCCAACGGCGCGCGCGATTGGAAGATGAGCTTCCAGGTCTGGGTCGACGGCCGCAACGTGGTGTATTCGCCGGCCGCGCCGTTGGAGCCGCTGAAGCCGGGCTTCGCCGAGGGTTTCGCCACGCGCGTGATCGACGGCGAGCGCTGGCGCGTGTACAGCCTCACCGATTCGCAGCGCGGCATCACCGTCCAGGTCGGCCGCTCCAAGTACCAGATCGTCAACGAGATGCGCGGCTGGATCGCCTGGAGCGTGCTCGCGGCGGCGCTGATCTTCGTGCTGTTCGGCATCGCCGTGTGGGGCGTGATCGGGCGCTCGCTGCGGCCGCTGACCGCGCTGCGCAACACCCTGCTGCAGCGCAAGCCGCTGGATCTCACCCCGCTGGCCGCGCCCGGCCTGCCCAGCGAGTTCCGGCCGCTGGTGGACGCCTTCAACGCCCAGCTCGAGCGCGTCGACGCCGCGGTCCAGCACGAGCGCCGGTTCATCGCCGACGCCGCTCACGAGCTGCGCACGCCGCTGGCGGTGCTGACCGCGCACGCCGACCTGGCCCTGCGCGCCGACACCATCGAAGAGAAGAACGCCGCGCTGCAGCGCCTCAGCGCGGGCGTGCAACGCAGCGCGCGCCTGTCCGAACAGCTGCTGGATCTGGCCCGCCTGGACGCCGGCGTCGACCCGCCGCCGCTGCTGCCGGTGTCGCTGTCGGAGCTGGTGGTGCTGGTGGTGCGCGATTTCGAAACCCTGGCCCGCGACCGCCGCCAGCGCGTCAGCCTGCAGTCCGAGCCCTGCACCATCCTCGGCGACGTCGACCAGCTCGGCATCCTGCTGCGCAACCTGATCGACAACGCGGTGCGCTATGCGGGCATGGACGGCCAGGTCGCGGTGTCCTGCCTGCACGCGGTCCGCGACGGCGTGAACGGGGTCGAGCTGCGCGTCTCCGACAACGGCCCCGGCGTACCCGTGGCCGATCGCGGCCGCATCTTCGACCGCTTCTTCCGCGTGCCCGGCCAGTCCGAGCCCGGACGCGCCGACCGCGGCAGCGGCATCGGCCTGTCGCTGGTCGCACGCATCGCCCAGATCCACGACGCCCGCATCGAGCCCTGCGACGGTATCGAGGGACGCGGCTTCTGCATCGCGGTGTTCTTCCCGTGCGCGCCCGACCCGGCGAGCTGAAATCGCAAGCCAGGCTACTGACAGCAGGCTGGCAGCAGCCCGGGCGCAGTCTGTACCGGTGCGATCGGCACGGACGGGGCGCCAGCATGGACCGGCAACGACGACGAATCCTGCAATGGGGCCTGGCCGCCCAGGCGGCGGCGATCGCCGCCACCCTGCCCGCGACCGCGTTGGCGCACGCCGCCTCCCCTCCAGCGACAGGACGCTCCGCCATGCCCGAACACGACGGCCGCCACGATTTCGACTTCTACCATGGCCGCTGGCAGGTCAAGAACCGCCGCCTCAAGGAACGCCTGGCCGGCAGCGACGACTGGATCGAGTTCGACGCCATCGACGAATGCAAGCCGGTGCTCGGCGGCATCGGCAGCATGGACCGCTACACCACCGACTGGGGCGGCGGCATCGTCGGCATGGCCCTGCGCCTGTACCGGCCGCAGACCCGGCAGTGGTACGTGTACTGGGCCAGCGACCGCGACGGCGTGCTCGAACCGCCGCTGATCGGCGCCTTCCGCGACGGCGTCGGCGTGTTCGAAGGCCAGGAGGCGCACCAGGGCCGGATGCTGCCCTCGCGCGCGGTCTGGTCGGAGATCACCGAACGCAGCCTGCGCTGGGAACAGGCGCTGTCGCCCGACGGCGGCCAGACCTGGGAGACCAACTGGGTGATGCACATGACCCGCCTGGCCTGAGCGCCCCAGCATCGAATCCGCACGACTCCGTGAACCCCAAGCGCGCGCCGCGCGCAGCGAGACAGTCATGAACGACAGCACGCCCGCCAACGACGGCCGCCACGATTTCGACTTCTTCCACGGCCGCTGGTCGATCCGCAACGAACGCCTGCGCGAACGCCTGGTCGGCTCCACCGACTGGGAAGTGTTCGAGGCCACCCAGGGCTGCGAGCCCATCCTGGGCGGCCTGGGCAACGTCGACGATTTCGTCACCGACTGGGGCCGCCCAGGCTCCGGCGAGAAGTTCCTCGGCATGACCCTGCGCCTGTTCAATCCGGAAACCCGGCAGTGGAGCCTGTACTGGGCCGGCAACCACGACGGCGTGCTGGAGCCGCCGGTGGTGGGCGCGTTCAAGGACGGCGTCGGCACCTTCGTCGGCGCCGCCGAGCACGAAGGCCGGCTGGTCCTGGCCAAGTTCACCTGGGACCAGATCAGCGCCAACGCCGCGCATTGGCACCAGGCCTTCTCCGCCGACGGCGGCAAGACCTGGGAAACCAACTGGCACATGTGGATGCGCCGCATCGACGAGCACGGCCGCCTGGTCCACGACGACGCGGTGATCGAGCTGCGCCAGTACACGATGAACCCGGGCCGCCGCGACGATCTGATCGGCCTGTTCGAGCGCGAGTTCATCGAAACCCAGGAAGCGGTCGGCATCCACCTCATCGGCCAGTTCCGCGATCTCGACGACCCCGACCGCTACGTCTGGCTGCGCGGCTTCCCGGGCATGCGCGAGCGCGCCGCGGCGCTGAACTCGTTCTACTTCGGCCCGGTCTGGCTGCGCCATCGCGAGGCCGCCAACGCGACCTTGCTGGACAACGACAACGTGCTGCTGCTCAAGCCCGCGCGTCCGGGCTCGGGCTTCCGGCCGGCGCCGGCAGCGCGCGCGCCGGTCGGCGCCAGCCAGTTGCCCGAAGCGGTCTACGTGGCCGGCATCTGCTCGTTGAACGCGCCGGCCGAGGACGGTTTCGACGAACTGTTCGAGACCGCGTTCGCGCCGCTGCTGCGCGGTTCCGGTGCCGAGCTGGTCGCGACCTACGTCACCGACCCCAGCGAGAACAGCTTCCCGCGCCTGCCCGTGCGCGAGGGCGAACGGGTGTTCGTGTGGTTCGCGCGCTACGCCGACGAGGACCACTGGGCGCATGCGACCCGCACGCTGAACCTGGATCCGCGTTGGCGCGACGTGCTGGTGGACGCGATGCTGGGCGACCTGAGCGCCGCGCCGGTGCTGCTGCGATTGGGCCCGGCCGCGCGCTCGGAACTGGCCGACGTCGACGCACCGCAACAGGCCGCGGCCGCGGCGGTGGCCCGCGCCATGGCGATGGCCGCGGCGGTCGGCGACCCGCGTCCCGGCCGCGATTCGGACGCGGAACTGGCGTTCGTCTCGTAAGGCGCGCGCCGGTTGGCCGGGTTCGAAGTGCAGGCGTCGAGACTTCGTGTCGCAGCGCTCGATGCTGCGTTTCGAGCGCGCGTGCCGAGTCGCGACGCGGCACGGCACGCTCCCCGTTCCGCTCCACTGTCGCTGATTCACCTCCGCCGTCTTACATCGCTAGCGTTGCTGCCCCGACCTGCGTCCCTCTCCCGCTTGACCCCCGCTCCCGCTTGCGGGAGCGGGGCGGGGTGAGGGGAAGTGCGGCGTCGCCGGCGCAAAGACTCTTTGCTCGTCATCCCCATGGAGGCGCGGATCCAGCGACCTCAGCGCCATCCCGCCGTCCGCCCCGCGAATCACGGTCCACTGCCCACCCCATCGCCATGCTCCGCTCCCCCGCCCGTGTTGAGCCCGGACCCGCGTCGCGGGATCATGCGGCATGCGCCGCGCCGACCGACTGTTCCTGCTGATCCATGCCCTGCGCGGACGCCGCCAAGCGATCACCGCCCAGCATCTGGCCAAGACGCTGGCGGTATCGTTGCGCACGGTCTACCGCGATGTCGCCGACCTGCAGCGCTCCGGCGTGCCGATCGAGGGCGAGGCCGGTGTCGGCTACGTCCTGCGCAAAGGCTCGGACATCCCGCCGCTGATGTTCAGTCCCGACGAGCTCGAAGCCCTGGTGGTCGGTACGCGCTTCGTGCGCGCCTTCGCCGGCGAGCGTCTGGGCGAAAGCGCGACCGCGGCGTTGCTCAAGATCGAGGCGGTGCTGCCGCCGGAGCTCAAGGATCGCAGCCGTCGCACCCGCATCTTCGCGCCTCAGCTCAGCGGCCGGATCGAGGCCAGCGGCCTGATCGACGCCCTGCATGGCGCGATCTCCGACCTGCGCGTGCTGCGCCTGCTGTACCGCGACGGCGAGGCCCGCGCCAGCCAGCGCGAGGTCGAGCCGCTGTGCCTGTCGTTCTGGGGCGGCAGCTGGACCCTGGGGGCGTGGTGCCGCCTGCGCGGCGACTTCCGCAACTTCCGTCCCGACCGCATCGTCGAGTACGCGTCCACCGGCGAAACCTTCGGCGACAGCCGCGAGCGCGGCCTGGACGCCTACCTGCGTTCGGTCGGCGCCAATCCCGCCGACGCCCGCTGAAGCGCGTCGCGATGCGGCGCTCGGCGCCCGCCGCCGGTCCGGCGCGGGCGCATTCGGGCCGTATCGGCGGTGCCCGGCTCGCCGTCGCGCGCGCCCGTCCTGGCCCGATTTGGCTCCGTTTCGCGCCCGCATCGGCGACCGCTCGGGCGCGACGATGAAAAAAAAGCGCTTTTTCCGCCATTCGGCGCTTGGCGCGGCCGCCATGTTGTCCTACATTCCGCCTTGCCGAAGGGGTTTCCTGGCAAACCATCCATTCATCGAGCATCACCGGGACAAATAAATGGCGACGAAGAAGAAAGTTGTTGCGAAGAAGAAGGCGGCTCCGAAGGCTGCCGCCAAGCCGGCCGCGCCGAAGCCGATCAAGGAAGCGCTGAGCAAGTCGGGCCTGGTCGCCCACCTGGCCGAAACCACCGGCGTGGTGGCCAAGGACATCCGCTCGGTGCTGTCGGCGCTTGAAGGCGCCGTGCACGCTTCGATCAGCAAGAAGGGCGCGGGTGCGTTCACCCTGCCGGGCCTGCTGAAGATCACCGCCGTCAACGTGCCGGCCAAGCCGAAGCGCAAGGGCATCAACCCCTTCACCAAGGAAGAGCAGTGGTTCGCTGCCAAGCCGGCTTCGGTTAAGGTCAAGGTGCGTCCGCTCAAGAAGCTCAAGGACGCCGCGGCCTGATCGCCCGTCTCGCGGAGCGCGGCCTGGCGCCGCCTCCGCACGCCGCACCCTCTTCCGTTCGCGGGAGAGGGTGTGCGCTTCCCCCGGTCTGCGACCGCGGTCTTGGGTTTTCCCCTGCACGATGGCTTGAGCGGCGCTGAGGCGCGGGCTCGCCGTCCCTGGTTCGACAGTCCCACCACGAACGGCTTCCGGCGTTCCGTCGCCCCCGCTTTCGCCTCCCCCTTTGAAAAAGGGGATCGAGGGGGATTTGCTCTTGCAGCGGCGCGAGCCCGCCGCTCATGGCTCGACAGCCCCACCACGAACGGCTTCCGGCGTTCCGTCGCCCCGCTTTCGCCTCCCCCTTTGAAAAAGGGGATCGAGGGGGATTTGCTCTTGGCGCCGCGCAAGGCCGCCGCTCATGGTTCGACGGACTCACCACGAACCGCTTCAGGAAAAGAACAGTTGGGGAAAAGAACGGCTTTGTGAGTGGAGCCGTCCCTGGAAAATCCGGCCCAGGACGCAGATGCCCCCAGCATCGCTTCAAATCGCCCGCGAGGCCGTCGCCTCAAATCACCCGCAACGTGATCGCCTTCAACACCGCGCGAGTGCGATCCCGGGTGTCCAGCTTCTCCAGGATCACCGACACGTAGTTCTTGACCGTGCCCTCGGCCAGGAACATCGCGCGGGCGATCTCCTTGTTCGAATAGCCGCCGGCCATCAGCCGCAGCACCGAGACCTCGCGTTCGGTGAACAGCGCGCGCGGGGCGTCGTCGGCGTGGTAGCGGTAGCGCGCGCGCACCGGTTCGGTGCTGACCGGTTGCAGCAGGGTGTCGCCGGCGGCGACGCGCACGATCGCGTCGTACAGGTCTTCCGGGGCGGCGTCCTTGAGCAGGAAACCCTGCGCGCCGGCCTCGGTCGCGCGCAGCAGCAGGTCGCCGTCGTCGAAGGTGGTCAGCAGCAGCACCGGGGTGCGGTCGCCGCGCTCGCGCAGTCGCACCAGCGCCTCGATGCCGTCGACGCCGGGCATGCGGATGTCGCTGAGGATCACGTCCACCGGCGTCTCCAGCAGGCCCTGCAGCAGGCGCTCGCCGTCGTCGGCCTCGAAGGCGATGCTCACCCCCTGCAGCTCCAGCAGGGCGCGCAGGCCGGCGCGCACCAGCGCCTGGTCGTCGGCCAGGGCGATCCGCGGCGCGCTCATGCGGGCAGCTCCGCTTCGATCCGCAGCGCGCCGCGTACGGTGGTTTGCAGGCTAAGGCTGCCGCCGGCCGCGGACACGCGTTCGCGCATGCCGGCCAGGCCGTTGCCCTCGCACAGCGCGCCGCGCACCTGGCCGTCGTCCTCGACGCTGATGCGCAGCTTCGCGCCGTCGCGGCCGATCTCGACCCGCACCCGCTCGGCATCGGCATGGCGGGCGCTGTTGGTCAGCGCTTCCTGGACCAGGCGCAGGATGGTCTCGGCGATCGCCGGATCGGTAAGGTGAACGTCGTCGGCGATGCTCAGCTCCAGCCGCGGGCGCGGCATCGGCGCGGCCAGCGCGCGCAGGGCCACGCCCAGGTCCAGTCCGCGCGTGTCGCGCAGGGCCTGGACCACGTTGCGGATATCGCCCAGCAATTCGCTGGACAGGCGTTGCGCGATCGCGATCTCGGGGCGCTTGGCGTAGTCCGGATCGGCGGCCAGCGCGCGCAGGTTCAAGGTCATGGCGGTGAGTTTATGCCCGGCGACATCGTGCAGTTCGCGCGCCACCCGCAGGCGCTCGGCGTCGCGCGCGCTGTCGGCCAGCAGGGCGCGGGTGGCCAGCAGGTCGGCGTTGACGCGCGAGAGCTGGTCGCGCGCGTCCTCGGCGCGGCGCGCGTAGTGCGCGATCAGCGACGAGAACGCCTGGAAGCCGGCGAAGATCAGCACCACGATCAGGGCCGCGTTGTGGCCCGAGGCGCGCAGCACCAGGAACAGGGCCAGATCGATCAGCAGCATCGCCGCCAGCGTGATCCGCGCCGGGTAGATCATCGCCAGCTGCGCCGACAGGATCACCAGCAGCGCCGGCGTCGTGCCGCCGCGCGGCGCCAGCCAGGTCACCGCCAGCGCGCAGACCGCTTCGGCCGCCAGCAGCGCCGCGGTCAGCGTGCGCTGGCTGCGCGGCACGAAATCGCCGATCAGGAAGGCCAGGCCGAAACCGGCCATCGCCAGCCATTGCGCGAGGTTGTCGACGCGATCGTCGAAGCGCAGCGACAAGCCGACCGCCAGCCAGGTCAGCAGGGCCGGCAGGTTCAGGGGTTGGAACACCACGCGCAGGAAGGCGTTGTCCAGGATCGCTCGCTCGAATAGGGACTTCATGCCCGCATGCTGCGTGCGCGCGTGGCCGCTGGCAATGCCCGTTCGGCGAAAGGTGACTTTCGGCAGGTCGCGGCGGTGACCGCCGACACTGCGTTGGCGGCGCGCGCGGACCGAGGCTGTGCGCAACCGCCAAGGAGCCGCCGTCATGACCGCTTACTCGATCCTGGTTGCCGCGCACGGAACCATCGGCGTGGTCGCGCTGGCCACGTTCTGGGCCGCCGCCGCGCTGCGCAAGGGCAGCCCCCTGCACCGCCGCGCCGGCCAGGTCTATCTGCTGGCGATGCTGGGCATCCTGCTCACCGCGGTGCCGATGGCGCTGGTGCGGTATGCGCAGGGCCAGCTCCACATCGCGGTGTTCCTGGGCTACCTGGTCGCGATCACCGCCAACGGCGTGTGGGCGGCCTGGCGCGCGATCCGCGACAAGCACGACGTCGCGCGCTACACCGGGCCGGTCTACGTCGCCTCCGGCCTGCTCGCGCTGTTGGCCGGCGCGGGCGTGCTCGCGCTGGGCCTGCACGAAGGCTCGCCCTTGTTCATCGGCTTCTCCGCGATCGGCCTGTACGTCGGCTACGACACCTTGAACAAGCGCCTGCATCGCCAGCGCCTGGCCGCGCGCCCGCGCTGGTGGCTGATCGAGCACTACAGCGCGATGCTGGGCAACGCCATCGCCACCCATGTCGCCTTCCTGGCGATCGGCCTGCCGCGCCTGCTGCCGGCGATCGACGGCGTGGCCCTGCATTACTTCGCCTGGTTCGGCCCCCTGATCGTGGCGGTGGTCGCCAAGCTCGTGCTGGATCGCAAGTACGCCGCGGCGCGGCCCGCGCCCGCCGCTACCGCGCTCGGCGCCGGAAGTTCGCGCGCGGCGTGATCGCGGCCACGCCGGCGAGATTCCGTTCGGCTATGTGCCCGTGCCGTTTCGTTGGGTAAGGCCCGTGCGCAAATAACCCTCGCTTTACCAACGCGCCGACGCGATCCATTAGAACGGAGCCTCCCTCAGCGGAGGCATGCGTATGCGGATCACGATCATCGGCGCCGGCTTCAGCGGCAGCGCCCTGGCGAGCGAACTGGCGGCGCAGGCCGGCGCTGACGTCGACATCGCCCTGGTCGGCGTGGCGGACAGCTACGGCCGCGGCGTGGCCTACGGCGAGGCGCGCCCGGAGCACCTGCTCAACGTGCGCGCGCGCGACCTCGGCGCGGTTGCGGACTACCCGGCCGAGTTCGCCGACTGGCTCAACCTCACCGAACGCGCGCGCCAGAGCTTCCTGCCGCGGCTGTTGTACGGCGAATACCTGCACGCGCGCCTGCGCGCGGCGGCCGACACCAGCGCCGCCACCCTGCATCTGATCGAGCAGGAGGCGATCGCGGTCGAGCGCAGCCCCGGCGGTTTCCGCGTCCACCTGGCCGACGGCAGCGACTTCTTCAGCGAACGCGTGGTGCTGACCCTGGGCGCGTTGCCGCCGCAGCCGCTGGCGGGCGTGGGCCCGCGCCTGGCGGTACATCCCAGCTATCTGGGCTGGCCTTGGCAAGACGGCGCGATCGACCGCATCGCGCCGGACGCGCGTTTGCTGGTGATCGGCACCGGCCTGACCATGGCCGACGTGGTCGCGACCCTGCGCCGGCGCGGCCACACCGGGCCGATCACCGCGCTGTCGCGCCACGGGCTGCTGCCGCGCCGCCATCTGGACGAGGCCAGTCCGCCGATCGCCCTGCCGCCGACCGTGCTGCAGGCCTTGAACGCGCACGACCTGGGCCAGCTGCTGCGCTCGCTGCGCCTGCTGCTGCCGATCGTGTCCGACTGGCGCAGCCTGATCGACGCCTTGCGCCCCTATCTGCAGGGCTTCTGGCGCGGCCTGCCGGAGCCGCAGCGCGCGCGTTTTTTGCGCCACCTGCGTTCGTACTGGGAGAGCGTGCGCCACCGCCTGGCGCCGCCGGTCGCGGCCGAGCTGGATGCCCTGCAGATCAGCGGCCAGCTGAGCGTGCGCGCCGGCCGCCTGCTGCGCGCGCGCCGCGGCGCCGACGCGGTCGAGGCGCTGATCCGCGAACGCGGCCAGAGCCAGGTGCGCAGCGAGTCCTACGACATGCTGATCCGCGCCACCGGTTTCGACACCGACATCGAACGCAGCACTCACCCGCTGGTCGCGCACCTGCGCGAATCGGGACTGATCAGCGCCGACCCGCTGGGGTTGGGCCTCAATGCCTCGGAGCGTTACGAAGCCCTGGACGCGAACGGCGCGCCGGTGCGCGGGCTGTACTGCCTGGGGCCGTTGCTGCGCGGGCGGCTGTGGGAAATCACCGCGGTACCGGAATTGCGCGTGGCCGCGCGCGCGCTGGCGCGGCAATTGGCGGCGGCAAGCACGCAAGCCGAGGCGGCGCCTGCGGCCCTGGTCGCGCGGGCCTGAAGCCTGGCGCCCGCCATGCAGCGGGCGCCGCTCAGACGTCGCCGTCGTTGAGCCAGCCTTCGCCGGTGCCGCGGTGGTAGACGGTGTCGCCGGCCAGCACCTCGCCGGCCGGCACCGAGCCCTGTTCGGCGAGCTTGGCGTACAGGGGGGTGAAGTCCGGCGCGGTCGCGTCCATCAGCTGTTCGAAGCTGTCGATCACGAAGTAAGTCTTCTGGTAGGTGTCGATGCGGTAGCGCGTGCGCATGATCCGTTCCAGGTCGAAGCCGATGCGGTTGGGCGCGTCCGAGTCCAGGCAGTAGATCGACTCGCCCTTGGACGAGACGATGCCGCTGCCGTAGATGCGCAGGCCGTCGGCCTGCTTGATCAGGCCGAATTCCACCGTGTACCAGTACAGCCGGGTCAGGTTGACCAGCGCGTCGGGGCCGATCGCGTGCGCCTTCACCCCGCCGCGGCCGTAGGCCTGCATGTAGTCGGCGAACACCGGGTTCATCAGCAGCGGCACGTGACCGAACAGGTCGTGGAACAGGTCGGGCTCGCTGAGGTAGTCGATCTGCTCGGGCTTGCGGATCCACCAGGTCACCGGGAAGCGGCGGTTGGCCAGGTGATCGAAGAAGGTCAGTTCCGGCAGCAGGCCCTCCACGCCGACCAGCTCCCAGCCGGTGGCCGCGCGCAGCACCGCGTTGAGGTCCTCGAACTTGGGGATGCGGTCGGGCGTCATGTGCATGGCGCGCTGCGCGGTCAGGAACTCGTCGCTGGCGCGCCCGACCAGCACCTGCTGCTGGCGTTCGAACAGCTGCGCCCACACCGCATGGTCGCTGGCCGTATAGCTCGACCACGGCTGCTCCACCACGGCGGTCGTATAGACCGGCACGTAGCCCTTGTCGGTGAGCTGGTGTTCGACGCGCTGCGGCGTGGTGGCGTTCATGGCGGCATTCCTGGTTGATCCACGACTGTATCGCCGGTTCCGCGCAATAAGCTTGCGTTGTTGCGCTGATACTCGGTTTCGGCGCATGATTATTGCGCCATTAACGAAATCATTGCACGAATATGACCACCGTTGAGCTGGATCGCACCGACCTGTTGCTGCTGGCCGAACTCCAGCGCCAGGGCCGCCAGACCAATGCCGAGCTGGCCGAACGCGTGCACCTGTCGGCCTCGGCCTGCCTGCGCCGGGTCCAGCGACTGGAGCGCGAGGGCGTGATCGCCGGCTACCGCGCCGAGGTCGATCCCGAGCGCATCGGCCTGGGCCTGCAGGCCTTCGTGCGGGTGCAGCTCAACCACCACGACACCGACGCGCTGGAGCTGTTCCGGCGTTTCGTCAACGAGTGGGACGAGGTGGTCACCTGCCATGCGCTGACCGGCGACATGGACTATCTGCTGCTGGTCGCGGTGCGCGACCTGGAGCACTTCTCGCATTTCCTGCTCGACCGCCTGCTCAATCAGGCCGGCGTGGCCGACGTGAATTCCAGTTTCGTGCTGCGCACGGTGAAGGCGTTTCGCGGGCTGCCGTTGCCGGCGCGTTGATGGTGGCGACGGCGCGATGCGGTTCGCTGCGCTCACCGCATCCTACGACTCACCGTCGTAGCGGCACGCCCTCGTAGGATGTGGTGAGCGCAGCGAACCGCATCGTCGCGCCAAGCCGAACGCCGGCGCCTTACTCGATCGCCGCCAACGCCGCCGCGCGCGCATGCAGCGCCGCGGTGTCGAACACCGGCACCTCGACATCGCCGGGCCCGATCAACAAGCCGATCTCGGTGCAGCCCAGGATCACGCCCTGCGCGCCGCGCGCGACCAGGCCGGCGATGATCGCGCGATAGGCCTGGCGCGATTGGTCGCGGATCGCACCCAGGCACAGCTCGTCGTAGATCACCCGGTGCACGCGCTCGCGATCGTCCGCGTCCGGCACCAGCACCTCCAGGCCGTGGCGTTCGCTCAGGCGCCGGCGGTAGAAATCCTGTTCCATGGTGAAGCGCGTGCCCAGCAGGGCGATGCGCTGCAGGCCCGCGGCGCGGATCGCCGCGCCGGTGGGGTCGGCGATGTGCAGCAGCGGCAGGCCCGACAGCGCCTCCACCTGCTCGGCCACCTTGTGCATGGTGTTGGTGCAGATCACCAGCAGCTCGGCGCCGGCCAGGCGCAGGCCGCGCGCGGCCTCGCCGAGCACGCGCCCGGCCGCGTCCCAGTCGCCGGCGTGCTGCAGGCGTTCGATCTGGGCGAAATCGGCGCTGTACAGCAGCAGCCGCGCCGAGTGCAGGCCGCCCAGGCGTTCCTTCACGGTCTCGTTGATCTGGCGGTAGTAGGGAACCGTCGATTCCCAGCTCATGCCGCCCAGCAGGCCCAGAGTCTTCATGCGCCGAGTATAGGCCCGCGCCGCGCGGCCTTCGCCGCTACGTAGGATGCGGTGAGCGCAGCGAACCGCATCGCAGGCATGGCGCGGGCGTATCGAAGGCGACGATGCGGTTCGCTGCGCTCACCACATCCTACGAATTCGTCGCTCGGGCATCCGCTGCGGGTTCCGCATCTTCAGGACGGCACTGCGGTCGACCCTGCCCGCCCGCTTCGATCAGGGCGTTTTCCGGAATGGCATATGGTTGTAGCAACCGTGCGCCCAGACGCGCGCGCAGTTGCGGCTGCATCGCTAGGAACAAGTCGGCGAGCTTGGCCTCGCGCACGTCGCAGTCGTTGGTGATAAAGCGGCGCAGGTTCATCTGACTCATGCGCCCCGCGCTTTGCAGATCGAACTCGGCCACCACCGAGCAATCCTGCCAAGAGAACACGAACGGATAGCGTCCTGGCTCGCTCCACCGGAAGTGTTCCCGGTCGTCGGAGTGCAGCAACATCTCTTCCGGCGCCAGCGGCACCAGATATACCGCGCCGCCTTCGATCGTCACCGTCGTCATGGGCCGGCTGGTCGCGGTGAAAGCTACCATCGCGATTGCCGCGACCAACATGGAGGGCCAGGCGGCTTGGCGGCCCGCAGCGATCCGCGGCGTCGACGTTTGCGCCAGCACGCTGCAAGACAGCGGCAACACGGCCAGAGCGAACAAATCGCCGTAATCCACCACCCGCGCGACATCGAACAGCGGCAGCGCATTCCAGGCCGCGATCGCGCCTGCCGACCACGGCGACTTCCACCACGCGAACGCCACCGCCACCGCGACATGGATCGCCACGCGCGCGCGCCCGGCCACCGCCGCCCAGAAGTAGGCGAAGGCGAACACGCCGGCGAAATCGGAGAGCTTGCCGGTGAAGGCGTTGTGCCAGGCCGCCTTGAGCACGGCATCGTTGAGGATCAGCAGGCCCAGCGCCAGCAGGAACGGCCAGTGCAGCAGCGCGGCGAGTCGGTGCGGGCGCTCAGCGTGCATTCGTCGTCCCCTGCGATGCGGCGGCGCCGAAGCGCCGGCCGAAGAAATCGCCGCTGTTCCAGGCGGGGCGCTGCGATGCGTCGCCGATCAGGCGGCCCAGACGCGCGTTGAGTCGGGCCAGGCGCGCGGCGTCGGCGTACTGGATGGCCTGGCGGACATCGTCGCTGGGCTGGTGGTAGCGCAGGCGCAGGTACTCGCGCTGGGCCGCGCGCGGGTCGTCGCCCAGGCCGGCGCCCTCGATGCCGCCGTTGAGGTAGACCGCGGGCACGCCGGCGCGGATGAAGGCGTACTGGTCGCTGCGCACGAACAGGCTCTGTTCCGGCGCGGGATCGGCCGACAGTTTCACCCCGACGTCGCGCGCGGCCTGGCGCAGCAGCGGCGCCAGGCTGGAGTGCTCGATCCCGATCGGCACCACGTCGCGGGTCGGCGCCAGCAGCATCGGCATGTCCAGATTGAGATTGGCCACCAGGGCCGCGCCGGGCACGGTCGGATGCTGGGCAAACCACTGCGCGCCCAGCAGGCCCTTCTCCTCGCCGGTGACCGCGACGAACAGCATCGAGCGCCGCGGCGCGCTCGGCGCGGCGGCCAGTTTGCGTGCCGCTTCCAGCATCACCGCCACACCCAGGGCGTTGTCGACCGCGCCGTTGTAGATCGCGTCGCCGTCCACCGGCGGGCCCAGGCCGACGTGGTCGAGATGGGCGCTGAACACCACGTGCTCGTCGGCCAACGCGCGCTCGCTGCCGGGCAGGCGCGCGACCACGTTGCGCGACTCCAGCGGCGCGATGCTGTTGCGCGCGGCCAGCACGATGCGGCCGGGCAATTCGAAACCGCGCAGGCGGCCGGCGTCGGTGGCCCGGTAGAGCTCGGCCGCGGTGTGGCCGTTGCCGGCCAGCAGCACGTCGGCCACCGCCGTGCTCACCCGCGCCACCACCTGCAGCTGCGGCGTGCTGTCCAGGGCGCGGCCGTCGGCGCCGCGCAGGCGCATGCCCGGGCGCTGCCAGTCTTCGGCCGAGCGCGCCCAGGGATAGGTCTGTTCGTCGCCGGTGGTGGCCACGAACACCGCGCCGACCGCGCCGCGTTGGGCCAGCGCGCGCAGCTTTTCGTCGGTGCTGGAATAGAAGGCGCGCTGATCGGACGCGAAGCGCGCCGGCGCGCCGCCGAACAGCACCGCGATCTTGCCGCGCAGGTCCAGGCCGGCGAAATCGTCATGGCCCAGCTCCGGCGCGTGCACGGCCTGGGCCACGAACACCGCCGGCGCCTCCACCCGCGCCTGCGGCCGGTCGAAGTTGAGCAGCGGCAGGAACTGGTCGCGGAAGCGCAGCGCGGTGGTCGCGCCCTTGCGTTCGATCACCAGTTCGTTGCCCTCGGCCAGGCGCTGCGCGCGCAGCAGCGGCACGCGCTGGGTATAGCCGCCGTTCTCGCCGGCCGGGCGCAGGCCCATCGCGCGCAGGCGCTGGGCGACGTAGAGCGCGGCCAGGTCGTAACCGCGGCTGCCGGTCTCGCGGCCTTCCAGCAGGTCGTCGGCGAGGTAGCGCACGTCGGCCTCGATCCGGCGCGCGTCGGCCGCGGCCGACTCGTCGTAGCCTTCGCCGGGCGCATCGGGCGCGCGTTGGCAGGCGGTCAGCGCAAGCAGGCACACAAAAGCAGCGGCGAAGCGCATCGAAGGGATCCGGTCGTATGAACAGGCGCGACGCTAGCATTGCAGATGCGGCGGCCGTAACACGGCCGGCAGGCTCATCGCGTGACGAAAATGTGAAACCGGCGCGCCGCCGTCGTATCCGAAGCGCCGCCCGCCCGCGTTCGGTGGAAGCAAATCCAACGACCACAAAGGCTTACGTCCGGGCGATAGGAGGGGCGTCTTTCGCGCCGGCTGAACATGCGTTAAGACTTGGCATCCATTGCGCACGCTTATGCTTGGTTCGGAGCGTTTTATGCGTGCATTTTCTCTGTAGATCAGCAAATCCTTAACGCGTAGGGGAAATCACCTACCTAAGGTCCATCGCCACTTGGCTTCCGAGGTGGCGACATGCAGGGCCCGATAGTGGCGATACCGTCTACGCGGCGGCCGGATCGGCCGGCCTGGCTGCTGCGCTGGGCGACGTTGGCAGCGGTCGCGGGCTTGAGCGCGGCGCTGATGCTCAGCGACGATTTCCTGCAGCAGCTCACCAGCCCGCACAACCTGGCGCGGCTGCAGCTGCCCTGGGTGCTGGGGCTGTTCTTCATGCACCTGTGTCTGTGGCTGGGCGGCAGCCGCTGGGCCGCCAACGCGCTGCTGACGGTATTCGCCCTGATGCAGCTGTTGCAGCTGTGCCATATCGCCGCGATGGGCCGGCCGCTGACGCCGGTGGACCTGGCGATGATTCCGCGCGAGACCCCGGACATCGCCGAGGCCACCTTCGCCGGCGCCCGCGCGCATTGGCCGACCCTGCTGACCGGCGCCCTGCCCTACGCGCTGCTGTTCGCGCTCTACAACCTGGGCCTGCCGCGCCTGCCGCTGCCGCGCGCGCCGATCGCCTTGCTGGTGCTGGCCCTGGTGCTGGCGACCAAACCCTACAAGGCCAGCCAGCGCGCGATGCCGCAATACATGCCGGCACCCGCGCGCAGCTCGCTGCACAACTCGATCAACACCTTCAGTTTCTACGCCGTCAACCTGATCGGCAAACCGGTGCAGTCCTACGACCTGCAGTACCAACCGTACCGGGTCGTGCGCGAGCCGATCGCCGAGGCGGCCCTGCCGCAAAACCTGTGGCTGGTGATCTTCGATTCGACCCGCGCCGATCATTGGGGGCTGAGCGGCTACGCGCGCGACACCACGCCGACGATGTCGCAATGGGTACGCGAGGGACAGGCGCGCTGGCACCACGGCATCGCCGGCGCCACCGCGACCTCGGCCTCGCTGACCCTGCTGATCAACGGCGTGCGCGAGCCCGGCAACCTGGCCCAGCAGCGCTCCTACCAGACCAATCTGATGCGTCTGGCCCGGCGCGCCGGCTACCGCACTTACTGGCTGTCCACGCAGAGCGGCAACCTGCTCAACGAACTCGACGTGGCCAGCATCGACGTGGTGCGCACGCGCGACACCGACACCAAGCGGGTGATCGAGGCGCGCGACGACGCGGTGCTGGACATGGTCCGGCGGATCACGCCGGGTACCCGCAACTTCGTGGTGGTGATGCTGCGCTCGGCGCATCTGCCCTACGAGAAGAACTACGCCCAGCACGGCCAGCGCTACGCGCGCTGGCCCACCGCCCTGACCCTGCCTTTCGCGACCCGCCAGCTCAACGCCTACGACAATTCGCTGCTGTACCAGGACGCGCTGACCGCGGAACTGTACCGGCGTTTCGAACGCCTGCCGGGCAAGGGCTTGTTCGTGGTCACCTCCGACCACGGCCAGATGCTGGGCGAGAACGGCGTCTGGGGCCACAACGTGCTCACCCCGCAGGTCGCGCAGGTGCCGGTGCTGGTGCGCAGCCGCGGCCTGAGCGATCGCCTGCCGCCCGGCAACGGCGGCTGGATCAGCCACTACGGCCTGGGCCAGGCCCTGATGGCGCAGCTGGGTTACCGCATCGACAATCCCAACGCCGAGCCCGGCGTCGACTATCTGCAGGGCTCCAATCTGTATACCGACAACCCGTTCCGCGGCGTCAGCGTGCACGACGGGCGACTGCGCCTGGGCGAGCTGTCCAGCCTGGGCGAACTCGACCGCCACGAAAGCGCCTATGCCCTGCGCGGATCGAGCGGACCGCCCGTGGTGCGCGCCAGCGAATAAGCCCTCGCGTTCAGCGCAGGGCGACGTTGGGGGCGCCGGCGTGCCTGCGTTCGAACTGGATCTCGGCGCTGTCGATCGCGCGGATCTCGACACCGAAGCTGACGATGTCGGACAGGGTCGCGTTGTGGTGCTCGCGGATGCGCGCGGCGGTCAGGTGCGGCTTGTCGTGGGTGGTGTGGGCGTCGGCGGCCAGGGTCACCGGATAGCCCAGCGCGGCCGCGCGGCGGGTGGTGGTGTCGACGCAGAAATCGCTGGCGTAGCCGCCGATCACCAGGCGATCGACGCCCAGCGATTGCAGCAGGCCTTCCAGCGAGGTGCGCAGGAAGGCGTCGGGCGAGGTCTTGCCGACGATCAGGTCGTCGTCGTGGACGTCGAGCCTGGCCTGGAACGCCCAGCCCGGCGTGCCCGGTTCCAGCAAGGTGCCGATGCGCTCGTGGCGCACGAAGATCACCGGCGTGCCCGCGTCGCGGGCGCGCGCGATCAGCGAGTTGAGGCGCGCGATCACGGCCTCGGCGTCGTCCGGGCGCGGGTCGCCGTCGAACAGGCCGCTTTGCACGTCGATCACCAGCAGGGCGCAGGTCATGGCCGATCCGCTCGTGTGGCGCTCAAGGCTTGCGCCAGGTGCCGCCCGCGCTTTCGCAGCTGCGCTGGGTGATGGCGAGCATCTGCGGGTTGCGGGCGTAGTAGTAGGTGCGCACCTTCTGGCCCATCGGGTTCTCGCACGCGCCCTGGGCGCCGGCCGGGCAGGCGGCGCCGACGGTGGCGGTCGCGCTGCCGCCGCTGGACTGGATCGAGGCGACGCTGGACTCGCACTGCGCCTTGTAGTCCGCCGACGGGTTGGCCGCGTCCACTTCGCTGCAGTCGGTGAACGCCATGCCGTAGAGCTCGCCCTTGATCAGGCAGGCGCCCTTGGCGGCGGCCAGCGGGCTGGCGAGCAGCAGGGCGCTCAGGGCCAGGGCACGGGGAGCGAGGCGCATCGGGCGGTTTCCTTGCGGCCGACAGGGCCGCGGTGCATGCGCCACTCTAGCCTGCCGCCGTGACGGGGTTAAGCCGCGGCGTTCACGGTTCGCGCCGCGGCGGAAAGCGCAGGACCACGCCCTGCTCGGGATCGGGGCGATTCCACAGCACCGGCACCTCGCGCGGGCTAGGCGGTTCCAGCTCGTCGGCGGCCGGCACCATGCTGTCTTCCTCGTCTTCCCAGCTGTAGCGCTTGCGCGGCGGCAGCGGGTCGCTGTGGCGGAACAGGAAGGCCGCGATCACGCCCGCGAGCGCGCCGCCCAGGTGGGCCTGCCAGGAAATGCCCGGCTCGCGCGGCAGGACGGTCAGCAGCATGCCGCCGTAGAACATGAAGGCGATCATGGCCGCGGCGATCGAGGGCCGGTCGCGGCGCAGCAGGCCCAGCACGAACACCAGGAACATCAGGCCGTGGGTCAGGCCGCTGGCGCCGAGGTGGTGGCTGCCGGCGTTGCCCAGCAGCCAGGCGCCCAGGCCCGAGCCCAGCCAGATCAGCGGCAGCGCGCGCAGGGTCGCGCGCGGATAGACCCCGCCGGCGAGCAGGCCCAGCATCAACAGCGAGATCGCGTTGGTGGCCAGGTGCTCGATCGAGCCGTGCAGCAACGGCGCGGTCAACAGGCCGAGCAGGCCTTCCGGCGACCAGGGCTGCACCGACCAGGCGCCGACGTCGAACTGGCCTTGCGCGCTGTAGACGGCCGCCAACACCAACACGAAGGCCAGGCTGGCGTTGAGGGCGCGCACGAAGCGGCCGCGATCGGCCGCGCGCTGGGCCGGGGTGTCGGGCGGGGCGATGGGAGTGGGCAGGTGCATGTTTGCGAGATTGGCACCGCCGGGCGCGAATACAAGCCGGGCGGGGCGGGCCAGTTTGTCCCGCCGATGGGACATGGGCGCGGGCCCGCGGCGCAGGCAAATCCCCGGCGCCGCGTCCAACCCGCGTAAAATGCGTGGATGAACAATGATCTGCCTACGGTACGCCTCAAGAACGCCTGGAAATCCACCCATCCCTGGATCTTCCAGCGCCTGGTCGACAAGCCCGCCCAGCGCCCCAAGCCCGGATCCATCGTCGAGGTGATCGGCGTCGACGGCGAGTGGATCGGCCGCGGCTTCTACAACGGCCATTCGCGCATCGCCCTGCGCATGCTCGAGAACGACCCGGACGTGGCCGTCGACGCCGACTGGTTCGCGCGCAAGATCGCCGCGGCGGTGTCGCTGCGCCGCGACGTGCTCAAGCTGGACGAGGTCAGCGACGCCTGGCGCGTGGTCCACAGCGAGGGCGACGGCCTCAGCGGCCTGGTGGTGGATCGCTACGGCGACCTGCTGGTGGTCGAGTACTTCAGCGCCGGCGCGTTCCGTTACCGCGAATGGATCTACGAGGCGCTGCGCGCGCAATTCCCCGGCTGCCGCTTCTACGCCTTCGCCGACGAGCACGTGCAGAAGCAGGAGAGCTTCGATTTCCGCGGCACCGAGGCGGTGCCGCCGGCGACCATCACCGAGTACGGCATCCGTTTCCGCGCCGATCCGGCCGGCGCGCACAAGACCGGCTTCTTCGCCGACCAGCGCGAGAACCGCGAATGGCTGTCGCGCCAGGTCGCCGGCAAGCGCGTGCTCGACCTGTGCTGCAACACCGGCGGCTTCGGCGTCTACGCCAAGGCGCGCGGCGCCGAGGAAGTGATCGGCGTGGACATCGACGCCGACGTGATCAACATCGCCAAGGCCAACGCCAAGCTCAACAACGCCCACGTCAAGTTCGTCCAGGCCGACATCTTTCCCTACCTGCGCGACATGGGGAACGCCGGCGAGCGTTTCGACGTGGTGATCCTGGACCCGGCCAAGATGACCCGCGACCGCGAGCAGGTGATCCCGGCGCTGAAGAAGTACCTGGACATGAACAAGCTGGCCCTGGGCGTGGTCAAGCCCGGCGGCCTGTTCGCGACCTTCTCCTGCACCGGCCTGGTCAGCGAGGAGCAGTTCCTGGACATGATCCGCCGCGCCGCGTTCTACGCCGGCCGCACCGTGCAGGTGCTGAAGGTCTCCGGCGCCGGCGCCGACCACCCCTGGCTGGCGCAGGTGCCCGAGTCGCGCTACCTCAAGGCGGTGTTCTGCCGCGTGCTGGACTGATCGACCGCGCCGCTCCTGCTGCCTACGGGGCGGCGCCGCCCCGCTGTCCGCGAACGCCCACCCCTGTAGGAGCGGCGCAAGCCGCGACCGCGAAAGCCCGCACGACGACGCAAGTCACCGCTACTCCGAGCGCTTCCCTGCTCTCTGTGGGAGCGGCGTAAGCCGCGATCGCGAAAGCCCGCACGACGACGCAAGTCACCGCTACTCCGAGCGCTCCCCGCTCTCTGTGGGAGCGGCGTAAGCCGCGATCGAGCGCCGGCGAAAGTGCGACCCGCGCGGAGACTGGCGAACGACGCGACGCGCGGCGCGCGCCGATAGGTGCGGTTTCGCGATCGCGGCTTACGCCGCTCCCACAGGAAGCGCATGCGCACACGCGCGCAGCCGCGCTCGGCCCTTCAGCGCACCAGCGCGTAACTCGCCACCGCGACCGCCAATGACACCCCCGCCAGCGCCAACGACACCAGGCTCAAGCGGCGCGCGCGGCGCAACCGCTGCTCCAGCGTCATCGACGCCTCCTGCAGCGTCGCCAACGTCTTCTGCATCTCCGCGGCCAGCACCTTGATCGACTCGGCGTTCTGCGCCGCCACGTCCTGCAGTTCGGCGATCTGCACCGCGACCATGTCGGAGGCGGCGCTGGCCGGCTGCGGCGCGCGGGTGAAATAGGGCCGCGCCAGGCGCAGGATTTCGGGAATCAAAGGGGCGGCAACGGTGAACCAGGCGGCCATGACGACTCCGGGCGGCGAACGTGGGCATCGCCGCGATAGCTGAGGAAGCCGTCACTGTAACGCCGACGGCCGGAGCGCCGCGTGGCGATCCAGCCGTGGCGCCCGCGAACTGCGCTTACTTGCGCGGCGCGACCATGCGCTGATGGTAGTCGATGCCCTGGCCCCAGCCGCCGCCGTGTTCCTGCGCGATCTTCTGCACCTGCGCGCCGGTGTCGCCGCGCGCCCAGTCGCCCTGCCATTCCAGCATCACCGCCATCCAGGTCACCGGCACCGCGCCGGCCTGGATCATGCGCTGCACCGCCATCTCGTGCGATTCGCGATTGACGTCGCCGCTGGCGTCCACCACCACGTAGACCTCGTAGCCGTCCCTGAGCGCGGACAGCACCGGCAGGGTCACGCAGCTGTCGGTCCACAAGCCGCTGACCAGCAATTTCTTGCGGCCGCTGGCCGCGATCGCGGCGCGCAGGCGCGGCTCCTGCCAGGCGTCGATCGAGGTGCGATCGAACGGTGTCAGCTCCGGACGCGCCTGGCTGAGCTGGCGGAAGAACGGGCCGCCGAAGCTCTGCGCGCTGATGGTGGCGTAGAAGGTCGGCACCTCGAACACCTTGGCCGCCTTGCTCAGGCCGACGGCGTTGTTGATCAGTTCCAGCACCGGGATCGACTGCACCGAGAACACGAACTGCGGTTGGTAGTCGACCATCAGCACCGCGCTGTTGTCGCGCGTGAGCGGTTCGCGCAGGTCGGCGTGGGCGGGGGCGGCGGCGAGCAGGGCGAACAGCGGGGCCAGGAAGCGGCGGGCGAACGAGAGGCGCATGTCGGAGTTCCGAGGGGAGAGGGGGGTGGGTGGATCAGCGCGCGCCGCCCAGGACGGGCAGCGCGGCACTCGCGGCGATCGCCGGAGTAGGGGCGGCGACGCGGCGGTTGGCCAGGACGACGCCGGCGAACACCAGCGCCATCGCCGGCACGAAGCCCCAGCCCAGGCGCTCGCCGAACAGCAGCGCGCCCCAGACCACGCCGGTCAGCGCGACCACATAGCCGATCTGGCTGTAGGCGACGGAGTCGGCGATGCGCTGCAGGGCGGCGGCGGCGACGTTGGCCGACAGGGTGACCAGCACCATCGCCAGCAGCAGCGGCCAGGACGCGGCCAGCTGGTCCAGGCTCGCGCGCTGACCGCTCGCGGCGATCAGCGGCAGCACCGCCAGCGCCTGCACCAGCATCGTGCCGGCGCTGGACATCGGCGCGCTCAGGCCGCTGGGCCAGTAACGGCTGCGGTAGACGTTGCCGATCGCCAGCAGCACCGGCACGCCCAGGGCCACGGCCAGCGCCAGCGCCTGCTCGGCCTCGACCGACTTGGCGCGCGGCACCAGCACCAGCAACACGCCGAGCAGGCCCAGGCCGGTGCCCAGCATCGCGGTCGGCGACGGCCAGCGGCGCTCGACCAGGCCGTTGAACAGGGAGGTGAACATCGGCGACAGGGTCACCACCACGGTGAAGATGCCGGCCGGGATCCGCGCCAGCACCCAGTTGCCGAGCAAGGCCGAGCCGGCGACCGCGATCAGGGCGGCGATCAGATAGAAACGGCGCGAGGCCGGGTCCAGCGCCAGGCGCTCGCCGCGCGCGCGCTGCACCGCCAGAAGGACCGCGGCGGCGCCGCCGGTCTGGATCAGGGAAACAATCAGCGGGCTGAGGCCGCGGCCCAGCAGCAGCTTGCCGATCACGAAGATGGCGCCGACCAGGCTGCCAGCCAGCAGGGTGAGGAGTAGGCGCTTCGTGGTGGGGTTCATGGCGTCGTACCGGGGCGGTGGGGGCGGGACGAGGCCAAGTTAAGGATTTCGAGGCAGCGGATAATCGGCTCGGAGGTGGTTAGACTGTTTCCCTATGTCAACAATTCCGCAGGGGCGTCTGCCCGTCCCCGACCTCGCCGGCCTGCTCGCCTTCCTGCGCGTGGCCGAACTGGGCAGTTTCGTGCGCGCGGCCGAGGCCCTGGGCCTGTCCAAGGCCGCGGTCAGCAAGCAGGTCTCGGCGCTGGAAGGGCGGCTGGGCACGCGCCTGCTGCACCGGACCACGCGCCGGCTCAGCCTGACCGAGGCCGGCCAGGCCTATCTGCGCCATGCCCAGTCGGCTTTCGCCGAGGCGCGCGCGGCCGAGGACGCGGTCGCCGGCACCGGCGAGCTGGTGCAGGGCCGGCTGCGGGTGTCGGTGCCGATGAGTTTCGGGGTGCTGCACGTCGCCCCGCACGTGGGCGCGTTCCTGGCCCGCTACCCGCAGATCGACCTGGACCTGCAGCTGGACGACCGCCCGACCGACCTGGTGATGGAGAGCCAGGATCTGGCGATCCGCCTGGGCCGCTTGGAAGCGTCGAGCCTGGTGGCGCGCACGATCTCCTACAGCCGCGTCTGGCTGTGCGCCTCGCCCGAGTACCTGGACCGGCGCGGCCGCCCGCAGCGCCCGGACGAACTGCCCGCGCACGACTGCCTGCATTTCAGCCTGGCCGCGACCGGCCGCACCTGGGAGCTGCGCCACGCCGGCGAGGTCGTGCGCGTGGCCCTGGGCGCGCGCCTGGACGCGAACTCCAGCCTCGCCCTAAAGGCCGCCGTGCTCGCCGGCACCGGCATCGCGCGCATCCCCGAGTTCGCTATCGCCGACGAGATCCGCGACGGCCGCATGGAACGCGTGCTGCCGCACTGGGAACTCACCGGCCTGGACGTGCACGCGGTGATGCCCGAGCGGCGCTATGTGCCGGCCAAGGTGCGGGCGTTCGTGGAGTTTCTGGAGGCGCGGTGGAAGGACAACCCGGGCTGGCTAAGCGCCGCGCCGTGACGGCCCGCAAGCTCGGGCTGCGGTCCGTCCCCGGTTTCGTCAGCCGCTGCGCGCGGCGTCCAGTGCCAGACCGCAATGCGCGCAGTAGCGCACGTGCGCGTTGTGTCGGGCGATGGCCCAGGTGGGCGTGTGCGCGCGCGACAGCCGATAGCGGCAATGCGGGCAGCGCAGCAGAAAACTCAGCGCCCACGCGACCGCGATGTACACGACCGCGCCCGACAGCAACAGCGCCCACCAATGGGAAACGCACCATTGCTGGAACGACGAGTGCTGAGCCCACGGGATCCAGACCACCGTCATGGCCACGACGGCGGGCAGGATCGCAATGGCCTGAATCGCCAGTCTTATGCGTGCGATCTTGGCCAATCGCTGACGCGGGGTAGTCATCGGAGCTCCTGAATCGACGGTGCGGCCGGCCGAGCATGCCGTCGGGAGCCAGCGCTTTCTCAGTCCTTGAGAGGCCCCGGGCTACACTGTCGCCATGGCCGAAACCCCGCTGCTGCTGACCCTGCTGTTGATCGCCGTGCTGGTGGCGATCGTGTTGCTGATCGTGCTGTTGCTGCGCAAGCCCGACGGGCGCCTGGAGCAGTCGCTGCGCGAGGAGCAGCGCGAGGGGCGCGGCGAGCTGCGCCAGCAGCTGGACAGCCTGTCGGCGGCGCAGGAGCAGCGTATCGAGGGTTTCGGCGGGCGCCTGACCGAACTCACCCAGCGCACCGATCAGCGCCTGGACGTGTTGCGCGAGGCCCTGACCGAGGACGCGCGCAAAGGCCGCGGCGAAGCGGCGGAGCTGCAGCAGCGTTTCGCCGAAGGCCTGGGCCAGCGCCTCAACGAACTCACCCAGCGCAACGAGCTGCGCATCGGCGAACTGCGCGCCACCCTGGAAGAGCGCTTGCGCGAGCTGCAGGCCGACAACACCGCCAAGCTCGAACAGATGCGCGCGACCGTGGACGAGAAACTGCAGACCACGCTGGAAACGCGCCTGGGCGAATCCTTCCGGTTGGTGTCCGAGCGTTTGGAGCAGGTCCAGCGCGGCCTGGGCGAGATGCAGCAGCTGGCCAACGGCGTCGGCGATCTCAAGCGCGTGCTGACCAACGTCAAGACCCGCGGCACCTTCGGCGAAGTGCAGCTGGGCGCCTTGCTGGAGCAGGTGCTCACGATCGAGCAGTACGACAGCAATATCGCCACGGTGCCCGGCAGCGGCGAGCGCGTCGAATACGCGGTGCGCCTGCCCGGCACCAGCGCCGACCAGCCGGTGCGGCTGCCGATCGACGCCAAGTTCCCGCGCGAGGACTACGAGCGCATGCTCGATGCGCAGGACCGCGCCGATCCCGAGGCGCTGGCGGTCGCCGCGGCCGGCCTGGAGCGTCAGGTCAAGGTCGAAGCCAAGCGCATCCGCGACAAATACCTGGCGCCGCCGCACACCACCGACTTCGCGCTGCTGTTCCTGCCCACCGAGGGCCTGTACGCGGAGGTGCTGCGCCGGCCGGGCCTGTTCGAGACGCTGCAGCGCGATTTCCGCGTCACCCTGGTCGGGCCGACCACCTTGCTGGCGCTGCTCAACAGCCTGCAGATGGGCTTCCGCACGCTGGCGATCGAGCAGCGCTCCAGCGAAGTCTGGCAACTGCTGGGCGCGGTCAAGAACGAGTTCGGCAAGTTCGCCGGCGTGCTGGAGAAGACCCGCACGCAGTTGGACACGGTACGCAACAGCATCGACGCCGCCGGCGTGCGCACGCGCGCGATCGAGCGCCAGTTGAAGGGCGTGGAGACGCTGCCGGCGGACGAGGCGCGGCGCTTGTTGGGCAGCGATTTCGTCGGCGACGAGGACGAGGCTTGAGCGTCGCGACATTCGACAGACGCGCCGCTGTCTGTGGGAGCGGCGTGAGCCGCGATTGAATCCTGGGCGCCGACGCAGCCGCGCCGGCTGCTGCTTTCGACTATGACGATGCAGGATGGGCTCGAGCCCGTCGTCGTCATGCGTTCGATTGTTGCGGGCTTCCGATTGGCGTGACGATGCGGTTCGCCTATGGCTCGCCACATCCTACGGGCGAGACGCGTTTCGAAGCATTCTTGATCTTCCCTTCTCCCGCTAGCGGCGCCCGCAGGGTGTCCAAAGGTGAGAAGGTGCCCGGAGGGCGGATGAGGGCGCGGGGTGAGGTTGTGGCTACGCGCTCGCGCCGGCCCTCACCCCAACCCCTCTCCCGCAAGCGGGAGAGGGGCTCAATGCGCAGAGACTTTGATCTTTCGATCAGCGGTTGTAGTTCGCGTCCGTAGGCATCAGCGGCATCGCATCCGCCGGCACGCTGGGGTTGCTGTCGTCGCGCAGGTAGTCCGGCAGGCCCTGGTCTTCGGCGTCCATGCGATCGCCGAAGATCTGGTAGTCGCGGCGCTGCATCCAGGAATCGCGGACCAGGGTGTAGTCGTCCTCGGCGCCTTCGCGCAGGGCGTCGGTGGGCATCAGCTGGGCGCGCACGTCGACCAGTTGCAGGCCCTGGATCGGGATGCGGATGCGGTCGCGCTCGACCTGGCGCAGCGGGCTGAGCGGGGCGTCGCCGACCGCGCCGAAGGCGTCGCGCACGGTGCGCGGGCCGAACAGCGGCAGCTCCAGGTAGCGCGAGCGCTTCCAGCCCCAGATGCCCAGGGTCTGGCCGAAGTCCTCGCTGCGGTTGGGCAGCTTGGCGTCGCTGGCCGGATCAAAGATGCCGCCGATGCCGACCGTGCTGTTGAGCGCGAAGCGGCCCAGCGATTGCGCGGCCTGCTTGGGCTTGCCCTGCAGCAGGGCGTTGACCGCCGACACCGGCTGGCCGAGGTTGTTGAAGAAGTTGCTCACGCCCAGGCGCACCGGGCGCGGGACCACGCGCACGTAGGTGCGCGCGAGCGGCTTGGCGATGTAGCGGTCGACCGCGTTGTTGAAGCGGTGCATCTTGCGGTTGTAGCGCTCCCACGGATCGTAGATCTGCGGCAGCGAGGCCGGCGCGGGCAGGGTCGGGTCGGCGACCGGGTCGTACTCCTGCGACTGCGAGCCGTACAGCGAGTCGAAGTCGCGCTCGGCGTCGGTGCGCGGATCGGCCTGGTTGGGGTCGGCCTGGCCGGCATCGGTCGCTGCGGGTGCTTGCGCGGCTGCGATCGCCGCTTCCTGCGCCGCTGCCGCGGCGGCGGCCGCGCCGGCTTCGGTCGCGTTGGCGGCAACGCCTTCGACTTCGGCCGATACCGGTTCGGAGGCCGCGCTGGCCTCGGCGCCGAGCGCGTTGGACGCCTGCGCGGCTTCGATGGCGGAGGCCTTGGCGTCGGCCGCGGCGGCGGCGGCGTCCTGGGCGGCCGCGGCGGCTTCGGTCCGGGCCGCGAGTTCGTCCAGCGACGGCGGCGCGCTTGCGTCGGCCCCGCTCTTGCCGTCCTCGATCTCGCGGCGGCAGGCCAGGGCCGCGTCGGCGCTGCCGTCGCCGCCCGCCAGACAGGCTTCGTAGGTGGTGCGCTGCTGCGCGGACATCTGCTGGGCGTTGGCCGCCAGCGGCAACAGTGCGAGAGCGAGGGCGATTACGGAGGAGGGGGAGCGCATGGTCGCAGTCTATTCGCTAAGGGCGGCCCGGCCACGTCCCAGGGGCGATGGCGACCGCAACGGTGTGTTCGGGATCAGCTGGAAAAGCCCAGTCCCTCGTCGAGTCGGTAGGCGGCGCGCAGCTCGGTCAAACCCGGCGGCGTGCCGATCACGCTCAGGCCCGGCACGCGTGCGGCGAGTTCGGCCAACAGCGCCAGGCCGGCGCTGTCGACCTCGCTCACCGCGCCCAGGTCCAGGCGGCGCAGCGATTGATCCTTGAGCAGCGGCTGGGCCTGCCGCCACAACGCGGCCACCGCCGTGCGTACGAGCGCGCCGGCGAACACCAGCGCCTCGCCTTCGCGTCGGACCGTGGCCGCGCTCATGCTCAGTTGCCCTGGGCCTGGGCCTGCAGACGGCCGGCCTGGATGTCGGCGGCGACCTGCGGGATGGTCTTCTGCTTGAGCGGGGTGTCGAACTGGTTGCGGAAGGTCTGCACGAAGCTCACGCCTTCCACCATCACGTCGAACACCTTCCAGTTGCTGCCGACCTTGCGCATCAGGTAGTCCACCGGCACCGGCTCGCCGCCCTGGCGCAGGTATTCGCTGGACACCTTGACGATGGCGCCGCCGCGCAGCGGGGTCTCGGACTTGATCCGCACCTGCAGCTTGGCGTTGAAGTCCAGCAGCGAGGAGCCGTAGCGCTGCATCAGGCTGGTGCTGAGCGCGTCGGCGAACAGCTTGACGTCGCCATCGGAGGCGCCGCGGCCGTGCGCGCCCAGGACCAGGCGCGCCGCGTAGTCGCGGTCGAACATCTGGTTGAACTCGGTGGCGATGAACTTGCTCAGCGCGGCGCGGTTCTTGGTGAACTCGGCGCGGCGCGCTTCCAGCGTGCTCAGGATGCGGGTGCTGTTGCTCAGCACCATCTGGCTGGGCGATCCGGCCGGCGCGGTCGAGGCCGGTTGCGCGGACTGCGCGAACACGACCGCCGGCGCGGCAGCGAGCAGCGCCGAGGCGATTACGAGGGAGATGAGGTTGCGCTTCATGGCTTGCTCTCGTCGTGGGTGGGGGCGGCGTCGCCTTGCAGGTACGCCGGAACGTCTTCGGTGGCGGGCGCCGCGGCGTCCTTCTTGTCGCCGCCCTGGGCGCCGCCGCCGCTGAACATGTATTTGCCGACCAACTGGATCAGGTCGACTGCGGGCTGGGTCAGGAAGATCTCGTCGCCGGGCTTGAGCGGCTCCGGATCGCCGCCCGGGGTCAGGCCGATATAGCTCTCGCCCAGCAGGCCGCTGGTGAAGATGCCGGCGGAGGTGTCGGCGGGCAGGCCCTTGTAGCGGCTGTTGATCGCCAGGGTGACCTTGGACTCGAAGGTCTTGGGGTCCAGCTCGATATGGGCGACCTGGCCGACCGCGACGCCGCCGATCTTGACCGGGGCGTTCGGGCGCAGCGCGCCGATGGTGGTGAAGCGGGCCTTGAGCGCGTAGCTGTCGCCGCCGAAGCCCCACTTGCCGTTGGTGGAGGCGATCGCCAGCACCAGCAGCGAGGCCAGGGCGAGCAATAGGAACGCGCCGACGGCGAATTCGATGCGGGGACTGCGGACGGACATGAGGTGGGTCTCCAAGTACCGATCGTTAACCGCCAAAGGAGCGGGTGTTGCATTGGAAAGTCCGCACAAGGACGTGCGGGTTCTTGGAAGGGATTCGCTACTGGAACAACAATGCGGACATGACGAAGTTGAACATCAGCACCAGCAGGGACGCGTTGACCACCGCCTTGGTGGTGGCGACCGAGGTGCCCTCGATGGTCGGTTCGGCGTGGTAGCCGACGTAGGCCGCGACCAGCGCCGAGGTGGCGCCGAACACCCCGGACTTCAACAAGGCCACGCAGAAGTCGTCGACGAAATCGACGTTGTCCTTCAGTGCCGGCCAGAAGTAACCCGGGTCCAGGCCGATCACGTGCACGGCCTCGAGGTAGCTGGCGGCGATCGCGAAGCTGCAGAAGAAACCGGTCAGCAGCGGCACGCTCAGCACCGCGGCCCAGAAGCGCGGCGCGACCGCCTTGCCGACCGGATCGATCGCCATCAGGCCCAGGGCGGTGATTTGGTCGGTGGCGCGCATCAGGCCCAGTTCGGCCGCGATCGAGCTGCCGGCGCGGCCGATGAACAGCAGCGCGGTCAGGACCGGGCCGAGTTCGCGGTACAGCGACAGCCCCAGCAGGGTGCTCAGCGAGTTGCTGGCGCCGAAGGTGGCGAGCGTGCGGTAACCCTGCAGAGTCAGCACCAGGCCCACGAACGCGCCGCCAACGGCGATGATCGGCAGCGAACGTGCGCCTATCTTGTAAATCTCGCGGACCAGCTCGCGGAAGAAGTCCGGTGTCGGCTTGGACGCGCGGAACACCGACAGGGTGAACAGGCCGGCGCGGCCGAGCTGGCGGGTGGCTTCGACGAAGGCCATCAGGCGGCCTCCGCCGTGCGCGGCGCGGCGTCGAAGGCGATCGGGCCGTCGGGTTGGCCGCGCAGGAACTGCTGCACCAGCGGGTCGGTGCTGGCTTCCAGCTGCGCCGGGGTACCGGAGAAGACGATGCCGCCGTTGGCGATCACGATGGCGTGGTCGGCCACCGGCAGGGTTTCGTGGACGTGGTGGGTCACGATGATGCTGGTCAGGCCGAGGGTGTCGTTGAGACGGCGGACCAGGCTCATGACCACGCCCGAGGCGATCGGGTCCAGGCCGGTCAGCGGTTCGTCGTAGATCATCAGCGGCGGGTCCAGCGCCAGCGCGCGCGCCAGCGCGACCCGGCGCGCCATGCCGCCGGAGAGTTCGCGCGGGTAAGCGTCGGCGGCCGCGCGCAGGCCGACCGCGTTGAGCTTCATCAGCACCACACGGCGGATCAGCGCGTCGGGCAGATCGGTGTGGGTGCGCAGCGGCAGCGCCACGTTCTCGGCCGCGGTCAGGTCGGTAAGCAGGCCGTTGCCCTGCAGCAGCACGCCCAGACCCTTGCGCAGTTCCAGCAGCGCGCGCGAACGCCGCGGCACGTCCTGGCCCAGCACTTCGACCCGGCCCGCGGCGGGCGCGAGTTCGCCGGTCAGCGCCGACAGCAGGGTCGACTTGCCGCTGCCGGAGGGGCCCAGCACGGCGACGATGCTGCCGCGCGGCACCGACAGGTTGATGTCGCGCAGCACGGCGCGGCCGCCGCGATCCAGTCGCAGGTCGGTCAGGCGGACGATGGGCGTTTCGGTCGTCATGCTGGGGGGCGTCATCCGGAGAGGTGCGGCCGCGCGCGGCCCACGCGGGGTCGCAAGTTTCGGCAGCTTGGCGGGCTGAGGCTGAACGGGGATGCAGCGCGGTCATTGTCGCAGGTTCGGCGGCGACGCTACGCGCGCGCAGGTCGCCGTCTTGTCGGCGCATGCTGAAGGGCCTGGATTAAGAAGCCTTTAAGGCAGCGATGTGCTCGTAGTGCGCCGCCGACGGCCCACCCGGGCACGCCGCGCCGCCGCGCGGGATCGCCACGCGCGCGACCGCGCTGCGGCAAGATGTCGCGATGCCCGGCCGTCCCGACTTCCGCCTCTACCACTCCAATGCGCTGGACGTGCTGGCCGGATTGCTGGCGCAGGAACTGCGCACGCCCGCGCCCGGACAGTCGGCGCTGGCGCCGGAGGTGGTGCTGATCCCGCAGGTGGCGATGCGGCGCTGGCTGCAGGCGACCCTGGCCCAGGCCTACGGCATCGCGGCCAACCTGGAGTTCCTGACCCCGGGCGAGTTCGTGCAGCGCGCGCTGGACGCCAACGTGCCCGGGGTCGAGGACGACATCGGCGCCGAGGCGCTGCGCTGGCGGCTCTATAAGGAGCTCTCGCAGCCGGCCGCGCTGCGCGAGCCGGCCCTGGCCGAGCTGCGCGGCTACCTGTCCGGCGCCGATCCGCTCAAGCCCTGGTCGTTGGCCGGCGAATTGGCGGGCCTGTTCGAGAAGTACCAGGCCTGGCGCCGCGACTGGCTGCGCGCCTGGGACCAGGGCCAGGACCGCGACGACGCCCAGGCCGCGCTGTGGCGCCGGGTCGCCGGCGCCAGCCGCTACCGCGCGCGCCGCATCGCCGACTACCTGGACCGCCACGGCGGCGGCGACACGCCGGTGCCGGCCGGGCTGCCGCCGCGCCTGTTCGCCTTCGCCACCCTCAACGTCTCGCCCGACGTGCTGCGGGTGATCGCGACCCAGGCCCGCGCCGGCGTGCTGCACTTCTATCTGCCCACGCCCAGCCGCAAGTACTGGGGCGATCTGAGCAGCTACGGCGAGCGCCTGCGCCTGCTCGAGACCGACGCGCTGGCGCCGGACCAGGACGAGAATCCGCTGCTGCAGGCCTGGGGCGCGGCCGGTCGCGACTTCATGGCGGTGCTGGGCGGTTACGAAGTGGTGCACCCCTCCGGCGAGATCGCCGCCTACGCCGATCCCGAACTCGACCCGGCCGACGAGCCCGCGCGCGACAGCCTGCTGCGGCGCCTGCAGCGCGACCTGCTGCACCGGCGCGCGCCGGCGGTGCCGGCCTGGCGACCGGCGCTGGACCGCACCGATCCCAGCCTGCAGGTGCACGCCTGCCACACCCGCCTGCGCGAAGTGCAGGTGCTGCACGACCAACTGCGCGGCCTGCTCGAAGACCCGCGCTTCGATCCGCCGCTGCAGCCGCGCGAGATCGCGGTGCTGGCGCCCGACATCGATCCCTACGCGCCGCACATCGCCGCGGTGTTCGGCGGCCTGGCCGGGCGCCCGGGTTTCATTCCCTATGCCCTGGCCGACGTCAGCCCGCTCGCCGCCGAGCCGCTGGCCGACGTGTTCCTGCGCCTGCTCGCGTTGCCGGTGTCGCGTTTCGGCCTCAGCGAGATCCTCGACCTGCTGGCCGCGCCGGCGATCGCCGATGCCGCCGGCCTGGACGCGCCGGCGCTGGAGCGTCTGCACACCTGGCTGCACGAGGCCGGCGCGCGCTGGGGCATCGACGAGGCCCACCGCGCGCGCCACGACGCCCCGGCCGACGACGCCTACACCTGGCGTTTCGCGCTGGACCGCCTGCTGATCGGGCACGCCAGCGGCGGCGACGAGGACATCGCCGGCGTCGCGCCTTACACCGAGCTGGAAGGCAGCGCGCTGGACGCCCTGGACGCGTTGATCCGCCTGCTGCGTGTGCTGGCGCGCAACGAACGCGCGCTGGGCGCGGCGATGCCGCCCGCGCAGTGGCGCGATCGCTTGCTCGGCCTGCTGCAGGCGCTGCTGCCGCGGCGCCCGCACGACGCCGGCGATCAGCGCACCCTGGAGCGCCTGCGCCTGCTGGTGGAAGGCTTCGCGCGCGAGGCCGAACGCGCCGGCTTCGAGGCGCCGGTGCCGGCCGAGGTGGTGCGCGCGCATTTCCGCGCCGCCCTCGGCGAGGCCGACACGCGCGCGCCGCTGCTCACCGGCGGGGTCAGCTTCGGCCGCATGGTGCCGATGCGGCTGATCCCGTTCCGGGCGATCTGCCTGCTGGGCATGAACGACGGCGACTACCCGCGCCGCGATCCGGTCGGCGGCCTCAACCGTCTGGCCGCCGAGCTGGGCAGCGCCGCGCGCCGCCACGGCGACCGCTCCCTGCGCGAGGACGATCGTTTCCTGTTCCTGCAGTTGTTCGTGGCCGCCTCCGAGGTGCTGTACCTGAGCTACCTCGGCGCCGACCCGCGCGACGGCAGCCTGCGCGAACCCTCGCCGCTGGTGTCGGAGCTGCTGGACGTGGCCGCGCGCTACCACCAGGCGCCCGATGCCGCGCGCGCGGCGCTGACCGTGCGCGAACCGCTGCAGCCGTTCTCGCCGGCCGCATTCGGCGCCGGCGACGGCGCCGACCCCGCACCGGAGCCGCGCCGCTACAGCTACCGCGGCGAATGGCAGGCGGCCGCGCAGGCGGGCGGCGAGGCGCGCGCCGAACCGGCGCCCTGGATCGACGGCCCGCTGGCGGCCGTGGACGCGGCCGCGCCGCGCATCGCGCTGGCCGATCTGCGCGCGTTCCTGCGCGATCCGCCGGGCGCCTTCCTGCGCCAGCGTCTGAACCTGCGCCTGCCCGACGCCGGCGCGGCGATGGACGATGTCGAACCGCTGCTGCTGCCCGGCCGCGGCCTGCAGCGCCAGCAGTTGCAGCAGGCGGTGTACGAGGCCCTGCTGGCCGGCCGCGGCGAGACGCTGCAGGCGCAGCTGCGCGCGCGCGCGCTGCTGCCGTCCGGGCCGTTGGGGCGGCGCCAGCTCGACAGCCTGCTCGCGGAAGTGCGGCCGTACGCGGACGCGTTCGCGCATTGGCGCCAGCAGCAGGCGCCGCAATCGCAGCGTTTCGAACTCGAGCTCGAGGCCGGCCGCCTGCACGGCCGCGTCGACGATCTCTACGCCGCCGGCCTGGCCCGGCTGCGCTTCGGCAAGCTGCACGGCCCGGCCCAGATCGCCCACGGCCTGGACTGGCTGGTGCTGTCGGCGCTGGGCGATCCGCGCCCGCTGGCGCAGTTCGCCGAGGCCGCCGGCGGGGTCGGCCCGATGCTGCGCGCGGCCGCCGATCCGGCGCAGGCGCGCACCGCCCTGGACGCCCTGCTGCGCTTGCGCCTGCACGGCCTGCGCGAACCCCTGCCGTTCCTGCCGCGCGCGGGCTGGCTGTGGTACGCGGCGCAGGCCGAAGGCCGCGATGCCTGGCCGCAGGCCGCGTTGCAATGGCACGGCGGCAGCCACAGCTGGAGCGAGGCCGAGGCCAGCGGCGCGCGCCTGGCCCTGCGCGGCCGCGATCCGTTCGCCGGCGCCGGCGAGGCCGAGCTGGCCGAGGAGTTCCGCGCGATCGCGCGACTGGTGTTCGACGCCGTCGTGCACGCCCGCAGCGAGGACGCGCGATGAGCGGGCACACCGGCGATCTGTTCGACGACCTGCCGGCACCCGGACCCGTATCCGTGCCCGTACCGGACGACGCCTACCTGCGCCTGCCGCTGCACGGCCTGCAGCTGATCGAGGCCAGCGCCGGCACCGGCAAGACCTACACCCTGGCCACCCTGGTCACGCGCCTGGTGATCGAACGCGGCCTGCGCGTCGGCCAGATCCTGGCGGTGACCTTCACCGATGCGGCCACCCAGGAGCTGCGCGAGCGCCTGCGCAAGCGCCTGCTGCTGGCCGCGCGCATCGCCGCCGAAGACCCGGCCCTGCCCGCGAGCGAGGACGACGGCGAGCGCGCGGTCACGCGCGCGCTGATCGCCGCGCGCGCGCGCGAAGAGGCGCCCGCGGCCCTGCGCGCGCGCCTGCGCCGCGCCGCCGGCGAGATCGACCTGGCCGCGGTGGTGACCATCCACGGCTTCTGCGCGCGCGTGCTCAGCGAGCATGCGCTGGAAACCGGGCAGGCCTTCCTCGCCCCGGAGATGATCGGCAGCGACCGCGAACTGCGCGAGGAGGTCGCGGTGGACTTGTGGCGCTCGCTGGGCACCGACGCGGTCGCCGCCGAACTGCTGCAGGCGCGCTGGCCGGCCGGGCCGCCGGCGCTGGCCGCCGACCTGGGCCCGCTGCTGCGCGCCACGCGCCTCAAGCCGGCCTTGCCCGCGCCCACGCCCGATCCGCTGCCGCTGCTGCAGACGCGCGCGGCCGCGCTGCGCGACAGCTACCGGCAGCACGGCGCCCAGGCCTTCGCCGATCTGCAGGCGGCGATGGCGGCCAAGGTGCTCAACGGCCAGACCTGGCGCGCCGAACTGCCCGGCGCCCTGCGCGAGGCGCTGACGCGCTGGTGCGCGCACGGCGAGGCCGGCGCGCGCATCGAGGCGCGCATCGACCGCATGACCCCGGCCGCGCTCGCCGACCGCACCAACAAGGGCAAGCAGGCGCAGACCCCGGCCTCGCCGCTGTTCGTCGCCATCGCCGACTACCTCGAGGCCGTCGCCGCGCGCGCGCAATGGCTGGACGCGCAGGGCCTGGCCCTGGTCCACCGCATACGCGACGAGGCCGCCGCGCGCCTGGCCGAGCTCAAGCGCGTGCGCCGCGTGCAGACCTACGACGATCTGATCGACGGCGTCGCCCAGGCCTTGAGCGGCCCGCATGCCGACGCCCTGGTCGCGCGCCTGCGCGCACAGTACGCGGTCGCCCTGGTCGACGAGTTCCAGGACACCGACGCGCGCCAATGGGCGATCTTCGAACGCGTGTTCGGGCCCGGCGGGCAAGAGGGCGGCAGCCTGTTCGTGATCGGCGACCCCAAGCAGGCGATCTACGGCTTCCGCGGCGGCGACGTCCACACCTATCTGGCCGCCGCCGCCCAGGCCGAGCTGGCGCCGCCGCTGCTGCGCAACTTCCGCTCGCGGCCCTCGCTGCTGCGCGCGATCCAAGCCCTGTACGCGCGCGCCGGCGCCGCCGCCTTCGTCGACGCGCGCATCCGTTTCCTCGCCGTCGAGCCCGGCGGCAGCGTGTCCGACGACGCCCTGCAGCGCCACGGCCGGCGCGCGCCGGCGCTGACCCTGCGCCGCCTGCCCGCGCCCGACGACGGCCGCAAGAACGCCGTGTGGAACGCGCCGGAATCGCGCGAACTGGCCACCCGTGCCTGCGTGGCCGCGATCCACACCTGGCTCGCCGACGCGCGCGCCGGCCGGGCCCGCCTCGACGGCCGCGCGCTGCAACCGGCCGACATCGCGGTGCTGGTGCGCAGCCACGACGAAGCCGCGCGCGTGCAGCGCGCCCTGGTCGCCGCCGGCATCCCCGCGGTCGCGGCCGGGCGCCAGAGCGTGTTCGCGACCGAGCAGGCGCTGGAACTGCTGGCCCTGTTCGAGGCCCTGCTGCAGCCCGGCGATCACGGCCGCCTGCGCGGCGCCCTGGCCAGCGTGTTCCTGGGCCTGGACGCGCAGGCGATCGCGCGCATGGACGCCGACGACGCCTGGCAGCGCGACTGGCAGCTGCGCGCGCTGGAATGGCGCGAGCGCTGGCAGCGCCACGGCCCGCTGGCCCTGGTCGCCGACCTGTGCGCGCAGCAGGCGCCGCGCCTGCTGGCGCTGGGCGACGGCGAGCGCCGCCTGACCAACCTGCTGCAACTGGGCGAAGCCCTACAGGAGGCCGACGCCCAGGCGCTGGGCCTGCACGGCCTGGTCGATTGGCTGCGCCTGCGCATCGCCGAGGCCGACGACAACGACGAACAACAGCAGCTGCGCCTGGAATCGGACGCGCGCCGCGTGCAGATCCTGACCCTGCACAAGAGCAAGGGCCTGGAGTTCGGCCTGGTGTTCCTGCCGTTCGCGGCGATCGGTCGCGAGCCGCGCGGCGGGCGCCATTGCGAGTATCCCGACGACGAAGGCCGCGTCCTGCAGCTGGAGGGCGAGCACGACGACGCCCGCACGCCGGTCTGGAGCGAGGCGCGCGCGCGCGCCCTGCGCGAGGCCGAAGCCGAGGACGCGCGCCTGCTCTACGTCGGCCTGACCCGCGCCCGCCACGCGCTGTGGCTGGCGACCGGCCCGCTGTACCTGGGCGCGGCCACGCCGCTGGCGCCGATGCTGGACGCGCCGGAGGCCCTGGACAGCGGCGATGCCGGCGATATCGAACTCGACGAAGGCGCACTGGAAGCGCGTCCCGCGCCGCTGCGCCCCGAAGACCCGGGCGCGGTGCCGCCCGCGCGCAGCCTGCGCCGCGGCCTGGCGCGCGACTGGTGGGTGCACAGCTTCACCCAGCTCACCCGCGAAGACGGCGGCCAGCGCATCGCCGACGAACACGGCGCGCAGGACGAACCCGAACCGCTGGCGCTGCCCGCGCCGCAGGACCTGCCGATCGACGTGATGGAGCTGCGCTTCTCCGGCAGCCGTTTCGGCAATGCCGTGCACACCGCGCTGGAGCGCTGCGACTTCGCCGCCTGGGGCGACTGGCGCCGCCTGGGCCTGGTGCCGGACGGGCAGGAAGCGCTGCTGCGCGCCGCCCTGCACGAACAGGGCTATACCGATGCCGACATCGAAGGCGGCGGTTTGGAGATCCTGGCGCGGCTGGTCGGCGCCACCCTCACCGCGACCCTGCCCGAAGGCACCCGCCTGGCCGATCTGGCGCCGGCCGCGCTGCGCGCCGAGATGGAATTCCATTTCGCCCTCAACGATGCCTCGACGTCGGCCCTGCTGGAGCTGCTGCACGCGCACGGTTGGCTGCGCGCGCGCCAGGCCTTCGGCCACCGGCGCCGCCTCGACGGCCTGATGACCGGCAAGATCGACCTGGTCTACCTGCACCAGGGGCGCTACTACCTGCTCGACTACAAGACCAACCGCCTGCCGTCCTACGACGCCGCCGCGATCGAGCGCGCGATGGACGACAGCGAGTACACCCTGCAAGCGCTGATCTACACCCTGGCCCTGCACCGCTGGCTGCGTTTCCGGCTCGGCGCCGACTACGACTACGCGCGCGATTTCGGCGGCACGCGCTATCTGTTCTGCCGCGGCCTGGATCCGATGCGTTCCGACGCCGAGAGCGCGGGCATCCACGCCGAAGTGCCGCCGCGCGCGCTGGTCGAGGCCCTGGACGCCCTGTTCGGCGGCGCCGGAGGGGCGCCATGAGCCTGCCCGACGCCCTGCTGCGGCGCGGCCTGGTGCGCAGCGTCGACCACGCGCTGGCGCAGTCGCTGCGCCGCCTGGATCCGGCCACGCCCGAGCTGGTGCAGGCCGGCGCCGCGCTGGCCGCGCGCGCGATCGCCGACGGCCATGCCGCCTTCGACGCCGCCCAGCCGGGCGAGGACATCGCCGATGCGGTGCTGGCCGAGCCCGCGCAGTGGCTGGCCGCCTTGCGGTCCTCGCGATGGGTCGCGCAGCCGCTCGACGACGGCGTCTCCGACCCGGGCGCGCCGCTGGTGCTGGAGCGCGGGCTGCTCTATCTGCGCCGCTACCGCGAGTACGAGCGCCGCCTGGCCGCGCGCCTGCGCGCGCTGGCCGCGCAGGCGCCGCCGCCGGCCGACACCGCCGCGCTCGCGCCCTTGTTCGCGGCGCTGTTCCCGCACGCGCGCGACGGCGACCGCCAGGCGCGCGCGGCCGCGCTGGCGCTGGCGCGCTCGCTGCTGCTGGTCACCGGCGGCCCCGGTACCGGCAAAACCACCACGGTCGCGCGCCTGTTGCTGTTGCTGATCGCGCAGGCGCAACGCGCGGGCGCGCCGCCGCCGCGGATCGCGCTGGCGGCGCCGACCGGCCGCGCCGCCGAGCGCATGGCCGAAAGCCTGCGCGCGGCCGCGGCCACGCTGCGCGCGCTGCCCGGCGTCGATCCGGCCTGGTGCGAGGCGCTGCCGATGGAGGCGCGCACCTTGCACCGCCTGCTCGGCAGCCTGCCCGACAGCCCGCGTTTCCGTCACGACGCGCGCGATCCGCTGGCCTACGACGCGGTCGTGATCGACGAGGCCTCGATGGTCGATCTGCCGTTGATGTGCAAGCTGGTCGAAGCCGTGCCCGACGGCGCGCGCCTGATCCTGCTCGGCGACCGTGACCAGCTGCCTTCGGTGGAGGCCGGCGACGTGCTGGCCGCGATCGTCGATGCGGCCGGCGAGGACGAGGCGCTGCCGGCGCCGATCGAGCTGGCGCTGCGGCCCCTGCTCGGCGCGGGCGCAATAGCCGATGTGGCCGCCGACGCGGTCGAGGCGCCCCTGGCCGGCCATCGCGTGCATCTGCTGCGCGGTTATCGCCAGGCCGACAGCCTGGACCTGGCGCCGCTGGCCGAAGCCGCCCGCGCCGGCGACGCCGACGCCGCGCTGGCCCTGCTGCGCGACGGCGGCTTGGGCGGCGTGAACTTCCACGAGGACGCGATCGATCCGCTGTCCGGCGCCGGACGCGAGCGCCTGCTCGGCGAATGGCGCGCCCTGGCCGCGGTCGGGGATCCCGCCCAGGCGCTGGCCCTGGCCGGGCGCGTGCGCCTGCTGACCGCGCTGCGCGACGGCCCGCAGGGCGCGGCGCCCTTGAACGCGCGCATCGAGGAGGCGCTGGCCGGCAGCCACCGTCCGGCCTATTTCCACGGCCGCCTGCTGCTGATCACCGAGAACAGCTACCGCCACGGCCTGTTCAACGGCGATATCGGCGTGTGCCTGCGGCCGGCGGACGGCGAGGGCAGCGTCGTGTGGTTCGCCGGCGGCAGCGAAGGCGTGCGCGGCTATTACCCGGCCGCCTTGCCCGCCCACGCGGGCGCGTTCGCGATGACCGTGCACAAGGCGCAGGGCTCGGAATTCGATCGGGTATGGCTGCAACTGCCGCGCGCGGACGCGCGCAGCCTGTCGCGCGAGCTGCTCTACACCGGCATGACCCGTGCGCGCCGCGAGCTGCATCTGTGCGCGAGCGAGGCGGTGCTGCGCGCGGCCTTGTCGCGGCATGCGATGCGGGTATCGGGCCTGGCGGCGCGGTTGCGTTAGGGCGTCGGGTGCGGCTTTGGGGTAGGAGCGGCGTCAGCCGCGACCGCGCCATCGCGAGCGCCGCGGCATTCGATCTCGTGCGTAGAGCCACGCGCGACTCGTAGGATGCGGTGATAACCGCACCGGCGCGGCCGGCCGGGTATGGCGATGGTGCGGTTCGCTACGCTCACCGCACCCTACGACCGTCGTCGCATTCGAAGCCGGCTTAGGCCAGCTCCGCATCCTCGCTGTCGTGCCGCGTATTGGCCACGATCGCGTCGACCTCGACTTCCGGCGAGACCTTGCCCGGGCGCTGCTTGGCGACCTTCGCCAGTTCGGCCGCGATCGCCGCCGAGGCGTCCTCGGAGGCCTTGCGGAAGCGCTGCCGGTCCGGGCACAGCACCTGCATGTAGTCGGCGTCGAAGTTCAGGCGTTCGACCAGGAAATCGACGAAGGCGCGCACCTTGGGCGACTGCACCTGGCCGCGCGGGAACACCGCGTTGAAGTCCATTTCCGGGCCGGTCCAGCCGGCCAGCACGCGCTGCACATAACCCTGCTCGGCGTAGGCCTTGACGGTGACGTCGCTGGCCAGCATCAGGCCCTCGCCGCACAGCAGCGCGCCCTTGAGCGCGCCCGGGTCGTTGGCCACCAGCACCGGGTCGACGCGGTAGTCGATGCTGCGGTCGCCGTCGCTGAGCGTCCACACATAGGCGCCGTTGCGCCGCGACTTCTGCATCGCCAGGGTGCGGTGGTGCTGCAGATCGTCCGGGTGCAGCGGCTCGCCGTGGCGGGCCAGGTAGTTCGGGCTGGCGTAGACCTGGGTGCGGAACACCGCCAGGCGGCGCGCGATCAGGTTGGAATCGGGCAGCTCGCCCACGCGCAGGGCGACGTCGATTTCCTTGTCGATGATGTCCAGCGGCTCGTTGGTCAGCAGCATCTCCAGCCGCACCTCGGGATGGCGGGCGTGGAACTCGCCCAGCAGCGGCGCGATCCAGGTGATGCCGACCGAGTAGGGCGCGGTGAAGCGCAACCAGCCGCGCGGGCCGCCCTGGAGCTGGCCGACCGCGCTTTCGGCCTCGTCCAGCTCGCGGGCGATGCGCTGGCAGTGTTCGAAATAGATGTTGCCGGCCTCGGTCAGGCCGAGCTTGCGGGTCGTGCGATGCAGCAGCTGCGCGCCCAGGCGCGTCTCCAGGTCCTGCACCTTGCGGCTGACCGTGGTCTTGGGTAGCCGCAGCGCGCGCGCCGCGGAAATGAAGCTGCCGTGCTCGACCACCTTGACGAAGATCAGGGTGTCGTTGAGATCGCGGGCCATGGGGGACTCCGGATATTGGGATGACGGGAGGGGCCGTCTCGGACCGGCTTGGGGAGCCGAGCGGGGCATTAGCCCGATGTCGGGACAATTATTCCCTGAATCAACGGCTAATCAAGTGCCTTTCGTGCGCCTAGTCTTTGCAGCACACCCGCAGCCCCCTCCCGCCGCCATGTTGACCGCCCGCCAAGCCCGCCTCGCCTTCCTGCCGCTGATGATGATAGCGATGTCAGCCTTGATCGTGCTGGCCGCCATCGTGTTCCGCCAAGGCCTGTCCGAAGGCGCGGAAGAGGCCTGGATGCTGGCCTGGGTACTGGCCTTCACGGTCGCCCTGCCGACCGCGATGCTGGTGCTGCCGGCGATCGGCGCCCTGCTGTCCCACCACACCCGCCGCGAAACCATCCCGCTGATGGGAGAAAAAATCCCGAGGGCGGGACAATGAAATCGCCTCTGGTGATCCTGGGCGCCACCGGCGGCGTCGGCCGCGGCGTGGTCCGGGCCGCGGTCAAGGCCGGCTGGCCGGTGATCGCGGTCGCCCGCGGCGGCCGCGAGCTCAAGCTGTTGCAGGCGGCCTACCCCGAGGCCGACCTGACCGTGCTCAGCGGCTCGGTCGCCAGCGACGCCGACGGCGCCAAGCTCGCGCGCGCCCTGCGCAAGCTCGGGCGCCCGCTGGCCGGCGTGGTCGCCGCGGTCTGCGGCAGCAACGAGCGCGGCCGCCTGCTCGATCACCCGGCCGCGTTCCTGCGCCGCAAGCTCGACGAGGACCTGCTGCCGCACCTGGCCGCCGCCCGCCACCTGCTGCCGCTGCTGGCCGAAGGCGACCGCGGCGGCAGCTACGTGCTGATCGGCGGCCCCGGCAGCGAACACCCCTGGGCCGGCTACGGCCATCGTTCGATCGGCGCCGCCGCCCTGCGCATGCTGGCGCGCGTGCTGCACGACGAAGCCCGCCAGATGTCGGTGCGCGTGCAGCTGCTCGCGGTCGACATGCCGGTGCGCACCGAACTCAACGACGGCCATGCTTGTCCGGAATGGCCCAGCGCCCTGTCGATCGGCCAGCGCGCGCTGGCCCTGATCGAACAGGCCGAACAGCGCAGCGAACCGCCGCGCGCTATCGTCACCTACGCACGCGCGCCCGGGCCGGGCACGCTGCCGCCCTATGCGGTCGACCTGTCGGACGACGTCGACCGCGAACCCGCACCGCCCGCGGCCCAGACCGCGCGCTTCCAGCCAGCCGCCGCTCCTCCCGCGACGCCAGCGACCGCCATGCAAGATCCGGATAGCTGCGCCGACTCCAAGGCGCAACGCTGTCTGCAGGATGCACGAGCGCTGCTGAAAGCGATCACCACTTCGAAAACCAACCAGGAACCCTCCCCGCAATGAGCCCTCGCAAAGTTCTCGCCCGCTCCGGCCGCGCCGGCCCCGGGCTCCCCGTACTCGCGCTGGCCGCGAGCGTCGTCATCGCGCTGGCGATGGCCGGCTGCGGCAGTCAGGCCGCCGAAGGCGAAGGCGGCGGCATGCCGCCTCCGGCCGAAGTCAGCGTCGCCCAGGTGCTGAGCAAGCAGGTCCGCCAGTGGGACGAATTCACCGGCCGCGTGGCGGCGGTGGAATCGGTCGATCTGCGTCCGCGCGTCAGCGGTTACGTCGAACGCGTCGCCTATAAGGAAGGGCAGGAGGTCAAGAAAGGCGACCTGCTGTTCGTGATCGACCAGCGCCGCTATCGCGCCGAGCTCAACCGCGCCCAGGCCCAGCTGGAACGCGCGCGCGCCGAAGCGCGCCTGGCCCAGACCCAGGACCAGCGCGCCCAGACCCTGGTCGAGGCCAAGGCGATCTCGCGCGAAGAGTTCGAGACCCGCCGCGCCGCGACCACCCAGGGCAACGCCGGCGTGCGCGCCGCCGAAGCCGCGGTGGCCTCGGCCCAGCTCGACCTGACCTTCACCGAAGTGCGTGCGCCGATCAGCGGCCGCGCCGGCCGCGCGCTGATCACCGTCGGCAACCTGGCCCAGGCCGATCAGACCCTGCTGACCACCCTGGTCTCGCAGGATCCGATGTACATCTACTTCGAAAGCGACGAGCAGACCTACCAGCGCTACAGCGACCTGGCCCGCAAGGGCGAGCGCGCCGAGAACAAGAACCCGGTCCGCGTCGGCCTGTCCGGCGAAGCCGGCTATCCGCACGAAGGCGCGGTCGACTTCACCGACAACCAGGTCGATCCGACCACCGGCACCATCCGCGCCCGCGCGGTGGTGGCCAATCCGGACCGGATGTTCACGCCCGGCATGTTCGCGCGCGTGCAACTGGAAGGCAGCGGCGACTTCAAGGCCATGCTGATCGACGACAAGGCCGTGCTCACCGACCAGGACCGCAAGTACGTCTACGTGCTCGGCGCCAAGAGCGAAGCGGTCCGCAAGGACGTGGTGCTCGGTCGCATGATCGACGGTCTGCGCGTGGTCCAGTCGGGCCTGGCGCCGACCGACAAGGTCATCGTGCACGGCGTGCAGAAGATCTTCTTCCCCGGCGCGCCGGTGGCCCCGAAGACCATCGTCATGGGCGCGCCCGCGCCGGTGCCGGGTCAGGCCGTCGCCAGCGCCGCCGGTTCCAAGTGAAGTCGCATCGCCCGAATGCGGACCGCTAGCCGACCACCCGAACCATAGGAACGACGCCGACGTCCCGCCCGCGCGGGCGTCGGCCGCGTTCCGGCCAGGTTTCCGCAATCAAGGCCGCCGCCACGGCGTCGGCTGGGGACTCATGCGGCTACACGCCGCACCAAGGAATCCGTTATGGACTTTTCCAAGTTTTTCATCGATCGGCCGATCTTCGCTGCCGTGCTGTCGATCGTGATCTTCGCCGCCGGCCTGATCGCGATACCGATCCTGCCGATCAGCGAATATCCCGAAGTGGTACCGCCGTCGGTGATGGTGCGCACGGTGTACCCGGGCGCCAACCCGAAGGTCATCGCCGAAACCGTCGCCACGCCCCTGGAAGAGGCGATCAACGGCGTCGAGGACATGATGTACATCAAGTCGGTCGCCGGTTCCGACGGCGTGCTGGCGATCACCGTGACCTTCCGTCCCGGCACCGATCCCGACGACGCCGCCGTGCGCGTGCAGAACCGGGTCAGCCAGGCGCTGGCGCGTTTGCCCGAGGACGTGCGCCGGCAAGGCGTGACGACCCAGAAGCAGGCGCCGGTGTTCCTGATGGTGGTGCACCTGACCTCGCCCAACGGCAAGTACGACACCCTGTACCTGCGCAACTACGCCCGTCTGCACGTCAAGGATTCGCTGGCGCGCCTGTCCGGCGTCGGCGACGCGCAGATCTTCGGCGGCGGCGACTACGCCATGCGCGTGTGGCTGGACCCGGACAAGATCGCCTCGCGCGGCCTGACCGCCAGCGACGTGCTGCGCGCCATGCGCGAGCAGAACGTGCAGGTCTCGGCCGGCCAGCTCGGCGCCGAGCCCATGCCCAACAGCGACTTCCTGACCCTGATCAACGCCAAGGGCCGCCTACAAAGCGAGGAAGAGTTCGGCAACATCGTGGTCAAGAGCGGCAGCGACGGCGAGATCGTGCGCCTGTCCGACGTCGCCCGCCTGGAGCTGGGCGCCGGCGACTACAGCCTGCGTTCGCAGCTGGACGGCAAGAACGCGGTCGGCATCGGTATCTTCCAGTCGCCGGGCGCCAACGCCCTGGAGATCCAGGAGCAGGTGATCGCCAACATGGATCGCCTGTCCAAGAGCTTCCCTGAAGGCATCAAGTACGAGGCGGTCTACGACACCACCATCTTCGTGCGCGACTCGATCAAGGCGGTGGTCACGACCCTGCTGGAAGCGATCGCGCTGGTGGTGCTGGTGGTGATCCTGTTCCTGCAGACCTGGCGCGCATCGATCATCCCGCTGCTGGCCGTTCCGGTCTCGGTGGTCGGCACCTTCGCCGCCCTGTACCTGCTCGGCTTCTCGATCAACACCCTGACCCTGTTCGGTCTGGTGCTGGCCATCGGCATCGTGGTCGACGACGCGATCGTGGTGGTGGAAAACGTCGAGCGCAACATCGAGGAAGGCCTGACCCCGCTGGCCGCGGCGCACCAGGCGATGAAGGAAGTGTCCGGCCCGATCGTCGCGATCGCGCTGGTGCTGTGCGCGGTGTTCGTGCCGATGGCGTTCCTGTCGGGCGTGACCGGTCAGTTCTACAAGCAGTTCGCGGTGACCATCGCCATCTCCACGGTGATCTCGGCGATCAACTCGCTGACCCTGTCGCCGGCCCTGGCCGCGCGCCTGCTGCGCCCGCACGGCGCCGAGAAGGATGCGCCCACGCGCTTGATCGACCGTCTGTTCGGCTGGATCTTCCGCCCGTTCAACCGCTTCTTCGCGTCGAGCTCGCAGAAGTACCAGGGCGCCGTCTCGCGTGCGCTGGGCAAGCGCGGCGCGGTGTTCGTGGTGTACGCGGTGCTGCTGCTCGCGACCGGCTTCATGTTCAAGATCGTGCCGGCCGGCTTCATCCCGCTGCAGGACAAGCTGTACCTGATCGCGGCGGTGAAGTTGCCGGAAGGCTCCTCGATCGCGCGCACCGACGCCCTGCTGAAGAAGGTCACCGACATCGCCGGCAAGATCGACGGCGTGCAGAACACCATGGCCTTCCCGGGCTTGAACGCGGTGCAGTTCACCAACACGCCCAACACCGGCGTGGCGTTCCTGCCGCTCAAGCCCTTCAGCGAGCGCAGTCGTAGCGCGGTGGAGATCACCGCCGAGCTCAACCAGAAGATCGGCGGCTTCCAGGAGGGCTTCACCTTCGCCCTGATGCCGCCGCCGATCCTCGGCCTGGGCAATGGTGCGGGCTACCAGATGTTCATCGAGGACCGCAGCAACCTGGGTTACGGCGCGCTGCAGAACGCGGTCAGCGCGTTCCAGGGCACGGTCATGCAGACCCCGGGCATGGGCTACGCCAACAGCACCTACCAGGCCAACGTGCCGCAGCTCGACGCCGAAGTCGACCGCGTCAAGGCCAAGGCGCAGGGCGTGCCGCTGACCGAGCTGTTCGACACCCTGCAGACCTACCTGGGTTCGGCCTACGTCAACGACTTCAACCAGTTCGGCCGCACCTGGCAGGTGATCGCCCAGGCCGACGGTTCGTTCCGCGACAGCGTCGAGGACATCGCCAACCTGCGTACCCGCAACGACCGCGGCGAGATGGTGCCGATCGGCTCGATGGTCAGCGTCAAGCAGACCTACGGTCCCGACCCGGTGCTGCGCTACAACGGCTACCCGGCCGCCGACATCGCCGGCGACGTCGATCCGCGCGTGATGTCCTCGGCCCAGGCCATGGACGTGGTCAAGGACGTGGCCGCCAAGGTGCTGCCGCACGGCATGGAAATCGAATGGACCGACCTGAGCTACCAGCAGGCCAGCCAGGGCAATGCCGCGCTGATCGTGTTCCCGCTGGCCATCCTGCTGGCGTTCCTGGTGCTGGCCGCGCTGTACGAAAGCTGGACCCTGCCGCTGGCGGTGATCCTGATCGTGCCGATGTGCATGCTGTCCGCGCTGCTCGGCGTGTGGTTGACCGGTGGCGACAACAACGTGTTCGTGCAGGTCGGCCTGGTCGTGCTGATGGGCCTGGCGTGCAAGAACGCGATCCTGATCGTCGAGTTCGCCCGCGAACTGGAACTGCAGGGCAAGGGCATCGTCGAAGCCGCGCTGGAAGCCTGCCGCCTGCGTCTGCGCCCGATCGTGATGACCTCGATCGCGTTCATCGCCGGCACCGTGCCGCTGGTGCTGTCGCATGGCGCCGGTGCGGAAATCCGCTCGGTCACCGGCATCACCGTGTTCGCCGGCATGCTGGGCGTGACCCTGTTCGGTCTGTTCCTGACCCCGGTGTTCTACGTCGCCCTGCGCAAGCTGGCCGGCAGCAAGCCGCTGATCGACCATTCGGCCGACCACGCCGCCTCCGCGCATGCCTGATCGGCGCACGCCCACGATGCAAGGTCTGGCGGTGGCTTCCTCCACCGCCGGGCCGTCGGACCGGATCCGGTCCGCCCCCCACGAATCAAGGAATTCCCCCATGGCTAATCCACACGCTTCCAAGATCGCGCTGGTCACCGGCGCCACCCGCGGCATCGGCTTCGAGACCGTGCGCCAGCTCGCCGGCGAAGGCGTGCACGTGCTGCTGGCCGGCCGCGATCGCGGCAAGGCGGTCGAGGCCGCGCTGCAACTGCAGGCCGAAGGTCTGCCGGTCGAGGCGATCTCGCTGGACGTGACCAGCGACAGCAGCATCGCCGCGGCCGCCGAGGAAGTCGCGGCCAAGCACGGCCGTCTCGACATCCTGGTCAACAACGCCGGCGTGTTCCGCGACGACGGCCAGCTCAAGCCTTCCCAGCAGAGCCTGGACATCTGGCTGGAGACCTTCAACACCAACCTGTTCGGTCTGGTCGCGACCACCCAGGCTTTCCTGCCGCTGCTGCACAAGGCCCCGGCCGCGCGCATCGTCAACGTGTCCAGCATCCTGGGCTCGATCGCGCTGCACCAGGATCCGGCTTCGCCGATCTATCACTACAAGGTGCCGGCCTACAACGTCTCCAAGACCGCGGTGAACGCCTGGACCGCGCATCTGGCCTACGAACTGCGCGACACCCCGCACAAGGTCAACACCCTGCACCCCGGCTCGGTGAAGACCGACATGAACGCCAACGGCGACATGAGCATTCCCGATGGCGCGCGCACCAGCGTGCGTCTGGCCCTGATCGACGAAGCCGGCCCCAACGGCGGCTACTTCCACCTTGAGGAATCCCTGCCATGGTGATCCGTACCCTGGCGCTCGGCGTCGCCGCGGCGCTGCTGAGCGCGTGCGCGGTCGGCCCCGACTACGTGCGCCCGACCCTGGCCACGCCGGAGAACTTCGCCCGCGCCGGCGAAACCGCCGCCATCGTGATGGCGCAGGCCCCGGCCGAAACCGCCAGCCCGGAGGCCGACGTCGAGTTCTGGCGCGGCTTCAACGATCCGATGCTGACCCAGCTGGTCGACGATGCGCTGGCCGCCAACCACGACCTGCGCATCGCCCTGTCGCGCTACGACCGCGCCAATGCCCTGTTGCGCGGCGCCAAGTTCGACCGCTTCCCGACCCTGACCGCCAGCGCCAACGCCCAGGACGCGCGTTCCAGCAGCGACCAGATGCCCGGCACGGCCGCCTCCGGCCGCGACAACGAAAGCTACAGCGCCGGCGTCAACGCCAGTTGGGAACTCGACCTGTGGGGCCGCGTGCGCCGCAACATCGAGGCCCAGCGCGCCGATACCTGGGCCACCGCGGCCGACCTGCAGGCCCTGCAGGTCACCATCGTGGGCGAGGTCGCCAGCGGCTACGTCGAACTGCGCGGCCTGCAGGAGCGCCTGCGCGTGGCGCGGGTCAACGCCGACAACCAGCGCGAGACCCTGCGCCTGGTCGACGCCCGCTTCAGCGCCGGCCGCGGCACCGAGTTCGACACCTCGCGCGCTCGCGCCCAGCTCGAAGCCACCCTGTCGCGGGTGCCGGCGCTGGAAGCCCAGGTCGCGGTCGCCATGCATCGCCTGGCGGTGCTGACCGGCCGCACGCCCGACGCCCTGATCGCCCAGCTCGAGCCGCAGCAGGCGCTGCCCTCGCTGCCGGCGCTGCTGGACGCGGGCACCCCGGGCGACCTGCTGCGCCGCCGTCCCGACGTCGCCGCCGCCGAGCACCGCCTGCACGCGTCCACCGCGCGCATCGGCGTGGCCACCGCCGACTTGTTCCCGCGCTTCACCCTGGGCGGGCTGATCGGCAGCCAGGCGATCGACAGCAGCGCGTTGTTCGAACGCGCCAGCGAAACCCGCCTGGTCGCGCTCGGCATCGACTGGTCGTTCCTGGACATCGGCCGCGTGCGTGCGCGCATCGCCGCCAGCGATGCCGACGCCGCCGGCGAACTCGCGCGCTATCAGCAGACCGTGCTGCTGGCGCTGGAGGACACCGAGAACGCGCTGGTGCGTTACGGCCGCGCGCGCGTCGAGGACGGCCATCTGGAACGCGCCGCGATCGACAGCGCCAAGGCCGCGCAGCTGGCGCGCGTGCGCTACGAGGCCGGCGCGGCCGATCTGTTCGAAGTGCTGGACGCCGAGCGCACCCAGCTGCAGGCCCAGGACGCCTTCGCCGACGGCCGCACCCGCAGCGTCACCGGTGCGGTCGCGCTGTACAAGGCGCTGGCCGGCGGCTGGTCCTCGCGCGTCCCCGTGCGCGAGGACGTGGCCGCGCGCTGAGTCGAGGTTTTGCGGCGGCCGGCCCGGCCGCCGCACGGCCCGCCTCCTGGTGGCGGGCCGATTTTGTGTGCCATGCGCGGGTGACGGCTGCGGCCGGAGCTGCGTGAGCAGGATGCGCCGCGGCGCGGATTCCGATCCGCGCACGGCGCCGGTTTCGAACGATGCGGCGCCGTCCACGGCGCGCCGCGTCTCTTTCTCGCCGGCGGGTCGGCGAGCGGCGCAGGTCCCTCCCCCTCGCATGCGCCGCTGTCGCCCCGTCGGTTTCTTTTCGTCCCGCGCCGCACAGGCGCTAGACTCCCCGTCGCGGTCGCACGAGGGATTCGGAAGCATGCGCAGGACGGGGAAATGGGCGGGGTTCGCGCTGTGGTTCGCGCTGGCCTGGGTATTCGCCGCCCCCGCCGCCGCGCAGACGCTCACGGTGGAATGGCTGCGGGTCGAGGGCGCGCAGAAGTCGATGCCCGACGCGGCGCCGGTGCAGGCGCGATGGACCAGTGCGAACCCCGAAGCGCCGGCGCGCCTGGAGTTGCCGCGGCACCGCGGCGGCCATTGGCTGCGCCTGCGCATCGACGCCGATATCGCCCGCAGCGAACAGCGCGTCATAGGCGTACAGGGCGCGCGCGTCTATGGATTGATCGGCTACTACCTGCCCGGATCCGACCGCCTGACCCTACCCAGCCTGGTGCGAGGGAACGAGTCCCTGCTGCTGCGCCCCGGCTGGGCCCTGCCTCTGCCCGCTGGATGGAAACGCGGCGAAACGGCCTACATCCGCATACAAGGCGAAATTCCGGTCGCGCTGAGCGTGAACCTGTCGACCCGCGCCGAGTTCGCGCGCCAACGCGAGGGCGCGCGCCGCTTCGCCATCGCCGCCTACGCCGCCCTGCTGCTGATGACCTTGGTCGTGGCCGGCCTGTGGGTGATGTCGCGCGAGGCGGTGTACCTGTACTACATCGGCTATCTGGTCTGCATTTCGGCGTACATGCTGATGATGTCGAACTGGCTGGAGATACCCGAGCATTGGGCCAGCCAGGGCGCGCGCCGCGAAGCCATCCCCTGGTTCATGGCGACCATGACCACCGTGTTCCAGCTCGCCTTCACCGTGCGCTTCCTCGATTTGCCGCGGCTGTTGCCGCGCGCCGCGCGCGCGCTGCACGCGATCGTGTGGGCGAATCTGGCGTGGCTGGCGGTGCTGGCGTTCGCCTATCGGGCCACCAAGCACTACTGGTACCTGGGCGGCAACGGCTTGCTGTTGCTGGCCATCCCGATCCTCGTCTACGCCGCGATCGCGGCCTGGCGGCGCGGCGCCGAATACGCCGGCTACTACCTGCTGGGCTGGACGCCACTGATGATCTTCGCCGGCCTGATCGCCGCCAAGACCTTCGGCATCGGCAGCTTCGGCTGGGACGAACACGGTCTGGTGCTGGCGGTGGTGCTGGAATCGGGCGTGCTGATGATGGCGCTGACCCAGCGCGCGGCCGCGCGCCACCGGCGCGCGCTGTCGGCGAGGGCAGCGCGAGCGTGAGTCGTTAGACTCTGCGTACACGGGTGCTGGGATCGGCTATGCGAAGGAACGTGAACGCTGCACGGATCGCGATTCTGATCGTGCTGGCCGGTCTGTTCGCGCTCGCGGCCCCCGCGCAGACGTTGACGGTCGAACGTCTGGACGCCGACGGCTGGGCGCGGCCGGACACGGCGAACGTGATCCGGCGCTGGACCGCCGTCAATCCCGAGGCATCGGTGCGCGTGGATCTGCCGCGCGACCCGCACGGGCATTGGCTGCGTTTCCGCGTCGATCGCGACGTCGCCGAAGCCAGCCGGCGCGTCATCGTGCTGCGCAGCGCGCGCGCCTACGGCGCCGTCGGCTATTACCCGCCCGGCTCGGCGCGGATATCGCTGATCGGCTATGTGCGCGACGACGGGCCCCAGCTGCTGCGACGCGGCTGGGCGCTGCCGCTGGAGGCGGACTGGAAGGCCGGCGTACCGGCCTACGGACACTTCAACGAGCGCCACGGTACGACGCTGAACGTCGGCCTGGCGGATCGCGACGAACTGATGCGCGAGCTGGAGAGCGACCGCCGCTTCGCCATCGTCGTCTATGCCCTGATGCTGGCGATGACCCTGGTGGTGGCCGGCTACTGGGCGGTCTCGCGCGATCCGGTGTACCTGTACTACTGCGGCTACATGATCTGCCTGTCCGTCTACCTGTTGATGATGACGGCCTGGATCAAGCTGCCCGTGGAGTGGCTGGGGTCGGCGGCGCAGCGCGACGGCGCGCCCTGGTTCGTCGCCACCCTGACCACGATGTTCCAGCTGTGCTTCACCGTGCGTTTCCTCGAACTGCCGCGCCTGTTGCCGCGCGCGGCGACCGCGCTGCGCGCGATCGTGTGGGCCAACGCGATCGCGCTGGTGGTGCTGGTGCTGGCCTTCGACTACGTCTACCAGTACTGGTTCATGGTGGGCAACGGCCTGCTGTTGCTGGCGATTCCCATCATCGTCTACGCCGCGATCGCGGCCTGGCGGCGCGGCGCCCAGTACGCGGGCTACTACCTGATCGGTTGGACGCCGCTGCTGCTGTTCGCCGGTCTTCTCGCCGCCAAGACCTTCGGCTTCGGCGATTCCTATCTGACCGAGCGCGGATTGCTGCTGGCGGTGGTGCTGGAAGCCGGCGTGTTGATGATCGCCCTGACCCAGCTCGCCGCCGACCGGCGGCGGCGGATGGCGCCGCGGCGGCCGGGGGATCGCGGCTGAGGTTTTCGCGCCGGCACCAAGCGGCCGCGGCCGCCCGCAGACGTTAGACTCCTCCCATGTCGTGGGGGAATCGAGGGGTGCGCCGGGTCTGGGGCAGCGCGTGGCTGGCGCTGACGTTCGCGCTCGCCTGCACCTTCAGCGCGCCGCTGGCGGCGCAGGCCTTGAAGGCCGAACTGCTGCTGACCGAGGGCGAACTCGACGGGCCGCCGGCCTCGGCGCCGGTGACCGCGCGCGCCATCGCCGAGAAGCCCGGCGAACTGGTCTACCTGACCATGCCGCGCCGCGAGGCCGGTTACTGGATTCGCCTGACCACCGACCAGGACATCGCCGCCAGCGAAAGCCAGCTGCTGGTGCTGCGCGGCGCGCGCGCGCGCGGGCCGGTCACCTATTACCCGCCAGGGGCGCCGCCGCGCATCGTCAACGACGCCGAGAACGGCGGCCCGGTGCTGCTGCGGCGCGGCTGGGTGCTGCCCTTGCCCAACGGCTGGACCCGCGGCGACGTCGCCTATCTGCGCGTGGGCGGCAACACCGCCGAGGCCTTGAGCCTGCGCCTGGCGACCGTGCCCGAGCTGGCCCGCCAGGAGCGCGGCGACTCGCGTTTCATGGTCGCCGCCTTCACCGCGATGATGCTGATGGCGGTGGCGATGATCGCGATCTGGTACGCCTTCCGCGACCTGGTCTACATGGCCTATGGCGCCTACCTGGCCTGCGCGGCGATCTACTTGCTGCTGGTGTCCGGCGATGCGGCCGAAATGTGGGGCCTGGCCGGCCTGGCCAGCGGCCGCCTGACCGTGACCTGGACCCTGGCCACGCTGGCGACGATCTTCCAGCTCGGTTTCAGCCTGCGCTTCCTGGAGTTGCCGCGCCTGCTGCCGCGCCTGGCGCTGCTGGTGCGCGCGGTGCAGTGGGCCAACATCCTGTGGCTGGCGGTGCTGCTGGCGCTGCGCGAGCGCGTGCACGATTTCTGGTACATCGGCGGCAACGCCCTGTTGCTGGTCGGCATACCGCTGATGTTCTCCGCCGCGATCATGGCCTGGCGGCGCGGCGCGCCCTACGCGGGCTACTACCTGCTGGGCTGGACGCCGCTGCTGCTGTTCGTCGGCGTGCTCGCGGCCTATCCCTTCGGCGTCGGCCGCGCCGAATGGGCCGACCGCGGGCTGGCGCTGGCGGCGGTGCTGGAATCGGGCGTGCTGGCGCTGGCCCTGAGCCAGCACGCGGCCAACCGCCACCGCCTGTCCCTGCTCGCGCGCCAGTCCGGCGATCGCGATCCGCTCACCGGCACCCTCAACGCCTCCGCGCTGCGCCTGCTGCTGGAAACCTGGTCGGCGCCGGGCAGCCTGGGGCTCAAACACCACGGCCTGCTGCTGCTGGATCTGGACGGCTTCGGCGAGATCAACGCCCGCTATGGCCGCGCGATCGGCGACGCCCTGCTGCAACAGGCGCTGGCGCGCATCCGCGGCGTGCTGCGCCCGGACGACACCATCGCCCGCATGGGCGGCGACAGTTTCGCGGTGGTCGCCGAATGCGAGCGCGTGGACTGCGAACTGCTGGGCCGGCGCCTGGCCGACGCCTTCGGCCAGCGGCCGTTCCGCATCGACGGCCACGAGATCGCGGTCAGCGCCAGCGTCGGCCTGGCGATGGCGCAGCGCGGCGAGCCGGTGCAGAGCCTGCTCGATCGCGCCGAGCAGGCCCTGCTCGGCGCCCGCAGCGCCGGCCGCAACACGGTCGGGGTGGCGCCGGCGGCGGCGCTGTCGGCGCCGGAAGCGGGCTGAGCCCGGACCGAACGCGGAACACTGTGTGTTTCCGAAGCCCGAGCGCAGTGGAGTAGGATGCCCATCCCCCATTGCTGAGGCCGCGTCATGGCCGACGACAAGAACAAGCCGACCCGCGAGCAGGCCGAGGCGGCCGTGCGCACCCTGCTGGGTTGGGCCGGCGAAGACCCCGCCCGCGAGGGCCTGCTCGACACGCCCAAGCGCGTGGTCGAGGCCTACAGCGACTGGTTCAGCGGCTACGACGACGACCCGCGCGAGTACCTGGCGCGTACCTTCGAGGAAGTCGCCGGTTACGACGAGCTGATCGTGCTGCGCGACATCGAGTTCGAAAGCCATTGTGAGCACCACATGGCGCCGATCATCGGCAAGGCCCACGTCGGTTATTTGCCCAACGGCAAGGTCGTGGGCATCAGCAAGCTCGCACGCGTGGTCGAAACCTACGCGCGCCGCTTCCAGGTCCAGGAAAAGATGACCGCGCAGATCGCGCAGTCGATCCAGGACGTGCTGCAGCCGCTGGGCGTGGGCGTGGTGATCGAAGGCGCGCACGAGTGCATGACCACCCGCGGCGTGCACAAGCGCGGCGTCAGCATGATCACCTCGAAGATGCTCGGCACCTTCCGCGAGGACGCGCGCACGCGCGCCGAGTTCCTGCGCTTCATCGACGTGGGACCGGGGCGGTAAGGCGGGGAGGAGCAAATCCCCCCTAGCCCCCCTGGAACAACGAGGCGCGTCGTGTGCCGGCAATGGGCGCGCTCGACGAACCCAGGCGCGTCGCTCCCAGAAGCGATGACCTGCATAGGTCCATGATCCAACCGAAGGATCCCCCCTATGAAAAAGGGTGAAGCGGCGTGCTTACGAACCGCAGGTTCGTGCGCCGCTGAACGCCGGCAGGCGGTGCCTGCCGGCCGGGCGGGCCAGGGGGGATTTGCTCTTAGCCCTTCGAACCCGAACGCAACAGGTCCACGATCCCCGCCGCCGCCTCGCGCCCCTCGTAGGCCGCCGTCACCACCAGGTCCGCGCCGCGCACGCCGTCGCCGCCGGCGAACACGCGCGGGTGGGTGGTCTGGAACGGGCGCGTCGCCGCCACGGCGGCGCCGCGCGACTTGCAGCCGCCCTTGTTCGGCACCCGGATGCGGCCGTCGTTCTCCAGCTCGATGCCGTGCGCGGCCAGCCAGGCCGGCGGATCGGGCTGGAAGCCGAACGCGATCACCACCACGTCCGCGTCCAGCACCGACTCGCTGCCGGGCACGATCTCGGCGCGCTGGCGCCCGCGCGCATCCGGCGCGCCCAGCACGGTCTCGGCCACGCGCACGCCGGCCACCCGCTCTTCGCCCAGCAGCGCCAGCGGCTGGCGGTTGAACAGGAAGCGCACGCCTTCCTCGCGCGCGTTGGCGACCTCGCGCGCCGAGCCGGGCATGTTGGCCTCGTCGCGGCGGTACACGCAGCTGACCTCGGCCGCGCCCAGGCGCACCGCGCTGCGCACGCAGTCCATGCCGGTGTCGCCGCCGCCCAGCACGACCACGCGCTTGCCGCGCAGGTCGGGCAGTTCGATATGGTCTTCCCAGCCCGCGATCGCGCGGCCTTCGGTCATCGCCGCGCCCTGCACCAGGCGCCCGTTCTGGACCAGGAACGGCAGCGCCGGCAACACGTTGGCCAGGTCCTGCCCCGGCAGGCCGCCGTCGGTGTAGCGGTAGCTGCCCAGGCCCAGGAACACCGCGTCGAAGTCGCTCAGCAAGCTGTCGAAGGCGACATCGCGGCCGATCTCGACGCCGAGCCGGAACTCCACGCCCATGCCTTCCAGCACCTCGCGCCGGGTCGCGATCACCGACTTCTCCAGCTTGAAGCTGGGAATGCCGAAGTGCAGCAGGCCGCCGATGGCTTCGTAGCGGTCGAACACCACCGCGTCGATGCCGGCGCGCGCCAGGCGGTCGGCGCAGGCCAGGCCGGCCGGTCCGGCGCCGACCACGGCCGCGCGCTTGCCCAGGCGCTGCACGGCCGACAGGTCCGGGCGCCAGCCGCCGCTGAGCGCCTTGTCGACGATGTACTTCTCGACCGCGCCGATGGTGACCGCGCCGAAGCCGTCGTTGAGGGTGCAGCTGCCTTCGCACAGACGGTCTTGCGGACACACCCGGCCGCAGATCTCGGGCAGCGGATTGGTTTCGTGGCACAGCGCCGCGGCTTCGTCGACGCGGCCCTCGCGCGCCAGCTCCAGCCAGTTCGGAATGTAGTTGTGCAGCGGGCAGGCCCAGCCGCAGTAGGGGTTGCCGCAGTCCAGGCAGCGCCCGGCCTGCTTCTTGGCCTCGGCCTCGCCGAAGCGGCCGTACAACTCGCCCCAGTCGCCGTTCTGGCGCAGGGCCAGCGGAATCCGCGCCGGCATCTCGCGCGGCGCCTCGCGGAATTGGAACACCTGCTTCTTGCTCATTGCGCTCGTCCCCGCTGGCGGCGTTGTCGCTGGCTGGCCGGGGCATTCGCGCTCAGAGCAAATCCCCCCCGGCCCGCCCGGCCGGCAGGCACCGCCTGCCGGCGTTCAGCGGCGCACGAACCTGCGGTTCGTAAGCACGCCGCTTCACCCTTTTTCAAAGGGGGGAGACGTACCGGTTTGTAGGGCGACCTACGGATCTCAGACGCAATCGTTCTTGCTGTTCCCCCCTTTGAAAAAGGGGGGCAGGGGGGATTTGCTCTTGCCACGAAAGCGATCGAATTCATGCCGCGCTCCGCAATGTCTCGGCCAGCGATTCCAGGCTCGCCGCCTTGGGCTTCACCAGCCAGAACTTGCCCATGTAGTCGCGCATCTCGTCCAGGATCCGGCGCGCCCACACGCTGCCGGTGAGTTCGGCATGCGTTTCCAGCAGGTCGCGCAGGTGCGAGCGATGGTGCTCGAAGCCATCGGCGGAGATGCGCAGGATGTCGATCAGCTCGTGGTTGTAGCGGTCGACGAAATCGCGCTCGGTGTCCAGCACGTAGGCCATGCCGCCGGTGAAGCCGGCGCCGAAGTTCAAACCGGTGCGGCCCAGCACCGCGACCACGCCGCCGGTCATGTACTCGCAGCAGTGGTCGCCGGCGCCTTCCACCACCGCGGTCGCGCCGGAGTTGCGCACGCCGAAGCGTTCGCCGGCGCGGCCGGCCGCGTACAGCTCGCCGCCGGTGGCGCCGTACAAACAGGTGTTGCCCAGGATCGGCGTTTCGTGGGCGACGTAGCGCGCGCCGGCGGGCGGGCGCAGCACGATGCGGCCGCCGGCCATGCCCTTGCCGACGTAGTCGTTGGCTTCGCCTTCGAGCTCGAAACGCAGGCCGCCGGCCTGGAAGGCGCCGAAGCTCTGGCCGGCGGTACCGGTGAAGCGCAGGTCCAGCGGCGCATCGCTCATGCCGCGGTCGCCGTGCGCGCGCGCGATGCGGCCGGACAGGCGCGCGCCGATGCTGCGGTCGGTGTTGCGGATCGCATAGGCGAATTGGCCGCCGCGCTTGTCGGCGATCACCTGCGCGAGTTCGGTTTCCAGCTGCGCGGCCAGTCCTTCGGGTTCGACCGGCGGCGCCGGCATGCCGCAATGGCCGCCATGGCTGAGGCCGGAGCCGGCCAGCAGCGGCGCCAGGTCCAGGCGCTGCTGGCGCGCGCTGTCGCCGTCGATCTGCTGCAGCAGGTCGGTGCGGCCGACGATCTCGCCCAGCGTGCGCACGCCCAGCGTCGCCAGCCACTGCCGCACTTCCTCGGCCAGCAGGCGGAAGAAGTTCTCCACGCGCTCGGGTAGGCCGGTGAAATGCTCGCGGCGCAGCTTGTCGTCCTGGGTGGCCACGCCGGTGGCGCAGTTGTTGAGGTGGCAGATGCGCAGGTACTTGCAGCCCAGCGCGATCATCGGCGCGGTGCCGAAGCCGAAACTCTCCGCGCCCAGCAGCGCGGCCTTGACCACGTCCAGCCCGCTCTTCAGGCCGCCATCGGTTTGAAGTATCACCCGTTCGCGCAGGTCGTTGGCGACCAGGGCCTGGCGCGCCTCGGCCAGGCCCAGTTCCCAGGGCGTGCCGGCGTAGCGGATCGACGACAGCGGGCTGGCGCCGGTGCCGCCGTCGTGGCCGGACACGGTGATCAGGTCGGCGCCGGCCTTGGCCACGCCGGTGGCGATGGTGCCCACGCCCGCGTGCGAGACCAGCTTGACCGAGATCAGCGCCTGCGGATTGACCTGGCGCAGGTCGTGGATCAGCTGCGCGAGGTCTTCGATCGAATAGATGTCGTGGTGCGGCGGCGGCGAGATCAGGCCGATGCCGGGCATGGCGAAACGCAGCCGCGCGATCAGCTCGTTGACCTTATGGCCGGGCAGCTGGCCGCCTTCGCCGGGCTTGGCGCCCTGGGCGATCTTGATCTGCAGCACCTCGGCGTTGACCAGATACTCCGGGGTCACGCCGAAGCGGCCCGAGGCGATCTGCTTGATCTTGGAGACCTTGTCGCTGCGGTAGCGCGCCGGGTCTTCGCCGCCTTCGCCGGAATTCGAACGCCCGCCCAGCCGGTTCATCGCGATCGCCAGCGCTTCGTGCGCCTCCGGCGACAGCGCGCCCAAGCTCATCGCCGCCGAATCGAAGCGCTTGACGATCGCCGACACCGGTTCGACTTCGTCGATGTCGATCGGGGTCACGCTTTCGCGGCGCAGTTCCAGCAGATCGCGCAGCGCCGCGGTCGGGCGTTCGTTGACCGCTTCGGCGTAGGACTGCCAGTCGGCCCAGTCGCCGCTGCCGACCGCGCGCTGCAGGCGCGTGACCACGTCGGGATTGAACAGGTGGTATTCGCCGCCGGGCACGTAGCGCAGCAGGCCGCCGATCTCGGGCAGTCGGTTGGCGTCCCAACCCTGTTCGGCCAGGTGCGCGGCATCGGCCTGCAGCTCGGCGAAACCGGCGCCGCCGATGCGCGAGGGCGCGCCGTCGAAGCACAGCTCCACCACTTCGCGGTCCAGACCGATGATCTCGAACAGCTGCGCGCCGCGGTAGCTGCCGATGGTGGCGATGCCCATCTTGGAGATGATCTTGAGCAGGCCCTTCTTGATCCCGCGCCGGTAGCTGCGGCCGATCTGCGCGACTTCGGCGTGCTTGGTCTTGAGGATGCCGCGCACGCCCAGGTCGTGCAGGGTCTGGTAGGCCAGGTAGGGATAGACCGCGGTCGCGCCGAAGCCGAGCAGGCAGGCGAAGTGGTGCGGGTCGCGCGCGGTGCCGGTCTCGACGATCAGGTTGGATTCGCAGCGCAGGCCGGTGCGCACCAGGTGCTGGTGGACCGCGCCGGTGGCGAGCAGGGCGTGCAGCATCAGCGCGTCGCGGCGCGGGCGGCGGTCGCTCAGGATCAGCAGCACCACGCCTTCGCGCGCGGCCGCCTCGGCCTCGGCGCAGACCCGGTGCAGGGCCGCCTTCAGGCCTTCGGCCGGATCGAAGTTGAGGTCGATGAAGCGATGCGAAGTGTCGAACGGCGCCAACGCCAGCAGCTGACGCAGCTTGCGCTGCGCCAGCACCGGCGAGTTGAGATGGATGTGGCCGACGTTGCCGGGGCCGTCGACGAAGACGTTGCCCTCGCGGCCCAGCTGCACCGCCAGCGACATCACGCAATCCTCGCGCAAGGGGTCGATCGGCGGGTTGGTGACCTGGGCGAAGGCCTGGCGGAAGTGGTCGTACAGCGGCCGCACCTGCTGCGACAGCACCGCCATCGGCACGTCGTCGCCCATCGAGCCGGTGGCTTCCTGCTCGGTCTCGGCGAGCGGGCGCAGCACCTGCTCGCGTTCCTCGCGGCTGAGCTGGAACAGCTTCTGGAAGCCGGCCAGGGTGTCCGGATCGAAAGGCTCGGCGGCCAAGTTGGGATCGATCAGCTCGCTATGCAGGTAGGTCATGCCCTGCTTGAGCCAGCGCTTGTACGGCGCGCGCGCGCGGTTGATGCGGTCGATCGCCTCGGAGTCGAGCAGCTCGCCCTGATAGAGGTCGGCGGCGATCATCTCGCCCGGGCCGAGCTTGCCCTTGGCCTCGATCTCGCTGGCCGGCAGTTCCCACACGCCGGCTTCGGAGGCGATCAGGAAGTGGCGGTCGCGCGAGCGCAGCCAGCGCGCCGGGCGCAGGCCGTTGCGGTCCAGGGTGCAGGCGGCGTAGCGGCCGTCGCAAGTGACGATGCCGGCCGGGCCGTCCCAGGGTTCGGTGTTGAGCGCGTAGTACTCGTAGAACGCGGCCAGGTCGGCGTCCTTGTATTCCAGCGACTGGGTCGCCGGCGGAATCAGGATGCGCATGGCCTTGAGCAGGTCCATGCCGCCGGCCTGCAGCACCTCCAGCATGTTGTCCAGGCTCTGCGAGTCCGAGCCGTCGGTGCTGACCACCTGGTCGAATTCGCGCAGGTCCAGGGTCGGCGTGCGCCAGGCATGCGCGCGCGCCTGCGCCCAGGCGCGGTTGCCGGCGATGGTGTTGATCTCGCCGTTGTGGGCGAGCAGGCGGAACGGCTGCGCCAGCGGCCAGCGCGGCGTGGTGTTGGTGGAGAAGCGCTGGTGGAACACCACCGCGCTGGCGACCAGGTCCTCGCGTTGCAGGTCCGGGTACAGCTGGGTCAGCCGGTCGGGCAGGACCATGCCCTTGTAGCCGATGCTGGCCGAGGACAGGCTGACCACGTAGAAGTCCTTGATCGCGCGCAGGCGCTGCTCGGCGCGGCGGCGGGCCAGGAACAGCGAGCGCTGGAAGCCGGCCGGATCGAACGGGCTGGCGGCTTCGACGAACACCTGTTCGATGCGCGGCATGGTCCGGCGCGCGAGTTCGCCGCAGGCGCTGATATCGAACGGCACGATGCGCCAGCCGGCCAGGCGCAGGTTCTCGTGCTCCAGGGTTTCGGTGAGGACCGCGCGCGCCTGCGCGGCTTCGGCTTCGTCGTGCGGCAGGAACACCAAGCCGGCGCAGTAGTGCGCGCCCAGGGCGATGCCGCTTTCGCGCGCGAGCGTGCGCAGGAAACTGTCGGGGTGGCGGATCAGCAGGCCGCAGCCGTCGCCGCTGAGGCCGTCGGCGGCGATGCCGCCGCGGTGGGTCATGCGCGCCAGCGCTTCCAGCGCGCGATCGACCAGCGCGCGGCTGGGGCGGTCGTCGAGCTGCGCGATCAGGCCGAAGCCGCAGCTGTCCCGCTCGTCGCCAGGGTCGTACAGCATCGCTTGCTGGTTGGCTTGCATCGCATCTCCGCAAAGGCGCTCGGGGAACATGCCGGCAAGGCATGTTGGGAACACGGATGGATCGCTTGCTCGCTGCACGCGCGGGCAGACCTGCCAAGGGCGCGGGACATGTCCCGTACCAGCGTGTCGTGACCGAGCGTGATTCGAATAAATCACAATTTGTGCGCTGCGGCAATTCGTTCCCGCGCGCGCTCCGGCGCGTTTGTCACGGGGGCCCGTACAGCGTGCGCTACGGCGCTGGCGCGGCGTTCGCAAGTGACTGATCGCAATCGTGAAATCCGTCGCGAGACGGGCAATTAGTAACGTCGGAAACCATCCCCGCGCGCGCTCCGGCACGGGTCGCGGCGGAGCGCGCGCGCTAGACTGCGCCATCGCTTCCGCTTCGACGCCCCCCACGTGACCGCATCCGTTCCCGGCGCGCGCCGCGCCGCGCTCGTTTTCATTTTCATTACCGTGCTGATCGACGTGTTGTCGTTCGGCCTGATCATTCCGGTGCTGCCGCGGCTGATCAAGGAATTCGCCGGTGGCGACACCGAACACGCGGCCTATTGGATCGCGGTGTTCGGCACCTTGTTCGCCGCCATCCAGTTCGTGTGCGCGCCGATCCAGGGCTCGTTGTCGGACCGTTACGGCCGGCGTCCGGTGATCCTGTTGTCCTGCCTGGGTCTGGGCCTGGATTTCATCTTCATGGCCCTGGCCAACACCCTGCCCTGGCTGCTGGTCGGGCGGGTGATCTCGGGCATCACCTCGGCCAGCTTCAGCACCGCCAACGCCTACATCGCCGACGTCACCGCGCCGGAAGAGCGCGCCAAGAGCTACGGCATGATCGGCGCGGCCTTCGGCCTGGGTTTCATCGTCGGTCCGGTGATCGGCGGCCAGCTCGGCCATTTCGACGTGCGCCTGCCGTTCTGGTTCGCCGCCGGCCTGGCGCTGCTGAACTTCCTGTACGGCCTGTTCGTGCTGCCCGAATCCCTGCCGCCGGAAAAGCGCAGCGCGAAGTTCGATTGGTCGCACGCCAATCCGATCGGCTCGCTGGTCCTGCTCAAGCGCTATCCGCAGGTGTTCGGCCTGGCCGCGGTGGTGTTCATCGCCAACCTCGCCCACTACGTCTATCCCAGCGTGTTCGTGCTGTTCGCCGACTACCAGTACGGCTGGAAGGAGCGCGAGGTGGGCTACGTGCTGGGCGTGGTCGGCGTGCTCAGCGTGATCGTCAACGTGGTCCTGATCGGGCGCGCGGTGAAGGCTTTCGGCGAGCGCCGCACGCTGTTGCTGGGGCTGGGCTGCGGTGCGCTCGGTTTCATGATCTACGGCTTCGCCGATGCGGGCTGGATGTTCCTGGTCGGCCTGCCGATCAGCGCACTGTGGGCGATGGCCGCGCCGGCGACCCAGGCCCTGATCACGCGCCAGGTCGGCGCGGACGTGCAGGGCCGCATCCAGGGCGCGCTGATGAGCCTGATCAGCCTGGCCGGCATCGTCGGCCCGACCCTGTTCGCGGGCAGCTTCGGCTACTTCGTCGGCGCCTCCACGCCGGTGCATCTGCCCGGCGTGCCCTGGTTCATCGCTTCTTCGTTGCTGGTGCTGGGCGTGCTGATCGCCTGGCGCTTCGCGCGCACCCGCAACCTGCCTTCGGCCGTGGCCGCCGAGACGGCCTGACCGACGGGCCTTGCCGCGGCGCCCGCCGCTGCGGCAAGGTCGAGCTTCGCCCTCGTCACGGAGCCGCCATGTCCACGCCCGCCCGCTTGTCCTTGCTCGCGCCGCTGCTGTTGCTGGGCGCCTGCGCCAGCTCGCCCGACTACCTGGACACCAATGCCGCGGTCGACGCGCGTCCGGAATGCACCAGCCAGCCCGACCGCCCCGGCGAACCGGTGCCGGCCTGGTGCGAGCGCAAGCAGGAAGTGCGTTGGAGCGACAAGGAAGACAAGATCGATCTCAAGGGCGAGGACAAGGACGATTAAGCGCCGTTGAGGCAGTCGCGCGGGTGTTGGTGGGCGCCGCTGCGTCATGAGGATGGCGATGGTGCGGTGCGCCTTCGGCTTACCGCACCCTACACCCTACGGTGCTCGTGGTGTTCGCATCGTCGTTGGGCGCAGGGTGCGGTGATAACCGCACCATCGAACGGCCGACCCTGGCCGCGGCCTACGGCGCAATCGCATCCAAGCGGTCGCTGGGCATCGGGAACAAAGCCCAGAACGGCTTGCGCGCTTCGGCCCATTGCGCCGAGGCTTCGTTGAGGATGTCGAGCAGGGTCGCGGCGTCGTCGCCGGCCTGGGCCTGCCAATCCTGGGCGCGCTCCAACAGCAGCAGATAACCGGCCGCCGGCAGCCAGGACAGGTCTTCCAGGCTGTCGGCCAGCGCGTCCCAGTTGTGTCCGAACCAGTCCGGAAAATTCAGCGCCGCCGCCACGCGCCTGAGCAGCTCGGCCTTGTCGCCGCAGCCGTCCAGGTCGATGCGCGCGACCGCGAACTCCAGCGCCGCGCCGGCCGCGGCCAGGGCCTGGGTATCGGCCGCGTCGACGAAGTAGGCGCCGGCCTGGGCCGGATCGGCGAGCAGCTCGCGCAGTTCCGCCGCCCTCATGGCCGCGCCCCGCTGGGATCGAAGCGGCGGAAGCTGCGGTAGTGGTCGTCGCTGTAGTAGTACTCGCTGGGCGGGTCGCCGCCGGTGACGATGCGGCGCGCGCCGCGGTCGTCCGAGCCCGGGGTCTCGACCGTGTACTCGCGGTAGTAACCGCGCGGCCGGCCGGGCAGGCGGCGTTCGCGGTTCTGGAAGATGCTGCCGTCCTGGCGATACGGGTGGGGGCCGCCGCGCGCGATGCGCGCCAGCACCTCGTCGGCCTCGGCCGGCAGGAAACTCGTATCGGGACTGGGCGCGGCCTGCGGCGCGGACGAGGCTGCAGGCGCCGAACGCGAGGAGGCGTCGGGCACGACGGGCAGGGGCGCCTGGCGCTGCGACCACAGCCACAGGCCGAGCAGGACGATGGCGGCGATCAGCCAGGGCGCGCGACGCATGCGGAACTCCGAAAGGGGCGTCCCGAGTCTAGCGCGCGCCGGCGCCCGCGCGCGGGGCTCAGCCGCAGCGCAGATCGATGATGACGTTCTTCTCGTCGACGTCGACGTTGAGCCGGCCTTCCATGTATTCCATGGTCACCATCTGGCCGGGCTTGAGCACGCGCGCGGCGGAGGCGCCGGCCTCGGTGCGCGCGCGCTCGACCACGTCGGCGCTGGCGACCTTGCCCAGCGCCGCGGCCTTGGCGGCATCGGCGTTGCAGCTCATGACTTCCGGCGGCAGGGGGCGCGACATTTGCGGCGGATTGGCCTGGCTGGCGCAAGCGGCGAGGGCGGCCACGGCGAGGGCGCCGGCGACGAGCGCGATACGGGGTGAGGACATGGCGGAACTCCGGTTCGTGGGGCGCGCTCAGGCTGCGCGCCCCTGGCTGTGCCGGAGATTAACCCGCCGCCGCGGGTCCACGTTTCGAAACTGTGCGCGGACGCCTCAGCCGCAACGCAGGCCGGTGATCGCGCCGCGGTCGTTGACGTCGATATTGATGCGGTCGGGGCGGTAGTCCATGGTCGCGCCCATGCCGGGCTTGAGCACGCGTGCGTCGCGGCTGCCGGTGTCGCGCAGGATGCGGTTGGTGGTGTCGTCGTCGATGCCGCGGCCGATCGCCCAGCGCGCGCCCTCGGCGTTGCACTGGCCGCTGGGCGGGACCGCGGCGCCGGGCGGCGGCGGTGCGGTGGCGCAGGCGGACAAGGACAGCAGCAGCAAGGCAGGCAGGACGAGGCGCGACATGGCACGGCTCCGCAGGAATGGAAGCGCGCAGCCTGCGGCGCGCCGCGTGTGCGCGGCATGAAGGCGTGCGCTAGTGCGGGCTCGCGGCTTCGGCCTCGACCAGGCGCTGCATCAGCCGCGCCAGGGTGACCACGTCCTGGTGGTTGTGGGCGGCCACGCGGCGCAGCAGTCCGGCGCCGCCGCCACGCAGGTACTGCAGCCATGCGGCCGGCGCCTGCGAGCCGGGCAGGTCGTCCTCGCGCACGATCCGCAGCAACTCGCGTTCCACCGTCGCCAGGCGGCAGTTCTCCCAAGTGCCGCGGTAGCGGCGCCGGGTCGGGAACAGCAGATCGACGTGGTCCAGCGCCTGCAGCGGATCCTCGATGCGGGCCAGGCGATAGCGCGTCTTCAGCAGCGGGGCGTCGTAGCAGCGGCCGTTGTAGCTGGACAGCACGGTGTCCGGCCGCAGCCAGCCGGCGAAGGCGTGCAGCATCGCCGGTTCGGCCGACAGCGAGGCGATCAGCAACTGGCGCACGCGCAGCCCGTCGCCGTGCAGCGGATCGCGGTACCAGTCGGCGGCGCCGATCATGAAGGCGCGGGTGCCGGTGCCGCCGGCCAGGCCGGTGGTCTCGGTATCGAAGAACAGCAGCCGCTGCGGATCGACGCTGTCCTGCGCGCGTTTGGCGAAGGCCAGCGACAGCGCCTGGGTGGGCCGCTCGCAGGGCAGGTGGTGCTGGATCAGGCGCAGGCCGGGCGCGATCTCTTCGCCGGGCAGCGCGCGGTCCAGCGGCGCGCGCGGCGCCGCCCACGGCGCCGGCGCGCGTTCGCGCACGCCGAGCAGGCGGCGCAGCTGTTCCAGGCTGTGTTGCGCGTCCGCCGCCGCGGGCGGCATCGCAACGGGTGCGGGCGGCGGCGCCGAGGTGCCGCGCGCCTGCCGCTGCAGCATGCGCAGTTTCTCGGCGCTCACGCTCATGCCGGCGCGTCCTCGCGCAGCAGGCCCAGCACCTGCCGCGCCAGCGACTTGGGCGTGGCCACGCCTTCGCGCTCATCGGCGGCCAGGGCCGGACCGACGCAGGCCGGGCAGCCGGCCCGGCAGTCGCAGCGTTCCACCAATTCCGCCGCGCGCGCCAGCAGCTCGGCCTGGCGCGTCCACAGCGGTTCGCTCAAGCCCACACCGCCGGGGAAGTTGTCGTACAGATAAACCGTGGGCAGGAACTGCTGCACTTCCAGCAGGGCGACCTCGCCGCCTTCGACGCCGCGCAACTGGCCGCGGCCGTTGCGGTCGGCGGCCGCGAACCAGGCGCCGTCGCCGTTGCCGACCGACTTCTGCAGATCGCGCGCATCGGCCATCACCGCCACCGTCGCGACCACGTGCAGGGCGTGGGCGGCGCCGAGGAAGCCGTCCAGCGCGTCCTGGCGCGAGGCGAAGGCCGAGCGCAGCAGCGCCGGCGGCAGCTGCCACCACACCGCGGTGGTGTGCAGTTCCTGATCGGGCAGGTTGACCGGGCCGTAGCCGATGTTCTCGTGGGTGTAGTAGCGGATCTTCTTGTAGCCGGCCACGCGCCGGATCACGTGGACCTCGCCGTGGTGGCTGTCGCCCAGGCCGGCCGGGCCGCCGTCGAAGCGTTCCAGCACCTTGAGCTTGGTGTAGTCGATGGAGTCGGTGTAGTAGTCGACGTGGGTGCGGGTGACATAGGCCTTGCGCCCGTCCCAGTCCAGCTTCTCGACCTGGTAGGGCGTGGACTGGATCATGTGGATCGCGCCTTCGTACAGGGTCAGCGCGGCGGCCGAGTAATCGACCTCGGCGACGATGGTCTGGCGGCCGTCGCTGCGGTCGACCACGACGAAGTTGCCGTCGGCCACCGAGCGCAGGCTGACCGCGTTGGCCGGGTAGCTGTCGGCGATCCACTCCCAGCGCTCGCCCTCGCGGTGCAGCACCTCGGTTTCCGCCAGCGCCTCCAGATAGACCTGCGGGTCGATCGGGCCATAGGCCTCGCCGACCTGGAACGGCAGCTCGAAGGAGGCGCAGCGGATGTGGTCGAACAGGATCAGCGGCTGGTCGGGCGCGATCCGCGCGTGCTCCGGCGGGCTGTCGGCGAAGAACTCCGGGTGCCGCACCACGTACTGGTCCAGGGGCTGCGAACTGGCGACCAGCACGCCCAGGGCCGGGCGCTGGCGGCGGCCGGCGCGGCCGAAGCGCTGCCAGGTCGCCGCGACCGAGCCCGGATAGCCGTTGAGCACCACCGCGTCCAGGCTGCCGATGTCCACGCCCAGCTCCAGCGCCGAGGTCGAGACGATGCCGTCGACGCGGCCGTCGCGCATCGCGCGCTCGGCCTCGCGGCGCTCGCTGGGCAGGTAGCCGCCGCGGTAGGCGCGGATGCGCGCCGGCTTGCGCGGGTCGTGGTCGAACACGTCCTTGAGGTACTTGGTCAGCACCTCGACCATCAGCCGGGTCTGCGCGAACACCAGGGTCTTGAGCCCGGCCTTGATCGCGATGCGGGCGATGCGGTTGCTCTGCGAACGCGCCGAGGCGCGCAGGCCGAGGTCGGCGTTGACCACCGGCGGGTTCCACAGCAGCACGTGCTTGTCGCCGCTGGGCGCGCCGGAATCGACGATCGCGCGCACCGGCGCCTCGATCAGGGCCTGCGCGTGCGCCTGCGGATTGCCGATGGTGGCCGAGCACAGGATGAACTGCGGATTCACCCCGTAGAACGCGCACACCCGCTTCAGGCGCCGCAGCACGTTGGCGACGTGGCTGCCGAACACGCCGCGGTAGGTGTGGATCTCGTCGATCACCACGTAGCGCAGGTTTTCGAAGAACTGCGCCCACTTGGTGTGATGCGGCAGGATCGCCTGGTGCAGCATGTCCGGGTTGGAGACCACGATGTCGCCGTGCAGGCGGATCGCCTGGCGCGCGTCCCCGGGCGTGTCGCCGTCGAAGGTGAAGGCTTTGACGCCGAGCTCGCCGGCGCGGTTGAGCTCCAGCAGCTCGGCGACCTGGTCCTGGGCCAGGGCCTTGGTCGGGAACAGGTACAGGGCCTTGCTGCCGGCCGTCATCGCCGCCGACAGCACCGGCAGGGTGTAGCACAGCGATTTGCCCGAGGCGGTCGGGGTGACCACGGCGACGTGCTCGCCGGCCTGGCTCGCGGCCCAGGCCTCGGCCTGATGGCTGTACAGGCGTTCGATGCCGCGCGCGCGCAGCGCCGCCTGCAGGGCCGCGGGCACGTCCTCGGGCAGGGGCGCGTAGCGGCCCTCGCGCCCCGGCAGCAGGTAGTGGCCGGTGATGCGGTCGGCGTAGCGGCGGCCCAGCGCCTGCACCAGCGCGGCGCCGTCGCCGCGCGCGCCCTGCGCCGGCACCAGCCCGCGTTCGTCGTCGTCGTGACGCGCCAATGCCTGTGCCATGTCCGCTCCGCTGCTCGAAACCGCGAGTTAAGCCCGCCGCCGTCTCAGCCTGTGAGACGTTCAGCCAGCGCTGCGCAGGCGCCGGGCGCGCCCGTGGCCGGCGCGGCCGCGATGCCGGCCCACGACCCGCTAAAATGCGCCACCGTCCAGGCCCTGGCCCATGCTCCGACTCACCGACATCAAGCTGCCGCTGGACCACGCCGAGTCCGCCCTGGCCGAGGCGATCCTGGCCCGGCTGGGCATCGGCGCCGACGAACTCACCGGCTATACCGTCGCCAAGCGCAGCTACGACGCGCGCCGGCGCGGCGGCATCGTCCTGATCTACACCGTCGACGTGGACACGCCGCGCGCGGCCGAGCTGCTGCGGCGCGCGCAGTCCGAGGCCGCGACCGCGCGAAGCGCCGGCTCGCCGGTCAAGCTGGGCCCGGCCCCGGACACCCGCTACAAGTTCGTCGCGCGCGCCCCGGCCCAGCTGCCGCTGCGTCCGCTGGTGATCGGCATGGGCCCCTGCGGCCTGTTCGCCGCCCTGGTGCTGGCGCAGATGGGCTTCCGCCCGATCGTGCTGGAACGCGGCAAGGCGGTGCGCGAACGCACCGTCGACACCTTCGGCCTATGGCGCAAGAAAGTGCTCAACCCCGAGTCGAACGTGCAGTTCGGCGAGGGCGGCGCCGGCACCTTCTCCGACGGCAAGCTCTACAGCCAGATCAGCGACAAGCAGCACCACGGCCGCAAGGTGCTGACCGAGTTCGTGGCCGCGGGCGCGCCCGAGGAAATCCTCTACGTCAGCAAGCCGCACATCGGCACCTTCCGCCTGGTGTCGATGGTCGAGCACATGCGCGCGACCATCGAGTCCCTGGGCGGCGAGATCCGCTTCTCGCAGCGGGTCGACGACCTGCTGATCGAGACCGACGCCGCCGGCCTGCGCCAGGTGCGCGGCGTGACCATGGCCAGCGGCGAGCAGCTGCGCGCCGATCACGTGGTGATGGCCCTGGGCCACAGCGCGCGCGACACCTTCGCGATGCTGCACCAGCGCGGCGTGTACGTGGAAGCCAAGCCCTTCTCGATCGGCTTCCGCGTCGAGCACCCGCAGTCGCTGATCGATCGCGCGCGCTTCGGTCCGCAGGCCGGGCATCCGATCCTGGGCGCGGCCGACTACAAGCTGGTCCACCACTGCCGCAACGGCCGTTCGGTCTACAGCTTCTGCATGTGCCCGGGCGGCACCGTGGTGGCCGCCGCCAGCGAGCCCGGGCGCGTGGTCACCAACGGCATGAGCCAGTACTCGCGCAACGAGCGCAACGCCAACGCGGCGATCGTGTGCGGGATCACGCCGGAGGACTACGCCGCCTACGGCGAAGGCCCGCTTGCGGGCATCGCCCTGCAGCGGCATTGGGAGGCGCTGGCCTTCGAGCTAGGCGGCGGCGAGTACGAGGCGCCGGCGCAGCTGGTCGGCGATTTCATCGCCGGTCGCGCGTCCAGCACATTCGGCGAAGTGAAACCTTCCTACACGCCCGGGGTGCGCCTGGGCAGCCTGGAGGCTTCGTTGCCCGGTTATGCGATCGAGGCGATCCGCGAGGCGTTGCCGGCCTTCGACAAACAGCTGCGCGGCTTCGCCATGCACGACGCGGTGCTGACCGGCGTGGAAACGCGCACCTCCTCGCCGGTGCGGATCGCCCGCGGCGAAGACGGCCACAGCCTCAACACCCGCGGCCTGTTCCCGGCCGGCGAGGGCGCGGGTTACGCCGGCGGCATCCTCTCGGCGGGCGTGGACGGCATCAAGACCGCTGAGGCGGTGGCGCTGAGCATGGTCGCCGGCCTGGCGCGCGCCGGCGCGAACGCGTGACGTGCGCGGCCTAGGCGCATGATCGACAAGCCGCATTCGCCCTCGTGCGAACGCAACCGCGAACCCATCCTGGCGGTGCTGCGGCGCTACCTGCCGGCGCGCGCGAACGTGCTCGAGATCGGCAGCGGCACCGGCCAGCACGCGGTGCATTTCGCCGCGGCGATGCCGGGCTGGACCTGGCAATGCTCCGATCGCGCCGAGTATCTGCCCGGCATCCGCGCCTGGCTGGACGAGGCCGCCCTGGCCAACACGCCGGCGCCGTTCGAACTGGCCGCGGCGACCGCGCCGGTGCCGGGCTTCGCGCCGCCGCCGCCGATTCCTTCCGATCCGGTCGCGTCGATGTCCGGCTACGACGCCGTCTTCAGCGCCAACACCCTGCACATCATGAGCTGGTCGCAGGTCGAGGCGCTGTTCGCCGGCCTGGCGACGGTGCTGGCCGACGTCGCGACCGTGGCGGTCTACGGCCCGTTCAATTACGCCGGCGCCTACACCAGCGACAGCAACCGCGATTTCGACGTCTGGCTGAAGGCGCGCGATCCGGCGTCGGGCATCCGCGATTTCGAGGCGGTCGATGCGCTGGCGCGAGGGATCGGTTTGGCACCGGTCGCGGACGTGGAGATGCCGGCCAACAACCGCTGCCTGGTCTGGCGGCGCTGAGCACCTGCGCATTACCGCGCACGGGGCAAATTCACAATCTTCAGTTTGTGAATGTAAAAAACAACTTATCCGTTGTTATTTAAAATAACAACTTTTAATTTGTATTTGTGAAATACAACTGATACTATGTGCTCTGAGCCGTAGGAGCACCCTCATGGACTACATCGTGCGGACGGTCGGGCAGCTGGAGCCCTTGCTGAAGGGTTTCCGGAAAGCCAAGAAGTACAGCCAATCCACGTTGGCGAACCGCCTGGGGATCAGCCAGCAGGCGCTTTCGGCCTTGGAGCGCGAACCTGAAAGCGCCAGCTTCTCGCGGCTGCTGCAGGTGCTGGCTGCGTTGGATGTGGAAATTCTGCTGCGCGAACGAAAGCCCAATGGCGATGAAGGCCACCCCGGGAGCTGGTGATCCATGGCCCGCAGGAAGCGCAGCAAGGTCCTCAGCCTGTGGATGAATGGGGAGCGCGTGGGTCACTGGCGAAACGCGCACGGCGACCAGCAGGAATTGCAATACGACCCGGCGTGGCTGCAATCGCCGCGCGCCAGGCCTGTGTCGCTGTCGTTACCGTTCACTCCCGACAACGCGGCGCATCGTGGCGACAAAGTGCGCCACTACTTCGAAAACCTGCTGCCCGACAGCCAGAAGATCCGCGAACGCTTGGCGGCCAAATACGCAGCCGAGTCGCAGCAGGCCTTCGATTTGCTGCACGAGGTCGGCCGGGACTGCGTAGGCGCCTTGCAGCTGATGCCCGAAGACGAGCCTCCGCAACGCGTACGCACCATCCGCGGCCAGCCGCTGGACGAGGCGGAGATCGAGCGCGTGCTCCAGAACGTGGTCCGCTCCGACGGCACCGCGAATCGTGACGAGGACGAGGATCTCCGCATCTCGATCGCCGGCGCTCAGGAAAAGACCGCGCTGCTCTGGCATGAAGGCCGCTGGCAGCGGCCGCTGGGCGCGACGCCCAGTACCCACATCTTCAAACTGCCGCTCGGGCTGGTGGGAAACATGCGCGCTGACCTGCGCGATTCGGTCGAGAACGAGTGGTTGTGCTCGCGCATCGTCCGCGCCTATGGCATTCCGGTCGCCGATTGCGAGATGCGCCGGTTCGGCGATCAGCAGGCACTGGTGGTGGAGCGTTTCGACCGCAGCCTGGCCGCGGACGGTTCCTGGATCGCGCGTATTCCGCAGGAGGATTTCTGCCAGGTGCTGGGGCAGCCCGCCTGGCGCAAGTACGAGGCCGACGGTGGTCCCGGCATATCCGACATCCTGAGAGTGCTGGAAAACTCCACCGAGCGCGATGCCGACCGGCAGGCGTTCTATCGCGCGCAACTGGTGTTCTGGATGCTGGCGGCCACCGATGGTCATGCGAAGAATTTCAGCGTGTTCATTGGTGTGGGCGGCAGTTACCGCATGACGCCGCTGTACGACGTGCTGTCGGCGTGGCCCATCACCGGGGCGAGCGGCGGCAAGATTCCGCACCAGAAACTCAAGCTGGCGATGGCCGTGCGCGGCAAGAGCAATCACTACCGCATCGCCGAAATCCAGCGCCGGCATTGGAATGCGATGGCGCGGTCTACCGGACTTGGCTTGGATTTCGAAGCCGACATCCAGGCTCTGATCGCCAAGACGCCCAACGTCATCGCGCAGGTCGAGGCCGAGCTGCCGGCCAGCTTCCCCGCGCACATCGCCGAGGCGGTGCTCGGCCAGCTGCGCCGATCGGCGGAAAAACTGACGGGTATGCCCGCCACCTGAGCGGTCCTCGCGCCGTTGGCGCCGGCGCAGTGCGGACGGCAGGACACTGGCGGCGCACGCGGTCCAGCCCGTATCGTCGCCACCACGGCAGGGACGCCCGATCCACGGGCGCGGCCCCGACGCCGTCGCCCCCCGGAGCTTTCCTGCATGCGTCTTTGGATCCTGTCCCTCGCGCTGAGCGCCGCCTCGTTGCCCTGCTTGGCGGGGAACCCGCCGTCCGCGGCCGAGGTCGCGCGTTTCGCCCAGCAGCAACTGCAGGACAACTACTCGACCGACGGCCCCGGCGCCGCGCTGCTGGTCGCGCGCGGCGACCAAGTGCTGTTCCGCGGCGCGCGCGGCGAGGCCAGCCTCGAGCTCGGCGTGCCGCTCAAGCCCGACAGCGTGTTCCGGATCGGCTCGGTGACCAAGCAGTTCGCCGCCGCCGGCCTGCTCAAGCTGGTGGAGGCCGGCAAGGTGTCGCTGGACGATCCGCTGTCAAAGTACCTGCCCGACTATCCCAACGGCGCCAAGATCAGCGTGCGCCAATTGCTCAATCACACCTCCGGCGTGAAGAGCTATACCGGCATCCCGGGCGTGATGGCCGGCCCGATCCGCATGGACCTGAGCACCGCCCAGCTGATCGATACCTTCAAGGCCCAGCCGGTGGATTTCGCGCCGGGCGCAGCTTGGGCCTACAACAACTCCGGCTACGTGCTGGTGGGCGCGGTGATCGAAGCGGCCAGCGGCCAGCCCTGGCACGAGTATCTGCAGCAGGCCTTGTTCCAGCCGCTGGGCCTGACGCATACGCGTTGGGGCGACGATCACGCGCTGATCCCGGACCAGGTCCAGGGCTATACCCTCAGGGACGGGCATCCGGCGCCGGCCAACTACGCCAGCATGAGCCAGCCGCACGCGGCCGGCGCGCTGGTGTCCACGGTCGACGATCTGCTGCGCTGGAACCGCGCGCTGCACGAGGGCAAGGTGCTGCGCGCCGACACCTACGCCAGGATGATCGCGCCCGAGGGCGCCGCGCAGAAGGAACGCTACGGCTACGGCATCGGCCACGCCACCATGCGCGGCGGCGATCTGCTCTCGCACAGCGGCGGCATCTTCGGCTCGCTGTCCTATCTGCTGTACCTGCCGGGCAGCGACGTCACCGTCGCGATCGTGCAGAACAGCGACAGCGTGGCGCCGGGCCGGCGCAATCCCGGCGTGCTCGCGCGCAAGATCGCCGCCTACGCGATCGGCCAGCCCTATCCGGAACCCAGCGCGACGCCGCCGAGCGTCGACCGGCTCAAGCCGCTGGAAGGCGTGTACCGCAGCGACGCCAAGACCGCGCGTGCGATGCGGGTGGTCGATGGACGCCTGGTGTCGCAGCGCATCGGCGGCCAGCGCGTGCCGCTGAGCGCGATCGGTCCCGACGAGTTCCTGTACGAGGACGGCCTGAGCCGGTTGCGTTTCGAGCGCGACGCGAAAGGCGCGGTGACCGGCACGCGCTTCTACGCCGAGGGCGAAGGCGAGGGCGAGTTCTCCGCGCGTACCCAGGAAGCGCTGCCCGCCGAGACCGTCGCCATCGCCCTGCCCGCGACCGCGCGCGAGCGCGTGGTCGGGCGCTACACGCGCGAGGCCATGGTGCTCACCGTGTTCCCGCAGGGCGAGCAGCTGATGGCGCAGATGGTCGGCCAGCCGGCGTTCGCGCTGGCCGCGACCTCGCCGACGCGGTTCGCGATCGACTCGGTCGGCGCGGTGCTGGAATTCGCGCCCGAGCCCGGTCCGGCCAAGACCCTGACCCTGCGCCAGGGCGGCGCGGTGCTGGAGTTCCAGCGCGCGCCGTAGGCATCCCGCGTGCGCGATCCGCCTCCGGCCTGTGCCGGGGGCGGCATTCGGCCGCGGGCCGCCGTGAAACGTGACCTATGGGAGGGGAGCGCGCGGCCGGCGCACGTAGGATGCGGATTCGTCCTTGTTCCGCCGGAGCCGCCTGCATGTCCGTTCGTCCGTCGCCCGCCGTGCTGCCGCTGCTGATCGCGGCGCTGCTGCCCCTGTCGTCCGCCGCACAGACCGCGCCGCCGGCCGACACGCCCTACCCGGGCACGCTGACGCTGGAGGTCGACGCCACCGACCTCGCCCACCGCGTATTCCACGCCAAACAGCGCATCCCGGTGCAGGCCGGCCCACTGACCTTGCTGTATCCGCAATGGCTGCCGGGCAACCATTCGCCGACCGGCCCGATCAACAAGCTCGCCGGCCTGGTCGTCACCGGCAACGGCCAGCGCATCGCCTGGAAGCGCGACCCGCTCGACGTCTACGCCTTCAAGCTGGTCGTGCCCGAGGGCGTGAGCACGATCGAGCTCGCGTTCGACTACCTCTCGCCCACCGGCGGCGAGCAGGGCCGGGTGGTCATGACCCAGGACATGCTGAGCCTGCAGTGGAACGCGGTCGCGCTGTACCCGGCCGGCCACGAGGCCGGCCGCATCCGGATCGCGCCCTCGTTGAAGCTGCCCGCGGGCTGGCAGTCGGGTACCGCCCTGGAAATCGACACGCGCGAGGGCGATACCCTGCGCTACAAGCCGGTCTCCTTCGAGACCCTGGTCGATTCGCCGCTGTTCGCCGGCCGCTATTACAAGCAGATCGATCTCGCGCCCGGCGCCAAGGTGCCGGTGCGTTTGAATGTGGTCGCCGACCACCCCAAGTACCTGGAAGCCAAACCCGAGCAGATCGCCGCGCATCAGCGCATGGTCGAACAGGCGATCGGCTTGTTCGGCGCCCAGCACTACGATCACTACGACTTCCTGTTCTCGCTGTCAGACCAGCTCGGCGGCATCGGCCTGGAGCACCACCGTTCCAGCGAGAACGGGCTGGACCCGGAGTACTTCACCGACTGGGACAAGAGCGCGGTCGGCCGCGATCTGCTGGCGCACGAGTACACCCACTCCTGGAACGGCAAATTCCGCCGTCCCGCCGACCTGTCCACGCCCAACTTCAACGTACCCATGCAGGACAGCCTGCTGTGGGTCTACGAAGGCCAGACCCAGTACTGGGGTTATGTGCTGACCGCGCGCGCCGGCATGTGGAAGCCCAAGACCGCGCTGGAGGTACTGGCGACCACCGTCGCCACCTACGCCACCGATCGCCCCGGCTTCGCCTGGCGCAACGTCCAGGACACCACCAACGACCCGATCATCGCCCTGCGCCGGCCGCAGGCCTACCGCAGCCAGCAACTCAGCGAGGACTACTACGCCGCCGGCCAGCTGATCTGGCTGGCGGTCGACGCCAAGCTGCGCGAGCTCAGCCGCGAGCAGCGCTCGCTGGACGATTTCGCCGCCGCCTTCTTCGGCGGCGACGACGGCAGCTACGCGGTCAAGACCTACACCTTCGACGACGTGGTCGCGACCCTGGACGGCGTGGCCAAGCACGACTGGGCGAGCTTCCTGCGCGAACGCCTGGACGCCAACGCCGCGCCGCTGGACGGCCTGGCCGCGAGCGGCTGGAAGCTGGTCTATACCGACAAGCCCAGCGATTACGTCAAGCAGACCGAAGGCGCGCGCAAGGTCACCGACCTGAACTGGTCGCTGGGCCTGATCGTGTCGAACAAGGACGGCAACCTGTCGTCGGTGCGCTGGGACGGCCCGGCCTTCAACGCCGGCCTGGCGCCCGGCTCGACCCTGCTGGCCGTCAACGGCTATGCCTACGAGGGCGAACGCCTGAAGGATGCGATCACCGCGGCCAAGGACCAGGGCCAGCCGATCGAGCTGGTGGTCAAGCAGGGCGAAGTGGTGAAGACGGTGCGCATTGACTACCGCGACGGCCTCAAGTACCCGAGCCTGGAACGCATCCCGGGCACGCCGGACCGGCTGTCGAAGATCCTCGCGCCGAAGTAGGCCGGCGCCGCGAGCCGCGCCGCGTTCGCCTTGGGGTAGGAGCGGCGTGAGCCGCGACCGCGAGGCTTCGGCCACGACATGGTCGCGGCTCACGCCGATCCGCGCAAGCGGGGCGGCGCCGGGGGGCCGGCGGGGCGCCCCCCGCCCCCCCCCCCCCCCCCCCCCCCCCCCCCCCGCTCCTACCCCGAAGTCGCTGCAGCCCGAGCGACCCGAGGTATTCGATCCTCGCCGCCGCCACCGTCGCGCGCTAGGCTGCGCGCATCCATCGCGACCGGGGCCGCCCGCATGCTCGAAATGAAATCCCAGTGCGAACGCTGCGCCGCCGCGCTGCCGCCCGACAGCGCGGCGGCGCTGATCTGCAGCTACGAATGCACCTTCTGCGCCGACTGCGTGCGCGGCCCCCTGGGTGGGGCCTGCCCCAACTGCGGCGGCCAGCTGCAACCGCGCCCGACCCGCATCGCCAAACCCGCCGCGTAACCTCGCGCTTCCTGTGGGAGCGGTGCAAGCCGCGATCGAACGCACGACTTCGTCGCAAGCAGTTTGCATCGCTGTAAAGCCGGCGCAAACGAGCGCGCTCAGCCGGGGAAGCGCCGCAGCAACTGCTCGATCCGCTGTGCATTGCCTTCCGCGACGGCGCGGAAGGCCGGCCCGATGCGCTTATCGGCTCGCGCGCGTTGCCACAGTTCGAGCGCGGCATCGGCCGCCCAGCGCCAGCTGTCCATCGCGTCGATCGGAACCGGCAGAATGTAGGGTCGCTCGTGCACCGCGCCGCCGGCGCTTGGTCGGTAGTGCATGGGCAGCATGTCGTAGATCGGTGCTAACACGACCTGCAAACGTTCCGGCTCGGAGTAGAAGCTGAGGTTGCCGAAGTGCATGTCGGTATTGCCGATGAAACGACCGAACAGGTGCAGGCGGCGGATGCGCTCCGCGTCGTCGTTGTCGATCAAGCCTTCGCGTTGCAGCGAGACTGCCGATACCGGCCAGTTGCCCGGATCGCTGCCCGCATAGGCCGCGTCCAGCGCATGTAAGGACACGATTCCGCGACGACCGCGTTGCACCGTGCGATCGAAGCGCGTCGATTGCAGGAAACGCCAGCCATCGCTGTCGATCAACTCGGTGGCGGCCGTTGGGATGCCGCGTTCGGACAATACCGCTCCCGCCAGGTGCTCGCAGGCCAACAGGTTGACCCACCGGCGTGCGGTGGCGTTGCCGGGGTCGTTGCGCGCGAACTTCACGATTACGCTCTGCCGTTCGCCGGTGGGCAGTTCGAGTTCGGCGGTAAATTTGGGCTGCTCGCCGCCGGCGGAGGAGCCGGCGATCTCGCCTTCCTCGGCCTGGAGCGCACGCTGAGGGTAGACGCGGGCGCGCTCGTCGGGAGCGATGATGGTGTCGAGGTTGTCGAGCATGGTGTCCAGCAGCGCCTGTTCCAGCGCCTGCTCGCCCAGCACCAGGTCGCCGGGTAGATCGCTGCCTCGGCGCAGCAGTGCGGTCACCACGTCCTCGGCCTGCCACAGCGCGATATCCGCCGGCGCCTCCAGCTCGGCGGCATGGCGCTGCACGAAGGCGCGGCCAAGGAAGCCCTGCGGCCTCAGATCATCCATGAACCAGGGCAGGTCCGGGTACAGGCCGTCGGAGAATTCGTCGTGCTTGTACAGGGGCAACGAGCGCTCGGATCGCAGGAGCCAGCCGCCGTGCAGGGCATGCAATTGGCCCAGCCGATCGGGTTGGCCGTCGGGAGTGATCCGGTGCAGCGGCCAATCGCTGCCGGCTCGCCCCAACGGGCGGGCCAGGGCATAGCGGCTGGCGCGGGCTCGCCCGATACGGACCAGGCGCGGCCCCAATGCAGCCAGTGCCCGCGACACCGTGGGTTGGCTGACGTCCATGGCGGCCGCCAAGGATGCCGCGGTTTGCGGCCCTCGTCGCAACAGGGTTTCAACGGCTTCGGTATGCCGGGTCATGATAGGATTTGAATCTATTTATGAATAGATAGTCAAATCCAGAGTGCCTTTAAACCGGGTCTAACCCGGCAAAACTCAGCGAATCAAGTGGTTCTGTGAATAGATACTTTTTTGCTCAACTAGGGACCCTCGACGACGCTGCACGTCGCCGAGGGTCCCTAGTGGCGGACATGTCGTCAAGACTCTAAGAGGCGCCCAGTCAAGCGGCCCTCTAAGCCGCATGGCATAGGGAAGCCGCTTACGCCGCCTGCACGATCCGCAACGGATTGCGGTACTGCTTGATCAGCTCCGCCTCGCGCTCCTTGGCCTGGTGCAGGTGCGCTTCCTTGACGTGGCCGTAGCCGCGGATGTGCTCCGGGATCGAGGCGATCTCGGCGGCCAGGCCGGCGTTGCCGTTGTCCAGCGTGTCCAGCAGTTCGCCCACGGTGCGCTCGTAGTCGGCGATCAGCTGGCGCTCCATCTTGCGCTCTTCGGTGTAGCCGAAAATGTCCAGCTTGCCGCCGCGCAGCTTGCGCAGCTTGGCCATCCACTTGAACGCGGTGAACACCCAGGGGCCGAACTCCTGCTTGATCAGGCGGCCCTGCGCGTCCTTCTTGGCCAGCAGCGGCGGGGCGAGGTGGAACTTGAGCTTGTAGTCGCCGTCGAACTGCTGCTGCAGGCGGCGCTGGAACTCGCCGCTGGTGTACAGGCGCGCGACTTCGTACTCGTCCTTGTAGGCCATGAGCTTGAAGAAGTAGCGCGCGACCGCCTCGGTCAGGTCGGTCGAACCCGGCGCCTTGCGCTGCTCGGCCTCGCGCACCTTGGCGACGAAGTCGCTGTAGCGCTTGGCGTAGTTCGCGTCCTGGTAATCGGTGAGGAAGGCGATGCGGCGCGAGATCAGTTCGTCCAGCGAACGCGACAGGCGCAAATCGTCCAGCGGCAGGAAGGCGAGGTTGTCGCTGTCGGCCCGGGCCGGCACATGGCGCAGTTCGTCTTCGTTGCGGGTCGCGCGCGGGGCCGAGGTCGCGCCCCACTCGTTGCCTTCCCACTCGCCCGGCGCCAGGTGCGGCAGGTCGCGCGGGGTGGCTTCGGCGCGGGTCTGGGCATTGCGCACCAGGCCGGCGGCCTCGGCCACGGCGGCCGGGTCGATCACCGCCAGGCGGCCCCAGGCGAAGGCGGTCTTGTTCATTTCGATCGCGGCGCCGTTGAGTTCGACCGCGCGCATCAGCGCCTCGAACGCGATCGGCACCAGGCCGCGCTGCCAGGCGTAGCCGAGGATGAACAGGTTGGTCGCGATCGCGTCGCCCATCAGCGCGGTCGCCAGCTGGGTCGCGTCGACCACGTGCGGATCCTGGCCGCCCAGCGCCAGCTTGACTGCGGCGACGATGTCGGTGGCCGGGAACTGCATGTCCGGACGGGTGGTGAAGGTGCCCGGCATCGCTTCGTAGCTGTTGAGCACCACCGCGCTGCGGCCGGCGCGCACCTTGGACAGCGCCCAGTAGTCGTTGACCACGACCATGTCGCAGCCCAGCACCAGGTCGGCCTCGCCGGCGGCGATGCGCACGGCGTGGATGTCGGCCGGGGTCTTGGCGATGCGGATGTGGGTGGTGACCGCGCCGCCCTTCTGGGCCAGACCGGTCTGGTCCAGCACCGACGCGCCCTTGCCTTCGAGGTGGCCGGCCATGCCCAGCAGCGCGCCGATGGTGACCACGCCGGTGCCGCCGACGCCGGTGATCAGGATGTTCCAGGGCTGGTCCAGCGCCGGCAGCTGCGGCAGCGGCAGATCGCTGAGGCGGTCCTTGGTGTTGGAGCCCCCGCTCTTATCGGGCTTGTTCTTCTTCAAGCCGCCGCCGTGCACGGTGACGAAGCTGGGGCAGAAGCCGTTGACGCAGGAATAGTCCTTGTTGCAGTTGGACTGGTCGATCTCGCGCTTGCGCCCGAACTCGGTTTCCTTGGGCAGCACCGACACGCAGAACGACTTCTTGCCGCAGTCGCCGCAGCCTTCGCAGACCAGGCTGTTGACCATCACCCGCTTCTGCGGATCGACCATCTTGCCGCGCTTGCGGCGGCGGCGCTTCTCGGTGGCGCAGGTCTGGTCGTAGATCAGCACGCTGACGCCCTTCACTTCGCGCAGGCGCTTTTGCACCTCGTCGAGTTCCTTGCGGTCGTAGAACTCCATCTCGCCCGGGAAGATCTCGCGCTTGTGCCACTTGGCGATGTCGTCGGACACCAGCACGATGGTCTGCACGCCTTCGCTGCGCACCTGGTGCGCGATCTGCGGCACCGACAGGGTGCCGTCGACGGGTTGGCCGCCGGTCATCGCGACCGCGTCGTTGTAGAGGATCTTGTAGGTGATGTTGACGCCGGTGGCGACCGACTGCCGGATCGCAAGCGAGCCGGAGTGGAAGTAGGTGCCGTCGCCGAGGTTCTGGAACACGTGCGGGGTGTCGGTGAACGCGGCCTGGCCCGACCAGGTCACGCCTTCGCCGCCCATGTGGGTGAAGGTGTCGGTGCTGCGGTCCATCCAGGTCACCATATAGTGGCAACCGATGCCGCCCAGCGCGCGCGAGCCTTCCGGCACCACGGTGGAGGTGTTGTGCGGGCAGCCCGAGCAGTAATGCGGCACGCGCGGGAACGCGGCGCGCGGCAGGGCCAGTTCGGATTCCTTCTCCTCCATCCAGCGCAGCACGTCGCGCATGTGCTCGCTGTCGTGGAAGCGCTGGATGCGGCGCGCGATCACGCCGGCGATGCGCGCCGGGGTCAGCTCGCCGGTGGACGGCAGGATCCACTCGCCGCTCTCGTCGTACTTGCCGACGATGGACGGACGCTGGCCACCGTCCCAGTTGTACATCGATTCCTTCATCTGGCTTTCGATGAAGGCGTGCTTCTCCTCGACCACCAGGATGTCCTGCAGGCCGCGCGCGAACGCGCGCAGGCCCACCGGCTCCAGCGGCCAGGTCATGCCGACCTTGTAGACGCGGATGCCCAGGTCCGAACACGCGCGCGCGTCCAGCCCCAGGTATTCCAGGGCCTGCAGCACGTCGAGGTAGCTCTTGCCGGTGGTGATGATGCCCAGGCGCGCGTTCGGCGAATCGATGACCAGGCGGTCGATCTTGTTGGCGCGCGCGAACGCCTGCGCGGCCTTGACCGCGTACTGGTGCAGGCGCATTTCCTGGTCCATCGGCGGATCCGGCCAACGGATGTTGAGACCGCCCGGCGGCAGCTGGAAGTCGTCGGGGGTGACGATCTGCAGCGCCAGCGGATTGACGTCGACCGAGGACGAGGATTCGACGGTCTCGGCGATGGTCTTGAAGCCGACCCAGCGGCCGGTGTAGCGCGACATCGCCCAGCCGACCAGGCCCATGTCGAGGATGTCCTGCACGCCGGCCGGGTTCAGGATCGGCATCATCGCGCTGACGAACTCGCCTTCCGAGCCGTGCGGCAGGGTCGAGGAGCGGCAGGCGTGGTCGTCGGCGGCCAGCGCCAGCACGCCGCCATGCTTGCCGGTGCCGGCCGCGTTGGCGTGCTTGAACACGTCGCCGGTGCGGTCCACGCCCGGGCCCTTGCCGTACCACATGCCGTACACGCCTTCGACCTTGGCGCCCGGGAACAGGTTGGTCTGCTGGGTGCCCCAGACCATGGTCGCGCCCAGGTCTTCGTTGAGGCCGGGGGTGAACTTCACGCCCGCCGCCTCCAGGTACTTGCGTGCGCGCCACAGTTCCAGGTCGAAACCGCCCAGCGGCGAGCCGCGGTAGCCGGAGATGAAGCCGCCGGTGTTCAGCCCGGCGGCCTGGTCGCGCAGCCGCTGCATCAGCGGCAGGCGCACCAGCGCCTGCACACCGGACAGGTAGATGCGGCCTTCCTGACGGGTGTACTTGTGATCCAGCCCGTAGTCCGGGTCGAGGACGCTGTTGGTCAGGGCGGTGTTCGCCGACGAGGGCGAGCTGAGTTCTGCGGTGCTGGTCATGGCGGGCTCTCGCGGCGGTGCCGCGGGTGGGCTGGCGGGGGAGGGACGGCGGCGTCCGGGCGGGAGCCGGCGACCGCCGGGTCCGAGCAAAGACTCGGAATTATAGCCTTTGTGCGTAAACCGGCCGCCAGGCGGACCCGGTGCGGCATGCCGGCCGCCATCGTATGGGGCCCTGGGCACTTCCCGTGTGGACGGCGCGCGCGCTGGAACGGGCCCGCTGGGAACGAGCTGCGCGGAATCGGTTACGCCCTGGCGGCCGCGCTCGCGCTCGCGCCGGGCAGCGGCTAAGGTCGCCGACATGCGCGTGTACCTCGACGACGAACGAACGACGCCCGTCGGCTGGGTCCGGGTCTACTGGCCCGACCAGGCGATCGCCCTATTGCGCCAGGGCGTGGTGACCGAACTCAGCCTGGACCACGACCTCGGCGACGACGCCCGCGGCACCGGCTACGACGTGATCGCCTGGATCGAGGAGGCGGTGGCGCTGGACGGTTTCCAGCCGCCGGCGATCGCGGTGCACTCGGCCAATCCGTCGGCGCGCCTGCGCATGGAGGCGGGGATCGCGGCGATCGCGCGGCTGGCGGCGCGGTCGGGGCAGCGGGCATGAGCGCGCGGCCATGAGGATGGCTGAGCACGCCTTGGTTCGCATCGTCGCCGCGGTTCCCGCCGAGCGCGTGGACGGAAGCTTCGGCGCCGGCCATCAGCCGGCGATAGGCGACATCGGGGTGGTCGTTCACGTCTACCCGATACTGCCGGCGCACGAAGCGATGTTCATCGTCGAATGCGTGGCCGATGACGGACGCGCCCGCTGGTTGGCGGACGTAAAGGCGTCGGAACTGGCTCCCGTCGAAAGTGCGTTCACGCGGCGGCCGAGCGCATGAGCCGCCTGCCTGCTCCCGCGCACGCCACGGTGCTGTTCGAGCTGACCGCGCGCACCCGGGCCGGCAACGTCAAGCGCGTGTTCTCCGGCTACCGGCCGCTGTACGCCATCACCACGGATACCTGGACTTCCACCAGCCACGAGTTTCTCGATGTGCCGCACGTGGAAACCGGCGACCGCGCACGCGCGCAGGTCTGGTTCCCGGTGCCGGAAAACTACCCGGGCAGCCTTTGGGTCGGGCGGACGCTGAAGGTGGCGGAGGGCGCGCGCGACGTGGGGGGGGCGACGGTGTTGGCGGTGCATCATCCTTTGCTTGCGCGCGACGGGCTTGCCTGAGCGCTAGCCGAGGCCGCATCCAGGCGTCCGTGAATCCCATGATGAGTATTCCCAGCCCGCCCTCAGAACGTATCTTCGACCTCGGTGCCTACGTGCTCGGCCCGAGTCACGAGCAGGTGCTGGCGCTGTTGTCGGCGCGGATCGGCGCGTTCGTGCCGGAGTACGCGGACGAGGACACCGCGATGTACGGCTGCGGCGAGATCGTGCTGACCTTGAGCGAAAGCGTCGACGGCTTTCTGAGCGTGTACCTGGCGCGCTGCCGCCTGTGGCCCGACGATGTCGCATTCGCGCGCTATCTGGCGCAGGCCCTGGCGTGCGTCGTGCGTTGCGATCCGGGCGCGGCGTATCCCGAGGTCAGCCCGTACTCGCCGGTGTTTTTGGAGGTGAGCGGAAGCGGCGAAAGCCTGGTGACCTGGGACGAGGTCGAAGACGACATCGACCCCGAGCCGCCCGCGCCACCGTAGGATGCGGTGAGCGCAGCGAACCGCATCGTGTTGCGGTTCAAGCCTTGCTTGCGGGGCTTGCGGTGATGCTTCGGGGGGCGATGGGCGTCGGCGCTGCGCGACGGTGCGGTTCGCTGCGCTCACCGCACCCTACGGTCGCGGTTTAGCTTCGACGCGCCCGCGCCGACTCAGACTTGGCCGTCGATCCAGGTGCCGGCGACCTGCAGCGCTTCGTCCAGCACCACCAGGTCGGCGCGATAGCCCGGTGCGATCCGGCCCAGTTCGTGACCCAGCCCCAGGAACTCGGCCGGATAGGTCGACGCCATGCGGCAGGCTTCGTCCAGCGGCAGGCCCAGGCGCCGCACGGTGTTGCGCACCGCGCCGGCCATGTCCAGCGCCGAGCCGGCCAGGGTGCCGTCGGCGGTGCTGCACTTGCCGTCGCGGCAGGTCATGGTCTGGCCGTACAGCACGAAGTCCTCGCGCTCGCCGCCCACCGGCGGCATCGCGTCGGTGACCAGCATGATCTTGCCGCGCGGCTTGGCGGCGATGGCGATGCGCAGGGACGCGTCGTGCACGTGTTCGCCGTCGACGATCACGCCGCACCAGCTGTTCGGGTCCTCGATCGCCGCGCCGACGCCGCCGGGTTCGCGGCTGCCCATCGGGGTCATCGCGTTGAACAGATGGGTCACGCCGCGCACGCCGTGGGCGAAGGCCTCGCGCAGGCGCGGATAATCGGCGGCGGTGTGGCCGGCGCAGACCAGCACGCCGCGCGCGGCCAGGGCCTGCAGGGTGGCGTTGTCGAAGCGCTCCGGCGCCAGCGTGAGCATGGTCTTGCCGACGCCCAACGAGGCGATGCGGTCGAGTTCGTCCGCGTCCGGGGTGTGGAACTTGCCGGGGTCGTGCACGCCCTTGCGCGCGCTGGCCAGGTAGGGGCCTTCGAGGTGGATGCCGAGGATGCCGGGCACGCGCCGCGCGATCGCCTCGCGCACGGCGTCGATCGCGCGCAGCATCACCGCCACGTCGTCGCTGATCAGGGTCGGCATCAGGCCGGTGGTTCCGTAGCGACGGTGCGCCTGGGCGATGCGGCGCAGGCCGTCGACCGTGGGCGCATCGTTGAACAGCACGTCGCCGCCGCCGTTGACCTGGGTGTCGATGAAACCGGGCACCAGATGACGGCCCTGCAGATCGACCACCTGCGCGCCGGCCGGGGCGACGCCCGGAACCACGGCGACGATATGGCCGTCCTCGACGATCACGCACAGGTCGGATTCGAAGCCGCGCTCGTCGAGCACGCGGCCGTTGACGAAGGCGGTGGCGACGGAGGCGGACATCAGACGGTCTCGGTGACCTTGTTCAGATGCGGCGGCAGGTCCGGATTGTGCCCGCGCGCCACCGACAGCGCATTCACCGCCTTGTAGAAACTGGCCACGGTCAGCAGCGGCGTCATCGCCGGATGCAGCGAGGCGGGCATCGGCAGGGTGCCGGGGCCGCCGCGGCCCGGCGCGGCCAGCCACACCGGCGCGCCGCGCGCGCGGAATTCCTCGGCCACCGCGACCGTGCCGTCGCCGGTGCCGTCGTCCTGGGCGAAAGCCAGCACCGGGAAACCGGGGCCGACGATCGCCATCGGACCGTGCTTGACCTCGGCGCTGCTGAAGGCCTCGGCGTGCAGGCCGCAGGTTTCCTTGAACTTGAGCGCGGCTTCCTGCGCGGCGCCCAGGCCCAGGCCGCGACCGACCACGAACAGATTGCGCGCATCGATCAGGCCTTCGACCAAGGGCGACCAGTCCTGCGTGAAGGCCTGGCGCAGCGCCTCGGGCAGCGAATGCACGGCGTTGAACAGCGCGGCTTCGTTGCTCCAGCGCGCGGTCAGTTGCAGCAGCGCGGCCAGCGAGCACAGATAGCTCTTGGTCGCCGCGACGCTGGTTTCCGGACCGGCGTGCAGGCCCAGCACGGTGTCGGCGACTTGCGCCAGCGGCGAGTCGAGCACGTTGACCAGGGCGACCACGTGCGCGCCTGCGGCCTTGGCGATCTCGGCGTTGCGGATCAGGTCCGGGCTTTTGCCCGATTGCGAGATCGTCACGAACAGCGCGTCTTCGAGGCGCGGTCGGATCGCGTAGACCGAGCCCACCGAGGGCGAGGCCGAGGCGGTGACCAGGCCGAGCTGGGTCTCGAACAGGTATTTGCCGTAAGTCGCGGCATGGTCGGAGCTGCCGCGCGCGCAGGTCACGATGAAGCGCGGCGGACGCTGGCGCAGGCGATCGCTGAGATCGTCGATGGCGTCGGCGTTGGCCGCGAACTGGCGCGCGACCGCGTCGCCGGCCTCCTGCGCCTCGGCGTACATGCGCGTGCTCGTCGGGTCCAGCAGGGTCGGTGTGCTCACGGCGTGGTTTCGCTCTGCAGTTCGGCGACGAAGTCGTAGGCGTCGCCGCGGTAGAAGGATCGGGTGAACTCGACGACGCGGCCGTCGTCGAGGAAGGTGCGGCGTTCGATGAACAAGCCGGGCGCGCCCTCGGGCAGGCCCATCAGCCGCGCCTGCTCGGCGTCGAAGGCGATCGCGCGCAGGCGCTGCAAGGCGCGCGCGGGGCGGATGCCGAGCTTGGCGAAGGCTTCGTACAGCGAGTTCTCGACCAGGGCCGGGTCCGGCAGCACGGCCAGCGGCACCACGGTGCGCTCCAGCGCCAGGGCCACGCCGTCGGCGGTGCGCAGGCGGTAGTAGCGGATCACCGGGGCGCCCGGCGAGAGGTTCAGCGCCATCGCCTCCTCGGGGGTGACCTCGCCGACGCCGCGCTCCAGGAAAGTCGAGCGCGGGTCCAGCCCGCGCGCGCGCAGGTCGTCGGTGAAGCTGGTCAGGCGCGAGAAGGATTTGACGATGCGCTCGGCGACGAAGGTGCCCGCGCCCTGGCGCTGCACCAGCAGGCCGTCGGCGACCAGGCCGGCGATGGCCTTGCGCACGGTCACCCGCGACAGGTCCAGCAGCTTGCCCAGCTCGCGTTCGCCGGGCAGGGCCTGGCCGGCGGTGATCTCGCCGTTCTCGATCGCATGCTGCAAGGTCCGGCGCAGGTGCTGGTAGGCCGGGGCGCGACGCGCCTGGGCCTGACGGCGGAACTCGCTGACGAGGTAGGGCTCCATGGCGAAAAGATACCAGTGTCAGACCACTGGCGGCAACATCGGCCTGGACCGCCAGGCTAAACGGTTGATTTACCGCTAATTTGCGTAACTGGTATCTCACTGGTATCTTTCCTGGTATGGTTTTGCCCATACCAGTCCGAGCCCGTCCATGAGCGTGTACTCCGTGCCGTCCCCGTCCCAGACGCCGCATCTGGCGCCGCTGGCCCCCTTCGACCTGGTGATCTTCGGCGGCACCGGCGACCTGGCCATGCGCAAGCTGCTGCCGGCGCTGTTCCATCGCTACGCCGACGGCCAGATCGTCGCCGGCACCCGCATCGTCGCGATCGCGCGCGACCACCAGAGCGACGACGACTACCGCGGCCGGGTGCGCGAGGCGCTGGCCAAGTTCGCCAACCTCGATGCGCGCGAAGCCGACGCCATCGACGGCTTCCTGGCGCTGCTGCTGTACCGGCGTCTGGACCTGAGCTCGGACGCGGCCTGGCCGGAGTTCGCGGCCGAGTTCGCCGGCGACGAGCGCGTGCGGGTGTTCTACCTGGCGGTCGGGCCGGATCTGTTCGGCGTCGTCGGCGACCGCCTGCAGTCGCACGGCCTGGTCGGGCCGAAGACGCGGGTGGTGGTGGAGAAGCCGCTGGGCAAGGACGGCGCCAGCGCCGACGCGATCAACGACGCGCTCGGCCGCGTGTTCGCCGAAACCCAGATCTTCCGCATCGACCATTACCTGGGCAAGGAGACGGTGCAGAACCTGACCGCGCTGCGCTTCGGCAACGCGCTGTTCGAGCCGCTGTGGAAGGCCGAGCACATCGACCACGTGCAGATCACGGTGGCCGAAACGGTGGGCGTGGAATCGCGCGCGCCGTATTACGACAAGTCCGGCGCGCTGCGCGACATGGTCCAGAACCATCTGCTGCAGCTGCTGTGCCTGGTGGCGATGGAGCCGCCGTCCTCGCTGGCCGCAGACGCGATCCGCGACGAGAAACTCAAGGTGCTGCGCGCGCTGCGCCCGATCGAGAACGGCAACGCCGCCCAGTACACCGTGCGCGGCCAGTACAAGGCCGGCGCGGTCGACGGCCGCGCGGTGCCGGGCTACGCGCAGGAGCTGGGCGCGCAGTCGCATACCGAAACCTTCGTCGCGCTCAAGGCCGAAGTGAAGAACTGGCGCTGGGCCGGGGTGCCGTTCTACCTGCGCACCGGCAAGCGCCTGGCCGAGCGCGTGTCGGAAATCGTGGTGACCTTCCGCCAGGTGCCGCATTCGATCTTCGAGGACCTCACCGAGCAGGATCCGTCCAGCCGGCTGGCGCCGAACAAGCTGGTGCTGCGCCTGCAGCCCGACGAGGGCGTGAAGCTGTGGCTGATGAACAAGGTGCCCGGCCCCGGCGGCCTGCGCCTGCGCCACGTGCCCCTGGACATGAGTTTCGCCGCGGCCTTCGGCGGCCGCCAGGCCGACGCCTACGAGCGCCTGCTGATGGACGTGGTGCGCGGCAATCCGATGCTGTTCATGCGCCGCGACGAAGTCGACGCGGCCTGGAAGTGGATCGACCCGATCCGCGCCGCCTGGGCCGCGGGCGCCGAAGCGCCGCGCCCCTATACCGCCGGCAGCTGGGGCCCCAGCGCCGCGGTCGCCTTGATAGAACGCGACGGGAGGACCTGGCATGAAGATGCAGGCTGAGCGCTTGACCGTGATCGAACCGCTGCCGTTGCCTTTGCACGAGCGCTTGTTCGACGATGCCGAACAACTCGCCCAGGCCCTGGCCAAACAAGTCGCGGCCGATCTGCGCGGCGCGCTCGCGCGCCACGGCGAGGCCTGCATCGCGCTGTCCGGCGGCAACACGCCCAAACGCTTCTTCGAGGCGCTGGCCACCCAGACCCTGGACTGGGCGCGGGTGACGGTGTTGCCGGTCGACGAGCGCTGGCTGCCGCCGGAGCATCCGCGTTCCAACGAAAAGCTGCTGCGCGATCATCTGCTGCGGCACAACGCCGCCGCCGCGCGCCTGCTGCCGATGTACCGCCCCACCGAAACTCCGGAAGCGGCCTTGATGCCGGTGCTGACCAAGATCGCTAACGAAGGCTTGCCGCTGGACGTGGCGGTGCTGGGCATGGGCGAGGACGGCCATGTCGCGTCGCTGTTCCCCGACCTGGGTCGCGACAATCCGGGCCTGCGCGAAATCGGCCTGCAGCCGCGCGGGCGCGCGCCGGTGATGGCGGTGCGCACCGAGGCCATGCCCGAGCCGCGCATGAGCCTGACCCTGAGCGCGATCTTCACCGCGCCGGCGCTATACCTGCATATCGAAGGCGCGAAGAAGCGCGCCCTGTTGGACGCCGTGCAGCGCGATCCGCGCAGCGTCCTGCCGATCCGTTCGGTCCTGGCGGGCGCGCCCACGCCGCCGACCCTGTATTGGAGTCCGTGATCGTCGCGGACCTCATAGACAGCGTCGCCGCGGAGTTCGCCCCTCCCACCCGCGGCGCGCTGTCGCCCTATGCTGGGCCACGCGCCGATCCGGACCTCCATCGCCAGCGCTTTGCAGCCAACGAGTCCCCGTGAACACCTCATTGCATCCCGTAGTCGCACAAGTCACGCAACGCATCGTCGAACGCAGCCGCGCCCGCCGCGACGCCTACCTGGCCCGCATCGACGCCGCCCAGGGCAGCGGGCCGCAGCGCCGGCGCCTGTCCTGCGGCAACCTCGCCCACGGTTTCGCGGCTTGCGCCAGCGGCGACAAGCAGGCGCTGCGTTCGGGCCACGCGCCCAACCTGGGCATCGTGACCTCCTACAACGACATGCTGTCGGCGCACCAACCGCTGGAGCGCTTCCCCGACCTGCTCAAGGCCGCCGCGCGCGAGGCCGGCGCGACCGCGCAGGTCGCCGGCGGCGTGCCGGCGATGTGCGACGGCGTGACCCAGGGCCGCGAAGGCATGGAGCTGTCGCTGTTCTCGCGCGACGTGATCGCGATGTCGACCGCGATCGCGCTCTCGCACGACATGTTCGACGCCGCGCTCTACCTGGGCGTGTGCGACAAGATCGTGCCGGGCCTGCTGATCGGCGCGCTGCACTTCGGCCACCTGCCGGGCATCTTCGTGCCGGCCGGCCCGATGACCTCGGGCCTGCCCAACGACGAGAAATCGCGCGTGCGCCAGCGCTACGCCACCGGCGAGGCCAGCCGCGACGAGCTGCTGGAAGCCGAGGCGCGCAGCTACCACGGCCCCGGCACCTGCACCTTCTACGGCACCGCCAATTCCAACCAGATGCTGATGGAACTGATGGGCCTGCATCTGCCAGGCTCCAGCTTCGTCCATCCCAACACCCCGCTGCGCGACGCGCTGACGGCGCAAACCGCGCAGCGCGCGGCGCAGATCACCGCGCTGGGCGAGGACTACCGGCCGATCGGGCGCATCGTCGACGAGCGCGCGATCGTCAACGGCGTGATCGGCCTGCACGCCACCGGCGGCTCCACCAATCACCTGCTGCACCTGATCGCGATCGCCGCGGCGGCCGGCATCGAACTGCGGCTGGAGGACTTCGACGCGCTGTCCTCGGCGATCCCGCTGCTGGCGCGCGTGTACCCCAACGGCAGCGCCGACGTGAATCATTTTCACGCCGCCGGCGGTCTGGCGTTCTTGATAGGCGAGCTGCTCGACGCGGGTTTGCTGCATGGCGATGTGGAAACGGTGGCCGGCCCCGGCCTGAGCCGTTACCGCGTCGAAGCGAGGCTCGAAGGCGATGGGCGCATCGCCTACGTGCCGGCGACCGGCCGCAGCGGCGACCCCTCCGTACTGCGTCCGGTCGCCGAGCCGTTTCGCGCCGACGGCGGCCTGCGGGTGCTGGTCGGCGAGCTCGGCACCGCCGCGATCAAGGTCTCGGCCGTGCCCGAGGACCGCTGGGTGGTCGAGGCGCCGTGCCGGGTGTTCAGCGAGCAGCACGAGGTCAAGCAGGCCTTCGAGCGCGGCGAGCTCGATCGCGACGTGGTGGTGGTGGTGCGCTTCCAGGGCCCGCGCGCCAACGGCATGCCGGAACTGCATCAGCTCACCCCGACCCTGACCGTGCTGCAAAAGCGCGGCCACCGCGTCGCCCTGGTCACCGACGGCCGCATGTCCGGCGCCTCCGGCCAGGTGCCGGCGGCGATCCACGTTACCCCCGAAGCCGCCTGCGGCGGGCCGTTGGCGCAGCTGCGCGACGGCGATGTCGTGCGCGTGGACGCGATCGCCGGCACCCTCAGCCTGCGCACCGAGGACGACTGGACCCGGCGCGAACACGCGCGCGTCGACTTGTCCGGGCACCACGTCGGCCTGGGCCGTGAACTGTTCGCCGCGTTCCGCGATTACGCCGCGCCGGCGGACAGGGGCGCGGGAGTGTTTGCGCCGACGCCGGTTTGAATGTTGCGATGTCGCAACTCGCGTTTTTTTCCGTCATTCCCGCGAAAGCGGGAATCCAGTGACTTCAGCGCGTCGCCGGGTCAACTGCGGATGCAATGCAGAGCGGCGATGCAGCACGGCTTCGATCAGTCCCGTCGGGTTGGCGGTAACAACCAAGTCACTGGATTCCCGCCTTCGCGGGAATGACGGCCAAAGAGCAATGCGAAGCAGAAGCTGATCCGCAAACCACAAACCACAAACCACAAACCACAAACCACAAACCACAAACCGCAAACAGAAAACAGAAAACCACAAACCGCGATACCCTCGCTCACCACCGCAGTCGATCCTGGAAGCCCCCATGCCCGCCCCCGCCCGCACCGCCTTCCTGTTCGACCTCGACGGCACCTTGGTCGACAGCGTCTACCAGCACGTGTTGGCGTGGAAGCAGGCGCTGGATGCCGACGGCATCCCGCTGTCGGTGTGGCGCATCCACCGCAAGATCGGCATGAGCGGCGGCTTGTTCACCAACATCCTGCTGCGCGAAACCGGTATCGACATCACCCCGGAACGGGTCGAGCGCCTGCACCGCCTGCACGCGCAGGCCTATGGCGCGCAGGCCGGCCAGATCCGGCCGCTGCCGGGCGCGGTCGAGCTGCTGGCCTACCTCAGCCAGAACGACATCCCCTGGTCGATCGCGACCAGCGGCCGCATGGAGACCGCGCGCCACAACCTGCTCGCGCTAGGTGTGGATCCGGAGCAGGTGCCGGTGATCACCCGCGACATGGTCCGCCATGCCAAGCCCGACCCCGACCTGTTCCTGGCCGCGGCCGACGCGCTGCAGGCCGACATCGAGCATTCGATCGTGGTCGGCGACAGCATCTGGGACCTGTTGGCCGCACGCCGCGCGCGCGCCTTGGGCGTGGGCCTGCTGTCGGGCGGCTACGGCCAGGACGAACTCGAACGCGCTGGCGCGTTCCGGGTCTACGAGGATCCGGCCGATCTGCTCAAGCACATCGATGAGGTCGCCGCGCGCGCTTGAACGCGGCGACAGCGAGCGATGGCTTACTGGCAACGAGCAGCCAGTAGTGAGTAGCCTGTTCCTAGTTCCTAGTTCCTAGTTCCTAAGTCCCCAGCCTTCCGGAGTCCGCGATGAATTCGATCCAAGATCTGCAGGAGCGCATCGCCGCCGTGCTGGCGCTGGCGCCGGTGGTACCGGTGCTGGTGATCGAGGAGCTCGCCCATGCGGTGCCCCTGGCGCGCGCCCTGGTCGCCGGCGGCCTGCCCGCGATCGAGGTGACTCTGCGCACGCCGGTGGCGCTGGACGCGGTGCGCGCGATCGCCAACGAAGTCGAAGGCGCGGCGGTCGGCGTCGGCAGCGTGCGCCGGCCCGCCGACTTCGCCGCAGCGCAAAAAGCCGGCGCGACCTTCGCGGTGTCGCCGGGCGCGTCCGCCAGCCTGATCGCCGCCGCCCAATGCACCGACCTGCCCTGGCTGCCGGGCGCGGCGACCGCCTCGGAAGCCATGACCCTGGCCGATCACGGCTACCGTTACCTCAAGTTCTTCCCGGCCGAATCCATCGGCGGCACCAGCGCGCTGCGCGGCATCGGCGGGCCGCTGCCCGACCTGCGCTTCTGCGCCACCGGCGGCATCGGCCCCGACAATGCGCCGCAGTACCTGGCCCTGGCCAACGTGCCCTGCGTCGGCGGCTCCTGGGTGTGCCCGCCGGCGGCGGTAAAAGCCGGCGACTGGGCGCAGATCGAAACCCTGGCGCGCGCGGCGGCCAAGCTGCGCGGCTGATCGCCGCAAGAGGCGGCGGCCATGGCGATGGAGTAGGAGCGGCGTAAGCCGCGAGCTCGCGGTGGCCGCAGATTCGTAATCGCGACTCACGTCGCTCCCACAGAAAGCAGTTGCCGAGCCAACGCGCCAGCGCATAGAGGTGCAAAGCCACCGACCCTGTGGGAGCGGTGTAAGCCGCGATCGCGCAGCGGCCGAAGGGTCGTGGTCGCGGCTTACGCCGCTCCTACCCCGAAGCGAACGCCGGCGATCGTCTCGCCGCGCCTCAGGCCTGCGGCGGCCGCGGCGGCGCGGTCGAGCCGCGCACCACCAGGATCGGGCTGAAGCCTTCGTTCCCCGGCATCTGCAGCGGCTGGTCGGTCTCGCGGCGCAGGTCGGCGATCAGGCGGTAGGCGGCGTGGCGCGCGATCTCCTCGGTGGCCTGGCGCGCGGTGGTCAGGGTCGGCCAGGACTGCTTGGAGAACGGGCTGTCCTCGAAGCCGGCGATCGACAGGTCGTAGGGCACGTGCATGCCGCTGGACTTGGCCGCCGCGAGCACGCCGGCGGCGATCTCGTCGTTGCTGCCGAAGATCGCGGTCGGGCGGTTGGGCAGGGCGAACAAGCGACGCGCGCCGCGGAAACCGTCGTCGAAGGAATAATCGCCCGGCAGCACCAGGTCCTCGTCCTCGCCGATGCCGTAGTCGGCCAGCGCCTGCGCATAGCCCTTGTAGCGTTCCCAACTGGAACGGTGCGACTTGCCGCCCCACAGGAAGCCGATGCGCTGGTGGCCGAGCTGGATCATGTGCTCGGTGATGTCGTAGGCGGCGTCGCGGTCGTCGACCCAGACGCAGGGCGCACCGTCCTTGGGGTCCTCGGCGGCCGAGACGATGCGCACCAGGCGGATGCCGTGCGCGACCAGTTCGCTGACCAGTTCCATGCGCTCGGACATCGGCGGCGCCAGCACCAGGCCGGCCAGGCGCGCGCCCTGGACCAGGTCGATCAGGTCGGCGGCCAGCAGCGGCGAGGACGAATCGCAGGGATGGATCTGCAGGCCGTAGCCGGTTTCGCGGCAGGCGGCGAGCACGCCGTTCTGCACGCTGATGATGTAGTAGGGGTTCGGATTGTCGTAGACCACGCCGATCGCGTAGGGCTGCGCGCTGCGCAGGCTGCGCGCGGACGGGTCCGGGCGGTAGTCGAGTTCGGCGATGGCCTGGTTCACCCGCGCGCGGGTGCGGGCGCGTACGCTGGGCTCGTCGTTGATCACCCGCGATACGGTTTTCAGCGAGACCTGCGCGCGTTCGGCGACATCTTTGATCGTGGGTCGGCGCACCGCTGCCTCGGGGTAGTCGATCGGAGTCGCCGCCGCGTTCGCACGCAAGGGCGTTGCGCCTAGCCTACTCGGGCGCCGACGCGACGCAAGCGCCGCGCGCGGCCGGCCGGCTTCGGCACAGGCGCGCGCCGGCGGTTCACGTGTCCAGTTCCAGGGTCACGTCCTCGAACGCCCGGGTCTTGCGGATCGCCAACTGGTAGCCGCGCTCGACCAGCTCGTACTGGCCTTCCAGCGTGCGCAGCAGGCCGTCGATGCCCAGCTTGGGCGTCTGCGCGGCGATGCGCGCGATCGCACGGTCCTGCCAGCGCTTGCCCAGCGCGCGCCAGAACTCGCGCACCAGCTTGTTGGGCTTGCTGGCCTGGTAATAGGCCGGCGGCATCCACAGGTAGTCGTCGAAGATCATCAGCCCGCCGACCTTGAGCAGCGGCCAGGCCTGCACGCCGTCGGCGAGCGCGCCGAAGGCGGTATGCCAGCCATCGACGTAGATCATGTCGTAGGGGCCGCGCACGCGCGCGAGCTGCTCGGCGCTGGGGCCGGCATACTCGCCGACGCGGTCCTTCCACGGAGCCACGTTGGCGCGGAAGCGCTGGTGGTAGTCGCCCTGCAGCGGGTCGGGGCGGAACAGGTCGATGCAGTCGATGCGGCTGTCGGGCTGGGTCAGCACGTTCTGCAGCAACCACACCGTGGAGCGGCCCTCGAAGCTGCCGATTTCGAGAAAGCGCAGGCCCGGGCGGTCGCGAAAGCCGTCCAGCCAGCGTTCCCAGTTGCGCACATGGGCCTGGAACCAGTCCTTGGTGTACTGGGTGTCGCCGCCGGCGGCGACGCCGGGCGTGGCGATGGTGCTGCTATCCGCGTGCTGCATAAGTCCTGGCTGATCCTGGCGCCGGTATCGGCCGCCTATGGTATCGGCGTTCGCGGCGGACCGGACGTACGCCGGTCCGCCGCGTCGCGATCAGCCGCGTTGGGTCGCCGCGGCGCCCACGCTGGCGTTGCGGCGCAGCCCGACGCGATAGCCGCGCAGCGCGAAGTACAGGATGTACAGGTAGCAGGGGATCATCAGCAGCGCGAACACGGCTTGGAAGTCGTAGTGCTGTTTGAGATGCACGAACAGCTGCGGGATCACCGCGCCGCCGGCGATGCCCATGATCAACAGCGCCGATCCCCGTTCGGTGAGACGGCCCAGGCCGCGGATCGCGAGCGGGAAGATCGCCGGCCACATCATCGCGTTGGCGAAACCCAGCGCGGCGACGAAGCCGACCGAGACGATGCCGTGGGTCAGGTAGGCGCCGATGGTGAAGATCACGCCGAGCACGGCCGAGAGGCTGAGGTAGCGCTCCTGGGAGATGAAGCGCGGAATCGCGATCAGACCCACCAGATAGCCGATCAGCATCGCGCCCAGGGTGAAGGACGTGAAGAACTTGGTCTGGTCCAGCGGCAGGCCGAAGCCGTGGCCGTAGGTGCCGATCGCGTCGCCCGCCATCACCTCGGCGCCGACGTATACGAAGATGCACAGGGCGCCCAGCCAGACGTGCGGGTATTGCAGCAGTCCGGCCGGCTTGCCGTCGGCCGCGCCGTCGGCACCTTCGGCGTTGACCTTCTCGGCCTGGATTTCCGGCAGCGGCGAAAACAGGATGCCCACCGCGAGCAGAGCGAGCAGCCCGGCCATGACCATGTAGGGCGTGTGGATGCGCGCGGCGAACTCGTTGAGCACCGCGGCCTTGGTGGCGGCGTCGGCGCCCGCCACTTGGCTGGCGACGTCGCCCATGCCGTGCATGACCAAGGTGCCGATGACGAAGGGCGCCGCCCAGCCGGCGAGCTTGTTGCAGATGCCCATCACCGCGATGCGCTGGGCCGCGCCCTCGATCGGCCCGAGAATGCTGATGTAGGGGTTCACGGCGGTCTGCAGAATCGCCAGGCCCGCGCCGATCACGAACACGCCGGTCACCGCGCCGGGATAGATGCGTTGCGTCGTGTAGTGCCCGAACACCGCCGCGCCGACGGCCATCAGGAACAGGCCCAGCGCCATGCCCTTCTTCATGCCGGTCTTCTTCAGGATCGACGAGGAAGGCAGGGCCAGGCAGAAGTAGGAGATGTAGAACGCGCTGGGGATCAGGAACGCGAGCGATTCGCTCACGTCGAACGCCAGCTGCGCGAACGAGATCAGCGGGCCGTTGAGCCAGGTGACGAAGCCGAAGATGAAGAACAGCGCGCCTACGATCGCGATCGAGCCGAGATAGCGCTGCGGCGGGCCGCCGGTATTGGGCGTGGACATGTGTTCAGGACTCCCCTCCAGGAACGCGGGGAGCGCCCCGCGGCGTTACGGCACTATCGCATTTGACCTGCACGACATCCGTTGGCTCAAGGTGTCACAACTTTGTCCGACAAGCCAGAAGGAGCCCCAAAACTCAGCCCGAGCCAGGCCCGGCCGAGCGCGGTTCTATGTTGCGCCGCATCATCGGAAACGCCGCGAGTTCGCAGTTTTCGTGCATTTGTTAGGGATCCGTGACCGCTAGTTGACAACGTTGTCAAACGGTGGGCAATCTCGGCTCCGCCAGCGGGGGCTGGCCGGGATCAACGGAGGGAAGCGATGCAGTGGGATTCGAAGCGGACGGCGGTTTCGCCCCGCGCGGCGCGGCCGATGCGCGCCGGAAGGGCGGGCGGTCAAACCCTCGTCGCAACCCCGACCGGACCGGAGCGGACCGCATGAGCGCTGCCAGCAGGCTGGCCCCGGCCGCGTCCCCGTTCATCGCCGCCGACGTCGGCGGCACCCACACCCGGGTCGGCCTGGTGCGTGCGGGCGGTCCGGGCGAAAGCGCGGTCGCCGTGCTCGCGCACCGCAAGTACGTGTGCGCCGACTACCCCAGCCTGTCCGCGATCCTGGCCGACTTCCTGGCCGGCGCCGGCGCCGGCGCCGGCGCCGACCGGGTCGCGATCGCCTGCGCGGGCGTGGTCCTGGACGACGCGGTCATCAATTCCAATCTGCCCTGGCGGATCTCGCTGTCCGAGCTGCGCCGCGAGCTCGGCCTGCGCGAAGTGCTGTTCATCAACGATTTCCAGGCCGCCGCCCACGCCGCCCAGTGCATGGCGCCCGGCGACTCGACCCTGCTCACCCCCGGCGTCAGCGATTCCGCGCCGGGCCCGGTGCTGGTGATCGGCCCCGGCACCGGTCTGGGCGCGGCGGTGCGCATCCCGTACCGCGACGCCACCGTGGTGCTGCCCACCGAATCCGGCCACACCGCGTTCGCCCCCGGCAGCGCGCGCGAAATCGAAATCCTGCGCTGGATGCAGCAGCGCGGCGCCCACGTGTCCACCGAGCATCTGGTCTCCGGCCCCGGCCTGGTCAACCTGTACGACGCGCTGTGCGCGATCGACGGCATCGAGCCCAGCCTGCGCGCGCCGGCCGCGATCACCCAGGCCGCGCGCCGCGGCGACGCGATCGCGCGCGAAGCGGTGCTGACCTTCTGCGCGCTGCTGGGCAGCGTGATCGGCGACCTGACCGTGGTCAGCGGCGCCAAGGCGGTGTTCATCGCCGGCGGCATCCTGCCGCAGCTCAAGGATTTCCTCGACGCCAGCGCCTTCCGCGAGCGCCTGCTCAACAAGGGCGCGATGCGCCCGGTGTTGGAGCGCGTGCCGGTGCGCCTGATCGAGAACGAACAACTCGGCGTCATCGGCGCCGCCAGTTGGTACCTGGAGCACGCCAATGAGGCCTGAGCCCGGCAGCGCGCTTCGCGTTATCCGCTGAATTGCCGGCGCCGGCCACCAACGGCGCTGGAACAGACGTACCAGGCTTCGCCCAATCGACGCAGATCGAGCGGCGGAGAGGACCATAGCCCGAGGGAGAGAACCCAATGAAAGTTCGCAAGACCATTCTGTCCGTCAGTATCGTCGCGGCCCTCGGCTTTGCCGGCCAGGCCGTGGCCCAGGACGCAAGCACCGCATCGCCGGACGCCAAGGACCTGGACACCATCGTGGTCAAGGGCATCCGCGGCGCGATCGAACAGTCGCTGGACACCAAGCGCGACGACGTCACCCGTGTCGAGGTCATCACCTCCGAAGACATCGGCAAGATGCCCGACAAGAACGTGGCCGACTCGCTGGCGCGCGTGCCGGGCGTCAACATCTCGGCGGCCAGCGCCAACGAGGGCGCGTTCGACGAGAACGACCGCGTGTCCATGCGCGGTACCAGCCCCAGCCTCACCCAGACCCTGATCGACGGCCACAACATCGCCACCGGCGACTGGTTCGTGCTCAACCAGACCGGCACCGTGGGCCGCAGCGTCAGCTATTCGCTGCTGCCGTCCGAACTGGTCGACAAGGTGATCGTGCGCAAGTCGTCCGAGGCCAAGCTGGTCGAGGGCGGCGCGGTCGGCAGCGTCGACATCGTCACCCGCAACCCGCTCAACTTCGACAAGGGCTTCAGCATCTTCGGCTCGGTCGGCGGCGTGTACGCCGAGCAGCCCAGCAAGACCGACCCGCAGATCTCGGTGCTGGGCAACTGGAAGAACGAGGACGGCACGTTCGGCATCACCGTGCAGGCCTTCAGCGAGGAGCGCCACCTGCGCCGCGACGGCCAGGAACTGCTCGGCTACGAGGCGATCGGCGCCAACACAGCCGCCGGCATCGCCCATCCGGACCTGGTCGGCGTGTTCTTCCCGACCCTGCTGGGCTCGGCGCTGTTCGAACAGGAGCGCAAGCGCACCGGAGGCATGTTCACCGCGCAGTGGAAGCCGGCCGACAACTTCGAGCTGGAAGCGAACTACTTCCGCTCGGACATGAAGGCCGACAACTACAACCGCAACTACATGATCTGGGGCAGCCGCATCATCAACGGCCTCGACGGCACCAACGGTCAAGTGCCGCTGCCGGGCTACGTGGTGCGCAACAACACCCTGGTCTCGGCCAACTTCGCGCCGACCCCGGGCGCCACGCCGTCCAACGCCTTCGGCATCTACGACCAGATCTCGCGCCCGGGCGCCAAGTCCAGCACCGAGTTCTTCAGCCTGGAAGGCAAGTGGGACGTCAGCGACAAGCTGCGTTTCTCGGCCCAGGCCGGCACCTCCGAAGGCCACGGCGAAACCCCGGTGCAGGACGTGGCCGAGTGGGACGTGGGCCTCAACAGCGGCGGCGGCTGGGGCCTCAACGGCGTCGGCGCGGCCGACTGGCACCTGGGCAACGCCAACACCGGCGCGCCCGGCATCCCCAACACCGACTACCGCCTGGATTGGATCTTCGGCTTCCAGGACATCGACGTCGAAGACAAGGAAGACTGGGGCCAGGTCGACGGCACCTACTTCTTCGACGGCGGCCTGGTGACCTCGATCGACTTCGGCGTGCGCCAGGCCCGTCACGAGCGCAACCTCGACCAGGTCACCGCGCAGGGCCCGAACTTCGCCCTGCCGCAGGATCCGTTCAACCCGGCCAACTGGCCGCAGGGCTTCAGCAACTACCCGGGCGACTTCGCCAACGGCATCGGCGGCAATTTCCCGCGCAACATCTGGTACTTCTCGCCGGAAAGCCTGGCCGCGTTCAACCGCCTGGCCAACCGCGATCCGGTCTCGCGCTTCTATTACCTGGGCGCCTACGGCCTGGAGGAGAAGAGCACCGCCGCCTACGGCCAGCTCAACTTCCAGGGCGAGCGCTGGACGGCCAACGTCGGTCTGCGTTACGTGGAGACCCAGGAAGACGTCACCAACTACGTGAGTACCTCGGCCACCGATCCGGCCGCGATCACCACGTCGGCGTTCGGCGCCTACAAGACCGTGCTGACCAAGAACACGTACAAGGACTGGCTGCCGAGCGCGAACCTCAAGCTCGACATCACCGACGACGTGGTCTTGCGCCTGGCGGCTTCGCGCACCCTGACCCGCCCGGATTTCTCGGCCATTGCCGGCGCGGTCTCGCTGCTCCCGCCGGCCGCGGTCAACGGCGTCGGTACCGGCACCGGCGGCAACCCCAACCTCGCCCCGATCCTGTCGACCAACCTCGACGCGACCGTGGAGTGGTACTACGGCGAGCGCGCGCTGTTCTCCTTCGGCGTGTTCAGCATGAACATCGACAACTACGTTTCGCTGGCCAACGTGCGCCGTCAGTACCTGACCATCGATGCGCAGCGTCCCAACGGCGCGATGGTCGACTACGACGTGACCATCCCGGTCAATTCCAACGCCAAGGTCAACGGCTTCGAGCTGGCCTGGGAAGGTCCGATCGGCGACTACTTCGGTGCGTTCGCCAACTACACCTACGCCGAGTCCGACACCGACGACGGCACCCCGATGCTGGGCACGTCCGAGAACACCTACAACGTCGGCCTGTGGTTCGAGAACGACCGCTTCAACGCCCGCGTCAACTACACCTACCGCTCGGAGTTCTACAGCGGCCTGGATCGCGCCTCGGCCTTCTACCAGGACGAAATCGACACCGTGTCGGCCTCGTTCGGTTACAAGATCAACGACCACATGGCCTTGAGCCTGGACGCGATGAACCTCAACAACCCCAAGACCACGTACTACGCCACCAAGGACCGTCCCCGTTCGGTCTATGAGAACGGCCGTCAGTACTACTTGAACTTCCGTTTCAACTACTGATAGACCACCCTCGCGGTGGGACCGCAGCTAGGTAGGGTGCGGTGGCAACCGCACCGTCGCGAACCTTCGGGCCGACGCGATGGTGCGGTTCGCCTACGGCTCACCGCACCCTACGATTCATGCGCTACCGCTGCTTCGGGCAATCCGGTAGCGTTCAGCTGCGACAGCGGGCTCGGTTACGCCGGGCCCGCTTGTTGTATGAGTGTCGGACGACAACGAGGGGGCGGGGATGAGCGGTAAACGCATGCGCGCGGCGGTGGCCGCGACGGTAGCGCTGTCGATGGTGATGGCGATCACATTGTCGGCCTGCCAGCGCGGCGGCCAGGACGCGACGGCGGACGTGCCCGCCGCACAGGCCTCGCAGATCACGCCGGTGATTCCGCTGCCGGCCAAGGTGCTCGCGCGCGAGGGCGTATTCGCGCTGGACGTGAGCACGCGCCTGCAGGCCGCCGGCGGCAACGCCGACGCGGCGCGGATCGCGCGCGATTTCGCGGCCCGCCTGCAACGCATGCGCGGATTCGCGCCCAACGTGGACGCCAGCGGCAACGCCGCCGGTGAGGCCGCGCACACGGTGGTGTTCGCGATCGACCGCCAGGCCGCCCTGCCCAGTGACGAAGCCTACAACCTCGACATCGGCCCGCAGGGCGCGCGCATCGAAGCGCGCGCGCCGGCCGGCCTGTTCTACGGCGCGGTCACGCTGTGGCAGCTGGCCACCGCCGACGGCGGCCGCGGCGCGGCGACGATCGCCGCGCAACGCATCGAGGACGCGCCGCGTTTCGGCTGGCGCGGTCTGATGCTGGACTCGGCGCGCCATTTCCAGAGCGTCGAACAGGTCAAGACCCTGATCGACCAGATGGCGCTGCACAAGCTCAACACCTTCCACTGGCATCTCACCGACGACCAGGGTTGGCGGATCGAGATCAAGAAGTATCCCAAGCTGACCGAAGTCGGCGCCTGCCGCGTCCCGGCCGGCGCTTCCGGCCACGATCCGGTCAGCGGCGCGCCGATCCCGTACTGCGGCTACTACACCCAGGACCAGATCCGCGACGTGGTGCGCTACGCCGCCGAACGCTACATCACCATCGTCCCCGAGATCGAAATGCCCGGCCATGCCCAGGCCGCGATCGCCGCCTATCCCGAGCTGGGCGTGAGCGACGTGCTCAAGGCGCCGCCGCCGGTGTCGCCGGACTGGGGCGTGCACACCTATCTGTTCAACACCGACGACGCCACCTTCGCGTTCCTGCAGGACGTGCTGGCCGAAGTCGCCACCCTGTTCCCCGGCCGCTACATCCACATCGGCGGCGACGAGGCGGCCAAGGACCAGTGGCAGGCCTCGCCCGCCATCCAGGCGCAGAAGGCCGCGCTGGGGCTGAAGGACGAGATGGCGATGCAGAGCTGGTTCGTGGCCCGGATCGAGAAATACCTGGGCAGCCAGAACCGCAGCCTGGTCGGCTGGGACGAGATCCTCGAAGGCGGCCTGCCGCCGCGCGCGACGGTGATGTCCTGGCGCGGCACCAAGGGCGCGGTCGAAGCCGCGCGCGCCGGCCACGACGTGGTGCTGTCGCCGGCGCCGGACCTGTATTTCGATCATGTGCAAAGCGACAACGACGACGAAGCCACCGGCCGCCTGGCCGCGATGACCCTGAAATCGGTGTACGGCTTCGAGCCGGTGCCCGCCGAGCTCACGCCCGAACAGGCCAAGCACGTGCTGGGCGCGCAGGCCAATCTGTGGACCGAGCACAAGCGCAGCTTCGACGCGGTCGAACGCGCCTACTTCCCGCGCACGGCCGCGCTGGCCGAAGCGGTGTGGTCGCCCAAGGGCGCGCGCGACTGGGACGGCTTCCTGCGCCGGCTGGTGCCGCAGATGGCGCGCTACCAGGCGCAGAAGGTGCAGGCCTCCGACGCCGCGTTCGCGGTGCGCTACCAAGTCGAGCGCGACGGCCAGGGCCAGCCGATGCTGAAATTGTCCAACCAGGCCGGTTTCGGCCAGATCCGCTACCTCGAAGGCAAGGGCGAGCTGAGCACGCAGTCGCCGCTGTACGCCGCGCCGCTGCAGCTGCGTCCGCCGACCGTGTTCCAGGCCGCCACCTATGTAGACGGCCGCGCGCTGTCGGCGCCGCGCCGCTACGCGCCGGCCGACCTGGCCGCGCTGAGCCAGCGCACCGGCAACCGCCTGCGCCAGTGCAAGGGCGGGCTGAACCTGCGCATGGAGGACGATGCGCCGGCCGATGGCATCGGCGGGCGCTCGCCGCGCGCGGTCCTGCAGGCCGACGTGTTCGACCCGTGCTGGATCTACGAGGGCGCGGCCCTGGACCAGGTCGGCGCGATCGAGGTCCGGGTCGGCCAGGTGCCGTACAACTTCCAGCTCTGGCGCGACACGCCCAAGATCGTCAGCCGCGCCGCCAACGGCGCCGAGGGCGCACTGGAAGTGCGCGCCGACGGCTGCCAGGGCACACCGATCGCGGTGCTGCCGCTGGGTTCGGCGCGCCGCACCGCCGGTCTCACCACGCTGCGCGCCAAGATCGCACCGACCGCGGGCACCCACGATCTGTGCCTGGTGTTCGCCAGCGGCAGCCACGACCCCCTATGGGCGATCGAGCGGGTGACCCTGCAGTCGCGCTGAGGTCCGCCGCCCATACAGGCTCCGGCGCTCGCGCCGGGGCCCGGCTGCGCCCGATTCAGCGCAGAAAGCGTGATGAACGGCCCGATCCGGACCCCGCTCGGGTTAGCATGTAGGGGTATCACGGGGGATCCATCGATCATGCGAATTCGTAGTTTGTTGTTGACGGCCGCGCTGGCCGTGTCCGGAACCGCGGCGGCCCAGACGTCCACCACGCAGCCGCTGCCCAAGCCCGCCGAGTTCTATTTCGACGCCGACGCCAACACCGTCAAGCCGGTGGTGGTGGTGCGCGAAACCGGCGAAGTGGCGATGCAGAAGCTCAGCCGCATCATCGAGCGCAAGGCCGGTGCCGACGCCGAAGCCGCGCAGCTCGCGCACCTGGCGATGGAAGCCGGTCGCGTCGACCTCGGCCGTCAGCTCTATGCGCGCTCTCTGTCCGGCCTGGACGCCACCGACGGCATCTGGCGCTCGGTGATGTGGAACTACGGCTGGGACCTGTACCGCGCCGGCGACGACAAGGGCGCCTTCGAACAGTGGCGCACCCTGGCCACCACGCGCGGCGTGACCGCCAGCTGGATGCCGCCGACTTTCGCCCTGGTGCTGTGGTCGATGGGCCGCAAGGACGAAGCCGTGCAGTGGTACGCCGCCGCCGTGCGCACCGAGCCGCTGCAGTGGAGCAACACCGCCCAGTACGCGCGCCTGCTGCCGGCCTGGACCGAGGCCGAGCGCAAGATGCTGGCGGAAGTGCAGGCGGCCTGGGCCGCCAATCCGCCCAAGTATCCCTAAGCGCGCACGCGTCCGGATCGGAACAAAAAAGCGGAGCCTCGGCTCCGCTTTTTTTATGCGACGCAGCGTCGCGCCTTGCTCGCAGCCGGGTGCTCTCGCCGTAAGACTCAGGCGGGGCGGGCCTGTGCCCTCGTCCACGCAGCGACCGCGACCGTTCGTCGGCGCCGTTCCCGTTGAACGCTATGCGCGGATACAGTCGAATCCGTTGCGATCGCGGCGCGCTGCGCCGCGGCCAGGGGCGGCAGTCTCACCAGGGAACGGCATGTCGATTACGGCGCTCAGCGTGATGGTGGTCGAGGACCATGGTTTCCAGCGCCGCATGGCGCTGCGCCTGCTTGCCGAGTTGGGCGTCACCCAGGTGTTCGAGGCCGCCGACGGCGCCGGCGCGCTGCGCCTGCTCGAGGAAGTGCGCACGCCGCCGGACGTGATCCTGGTCGACCTGGACATGCCCGGCATGGACGGCATCGAGTTCATCGACCACGTCGCCCAGCGCGGCCTCGCCCGTTCGGTGGCGGTGGTCAGCGCGCTGGATCCGGCCTTGCTCAACACCGTGCAGACCATGGCCCGCGCCTACGGCCTGCGCGTGCTGGGCAACGTCGAAAAGCCGCTGACCCTGGCCAAGCTGCAGCTGGCGCTGGAAGGCTACGAGGATGCGCTGCACGCCGAAGAAGCCGACGAGCCGGTCGAGGTCACGCCTGCGCTGATCCGCGAGGCCCTGGCCGCCGGCGAGATCGGGCCGTGGTTCCAGCCGCAGGTCGAGTTCGGCAACGGCAAGCCGGTCGGGGTCGAGGCGCTGGCGCGCTGGCGCCATCGCGACGGCCGCATCGTGCGTCCGCAGCACTTCGTGCCGATGATGGAGCGCGAAGGTCTGGTCGACCTGCTCACCGATCACATGCTGATCGAGGGCTGCCGCTGGAAACGCCGCTGGGACCAGCAGGGCATCCGCCTGAATCTTTCGGTCAACGTCTCGCCCGCGACCCTGGCAGACAGCGGCGCGGCCGACCGCTTCCAGCACCTGGTGCGCGAGGCCGGCGTGGAGCCGGAGGAGGTGGTGCTGGAGATCACCGAGAGTTCGCTGATGAGCGACGCCGCGCGCGGCCTGGGCGTGCTGGCGCGCCTGCGCCTGAAGGGTTTCGGCCTGTCGATCGACGATTTCGGCACCGGCTATTCCTCGCTCGCGCAGCTGTCGCAGATTCCGTTCACCGAGCTCAAGATCGATCAGGGTTTCGTCTCCGGCGCCAAGGAGCAGCCGCGCAAGCGCGCGGTGATCGAGGCCAGCCTGGACCTGGCGCGCAAGCTCGGCCTGGACGTGGTCGCCGAGGGCGTGGAGACCGTCGACGATTGGCAGATGCTGGCCGAACTGGGCTGCGGCATGGCCCAGGGCCATCTGATCGCCGAGCCGGTGCCCGGCGAGGATCTGCCGAGCGTGCTCGGCCGCTGGCGGCGGCCGGAGTAGGGCGCGCGCATGCGCGCCTGGCTGGGCACGCTCAGCATCCGGCGCCAGCTGTGGGCGCTGTTCGGCCTGCTGCTGCTGACCGGCGCGACGGTGCTGGTGATCGACGAAGTCGCCCAGTACCGCGCACGCGAATCCCTGCTGACCCTGCGCGACGATTCACTGCGCGGCCTGCGCCGGATCAAGATGGTCTCCGATGCCTACGGCCTGGACGTGGTCGACACCACCTTCCGCGTGCGCAACGACCTGGTGCCCTGGCGCGAGGGCGTGGCCACCGTCGACGAAGCGCGCCGGCGCATCGACGAGAGTTGGGCGGTGCTGGCGCAACTGCCGCGCACGCCCGAGGAGGAAGTCCACTTCCGCGCCGCCGGCGAGGCGCGCGTGGCCGCCGACGCGGCCGCCGCCGAGTTGCGCGCGATCCTGGTGCGCGAGGACATCGACGCCCTGGGGCGCTTCGCCGACACCCGCCTGTATCCGGCCATCGACCCGGTCACCGAGCGCCTGAAGTTGTTGTCGGAGCTGGCCCTGGTCGAGGCCGACAGCGTGGTCCGCGACGACATCGTGCGCAGCCGGCGCACCAGCTTCCTGCGCATCGGCCTGTCGGCGCTGGCCCTGCTGATCGCTGCGGTGGTCGGGCGGCAGGTGCTGCGCAACGCCTATCGTGGCGTCGAAAGCCTGACCTGGCTGGCGCGGCGCATGCGCGAGCACGACTACACCGCCACTCCCAAGTACCAGCCCAGCGGCGAGTTGGCGACGGTGATGCAGGCCTTCATGGAGATGCGCCGCGACGTGCTGGGCTTCGAGAACGAACTCACCGGGCAGTTGATCCGCAACGAACGCACTCGTGCCGAGCTGGAGCGCCGCGAGCATTTCCAGCGTTCGCTGCTGGACGCGGCCCAGACCGCCATCGTCGCGGTCGACGCGCAGGGCCAGTTCACCCTGGTCAATCCCTTCGCCGAGCATCTGCTGGGCTGGCACGCCACCGACCTGCTGGCGCGCGAGCGTTTGCATGCGCTGTTCGAGCCCAAGGCCCTGCAGGCGCTGGCCTACGAGCTCGGCGACCGTCTCGGCCGTCCGGTCCAGGCCGACTGGACCGCGCTGCGCGAGTTGGCCCTGATGCGCGCCGCGCCGCGCGAGGCGATGCTGCGCCATCGCAACGGCACCTGGGTGCCGGCCCTGCTGGCGGTATCGGCGATGAGCGACAGCGACGGCGGCGACGGCGGTCTGCTGCTGGTCGCCGCCGATCTCAGCGCGATCCGCCGGCTCGAACGCGAGTTGCGCGCCAGCGAAGCGCGCGCTCAGGAAGCCAGCCGCGCCAAGTCCTCGTTCCTGGCCGCGATGAGCCACGAAATCCGCACGCCGATGATCGGCGTGACCGGCATGATCGAAGTGCTCGCGCACTCGCGCCTGGACCCCGAGCAGCGGCGCGCGCTCAACGTGATCCAGCAGTCCTCGGCCTCGTTGCTGCAGATCATCGGCGGCATCCTGGATTTCTCGAAGATCGAGGCCGGCCGCCTGGAACTGTCGCCGACCGTGGTCGCGCTGCCGGCGCTGCTGCGCAGCACCGTCGCCAACTACGCCGGCGCGGCTTCGAGCAAGGGCCTGAACCTGTTGTGCGACATCGATTCGCGGGTCGGCCCGGCGCATCGCGCCGATGGGCTGCGCCTGCGCCAGGTGATCGGCAACTTCCTGTCCAACGCGCTCAAGTTCACCGAGCAGGGCCTGGTCCAGGCGGCGCTGGAATGGCGGTCCAGCGCCAAGGACGCCGACGGCACGGTGCGCGACACGCTGTGCTTCCGCGTCACCGACACCGGCATCGGCGTGGGCGAGGAGCAGCAGCGCCATTTGTTCCAGCCCTTCAGCCAGGCCGAGGGCGACACCACGCGCCGCTACGGCGGCACCGGCCTGGGCCTGGCGATCTGCCGCCGCCTGGCCGAGCTGATGGGCGGCGAGGTGAGCATGGAAAGCCGGCCCGGCCTGGGCACCAGCATGCGCCTGGTGGTGAGCCTGGCGCGCGCGCCGGAGTCGGAGCTGCCCGCCGACGCCGACAGCGCCGAGGCGCCGCCTGCGATCGCGCCGCGCCCCATGCCCAGCCTGGAGCAGGCCGAACGCGAACGCAGCCTGGTGCTGCTGGCCGACGACCACCCGACCAACCGCATGGTGATCGCGCGTCAGCTGGCCCTGGCCGGTTACGCCAGCGAGTCGGCCGAGGACGGCCTGCAGGCGCTGGAACGCTGGCGCAGCGGCCGCTACGCCCTGCTGCTGTCGGACGTGCACATGCCCGGTCTGGACGGCTATGCGCTGGCGCGCGCGATCCGCGAGGCCGAGCAGAGCCAAGGCCTGGCACGCACGCCGATCGTGGCCCTGACCGCCTCGGCGCTGAAGGGCGAGGCCGAACGCTGCCTGGCCGCGGGCATGGACGATTACCTGAGCAAGCCGGTGTCGGTGCCGGTGCTGGCGACCTGCCTGCAGCGCTGGCTGCCGCATACCCGGCCGGCCGATGGCGACGGCGCGCACGCGGACGCGACGGCGGCGCTGCCGCAACTCGATCGTGCCCGGGCCCTGGACGCCGAGGTGCTGGGCGCGCTCACCGGCGGCTCGGCCGCGGAGGCGATCGGCCTGCTCGAGGAATTCCTGGCCGCGACCGCGCAGGACCTGTCCGCCCTGCACGCCGCGCGCGACGGCGGCGACGCCATCGCCCTCACGCGCCAGGCGCACAAGATCAAGGGCGCCGCGCGCATGGTCGGCGCGACCGAACTGGCGCAGGCGGCCGGCGAACTGGAAGCCGCCGGCCGCCAGGACGACTGGCCGGCGATCCTGCCGCTGGCGGCCGCGCTGGACAGCGCCGTGCAGCACCTGCGCCTGGTCGCGGCGCAGTTGCCGTCGGCCTGAAGCGCGCGCATTCCCGGCCACGCAGGCCACGGCCGTTGAATATCGCGCATACGCCGGCGTCGGGTCGCGATCCACCCGATCGCGTCGCTCCCTGACGCGCCGGTCTGCGCTATCGTCGCGGTCCGATCCGCGGAGCCGCGCCATGACCTCACGCCTCGTGCCCCACCGTTTGCCGCTCGTCCTGCTCGGCGTGTTGCTCGCCGCCGGCCACGCCGCGCCGGCCGCCGCCGCCGACCGCGTCACCGGCAAGGCCTTCGCCACCCGCAGCGAGGTCTACGCACCGCACGCGATCGCCGCGACCTCGCATCCGCTGGCGACCCAGATCGCGCTGGACGTGATGAAGGGCGGCGGCAGCGCGGTCGACGCGGCGATCGCGGCCAACGCCGCGCTGGGGCTGATGGAACCCACCGGCAGCGGCATCGGCGGCGACCTGTTCGCGATCGTCTGGGACCCCAAGACCAAGAAGCTCTACGGTTACAACGGCTCCGGGCGTTCGCCCAAGTCGCTGAGCCTGGCCGAGTTCCGCAAGCGCGGCCTCAGCGACGTGCCCTCCTACGGCCCGCTGCCGGTGACCGTGCCCGGCGCGGTCGACGCCTGGTTCGCCCTGCACGGCCGTTTCGGCCGCAAGTCCATGGCCGACGACCTCGCTCCGGCGATCCGCTACGCCCGCGAAGGCCATCCGGTGCACGAGGTGATCGCCTACTACTGGAACGCCTCGGTGCCGCGTTTGTCGAAATGGCCGGGTTTCAAGGAGCAGTTCACCATCGACGGCCGCGCGCCGCGCACCGGCGAGACCTGGAAGAACCCTCACCTGGCCGCGACCCTGGAGAAGATCGCCAACGGCGGCCGCGACGCGTTCTACAAGGGCGATATCGCGCGCACCATCGACGCCTACTTCAAGGCCAACGACGGCTATCTGAGCTACGACGACCTGGCCTCGCACCAGGGCGAATGGGTGGAGCCGGTCAGCAGCAACTACCGCGGCTACGACGTCTGGGAACTGCCGCCCAACGGCCAGGGCATCGCCGCGCTGCAGATCCTCAACATCCTGGAAGGCTACGACCTCACGCGTTACGGCTTCGGCAGCCCCGAGCACGTGCACCTGTTCGCCGAGGCCAAGAAGCTGGCCTTCGCCGACCGCGCGCGCTGGTACGCCGACCCGGCCTTCGGCAAGCTGCCGGTCGAGCAACTGATTTCCAAGGAGTATGCGCAGCAGCGCCGCAAGCTGATCTCGATGGACAAGGCCGCGCGCGAAGTGCAGCCGGCCACGCCGAAGGAACTGGACGAGGGCGACACCATCTACATGACCGTCGCCGACGCCGACGGCATGATGGTCTCGCTGATCCAGTCCAACTACCGCGGCATGGGCAGCGGCATGGCGGCGCCGGGCCTGGGCTTCATCTTCCAGGATCGCGGCGAGCAGTTCGTGCTCAAGGAAGGCCATCCCAATTCGTTCGAGCCGGGCAAACGTCCGTTCCACACCATCATTCCCGCGTTCGTGACCAAGGACGGCAAGCCCTGGCTGTCGTTCGGCGTGATGGGCGGCGCGATGCAGCCGCAGGGCCACGCGCAGATCGTGATGAACCTGATCGACTTCGGCATGAACCTGCAGGAAGCCGGCGACGCGCCGCGCATCCAGCACGACGGCTCCACCGACCCGGCCGGGCAGGCCACGGCGATGAGCGACGGCGGCGAGCTGGATCTGGAAACCGGCTATCCCTACGAGACCGTGCGCGAGCTGATGCGCAAAGGCCACAGCGTGCGCTTCGCCAACGGGCCCTACGGCGGCTACCAGGCGATCATGGTCAATCCCCACGGCGGTTACGTCGGCGCCAGCGAATCGCGCAAGGACGGCCAGGCGGCGGGTTACTGATGCCCGATCCGGTGCCGATCGCGTCCTGCAGCCGGGACGGTTTTCTCGCGATCCAAGGCGGTTCGCCGGAATGAGCGCGACAGCGGGACTGCTGCGCGAAGCCTATGCGGCGCTGCAACGCGGCGACGCCGCCCAGGCGCGCCTGCGCTGCGAAGCGGTGCTGGCCCAGGACCCGGCCAATTTCGATGCCTGGCGCATGCTCGCGGTCGCCGCGCAGGCGCTGGGCGATACGCAGCGCGGCCTGGCGGCGGCCACGCGCGCGCAGCAACTGCGTCCCGACGACGGCCCGGCCGCGCTGGACCTGGGCACGCGCCTGCTGCACGGCGGCCAGGCCGCCGCCGCCTTGCCGCTGCTGCGCCTGGCCATGCAAAGCCTGCCCAAGGACGCGCGCGCGGCGTTCCGCTATGCCAACGCCGCCTTCCAGTTGGGCGACTACGCCGCCGCCGCCAGCGGGTTCGGCGCCGCGGCCGCGCGCGATCCGAATTGGCCCGAGGCCTGGAACAACCTGTCGGCGGCGCACAGCCGGCTGCAGCAGTATCCGCAGGCGATCGCGGCCGCGCGCAACGCGCTGCGGCTGGCACCGCAGGATCCGGACGCGCATCAGGCCCTGGCCGTGTTGCTGTCCAACCTGTTCGATCGGCCCTCGCTGTTGGAAGGCCTGCGGTTCGCCGAGCGCGCCCTGCAGCTGGACCCGAATCTGGCCGCAGCGCATCGCAACGCCGCGGTGCTGCTGCGCAAGCTCGGCGAGCCGGCGCGCTCGGAAGCGCATGCGCGGCGCGCGCTGCAGCTGGCGCCGGACGATCCCGACAACGTCGAGACCCTGGGCGATCAGCTGATCTTGAACGGGCGCAGCGCCGACGCGGTCGAGGTCTACGCCGCGGCGATCGGGCGCGGCGTGGACACCCCGGCCCTGCAGCGCCAGCACGGCATCGCGCTGCTGCGCGACGGCCGCGCCCAGGCCGCGCAGGAACGCCTGCGCGCGGCCTTGGCGGCGCAGGGCGACGACCAGCGCAGCATCGCCCACCTCGGCGTCGCGCTCGCCGCCGACGGCCGGATCGAGCGCGCGCTCGACATGCTCGGCCTGCAGCGCCATATCCAGGCGATCGATCTGGCCCCGCCGCCGGGCTACGCCGATGCGGCCGCCTTCCATGCCGAGCTGGCCGAGGATATCCGCCGGCACAGCCAGCAGCGCTGGGAGCCGGCCGGCCTGGCCGCGCGCAATGCCTATCTCAGCGGCGATCTGCTCGCCGACCGCACCGCGGCCATCGTCGGCTTCGAACAACGATTGCGCGCGGCGGTCGACGCCTTCATCGCCGATTGCCGCGCGCGCCTGGCCGATGCGGACGCCGCGCCCGGCGACGACGTCTTCCTGCGCAACGTGCCGCAGCGCTATCGGCTGCATGTGTGGGCGACCCAGGCCGCCGAAAGCGGCTATATCGACACCCATATCCACGAAGACTCCTGGCTGTCGGGCGCGTACTACGTAGAACTGCCCGACGCGATCGCGGACGACGATCCCGGCCACGCCGGCTGGATCGAGTTCGGCCGGCCCTTCGCGGGGCTGCCGCCGTGGCCGTCGGAGGCCTTGCGCCTGGTGCGGCCGCGGGTGGGCAGCCTGTTGCTGTTTCCCTCCTATGTGTTCCACCGCACCTTGCCGTACCGCGGCAGCGGCGAACGCATCAGCATTTCCTTCGACCTTGCGGCCGCCTGAGGCATCGGCCGCCGCGCCCACTCGGAACACCGCATGAGCGACCAGGACGCCCGCGACCAATCCCTGTTCTCCTACGGCACCCTGCAGGACGAGGGCGTGCAGCGCGCGACCTTCGGCCGGCGCTTGCACGGCGAGGCCGACGCGCTGCGCGGTTACCGCCGCAGCCTGCTCAAGATCGAGGACGCCCAGGTGGTGGCGACCAGCGGCGCGGCCTATCACCCCATCGTCGAATACAGCGGCGACCCCGCCGACACCGTGCCCGGCACGGTGTTCGCGATCAGCGCCGCTGAACTGCGCCAGGCCGACGCCTACGAAGTCGACGACTACGAGCGCGTCGAAGCGCCCTTGCTGTCGGGGCGGCGTGCCTGGGTGTACGTCAAGCGAGGCGGCGGCTAGTGCGGGTTCGGGCGTCGCCATTGCGTCACGCGCGGTGGCCGGCGTCGCGGCGCTTCCACTGGCGCGAGCCGGTCGCTCAGGGTTCGACCGGTTCGTCAGGAACGGCGCTCGGAGCGACCAACGCCTCCGCTTGTCTTCCCCCTTTGAAAAAGAGGGGCTGAGGGGAGCGCTGCACGCTACGCGATCGGCTCTCCGAACGGCCCCGTAGGATGCGGTGAGCCGCAGGCGAACCGCATCGCCGCGCGGCCATGCTCGCCCTCAATCCGCCGGCACCGTGCGCGAGCGCGCCCATTCGCGCAGGCCTTCGACCTGCTCGGCCATCATCACCGACAGCGGCCGGGTCTGCTTGAGCTCGGCGCGCAGTTGGAAATCCGACAGCGGCTGGCCGGCCGCGTGCGCGGCGTACAGCGCGGCGACGATGGCCTGCTCGATCTCGGCGCCGGAGAAACCATCGCTGGCCGCGGCCAGCGCGGGCAGGTCGAAGCCTTCCGGCTCCAGCGAACGCTTGCGCAGATGCAGCGCGAACAGCTCGATGCGCGCCGCGGCATCGGGCAGGTCGACGAAGAAGATCTCGTCGAAGCGGCCCTTGCGCAGCAGCTCCGGCGGCAGCGCGTCGATCTGGTTGGCGGTGGCGACCAGGAACACCCGCGATTTGCGCTCGGCCATCCAGGTCAGCAGATAGCCCAGCACGCGCCGCGACACCCCGCCGTCGCCGTCGCCGCCGTCGCTGGCCAGGCCCTTCTCGATCTCGTCGATCCACAGCACGCAGGGCGCCAGCTGTTCGGCCGAGGCCAGCGCCGCGCGCAGGTTCTTCTCGGTCTCGCCGTGGAACTTGTCGTACAGGGTGCCGAAGTCCAGCCGCACCAGCGGCACGCCGAAGCCGGCCGCGACCGCCTTGGCCAGCATCGACTTGCCGCAGCCCTGCACGCCCAGCAGCAGCACGCCCTTGGGCGGGTCCAGTCCCGGCGGCGGTTCGCCGCCGGTGAACACCGAGCGGCGCTGTTCGACCCAGCGCTTGAGCCGGCGCGCGCCGGCCACGTCGCTCATGCGCGCGCTGTCGTACTCGTAATGCAGGTGCCCGGAACGGTTGAGCAGCTCGAACTTGAGCTTGGCCAGTTCCGGCAGGTCGTCGGCGGCGATCGCGCCGTCGCGGAAGATCAGGTGGCGCGCGATCCGGCGCGCGTCGACCGGGTCCAGGCCCTGCAGGTTGCGCACGATCTGCTTGACCACCTCGGCATCGGCCTCGACCCGGCGCCCGCCGTGCTCGCGCATGTAGTTCTCGGCTTCCTCGCGCACCAGCTTGAGCAGGGCGTTGGCGTCGGGCAGGCGCGGCGCGTAGCGCACCGCCAGCGAATCCAGGTCCGGCGGCAGCTCGACCTTGTGCCCGATCAGCACCAGCACGTGCGGCTGGCAGCCGCGGCGCTGCAGGATCTCGCGCAGCTGGCGCTGGGTGCTGGCGTAGCCCAGGTAAGGATGGGCGTCGAACAGCAGATAGATGCCGCGCTGGTCGGCGTCGCGGATCGCCTGCAGGGTCGCGGAGATGTCGGGCGCTACCCGGGTTTCCTCGTCGTCGCGGTCGAAATCGACCCGGCGCAGGCCCTCGGTGATCGACCAGCGATACAGCGCCCGCCACACCTGCATCAGCGCCTGCCGGAACAGTTCGACCACGCGCGCCTCGTCGCGGGTTTCGATCACGATCAGAGAGGTGTTGGCGCGGATCAGCGCGGTCAGGTCCTGCAGGTCGGTCATAGAAGCGATCTTCGAGGTCGCCGCCATGATATCGGCCCGGCGCGCGCGCCGCAGGACGCTTGAGCGCAGGCGCCGCAACCGCGACCATGGCGGCATCGCGCCCTGCGGCGCGCCGACCGCGAACGCGATGGCCTTCGACGCCTTCGCCCTGGTGCTGGCGATGCTGGCCCTGGGCTATCTGTTCCAGCGCCTGCGGGTGCTGCCCGAGAGCGCGGCCCAGACCCTGAACCTGGTGGTGCTGTACGTCTGCCTGCCGGCGGCGGTGCTGCGCTACGCGCCGCGCCTGCAACTGGAACCGGCCCTGCTGGGCGTGGCGGCGGTGCCCTGGCTGCTGCTGGGCGCGACCGTGCTGTTGGTCGGCGCGCTGTCGCGCTGGCTCAAGTTCCGCCGCGACGAACATGCGGTGCTGCTGCTGACCGTCGCCCTGGGCAACACCAGCTTCCTCGGCTATCCACTCACCCGCGCCCTGATCGGCGAGCACGCGCTGCCCTACGCGGTGGTCTACGACCAGTTCGGCGCCTTCCTGATCCTGTCCACCTTCGGCTTGTGGGTGCTGGCGCGTTACGGCGGCGATGCGCCGCCGGATGCGCGCGCCATGTTGCGCCGGGTGCTGCGTTTCCCGCCGCTGTGGGCCCTGCTGATCGGTTTCACGGTGATGCCGGCGCAACCGCCCAGCTGGATCGCCGGCGGCCTGCAGCGCCTGTCCGACGCGCTGCTGCCGCTGGCGATGCTGACCATCGGCCTGTCGGTGAAGCTGGCGCTGCCGCGCGACGAGCTGCGGCCGCTGCTGTCGGGGCTGGCGCTGAAGCTGGCGGTGATGCCGGCGCTGGCCTGCCTGCTCGTGCCCTGGCTGGGCCTGCACGGCGAGATGGCGCGCGCGACCGTGCTGGAATCGGCGATGCCGCCGATGGTCACCGCCGGCGCGCTGGCGATCGCGCACCAACTCGCGCCGCGCCTGGCCGCGGCCATGGTCGGCTACGGCCTGCTGTTGTCGCTGGCGACGCTGCCGCTATGGGCGCGCGTCGCGGTGGGCTAGAAAAAAGGCGCCGGATTTCTCCGGCGCCTTTGCCTGTCCGCGCACGGGACGCGGCCTGGCGATCCGCTTCACGGTGCGGTCGGGGCTTCCGTGGCAGCGACGGCCGCGGCGGCAACGGGCACCGTGGAACAGCTGGCGGCGTTGCTGGACTGCAACTGGTCGTAGCTTTGTTGCCCCTCCGGCAGCGGCGAGGCTTGCGCCGGCAGCAGCGAACGGTACGCCGGGGCGTACAGCGCCGACAGCACGCAGGCCTGCGACTGGGCATGGAACTTCAGCTGGCCGTTGCCGAAGCCGTCGTCGAAGCCGGCCTCGCCCAGGTCGTTGCCCTGGGTGCCGGAGACCTGCACCAGCGCGTCGTAGGTCGCGTCGGCCAGCTGGTTGCGGCGCTGGCGCAGCGCGGCGACGCGGTCGGCCTTCTCCTGTTCGGTCGCGTCGGCGGGCAGCGGCGCCGGCGCGGTGGCGTCGGTCAGCTGGCGCTGGTGCTGCAAGCCCAACGCGGCCAGCGCGGCCACGTGCGGAGCGGCGGCGGAGGTGCCGTTGAAGGCGTTGTCGCCGTAGGACACGGTGTCGACGTTGGCGTAGCTGCCCAGGTCCGGCTTGGCGTTGCCTTCGGCCTGGCCGGCCGGGCGCGCGCCGCCGGCGGCCAGCACCGGTCCGCGCGAGCTGTAGGACTCCAGCGCCGAATCCGCCGCGTTCAGCGCCGCCACCGTCACCACGCTGGCCGAGTCGGCTGGATGCAGGATGGAACGCCTGTTCTGCACGTGTTCCAGGGGCATCTTATTGGTGCTGATACGCAGGAAGTTGACCGCGTTCGCGGTCTTGCGCACCACGCGCAGGGCGAAGATGCCGCCGCCGCCGGTGGCCGTGGTGCTGAACAGGCCGGCGCAGCGGGTGGTGGCCGTCGCCGCCGGCGGCACGTAGCTGACCACTTCCAGCGGCTCCTGGCCGGCGCCGCCGGTCTGCGCCTCGTCGGACTGCTGCACCAGCTCCCAGCCGGCCGGGGTCACGGTCTCCACGTAGCGGAAGGTGCGCCAGTCGAAAACGCGGGTACGCACCTCGTCGCGCCAGCGCACCAGTTCCAGCTTGTAGTCGGTGTCGACGGCGTTGTCGGCCGTGACCCAGTCGTTCCAGCTCAGCGCCGCGACCACGCGCAGCGCGTTGGCGGTAGCCGCGTCCTTGACGCCCACCGGCCTGCACTGGCCGTACCTGGGCAGGTACGAGACGACGTTGGTGTCCTGCACGCCGGCGGTGGCCGGGTCGAAGTCCTGGGCCACGCCGACCGCGGCGCCGCCGTCGCTGTCGCCGTCCCAATGCGCCTGGGCGTGGTTGCCCGCGGCGTTGATCACCAGCACGCCGTTGCGCTTGGCGGCGTCGATCGCGTCGTACAGGCCCTTCAGGGCGCCCGAGCTGGCGGTGCCGTCGCCCGGCGCGCCGGCGAAGCTGCCTTGCGAGGCGGTGATCACCTGCGCGCGCGGTTCGCCCAGCGGCTGATTCTGCGCGTCCAGGTTGGCCGCGTCCTGGACGCCCCTGACCCAGTCGGCGACGGCGCCGGCGTCGTAGAGCCGGAACTTGGCCTTGGGCGCGATGTCGTAGACGATCTCGGTGACCGCATTGCCGTGCTTCTGTCCGGCGGCGCCGAAGGCCTTGCCGGTCGGCGGGGTCATCACGATGTTGTCGGTCGCGGTGTCGGTGTTGCGCGGCCATTCGCCCGCGGTCTGCAGCGCTGCGACTTCGTCGGCGGTGTTGCCGAACTGGTCCATGATGGCGATGGTCAGGCCCTCGCCCTGCAGGCTGCGGCGCTGCCCTTCCGGCACTCCGGCGTAGTTGCCCAGGCTGCGCAACTGGTCGATGCCGCTGGCGGTGGCGCCGTCGGAGAAGGCCACCGTGTCGGCGATGTTCATCAGGCCCACGCGGGCGACGCCGGCGTGGCCGGCCACCCATTCCAGTTGCGCCAGCGGCACCAATGCCTCCAGGGTGGGCGAACCGGGGATTTCGTGCGCCTGGATGCCGCCGGCGCGCAGCGCGGCGAGCAGCTCGCCGGCGGCCTGCGCCAGCAGCTTCGCGTTCTGGATGCTGGCGTAGTCCAGGGCCAGGCCGACGTTGACCTTGACCTTCTCGCCCTCGCGCCAGTGCAGCGGAATGCCGGCGCGGTCCAGCGCGGCGATCTGCGCGCGCACCGAGGCGGGCCGCGCCGATGCCGTCGGCGCGCCCTGCGCGCCCGCCGGCATGCGCAACTGCGGCGCCAGCGCCTGCACCGCCTGCAGCAGCTGGCCGGCGCCGAGCTTGGCCTGCGCCGCGGTTTGCGCCGCCGGCGCGGTATAGGCCACCGCCAGCGACGCCGGCGGCGCGGCCATGCCGCTGCCGGCCGCATCGGCGACCGCCGCCACGGCGGCGCCTTGCGCTTCGGCGGCGGCGGAGGCCGCGTCGCGCTGCGTCCACAACACGATCGTCGCGATCGCCGCGGTCAATCCGATCACGGTGTTCTTCTTGCTGGTTCCCTTCTTCATGTGCGGTATTCCTGATGGGCCGTAGGGGGCCGCTGCGCCCGCATGGGCATGCGCAGTGGGTGCGCCGGACGCGACCGGCCTCGTCGCGATCGAGGTCACGCAGCGGTTCGGCGTACCTGTTCAAAACGCGACGGGCTTGGGTTTCCCTACCCGAAAATTTTCTTTTTATGAAATATTTTTCAGCTCTGCATATTCGCAGTGCCATGTGGCGCTTTATGTACGCAAATGGTGTGCGCGGCGGAGCGGGGCGCGAGCGTCGATCGGGCACGGGCCGCGGCATCGGTTCCACCCAAGGCGCTTCGAAAAGCGGGCCGGGCGCCTCGGCGGCCACCGCCCGCCGAAGCGGCTGCGGGCCTCATGCCCGCCGCCGGCCCGCGATAGCCCCAGCCCCACCCCCGGTGTACGCTGCGGCTTCCGCCTAGAGGGAGCTCGCATGAAGACCGTGCTGGTGGCCAGTTCCAAGGGGGGCGTGGGCAAGACGACCATCGCCACCCATCTCGCCGCGCAGTCGGCGCTAGAAGGCCTGCGCACCGCGCTGGTCGATGCCGATCCGCAAAGTTCTTCCACCCGCTGGGCGCAGCGCCGCGCCGTCCTGGAAAGTGCGGTCCTGCCGCTGGACGGCACGCGCCGCAAGGCTTGGCGCAAGGGCCTGCCCGAGGACACCCAGCGGGTAGTGATCGACGCGCCGGCCGGCGCGATGGCCGAGGACCTGGAGGCCTTCCTCGAGGTCGCCGATGCCGTGATCGTGCCGGTGCAGCCTTCGACCTTGGACATCGAGGCCACCGTCCCCTTCCTGGACACCCTGGCCAAGCACCCGCGCGTGCGCCGCGGCCAGCTGCGCGTGGGCCTGGTCGGCAACAAGCTCAAGCCTTGGACCAACGCCTCGCAACAGGCGATGGAACTGCTGAGCGAATGGCCCTACCCGGTGGTCGGACAACTGCGCGACAGCCAGGCCTATGTGGTGATGACCGCCCTGGGCAAGAGCCTGTTCGACTACCACTCGGCGCAGATCCGCGAGCATCAGGCCGACTGGCAGTCGCTGCTGAAGTGGTTGAAGAAGTAGTCCGGGACGGCGGCGGACGGACCTAAGCAAGACGGTGGCGCAATAAGCGTGCCCGACGCCGCGGCGTTCACGCGACCGGCGCGAGCCGACGGCTACCTTTCTGCGTCGCCGACAGGCATCCTCCGTCTCAAGCGCTGCGCCGGTGCGTCGCGCGTTCCCTTCCACTCGTCAGCGGTCTAATCCATGCGCGAATTGATTCTGCTCCGCCACGCCCATGCCGAGCCGGCCGCCCAAGGCCAGGCCGATCTCGACCGCCCGCTGTCGGCCGAGGGGCTGGCCGAAGCCGAGGCCGCCGGCCGCTGGCTGGCCGCGAACAAACTGGTGCCCGACTGCGTGTTGTGTTCGCCCTCGCGCCGCACCCGCGAAACCCTGGAAGCGGTGCTGGCCGCGATCGGCTACGTCGACCAGCGCATCGAACCCTCGATCTACGAAGCCACGCCCGGCACCCTGATCGCGCTGGCCGATCTGCACGTGGAGGCCGAGCGCCTGATGCTGGTCGGCCACAACCCCGGCCTGGAACGCCTGGCCGCGCTGCTGCACAGCGGCCAGTCCGGCGACTACCGCGGCATGCCGCCGGGCGGCATCGCGGTGCTGAACGTGCCGGCCGAGACCAGCCTGGAGCCGGGCGTCGCCCAGCTCAGCGCCTTTTGGTGGCCGTGAGGCCGCAGCGAGCTCAGGCCGCACGCACCCTCGCCGCGATCGGCTTCCTGTTTTGCGCGCTGGTCTGCGCGCCGCTCGCGGCGCAGACCCCGGCGCCCGCGTCCGCGCCGGCCTCGTCGGGGTTCGACCCCTTCTACACCCGCTTCGGTTTCGAACTGCGCACGCGCTGGGGCCAGAAGGTCGAAGGCGCCTTCCCCAGCTACGAGGGCGAGGTCACGGTGTTGCCCGACGGCCGCCATCAGGTCCGCATCGCCCTGGCCACCGGCGCGGTCCAGGTCGGCGATTCCACCCGTTACACCGAGCTTGCGCGCGGCCGCCGCTTCTTCGATTCGGCGCGCTACCCGCGCATCGAGTTCCTGTCCGAGCCGCACCCTGCCGAATTGGTGCGCGCAGGCGGTAAGCTGCGCGGCCGCCTCACCCTGCACGGCGTCAGCCGGATGGAAACCTTCGTGCTCGCGCCCTCCACCTGTATGAGACCCGGCAAGGATTGCGACGTGCTCGCCTATGGCAGCGTCAGTCGCGACGACTACGGCCTGGACGGCTGGCAGCTGGCCTTGAGCGACCGCGTGCGCTTCACCCTGCGCGTGCGCCTGCAGCACGACCTGCCCGGGAGCGCGCTGCCTTGAAGCGCTGGCAACGGATCGCGATCGCCGCGCTGGCGCTGAGCCTGTCGGCCTGCGCCGGACTGTCGCGGGTGCAGCGCGATCGCGCCTCGGAGATCGCCCTGGCGGCGCGGCCGACCCAGATCGACTGCGCCGCGCCCAACGCCTGCGCCCAGCCTTCGCCGCTGCGCGATCTGGCCGCGCGCGCGCTGGACGAGTCCACTCCGGACGCGCCGCGCCACTACGCCCTGATCCTGGACTACGGCCAGGACGCCCTGCTCGCGCGCGTCAACCTGATCCGCAGCGCGACCACCGCGATCGATCTGCAGACCTATATCTACGACGAAGACGACGCCGGCCGGCTGGTGCTGGACGAGCTGGTCGCGGCCGCGCGCCGCGGCGTGCGCGTGCGCCTGCTGCTGGACCAGCTGGCGGCGCTCAAGCACATCGAGACCCTGGCCGCGCTGTCCGGCGCGCACGCCAACTTCGAGGTCCGCCTGTACAACCCGGTGCTCCAGCGCGCCCGCATCAGCTACCCGCAGTACCTGCTGGCCGCGGCCTGCTGCTGGCGCCGCCTCAACCAGCGCATGCACACCAAGCTGCTGCTGGTGGACGGCGCGGTCGGCATCACCGGCGGCCGCAACTACCAGGACGACTATTACGACTGGGACGACGAGTACAACTTCCGCGACCGCGACCTGCTGGTGGCCGGACCGACCGCGCAGGTGATGGATCAGGACTTCGTGCGCTTCTGGAACGATCGCCGCAGCGTGCCGGTCGAGCGCCTCAAGGACGTGGGCAGCTACCTGATCCGCAGCGGCGTGCCGGCGTTGCCGCCGGCCAACTACGAACGCCCGGCGCGCGCCCAGGCCATGCGCCGCGACGCCGGCGACGTCGAGCTGGTGCGTTCGCGCCTGGTCGCGCGCGCGCTGCCGGTGGGCGAGGTGCGCTACATCGCCGACTCGCCCGACAAGCACCGCGGCAACGGCATCGGCAGCGCCCAGGCCTCGGACTCGTTGCGCGGCCTGATCGAGTCGGCGCAGCGCGAAGTGCTGCTGCAGACGCCCTACCTGGTGCTGTCGGACGCCGCCCAGGACCTGTTCCGCCAGCTGCGCACGCGCCCGACGCCGCCGCGCGTGATCGTCTCCACCAACAGCCTGGCCGCGACCGACGCCTTCATCGCCTACGCGCTGTCGTACAAGTACAAGCGCCGCTACCTGCGCGAGTTCGGCTTCGACATCTACGAATACAAGCCGTTCCCGGCCGACGCGCCGATCGACATCGCCGCCACCGGCGCGCGCCTGCCGGACCTGGGCCTGAAGGATCTGCCGCCGGAACCCGATCCCCAGGCCCTGCGCCGCCAGCGCCTGGACCGTTCCAGCGTGATCTCGCGCACCCAGTACCGCACGCCGCTGTCGCGCGAATACGCGGCCATGCGCTACGCGCGCCGGCGCGCCAACGAACCGGTGCCGCTCAAGCGCGCCGGCGTGCGCATCGGCATGCACGCCAAGTCGCTGGTGATCGACGAACGCATCGGCGTGGTCGGCACGCACAACTTCGATCCGCGCGGCGACCGCTACAACACCGAGAGCGCGGTGGTGATCGAGGACGTCGCCTTCGCCGCCGAGCTGGCCGCCAGCATCCGCCGCGACATCGCGCCGGCGAACTCCTGGGTGATCGCGCGCCGCGACAAGCCGCCGGTGTTCTCGGGCCTGGAGTACTCGATCACCAAGGTGTCCGAACACCTGCCGCTGTTCGACCTGTGGCCGGTGCGCTACGCCACCAGCTACGAATTCGTGCCCGGGCCGAACTGCCCGCATCCGCTGTACCGCAACCAGCCGGGCTTTCGCGCCTGCTACCGCCCGGTCGGCGACTTTCCCGAGGTCAGCCTGGGGCCCAAGCGCCTGATCACGCGCATGTTCACCGCCTTCGGAGCGGGCCTGGCGCCGATTCTTTAAGGCGCCCTTCGGCCGCCTTGAAAGCAAATCCCCCTAACTCCTTTTTTTAGGGGAAGCAAAGCCTGTGGCCGCCTATGGCCGCCACGGGCTCTGAAGCAGCGCGCTCCGACGCGCGCCTCGACCCACCGCGAATCAGTTCCCCCCCTTTGAAAAAGGGGGGCTAGGGGGGATTTGCTCCCCCCAAGGTGCCGCTCCAGGCCAACCCCGCCCCTCAACCCCCTCCACAGCCCCTCCAGCCGGTCACATCCCCCGGCATAGGTCGTCAGTCATGGGCGAATCGATGCAACCCCCGGCCCGCAAACCTCATCTCTATCAACAAGTTCCAGTGTTGCAGCCCGCCGCAAACAGACAGGTCTTTGGTGGGGTGACTTCCGGCATATGGAACAAGAGATCAGGTGTTGTACTCTACCAACACACCGAAGCACTATCACTCCCCCACCGACCAAGGACACCGCCATGAACGTCTCCAAGCTCTTCGACCGCAACGCCTCTTCCACGAGCAGCCAGAACCGCAACGCTCCCGTCGCCCCGGTCCGCCACGTCCACCGCGAACGCGATTTCGGCGTCGGCTACGGCAACAGCAGCGGCTACGCCAGCGGCCGTCGCTACACCAACGACTGGGCCCAGCCCCGCTTTCGCTGCGCGTAAGCACGGTGACGCCTTGGTCGAGTGTCGGTCCGCTCCATAAAGCCGGGACCGGCGCGCTGCGCCCCTCTCCACGCCGCGCGCCGGTCAGAAGGCCGAGCCCCCCGACCGTAATCCCCGCCATACCGTCCCACCCCCTAGACGCAGGGCAGCCTCCGATTCCCGGCTAAGGAATCCCCGGCTCACCCTGCGTTCTTTTTTTGGCCGCGGGCCCGCCTCGGCTATCGTGGCGGCATGAAAGCCAGCGACCGCCCCGTCTTCCGCAAGCCCAGCAGCCTCGAGCAGCTCAACGCCAGTTCGCGCAATACCGCGATGGAGCCCCTGGGCATCGTCTTCACCGAGATCGGACCCGACTACCTGCGCGCGACCATGCCGGTCGACGCCCGCACCCATCAGCCCTACGGCCTGCTCCACGGCGGCGCCTCGGTGCTGCTGGCCGAAACCCTGGGCAGTTCGGCCGGGATGATGGCGGTGGGCGAGGGCCAGGGCGTGGTCGGCATCGAGATCAACGCCAACCACCTGCGCGGCGTGCGCGAGGGCACGGTCACCGGCACCGCGCGGCCGCTGCATCTGGGCGGGCGCACCCAGGTTTGGGAGATCCGGATCGAGGACGAGGCCGCGCGCCTGGTCTGCGTCTCGCGCCTGACCGTCGCGGTGATCGCGATCTGAACCGGCCTGTGCCGCGATCGGACGCGCCGCGCTCGCCACACCCGCGAGGCTTCGGTATCGTGACAGGATGAATGCGCCGTCTCCCCACGCCGGCGCGGCCGCGCGCTCCGGCGCGTCGTCCGCGCGCGCGCTGCGTTACCTGATCCGCGTGCCGCTGCTGTCGTGGCATTTGCTGATCGACCTGCCGCTGGTATTGCTGCTGATCACGCCCCTGACCGCGGGCCTCCGGGTCGGCGACGAGCGCCTGGAACATCGCGCGATCCGAGCCTGGTCGGCCGGTCTGATGCGCATCTTCGGTTTCCGCCTGCGCCGGGTCGGCACGCCGCTGCCGGGCGCGGCGATGTTCGTCGCCAACCACGTCAGCTGGATCGACATCGAGGCCCTGCACAGCCAGCGCATGATGGGCTTCGTCGCCAAGCGCGAGATCTCCAGCTGGCCGGTCGTGGGCTGGCTGGCCGCGCGCGGCGAGACCATCTTCCATCACCGCGGCAGCACCGAGTCCCTGGGCGGCGTGCTGCACGAGATGCTGGCGCGCCTGCGCGCGGGCCGCTCGGTCGGCGTGTTCCCCGAAGGCGGCACCCGCGGCGGCGGCGAGATCGGCCCCTTCCACGCGCGCATCTTCCTGGCCGCGGTCGAGGCCGGGGTGCCGGTGCAGCCGGTCGCGCTGGTCTACGGCGAGGGCGGCAACGCCCAGGCCGTGGTCGCGTTCCAGGCCCGCGAGAGCTTCTTCGCCAACTTCGTGCGCCTGCTGGGCGAGCCCTCGCGCAGCGCCGAGATCCATTTCCTGCAGCCGATCCTGCCCGGCGAGACCGACGGCCGCCGCCGCATCGCCGATCTGGCGCGCCAGCGCATCGTCGAGGCGATGGGGCGTTGAAAGCCGGGGCCGGCGATCCCTACGATGGAGGCGCGCCTAGCCGCCACGCACACCCACCCGATGCCGCCGCCCCGATGCTGACCGCCGCCGACTACCGCCCGCCACGCTGGCTGCGCAACGCGCACCTGCAGTCGGTGCTCGGCTCCAGCCCGCTGCGCCGGCGCCGCGCCGAACTCCGCCTGGCGGAGCTGGGCGCGACCACCACCGAGCATCTGATCGACGGCGGCGACGGCGTGCGCCTGCACGGCCTGCACAGCGTGGTGCCCGGCGCCGCGTCGCGCGGACTGGTGCTGCTGCTGCACGGCTGGGAAGGCAGCGCCGAATCCAACTACATGCGCATGACCGCGGCGCAGCTGCTCAGCCGCGGCTTCGAAGTGTTCCGGCTCAACTTCCGCGATCACGGCAACACCCACCACCTCAACGAAGGCCTGTTCCACTCCAATCGCATCGACGAGGTGCTGCACGCGGCTTGCGATGTCGCCACGCGCTTTCCGCGCCGGCCGATGTCGGTGGCCGGTTATTCGCTGGGCGGCAACTTCGCCCTGCGCCTGGCCCTGCAGGCGCCCGCGGCCGGGCTGCCGCTGAGCCACGCGGCCGCGATCTGCCCGGTGCTGGATCCGGCCCGGACCATGGAGTCGATGGAGCAGGGGCTGCCGCTCTATCTGTGGTATTTCGAACGCAAATGGCGCGATTCGCTGGCGCGCAAGCGCGAGCTGTTCCCGAAGTTCCACGACTTCGACGACCGCACCCTGGGCCTGCGCATGCGTCCGCTGACCCAGTGGATGGTCGAGCGCCATACCGACTACGGCACCCTGGACCGCTACTTCGACGGCTATTCGGTGGCCGCCGACCGGCTGTCGCGGCTGCAGGTGCCGGTGAGCATCCTGATGGCCGAGGACGACCCGGTGATTCCGGTCGCAGGCTTCCGCGCGCTGGTGCTGCCGGCGAACGCCAGCCTGGAGATCGCGCCCTGGGGCGGGCACTGCGGTTTTCTGGAAAGCGCGCGCCTGGACGGGTTCGCCGAGCGCTGGATCGCCGATCGGCTGGAGTCGGTCGCGTCGCGTTGAGGCGGGCGGGAGGGGCGGGACGTCCGCTGAGGTCCCCGAACCTGCCCCATACGCCGCCGCCCGCCCGGCCCCGATCCTCCCGCTACAATGCGGGTTTGGCCTGAAGTCGCGAATCCCATGTACGAGACCACCCTCGATGCCCTGCGCCGCGGCGCGGCGGCAGAGGCACTGTCCGCCGCCCAGGAATTGGTGGCGGCGCAGCCGCACGACCCGCACGCGCACCGCTTGCTCGCCGCCGCGCGCCGCGCCGGTGGCGATCGCGACGGCGCCATCGCCGCGATCGATCAGGCCATCGCGATCGCGCCCGAAGACGCCAACCTGCATCTGGAACGCGCCGGCCTGCTGCTCGACGGCCGCCAGCTCGACCAGGCCCAGGCCGCGCTCGCGCAGGCGATCGGCCTGGATCCGAACCAGTTCCCCGCCTACGTCGTGCAGTCGCAGCTGGCGATCTCGCGCGGCGATCTCGACGAAGCCGAACGCCTGATCCGCACCGCCGCGCGCATCGCCCCGGATCATCCGCAGGTCGCCGCGGTCGAAGGTACCCTGCTGCTGCGCCGCGGCGACGCCGACGGCGCGCTCGCGCTGCTCAGCAGCGCCGCCGAACGCGCGCCGGACGAACCGCAGCTGCGCCACGCGCTGGGCTTCGCCTACCTCGCCAAGGGCCACTTCGCCTTCGCCGAGCAGGCCTTCCGCGGCATGCTGGAACGCTCGCCGGCGTCCTCGAACTCGCTGCGCGTGTTGCTGATCGAACTGATGCGCCTGCAGGGCCGCACGGTCGAGGCGGCCGACGATCTCAAGCAGCTGGCCGATGCCGACCCCAGCCCGGGCATGCAGCGCTGGCTGGGCGAGATCGAACTCGAAGCCGGCCGCGTCGACACCGCGCTGCCGCGCCTGCGTGCGGCGCTCGCCGCCGAGCCGCGCGACCGCCGCACCCTGTCGGCGCTGATCGAAGCCTGGCGCCGCCTCGGCGACGCCGACGACGCGCGCGCCACCCTGGAGGCGGCGCTGGCCACCCATCCGCAAACCGACGACCTGTGGCGCGCGCGCCTGCTGTTCGCGCCCTTCGCGGGCGAGGAAGCGCTGGCCATCGTCGAGCGCTGGATGGCGGCGATGCCCGACTACATCCCGGCCCTGGAGGCGCGCGCGACCATCCACGACCACGCCGGCGAACGCGAACAGGCCATCGCCATCGCCCACCGCATCGTCGAGCTCAATCCCGGCGACACGCGTTCGGAGCTGCGCATCGTCGACAGCCTGATGCAGACCGATGCCGACGCCGCGGTCGTGCGCGTGGAAAGTCTGCTCGCGCGCGCCTCGGACGAGCAGGTCAAACAGACCCTGCGTCATCTGCTCGCGCGCACCCTCGACAACGCCGGCCAGCCCGGCGCGGCCGCCGCGACCTGGGCCGAGCTGCAGGTCGAAGCGGCGCCGCAGCGCCTGCCGTTGCCGCCGGTGACCACGCCGCGCACCAACTGGCCGGACCTGACGCCGCTGCCGGACAACTCGCCGGGCGTGCTGCTGCTGTGGGGCCCGCCGGGTTCGCTGGTCGAGCGCATCGCGCTGACTTTCGATCTCGCCGGCGGCCCGCTGCGCGCCGACCGTTTCGGCTCCAATCCGCCCAACGATCCGCTGCAGCGCTACGGTACCCCCGACAGTCTGATCGACGGTTCGATGGACCCGGCCTACCTGATCAATCTGTGGCGCGCCGCGCTGCCGACCCGCGGCATCAACGACGGCGCGATCTTCGACTGGCTGCTGTGGTGGGATAACGCGCTGCTGCTGGCGCTGCGCCCACACCTGCCCGAAGCGGTGCTGATGCTGGTCCTGCGCGATCCGCGCGACATGCTGCTGGACTGGCTGGCCTACGGTTCGCCGGCGCCGTTCAAGCTGGAGTCGCCGGAAGCCGGCGCGCGCTGGATGGCGATGGTGCTGAACCAGGTCGCCGCCCTGCACGAACAGAACCTGTTCCCGCATCGCCTGATCAAGCTCGACGACATCTCGCAGGACCCGCAGGCGATGGCCGACGCGATCGCGCAGGCGTTGGAGATCACCATCGCGCCGATGCCGCCCGAGCAACTGGGCCCGCAACGCTTCGCGCCCGGCCATTGGCGCGCGTTCGCCGAGCCGCTGGCCGAGGCCTTCGCGGTGCTGACGCCGGTGGCCAAGCGCCTGGGCTATCCGGAAGCCTGAGTTCCACCGCGTCGGGTTCGACGCACGCAACACGGACGCGGGATGCGCGCATCCCGCGTCGGGTCGCCGGAGAGGGCTCCGGCGGCTGTAAGCAAGGAGAGAAGAGAATTGAGTTACATCATGGTAGACATCGAAGCCGACGGCCCCATCCCGGGCGACTATTCGATGATTTCGTTCGGCGCGGTGGTGGTCGAACCCGCTCTGGATCGCAGTTTCTACGGCCGCTTGCGGCCGATCTCGGAGCGCTGGATACCCGAGGCGCTCGCCGTCAGCGGACACAGCCGCGAAGACACCCTGGCCTTCGACGAACCCGCGGCGGTGATGCGCGCGTTCCGGCAATGGCTGGGCGACAACGCCAAGGGCCGTCCGATGTTCGTTTCGGACAACAACGGCTTCGACTGGCAATTCGTCAACTGGTACTTCCACCATTTCCTCGGCGCCAACCCGTTCGGCCACAGTTCGAGCAACCTGGGTTCGCTGTACAAGGGACTGGTCGGCGACACGTCCAGGAACTTCAAGCACCTGCGCCGCACGCGTCATACCCATCATCCGGTCGACGACGCGAAGGGCAACGCCGAGGCCCTGCTCGCCATGCGCGCGGACATGGGACTGCGCATCGTCCTGGTGTAATTTGTCGCATCAGCCGATGCCGCGCCGCGCAGGCATCGATCGCGAATCCTTGCCTGGAGGCGATATGCGTATCCATAGCGACAGTTTCGAACACGGCCGGCGCCTGGCCGCAGAATTCGCCGCCGGCCAGCCCACCGCCGACGGCTACGGCTTCGCGCCCAACCGCAATCCGCACCTGGCCTGGACCGAGGTGCCCGCGGCGACGCGTTCGTTCGCGCTGCTGTGCATCGACCCCGACGTGCCCACCGTGGCCGAGATGGTCGGCCGCGACGACGTGCAGATTCCGGTCGCCCAGCCGCGCACCGACTTCTGCCATTGGGCCATGGCCGACCTGCCGCCGGACCTGCGCGAGATCGCGGCCGGCAGCTGCAGCGACGGCGTGGTCGCGCGCGGCAAGGCCGCGCCGGCCGGGCCGCAAGGCGCGCGCCAGGGCCTGAACGACTATACCGGCTGGTTCGCCGGCAACGCCGACATGGCCGGCGACTGGCGCGGCTACGACGGCCCGTTCCCGCCCCCCAACGACCTGCGTCTGCACCGCTACTTCTTCCGCGTGTTCGCGCTGGACGTCGAACGCCTGCAACTGCCCGAGCGCTTCGGCGCCGCCGACGTGTTGCGCGCCATGCACGGCCACGTGCTGGCCGAGGCGGCGACCTACGGCACCTACTCGCTGAATCCCGCGGTCGCCTCGTGAGCGCGCGCGGCGACGGCGCGCGGCACGCCGATCCGCTGGCGATCGTCACCGGCGCAAGCCGCGGCATCGGCGCGGCGATCGCGCGCAAGCTCGCTGCCGACGGCTACCGGGTGCTCGCGGTCTCGCGTTCGCACGCAGCACTGGATGCGCTGGTCGATACGCTGCCCACGCCCTCCCTGGCGCTGGCCTGCGACCTGCGCGAGCCCGACGCGGCGCTGCGCGTGGTCGAACTGGCGCTGGAGCGGCACGGCCGCATCGACGCCCTGGTCAACAACGCCGGCGCCACTCCGCGCGGGGATTTCCTGTCCTTCTCCGACGAGGACTGGCAGGACGGCTTCGCGCTCAAGTTCTACGCCGCGATGCGGCTGTGCCGCGCGGCCTGGCCGCAGCTGGTCGCCAGCCAGGGCCGCATCGTCAACATCGCCGGCATCGGCGGCCGCACCGGCAGCGCCGAGTTCGCGATCGGCGGGGCGGTCAATGCCGCGCTGCTGAATCTGAGCAAGGTCCTGGCCGACCGCGGCATCGCCGACGGCGTGCGCGTGAACGCGGTCAATCCCAGCTCGATCGCCACCGAGCGCACCCAGCGCCGCATCGAGGCCCTGGCGCGCGAACGCGGCATCGAACCGGCGCAGGCCGCGGCCGAACTCGCCCGCCAGCTGCGCGTGGCCCGTTACGGCACCCCCGAGGAGGTCGCGCAGGTGGTCGCGTTCCTGCTGTCGGACGCCGCCAGCTACATGCAAGGTGCGATCGTCGACGTCGACGGCGGGCAGACCCGCACGCTCTAGCCGCCACCGCGCCGGGCTGCTACGTTTCCCGCAATTCCGGGGGGAACCGATGGACGAACAGAATCCTTACCGCGCTTCGGCCGTGGCGATCGAGGTCGCGCCGGTGCCGTTGGACATCGAGTCCGCCACCAAGGTGCGGCGCTTCTTCAACTGGCTGATCGACAAGCTCGTCATCTACACCTTGTGGGCGGTGGGTGGCGGAGTCGCCATCGCGATCTACGGCGAGCCGGTGGAACTGTGGTTCGAAACCTTGCCACGCCTGGCCGACATCGGCCTGACCTGGCTCAGTCTGGTCCTCTATTACAGCTTCATGGAGGGCGCCTTCGGTTTCAGCATCGGCAAGCTGATCACCGATACGCGCGTGGTCGACGAGTACGGTCGCCCTTTGGGCTTCAGGCGCGCGCTGCTGCGCAGTGTCTGCCGCCTGATTCCGTTCGAAGGCTTCTCGCTGCTGATGAGCGAGGATTCGATCCGTCGCGGCTGGCACGACTCGCTCTCCAAGACCTATGTGGTCAACCGCCCGCGCGACGGCGCGCCCGTGGGCAAGCCGCGCCGTTCGGTCAGCGACCTGTTCGCCGGCGGTGCGGTGCTGCCGTCGCCGGCAAAGACCGACGGCGAGGCGGCGGCGACGTCCGCCTTGCCGTAGCACTCGATCGCAGGCGCGGCCGCGCACGGCCGCCCCGGCTTACTTCTTCGCCACGATCTCCGACTCGACCACCATGTCCAGCACATAGGCCACCGACGACGCATCGGCCGGCGGGTTCTTGACGTCGTACTTCTTCACCCGCAGCACGTTGCGCACGCCGTCTTCGTGGGTGTAACCCTCGATGTCCTGGTACAGCGGCTGCCAGGCGGCGTCGCTCTTGATCGCCACGCCGTTGGGCTGGTAACGGCGCTCGCGCACCTGCAGGCACTGCATGTTCGGAATCAGCGGGTGCGAGCAGGCCGCGCGCTGCGGCGCGACCTCGAAGAACACCGTCGCGCCTTCGCCACCGTAGCGCGTGGCCGGCGTGGGATGGCCTTCGAAGCGCAGATGGTCGCCGTTGGCGGCGGTCAGCAGCAGGCTGGGCGCATCGCTTCCGCCTTCGAGCCGCGCCTTCAGCGAGCCGTGCAGGCGTTCGCCGATCGCGCTATCCAGTTCCATCAGGCGCCGGTCCGCGCAGGCCATCAGGGTGTGCGACATGTCGTCGAAGCCGATGGATTCGGCGTCGCGCGTGTAGCGGCCACTGGCGCGGTTGCAGCCGCCGCTGACGCTGACCCGGCCGCTGTTGAAGTCCAGCTGCAGCGGTCGCTTCGCATCCGGCGCGAGCGCGGCGACCGGCTGGCCGTCCTGGTCCTGCGCACTGACCAGGCGCCAGTGATAGGCGTCCAGACGCAGGTCCGCGCTCGCGGTGCCGGCCTCCTTGGCGGCGTCGCGCTCGGCGTCGGAGGCGGTGTTGGACGCGCAGGCGGCCAGGACCAGGCAGAGCAGGGCGGGGGCGAGGATCTTCATGATTCGGTTTTCCGTGACGGGTAACGAGTCGGGTTCAACGGATCGGCTCGTTGCGCGGGGTTGCGCCTGTTCATGATCGTTCAGCTCACGAAAAGGGTGAGTGAATTCCAGCCCATGCCAGGCCGCGAAGCGCGCTCAGGCGAACGGCGTAAAGATCAGCGCCACGAACAGCACGGCCCATGCGATGGCGACGGTGATCGCATCGAAGCGTGCGCCGGCCGCGTGGCCGAAACGCAGTTTCTGCGCCAGCAGGGCCGCCGCCGAGGCCGCGATGCCCGCCGTCATCAGCGCCAGCCTGTCGAGGCCATGGCGGCTTGCGTACCACAGCAACGCGCCGATCCCGGCCAGGGTCAGCAGCATGGCGGCGGGCGTGGCGCGGACCGAGTGGCGCATCAGCTCCCCGAAGGCATCAGTATCAGCAAGGCCGCGCCCAGGACGAAACGGTAAAACGCGAACGCGGTGAAGCGGTGGCTCTGGATGTAGTGCAGCAGCCACTTCACCGCCACGAACGCGGTGACCGCCGAGGCCGCGAACGCGACCGCCAGCGCGGTCCAGTCCTCGTTCGCCGCCGCCGGCGTGCCGATCACGTCCAGCAGTTCGTAGGCGGTGGCCGCGAACATGGTCGGTATGCCGACCAGGAAGGCGAACTCGGTCGCCGCCGCGCGGCTGGTGGTGCCCGCGAGCAGGGCCACGAAGATGGTCGCGGCCGAGCGCGAGGTGCCCGGGAACACGCCCGCGACCACCTGCGCCACGCCGACCAGGATCGCCACCGTCCAGGTGATCGTGGTGCGCTCGCCCAGGGTCTGCGCGCGCTTGGCCGCGTAGTGTTCGGCCAGCAGCATCCAGATGCCGCCCAGCACCAGCGCCCAGGCGATCGGCAGCACCTTGTCGGGCAGTTGGAAACCCAGCTTCTTCACCGCGATGCCCAGCACCGCGGTCATGCCGAAAGCCACCGCCAGCTTGAGCACGTAATCGAAATTGACCCGGCGCTCCAGCGCCAGGGCCTCGTCATGGCTATCGCCTTCCTTGAGGATGCGCGACCGGCCGTAGGGCATGAAGCCGGTCGCGAGTTGCCACAGGCGCTGGCGGTAGATCAGCACCACCGCCAGGATCGCGCCGGCCTGGATCGAGATGTTGAACAGATCCGAACGCTGGCCCAGCCAGTGCTGTGCGATCAGCAGGTGCCCGGTGCTGGAAATCGGCAGGAATTCGGTGATGCCTTCGATGATGCCGAGCAACAGCGCGGCGAGCAGATCGGTCATTGGAAAGCCGGGATTCGGGATTTGGGATTGGGGATTCGTAGAGCGGCGAGCGAAGCCATTGACGCCCACTTCGGGCAACTGCACCAAATTGGTGCTGTTGCCCGAATTTGTGCGCCAAGATGGATCATTGTTGCGGCGCGTCAGATTTTAATTCTATATAAATCAATTTCTTAAAAACAGGTGGAACTTGGCACGCTGCTTGCTTTGCTTAGAGGCAGGCGGCTGCATGCCCTGAAGTTTTGCACGAATCCCCCTTCCCTAATCCCGGACCCTAATCCATGTCCCTCGAACACGTCGAAAAGCTCATCAAGGACCACAAGGTCGAATTCGTCGATCTGCGCTTCACCGACATGCGCGGCGTCCAGCACCACGTCACCTTCCCCAAGTCCATCGTCGAGCCGGCGCTGTTCGAGGACGGCAAGATGTTCGACGGCTCCTCGATCAGCGGCTGGAAGGGCATCAACGAGTCGGACATGATCCTGCTGCCCGACGCCTCGACCGCGGTCCTGGATCCGTTCACCGCCGATCCGACCCTGATCCTGACCTGCGACATCCTCGACCCGGCCACCATGCAGGCCTATTCGCGCGATCCGCGCGGCGTCGCCAAGCGCGCCGAGGCCTACCTCAAGTCCAGCGGCATCGCCGACCAGGCCTTCTTCGGTCCGGAACCGGAATTCTTCATCTTCGATTCGGTGCGCTACGCCAATGAGATGGGCCACACCTTCTTCCATATCGATTCGGAAGAAGCCGCGTGGAACTCGGGCAAGGAATACGAAGGCGGCAACAGCGGCTACCGTCCGGGCGTGAAGGGCGGCTATTTCCCCGTCGCTCCGCTGGACTCGCTGCACGACATCCGCTCGGAGATGTGCAAGACGCTCGAAGCGGTCGGCATCGAAGTCGAAGTGCACCACCACGAAGTCGCCAACGCCGGCCAGTGCGAGATCGGCACCAAGTTCAACTCGCTGGTCGCCAAGGCCGACGAGCTGCTGACGATGAAGTACATCATCAAGAACGTCGCCCACCGCAACGGCAAGACCGCGACCTTCATGCCCAAGCCGATCGTCGGCGACAACGGCAGCGGCATGCACGTGCACCAGTCGCTGGCCAAGGGCGGCGTCAACCTGTTCTCCGGCGACGGCTACGGCGGCCTGTCGCAGATCGCGCTGTGGTACATCGGCGGCGTGTTCAAGCACGCGCGCGCGATCAATGCCTTCACCAACTCGGGCACCAACAGCTACAAGCGCCTGGTGCCGGGCTTCGAAGCGCCGGTGATGCTGGCCTACTCGGCCCGCAACCGTTCGGCCAGCTGCCGCATTCCGTACGTGGCCAACCCGAAGGCGCGCCGCATCGAAATGCGCTTCCCCGATCCGATCCAGTCGGGCTATCTGACCTTCGCCGCGCTGATGATGGCCGGCCTGGACGGCATCAAGAACCAGATCGACCCGGGCGCGCCCAGCGACAAGGACCTGTACGACCTGCCGCCGGAAGAGGAGAAGGGCATTCCGACCGTCTGCCATTCGCTCGACCAGGCCCTGGAAGCGCTGGACAAGGACCGCGACTTCCTCAAGGCCGGCGGCGTGTTCACCGACGACTTCATCGACGGCTACATCGCGCTGAAGATGCAGGAAGTGACCAAGTTCCGCGCGGCGACTCACCCGTTGGAATACCAGATGTACTACGCCGTCTAAACCCCGAAGCGCGACGGCGGCACGCGCCGCCGCCGCGCCAGGAACCGCGCCACCGCCAGGAGCAACCATGCAGATCCGTGCCGGCGAACTGGACCATCCCGAGGTGATCGCGCTGCTGCGCGAACACCTGCAGGGCATGGCCCGGTTGTCGCCGCCGGAGAGCGTGCATGCGCTGGACCTGGACGGCTTGCGCAGGCCCGAGATCAGTTTCTGGAGCGCGTGGCAGGGCGGGGAACTGCTCGGCTGCGGCGCGCTCAAGCAGCTCGATCCTGGGCACGGCGAAATCAAATCGATGCGCACGGCCGCGCCGCACCTGCGCAAGGGCGTGGCGGCGGCGATGCTGGAACACCTCGTCGGCGAGGCCGGGCGACGCGCCTATCGGCGGCTGAGCCTGGAGACGGGATCGATGGCCGGTTTCGAGCCGGCGCGCAGCTTGTACGCGCGCTACGGCTTCGAGCCCTGCGGACCCTTCGCGGACTATGTCGACGACCCCAACAGCGTCTTCATGACCAAACACCTGTAGACGCACCCGGCGGCCCGTGGCGAAAGCTACGGGCCGCTCGCTTTCCAAGTCCACCACCACAACCAGGAGATCTCAACGACGGGCTCGCCCGCCGCAAGGCGACCGCGTGCCGAAAAAAGCCGGGCAACGACGAAACGCCCGCGCCGCAACAACACGAATGCACTGACCGGGGAGGGGCCACCGCTTATGAGGAGCCTGCGTCATGTCGTCTCGTACCAACGCCTGCACCACCGCGACCGCGCACGCCGCGCTCGCTCTCGCGTTCGCCCTGCTTGCGGCGAACGCGCCCGCGCACGCCGGTACCTCGGGTTCGGTGAGCTTGACCAGCGATTACATCTTCAGGGGAGTTTCGCAGACCAACCAGGAGCCGGCCCTGCAGGGCGGCATCGAATACGCCGCCGACAGCGGCTTCTACGTCGGCGCCTGGGGCAGCAACGTGAGCTGGCTGTCCGACACCGTCGTCGTCGGCGACGACATTTCCAGCAGCCTGGAGCTGGACGCCTACGCGGGTTACCGCGGCAAGGCCGGCGAGATCTTCGCCTACGACGTGGGCGCGCTGTACTACTGGTACCCCGGCGACTATCCGGGCGGCTTCAACAGCCCCGACACCGCCGAGCTCTACCTGGGCGCCACCGTCGCGCCGGTGGAAACCGTCGCCCTGGGTTTGAAGTACTCCCACGCCCTCACCGATCTGTTCGGTTACGCCGACTCGGACGGCAGCGGCTATCTCGACGCCTCGGTCAACTGGACCTTCCAGCCCGGCTGGACGCTGAACCTGCACGGCGGCAAGCAGTGGATCAAGAACAACGAAGACTTCGAATACACCGACTGGAAGCTCGGCGTGACCAAGGCCTTCGACAACGGCTTCTCGATCGCCGCGGCGTACACCGACACGGACGCGGAAGAGGCGCTCTACACCAACGCGCACGGCAACAACATCGCCGAGGACGCGTTCACCCTCACCCTCACCAAGGCGTTCTGATGCGCCAACGCACCTACGGAGCTGCGAGATGAAACTGATCACCGCCATCATCCGGCCGTTCAAGCTCGACGAAGTGCGCGAGGCGCTGACCGAGGTCGGCGTTTCCGGCATCACCGTCACCGAGGTCAAGGGCTTCGGACGGCAAAAGGGACACACCGAGCTGTACCGCGGCGCCGAGTACGTCGTCGATTTCCTGCCCAAGCTCAAGATCGAATGCGCGGTTCCCGACGGCCTGCTCGAGGCCGCGCTGGAAGCGATCCAGAACGCCGCGCGCACCGGCAAGGTCGGCGACGGAAAGATCATCGTGCAGCCGGTCGACACCGCGGTGCGCATCCGCACCGGCGAGCTCGACGACGACGCCCTCTGACCCTGACGCGAGATCCGACATGAAGACGCATGCATTAGATTCCCGCTCGCGCGAGCGGTCGTTGCGAACCCTGGCCCTGGGCGCGCTGCCCCTGGCCGCCTGGCTGGCCCCGATCGCGGCGCGCGCGCAGGACGCCGCCGCCGCGGCCGAACCCGTGGTCGACAAGGGCGACGTCGCCTGGATGCTGACCTCGACCCTGCTGGTGCTGTTGATGACGGTGCCCGGACTGGCCCTGTTCTACGGCGGCCTGGTGCGCTCCAAGAACGTGCTGTCGGTGCTGATGCAGGTGCTGGCGGTGTTCTCGTTGATCGTGCTGCTGTGGGTGGCCTACGGCTATTCGCTGGCGTTCGGCGGCGGCGGGCCCTGGATCGGCACCTTCGACAAGCTGTTCCTGGCCGGCGTGACCAAGGAAACCCTGGCCGCGACCTTCACCGCCGGCGTGTCGTTGCCGGAGTACGTGTTCGTCGCCTTCCAGTCGACCTTCGCCGGCATCACCGGCGCCCTGATCGTCGGCGCCTTCGCCGAGCGCATCAAGTTCTCGGCGGTGCTGCTGTTCTCGGCGCTGTGGTTCACCTTCGCCTACCTGCCGATCGCGCACATGGTCTGGTACGGGCCGGACGGTTATCTGTTCGCCAAGGGCGCGATCGATTTCGCTGGCGGCACCGTGGTCCACATCAACGCCGGCGTCGCCGGCCTGGTCGGCGCCTACTTCGTCGGCAAGCGCGTGGGCTACGGGCGTGAGGCGATCAAGCCGCACAACGTCACCTTCACCATGATCGGCGCGTCCCTGCTGTGGGTGGGTTGGTTCGGCTTCAACGCCGGCTCCAATCTCGAAGCCACCGCCGGCGCGGCGCTGGCCTTCCTCAACACCCTGCTCGCCACCGCCGCCGCGGCCTTGGCCTGGAGCCTGGTGGAGGCGGTGATCAAGGGCAAGCCGTCGATGCTGGGCGGCGCCTCCGGCGTGGTCGCCGGCTTGGTCGCGATCACACCGGCCTGCGGCACGGTCGGGCCGATGGGCGCGATCGCGATCGGCGCGGTCGCCGGCGTGGTCTGCGTGTGGGGCGTGCACGGGCTCAAGCGCCTGCTGCGCGCGGACGATGCGCTGGACGTGTTCGGCGTGCACGGCCTGGGCGGCATCGTCGGCGCCCTGCTCACCGCGGTGTTCAGCTCGCCCTCGTTGGGCGGCTACGGCCTGGGCGCGGGCAACGACAGCATCGCCGCGCAGCTGGGCGTGCAGGCCCTGAGCGTGGGCATCACCGTGCTGTGGTCGGGCCTGGTGTCGGTGCTGGCCTTCGTGGTGGTCAAGCTGGTCTGCGGTCTGCGCGTGGCGGAAGAATCCGAACGCGAAGGCCTGGACATCACCTCGCACGGCGAAACCGCGTACGAGAACTGAGCGCATGGGCCGGAGGGGCTTCCCTCCGGCCCGGCCCACGGGGCGCATGACCTTCGACCCCTCGCAGCAGCGGCGCGGACCGCGTCCGACTGCACACGCCGTAGCGGCACGAACCGTAGCCATGCGCGACTCCGCGCCGCTGCTGCGAGGGGTTCGCGGGTACGCGGGCGGACCCGTCCATGGTTCGACGGTCTCGCCACGAACGGGCCGTGGGAACACGTAGCGCTTGGGTCCGCCCCGTCCTTTGGAAAAAGGAGGGGGGAGGATTTGCTTTGCGCGCCCACGCGGGCGGCCCGTTCCTGGTTGGACGAGCTGGCGCCCGGACGGCGCTCGAATTCTCCCTCGCAACGACGGCCGTAGGGTGTGGTGAGCGCAGGCGAACCGCACCGCTGCGCCACGCCGGTCCCGCGCGACGATGCGGTTGTCTCCGCACTCTGTGGGCAACGCGGGCAAGCGGTTCATTCATGACCCGAAGCGGACGCCACGCCGGCATACACCCACGGTGCTAGCATCGCCGCATGCACGTCACCACGCTGCTGCAAGGCCCGCTCACGGTGGTCGACTACCGCTGCCAGTCCGGCCCGGAGGATGCGCCCTTCCTGGAGGTGCACGGCCGCCATTCGCTGGCCTACGTGCGCCGCGGCAGCTTCGGTTACCAAGCGCGCGGGCGCAGCTACGAACTGGTCGCCGGCTCGGTGCTGGTCGGCCGGCCGGGCGACGAATACCGGTGCAGCCACGATCACCACCTGTGCGGCGACGAGTGCCTGTCCTTCCATTTCGCCGAGGAACTGGTCGAGGAATTGGCCGGCGCGGGCCGCGGCATGGCGCGCCATTGGGCCGCCGCCGGCTTGCCGCCGCTGCCGCAGCTGATGGTGCTGGGCGAGCTGGCCCAGGCCGCCGCCGACGGGCGCAGCGATCTGGGCGTGGACGAGCTCGGCCTGCTGTTCGCGCAGCGCTACCTGGGCCTGGTCGGCGCGCGCGAGGCCGGCGCGATGCGGCCGCCGGCGCGCGACCGCCGCCGCGCGATCGAGGCCGCGCTGTGGCTGGACGCGCATGCGCACGAGGCGGTCGATCTGCAGCGCACCGCCGCCGGCGCTGGCCTGAGCGCCTTCCATTTCCTGCGCCTGTTCTCGGCCGTGCTCGGCGTGACCCCGCACCAGTACCTGCTGCGTGCGCGCCTGCGGCGCGCGGTGCCGCTGCTGGCCGACGAGCGCCGGCCCATCACCGAGGTCGCCTACGACAGCGGCTTCGCCGACCTGTCCAACTTCGTGCGCACCTTCCGCCGCGCCGCCGGGGTCTCGCCGCGCGGCTTCCGGCGCGCCGCGCGCGGCGACCGCAAGATTCTCCAAGAACGCATCCGCGCCTACGCCGCAAGCTGAGCCTCCATTCGAGGAGGTTCCGCCATGTACGACCATATCGGCCTGAAGGTCCGCGATCTCGACGCCAGCCTGCGCTTCTACGAAGCCGCGCTGGGCGCGCTCGGCCACCGCTTGGACTCGCGTTACGAGGGCGGCGCCGGGCTCGGCCCGGCCGGCGCGCCCGCGCTGTGGCTGTACGAAGACGCCGCCGCCCAGGGCCAGAGCCACATCGCCCTGCGCGCGCCCGATCGCGCCAGCGTCGACCGCTTCCACGCCGCCGGCGTCCAGGCCGGCGGCCGCGACAACGGCGCCCCCGGCCTGCGCGCGGACTACGGCCCGAGCTACTACGCCGCGTTCCTGATCGACCCCGACGGCCACAACGTCGAGGCCGTATGCATGGACTGAGCCGGCGCGCTCAGCCCAGGCGCGCGCTGCGCACCTGATCGATCTCCGAACGCGGCGGCGCGCCGAACAGGCGCTTGTACTCGCGGCTGAACTGCGAGGCGCTTTCGTAGCCGACCTTGTGCGCGGCCGCGACCGCCTCGATGCCGTCGATCAGCATCAGCCGGCGCGCCTCGTGCAGGCGCAGCTGCTTCTGGAACTGCAGCGGCGACATCGTGGTCACCGCCTTGAACTGGTGGTGCAGCGAGGAGGTGCTCATGTGCACCGACTGCGCGAGGTCGTCGATGCTCAGCGGCTGCAGGTACTGCTGGCGCAGCATCTCGACCGCGCGCGCGATCCGGTGCGAGCGGGTGTCGGCCATCGCCAGGTCGCACAGGCGGTGGCCGAGGTCGCCGACCAGCACGCGGTAGAAGATCTCGCGCAGCGCGATCGGCGCCAGCACCGGCAGGTCGGCCGGCGTTTCCAGCAGGCGCATCAGGCGCAGCACCGCGTCCAGCAGCGGCGCGTTCACGCGCGCGGCGTACAGGCCGCGGTCGATGCCGGTCGACGGCGCCTGCGGGCCGGCGTCGAGGATCAGCGCGGCGATCTCGTCCGGGTCGATGTCCAGGCGCAGGCAGAGATAGGGCTTGTCCGGCGTGGCTTCGGTGATCTGGCCGATCATCGGCAGGGTCACCGACACCACCAGGTAGTTCAGCGGGTCGTAGTGGTAGGTCTCGCCGGCCAGCATCGCCACCTTGCTGCCCTGCGCGACGATGCACAAACGCGGCTCGTACAGGGTCGGCTTGCACGGCGTCGGGGTGCTGGAGCGGATCAGGTACAGCTGCGGGACGGCGGTCGGATGCACGCCGTCCTCGAGGGTCAATCGGGCAATCCGGTCGGCCAGCTCCGCCTGCGGGGCGCAAACCCCATTGCGGGCGGCAGACTCGGCGGAAGTGTTGGCGTTCATGGCTTCCAGCATCCGGCAGGGATGGGGGGATTATGTTTGCGGATCCTGCCCTTAGGCAGGGGTGGCCGGCGAAATTGCAGGATTGGGCAACGATTCGACAGCATCGTACTAACTGCGCGGGGGCCTGGGCGCCTAACGTAGTTTCACCCCCCGACCCGACCGGTCCCGTCCCGGCGTAGCGCGCCTGCGCCCGCCCCGACGCCCCGGCCGAGGTTCCCTCGCACCGGGATACGTCGCGATGTGGATCGTTCAATACGCGCTCGACCGCCGTTACACCATCGGCGTGCTGGCTATCCTGATCCTGCTGTTCGGCGGCATGTCGGCGCGGCGCATGCCCACCGACATCCTGCCCGAGGTCGGCATCCCCTCGATCAACCTGGTCTGGACCTATAACGGCCTGCCGGCGGCGGACATGGCGGCCAAGCTGACCTCGTTCTCCGAGGTCGCGATCATGAACACGGTCGACGACCTCAAGGAAGTGCGCTCGGAGACCATCAACGGCGCCAGCATCGTGCGCATCGACTTCCAGCCCACGGTCAGCCTGGACCGCGCCCTGGGCCAGATCACCGCGGTCTCGCAAACCATCCTGCGGCGCATGCCGCCGGGCACCTCGCCGCCGCTGGTGGTGCGCAACAACGTCTCCAGCACGCCGGTGCTGCAGCTGGTGCTGTCCTCCGATTCGCTGACCGAAGCCCAGCTCTACGACTACGCGCGCCTGCAGTTGCGCTCGCAGATCCAGACCATCCCCGGCATCCGCATGACCCTGCCGTACGGCGGCGCGGCGCGCCAGATCATGGTCGACCTGGACCCGGCCGCGCTGCAGACCTACGGCCTGACCTCCAACGACGTGACCACGGCGCTGGAGCGCGGCAGCCCGACCCTGCCCTCGGGCGCGATCCGCGAAGGCGCGCGCGAGCTGCAGATCTCGCTGGACACCAGCCCGGCGACCGCCGCCGAATTCCTCGACCTGCCGGTGGTCACCCGCAACGGCAGCGTCATCTACGTGCGCGACGTCGCCTCGGTGCGCGACGGCGGCGCGCTGCAGACCAACGTCGCGCGCATGGACGGTTCCAGCGCGGTGTCGGTGGCGCTGATCAAGCTGGGCGGCGCCTCGGCGGTGGAGATCGTGCGCGCGGTGCGCGAGCGCCTGCCCGAGATCGAGGCCTCGGCGCCGCCGGGCATGCGCATCGAACCGATCTTCGACCAGTCGGTGTTCGTCGACCACGCGATCGGCTCGATCCAGCACGAAGCGCTGCTGGTCGGCCTGCTGGTGGCGCTGGTGGTGCTGGTGTTCATCGGCTCCTGGCGCTCCAGCCTGATCGTGCTGTCGGCGATACCGCTGGCGCTGCTGGCCTCGGTGGCCTTGCTGCACCTGCTGGGCTACACCTTCAACGTGATGACCCTGGGCGGCCTGGCGCTGGCGATCGGCATCCTGGTCGACAACGCGGTGGTCGACGTGGAGAACACCAACCGCAACATCGCCCTGGGCAAGGACGTGCGCACCGCCATCCTCGACAGCGCCCGCGAGGTGGTGTTCCCGGAATTCGTCTCCACGGTCGCGATCTGCATCGTGCTCACGCCGATCCTGTTGATGACCGGCCTGTCGGCCTGGGTGTTCACGCCGCTGGCGCTGGCGGTGATCTTCGCCATGGCGGCCTCGTTCCTGCTCTCGCGCACCCTGATCCCGGTGCTGTGCTATCTGCTGCTGCCGGCCGACATCCAAAGCCGCAAGCAGCCGCGTTGGGCGCCGGAGAAGGCGCTGCTGGCGCTCAACCACCGCGTCGAGCACACCCTGGACGGCCTGCGCGAGCGCCACCACGCGCTGCTGCTGCGGCTGGGCCACCACGGCGGCGTGCTGGCGCTGGCGGCGCTGTTGCTGGTCGCGTTGGGCGCGGGCTCGGCGCTGCTGCTGGGGCGCGAGTACTTCCCGCAAGTCGATGCCGGCCAGCTGCGCCTGCAGGTGCGCATGCCCTCGGGCATGCGCCTGGAGGAAACCTCGGCGCGCCTGACCCAGATCCAGCGCGAGATCCGCAAGATCATCCCGCCGCAGGAACTGCAGACCGTCTACGAACAGATCGGCGTGCCCGACGCGGTCAACCTGGCCCTGGTCGACAGCGCCGTGGTCGGTTCCTTCGAAGCCGAGGTGATGCTGCAGCTGCGCAGTCCGCACGGGCCCAGCAGCGTCTACCTGCGCCAGGTGCGCGAGCGCATCGCCCAGAAATTCCCCGACGTGAAGGTGTTCGAGCGGCCGCCGGACGCGACCAGCCGGACCCTGGCCGGCTCCGCCGCGGCCGCGTTCGAGGTGCGCCTGGTCGGCCGCGACGTCGCCGGCAACCTCGCCCTCGCGCGCGAGATCGAACAACGCCTGCGCCAGGTGCCCGGCGCGGTCGACGTGGCCCTGCGCCAGGTCCTGGACCTGCCCGAATACCAGGTCAGGATCGACCGCACCCGCGCCGCCCAGCTCGGCCTGGACACCCAGCAGGCCAGCCGCGCCGTGCTGGCGGTGCTGGGCTCGGCCGGCACGGTGTCGCCGGTGTACTGGACCGACACCGTCAACGCGATCGCCTACACCGTGCAGGTGCAGGCGCCGCCGGCGCGCCTGGGCGACATCGACACCCTGTTGAACATGCCGCTGCGGATCGGGCCCAACGGCCAGGCCGTGCTGTTGCGCAATATCGCCACGGTCACCCCGCGCACGGTGCCGGCCAGCATCGGCCGCACCACCCTGGCGCCGACGATCAGCGTGCTGGCCAACGTGCAGGGCACCGACCTGGGTTCGGTCTACGACCGTTTGACCGCGATCACCCACGAGATGGAAGGCCGCCTCAAGCCCGGTAACCGCATCGAGATCGCCGGCCAGGCCGGCGAGATGCAGAGCGCCTACGGCGAACTCGCGGCCGGCCTGCTGATGTCGGCGGTGCTGGTGTTCCTGGTGCTGGTGGTGAACTTCCAGTCCTGGATCCAGCCGCTGGTGGCGATGTCGGGCCTGCCGGTGGCGATCGCCGGCGCCGCGGTCGGTCTGTTCGTCACCGGCACGCCGCTGAGCGTGCCGGCGCTGATGGGCGTGATGATGGTGATCGGCGTGTCCACCGCCAACAGCGTGCTGGTTACCAGCTTCGCGCGCGGCCTGATCGCCGAAGGCCACGACCCCGAACTGGCCGCCTACGAATCCGCCGCGGTGCGCCTGCGCCCGGTGCTGATGACCGCCAGCGCGATGGTGCTGGGCATCGTGCCGATGGCGATCGGCCTGGGCGAGGGCGGCGAACAGAACGCGCCGCTGGGCCGCGCGGTGATCGGCGGCCTGCTGTTCGGCACGCCGGCCACACTGGTGCTGGTGCCCTCGATCCTGGCCGTGCTCGGCCGCCATATCAAACGGCGCGCCGCGCGACACGCGCACGCCGAATCCACCGCCGCCGCCGGCATCGCCGGGGCAGGAGCGACGCCATGAAGACGAAGACCGACCCTAGCGCGCATATCGCCGCGCGCACCGCACTGGCCCTGGGCATCGCCCTCGCCGCCGCCTTGGCCGCCGGCTGCGGCCGCAGCGATGCCGAGACCGTGCCGGCGCGCGGCCTGCCCGAAGTGCTGGCGGTGCCCGCCAAAGCCGCCGAGGGCGAACTCGAACTGCGCCTGCCGGCGCGCGCCTACGCCGGCGAATCGGCGCAGATCTATGCGCGCGCCACCGGCTTCGTGCGCGAGCGCCAGGCCGATCTCGGCGATCGCGTGGTCGCCGGGCAGGTATTGGCGACGATCTCGGCGCCGGAAGTCGATCAGGCCGTGCGCGAGGCCGTCGCCGACCTCGGCCAGGCCAACGCCGACCGCGAACTGGCCCAGGTCAACTTCGACCGCGCCCAGGTCCTGGTGGGTTCCGGTGCGATCTCCAAGGAGATGTACAGCGACCGCAAGGCCAATCGCGATGCCGCCGACGCCGCGCGCGCGGCCGCCGAGGCGCGCCTGACCAGCGCGCGCGAGCGCAGCGCGTTCCAGAGCGTGCGCGCGCCGTTCGCCGGCGTAGTCTCGGCGCGCAACATCGAACGCGGCGATCGCGTGGTCGCCGACTCGGCCGCCTCGGCGACGCCGATGTTCGAGATCAGCGCGCTGGATCCCCTGCGCATCGTGGTCGACGTGCCGCAGAGCGCGGCGCTGCAGGTGCATGCCGGCCTGCAGGCGGAAGTGCGTTTCCCGGAGCTGCCGGGCGAGACCTTCCAGGCCGAAGTCGCGCGCAGCGCGCAGAGCCTGTCGCGCGAGTTGGGCGCGATGCGCGTGGAGCTGCGCCTGGCCAATGCCGACGGCCGCATTCCCGCCGGCATGGTCGGCGAAGTGCGTTTGAAAGTGGCGCGCGCGGCGCCCGCGGTGCTGGTGCCGGTTTCGGCGGTGCTTCAAGGCGGCGCCGGCCCGCGCGTGGTCGCGCTGCGCAAGGATTCGACCCTGGAGTTCCGCAGCGTCGGTCTCGGCCGCAACCTCGGCGGCGAGATCGAGATCGTGTCCGGGCTGGCGCCCGGCGAGACCGTGGTGCAGGCGCCCAACGCCTTGCTGGCCGAGGGCGACAAGGTGCGGGTCAAGCCGCCGGTGGCGCCAGCCAAGTCCTGAGCCGGGCGCGCCCGTACACGGCGCGCTAACGCCGGCAACAGTCGCGCTTAACCCGCGGGCGGCTAGGGTGGTCGGCAGTTTCCGACGGGAGCGCGTCATGGCGATCTGCGACGTTTGCGGCAACGACTACGACAAGTCCTTCCGGGTCGACATGGCGGCCGGCCGCGGCGGCACCTTCGATTCCTTCGAATGCGCGATCTACGCGTTGGCGCCGCGCTGCGCGCATTGCCACTGCCCCATCATCGGCCACGGCGTGGAGAGCGGCAGCGCCTTCTATTGCTGCGCGCACTGCGCCAAGCACGCCGGCGTGAGCGGCGTCGCCGACCGCGCGCCCGCCTGACGCGCGCGTCCGCCGCATTCCGTCGGCGCGGCCCGCCCGGTAGTGGACGCGCCGCTTTGCCGTTACCATCGATCGCGGGCGCAGGGACTGCGCGGAGAGCGGCATGGACGGTCGGCAATCCAGGCAAGCAGGCAGGCCGGATGAGCCGGCGACGCCCGCGGCCGCGTTCGAACGCCAGGCCGCGCTGACGCCGACGCGTACCGCCCTGATCGCCGCCGCCAGGCGGATCGATTACCGCGAACTCGATGCGCGCGCCAACGATCTGGCGCGGCGGCTGCAGGTCTTGGGCGTGGGGCCGGAACAGCTGGTGGCGGTGTGGATGGAACGCTCGCTGGCGCTGCCGATCGCGCTGTTGGCGATCGCCAAGGCCGGCGGCGCCTATCTGCCTTTGTACGTCGGCGCCGCCCCGGAGCAGCAGCGGCGGATGCTGGCCGAGACCGGCGCGCGCATCGTGCTGCACGAGCCTGGCGCGGCGCCGCCCGTGTTCGCACAGGGCCTGGAGCGTCTCGCCGTCGATGCCGATGCGCCCTTGTCCGACGCCGTCGCTGCGCCGCGGCGCGAAGACGATCCCGCGCAGCTGGCCTATGTGATGTACACCTCCGGGTCGACCGGTCGGCCCAAGGGCATCTGCACCACGGCCGGCAACGTCGTCGCCTTCGCGCGTCACCGCCGCTGGCGCGAGGCCGCCGATGCGCGCGTGCTGCTGCATTCCTCGCCCGCGTTCGATGCGTCCACCTACGAACTGTGGACGCCGCTGCTCAACGGCGCGGCGGTGGTGGTGGCGCCGCCGGGCGCGCTGGACGCGAGCGCGCTGCGGCGTGCGATCGCCGAGCACGGCGTCACCGATCTGTGGCTGACCGCCGGCCTGTTCCACGCGCTGGCGGCCGAGGCCGCGTCCAGCCTGCGCGGGCTGCGCCAGGTGATCGCCGGCGGCGACGCGGTCGCCGCCGCCGCGGTGCGCCGGGTGCAGGTCAGCTGCCCGGGCCTGCGCGTGCTCAACGGCTACGGCCCCACCGAGACCACCGTCTTCGCGACCTTGTGCGAATTGCCTCGATTGCGCAGCGACGAGGACGAGGTGCCGATCGGCCTGCCGCTGGACGGCGGCTATGTGCGCGTGCTCGACGAGGCGCAGCGCGAGGTGGCGCCGGGCGTGGCCGGCGAACTGTGGATCGGCGGCGCCGGCGTCGCCCGCGGCTACCTGCGGCGTCCCGAACTGACCGCGCAGCGTTTCGTGGCCGCCCCCTACGGTGCGCCGGGCGAGCGGCTCTATCGCAGCGGCGACCGTGTGTTGCGGCGCGCCGACGGGGCTTTGTGCTTTCTCGGCCGCGCCGACCGCCAGATCAAGCTGCGCGGCTTCCGGGTCGAGCCGGGCGAGATCGAAGCGCGCCTGGCCCGGCTGCCGGGCGTGGCGCAGGCGGCGGTGCGCGCGGTCGCGGACCGCGCGGGCGGCAAGCGCCTGCTCGCCTACGTGGCGCGCGCCGATGCCCGCGACGACGATGCCGACTGGTTGCGCGCCACCGCCGCAGCGCTGGCGGCGCAGTTGCCCGACTACATGCATCCCGCCCAATGGCTGGTGCTGGCGCGGCTGCCGTTGACCGCGAACGGCAAGGTCGACGTCGCGGCATTGCCGCTGCCCGAGCCGGCCGTCGGCGCAGCCAGCGCGCCGGTATCGTGGCGGCCGCAGGAGAAAGTGCTGGCGGGGGTCTTCGCCGAGGTGCTGGGCCTGGACGCGGACGTGATCGGTCCGGACGACGATTTCATCGCTCTGGGCGGCGACAGCCTCAGTGCGGTGCGGGTGGCGGCCTTGGCCGCGCGCGAAGGCCTGGCGGTGTCGGCGCGTCAGGTGCTGGCGCACCGCAGCGCGGCGCGCCTGGGCGCGGCCGCGGACCAGGACGACGGCGATACGCCCATCCTGGCCGAGATTCCGCCGGCTCTGCTGGCGCCGGTCCTGAGCATCCGTGCGGGTGCGCGGCCGGCCTTGTTCTGCTTCCATCCGGGCAGCGGCCTGAGCTGGCCCTATCGGCGCATGGCGCGCTACCTCGGCGGCGACTATGCGATACACGGCCTGCAGGCGCGCAGCCTGCGCGAGGCCGGCTATCTGCCCGAATCGGTGGAAGCCATGGCGGCCGACTATGTGCGCCAGATGCGCGCGCTGCAGCCCGAAGGCCCGTATCGGCTGTTGGGCTGGTGCCTGGGAGGCGCCATCGCCAGCGCCGTCGCCGCCTGCCTGGAGGCGCAAGGCGAATGCGTATCGCTGCTGTGCGTGATCGACTTCTTCCCCGGACAGTTCGAAGCCGAATCGCAGCCGGCGCTGGTGCCGGAGCTGGAGACCGAAGACGAGGGCGCCGGGCCGGACGGGCACGACGAGGGCGACGGCGCCGCGCGCGCGCCGCCGCGGGTGATCGCCGAGATCGAAGAGGGCTATTACGACATCTCCCCCATCCTGTTCGACCCGGACACCGGCGCCAACACCTTCGCCATCGCCGACCGCTACCGGCCCGTGCCCTTGGATTGCGACCTGCTGCTGATCCGCGCCGCGCCGCCGCGCGGGCCGGCCCCGCATTCGCCGCAATATTGGGCGCCTTACGTGCGCGGCGCGCTGCAGGTGCACGACCTGCCTTGCGAGCACGCGCTGATGCTCAACCTGCGCTACGCCGAGCAACTGGCCCGTCTCGTGCAGGCGCGATTGGACCGGACCGAGCGCGTGGCGACGGCTTGAGCGCGACCCGCGGTTGACCTGGCCGCCGGTTCGGGGCATCAATCCCGATGGCGGCGCTCGCAGGCCATCCCGTCGTCCCATCTTCAGCGCAGGGGTAAACAGGTATGCAGAACAGCCAGTTGTTGCAGGTGCTGCTGCCGATCGCGATCGCGCTGATCATGGCCGGCATCGGCATGTCGCTGACGCCCGCGGATTTTCTGCGCATCGGCCAAAGCCCCAAGCCCGTGCTGGTCGGCGTGCTCGGCCACTATGTCTGGTTGCCCGCGTTGGGTTTCTTCATCGCCTGGGCGTTCGCGTTGCCGCCGGAATTCGCGGTCGGCCTGGTGCTGGTGGCCGCCTGTCCCAGCGGTTCCTCGTCGAACGCGCTCACTTATCTGGCGCGCGGCAACGTCGCCCTGGCGGTCAGCCTCACCGTGATCAGCGGCCTGGTCACTTTCCTGAGCGTGCCCTTGCTGGTCAACCTGGCCTTGCAGTGGTTCGCCGGCGAACGCGCGGACCTGCAGGTGCCGTTTCGCAGTACCGCGCTGCACCTGGCCGCGCTGGTACTGGTGCCGATCCTGGTCGGCATGGGCGTGCGCCGGTTCGTGCCGGCGTTCGCATTGCGGATCGAGAAATGGACCGGCGTTTTCGCCCTGCTGGTGCTGTTCGCGATCATCGTCGCGCTGATCGTCCAGCAATGGGACCGCTTGCCGACCCTGCTGCGCGGCGTCGGCTTGCCCGCCTTCGCGCTGGCCTGCGGCGCCACCGCCGGCGGCGTCGCCTTGGGCCGTCTGATGCGCTTGAGCCTGCCGGATGCGCTGACCATCGGCATCGAAGTCGGCGTGCAGAACGCCACCCTGGCCGCCTTGCTCGCCCTGAGCCTGATGAAGTCCGAGCAGATCGCGGTGCCGGCGTTGATGTACGGCCTGATGATGTACCTGCCCGCCGCCGCCGTGGTGATGTACGGGCGTTACGCCTCCCGTCGCGCGGCGAGCGCGGCAACGGCTTAGCGCAAAGCGCCGGCGCTGCGGCAGGCCGGTGTCCGCGCGTTACCAGCGGCACATCGCCAGGACGGCGGCGGCGCCTATGGTGGTGTTCCGTTCACCCGCAAGGAGCCTCCGCCATGCCTATCGATTCTATCGTTCGTGAATCGGGCGCATCGCGCGCGAGCTGGGCGATGCGCCTGCGCGGCCTGGCCTGGCTGGTCTGCGCCGCGGCGGCGCCGCTGCAGGCGCAGACGCCGGCGGCCGCGGATCCCTTCGCGGCCCTCGATCACGGCCTGCGCCCCAGCGTGATCGCCGCGGGCGAAGCGCCGCCGCGCTGGTCGTTGGCGCAACGCATGCGCCATTACAACGTGCCCGGAGTGGCGATCGCGCTGATCCGCAACGGCGAGGTCGTGCGCGCCACCGGCTACGGCCTGCGCGAGGCCGGCACCCAGGACAAGGTGGACGGCGACACCCTGTTCTCGGTGGGATCGATCAGCAAGGTGGCGACCGCGGCCACCGGCCTGCGCCTGGTCGCGCAGGGCCGGCTGGATCTGGATCGCGACGTAGGCGACTACCTCAAGCGCTGGAAGCTGCCGGCCTCCGCCGAGCCGCCGCAGCCGCGCGTGAATCTGCGCATGCTGATGTCGCACACCTCCGGCCTGGGCGTGCACGGCTTCGCCGACTACCAGCCGCAGGAACCGCTGCCGACCCTGGTGCAGGTGCTCGAGGGACAGGCGCCTGCCAAGGGCGAGCCGGTCCGGTTCAAGCATGTGCCGGGCTCGGTCGTGGACTACTCCGGCGGCGGCGTCACCGTGGAACAACTGGTGCTCGAAGACGTGAGCGGCCAATCGCTGCAGGCGCTGGCACGCGAACAGGTGTTCGCGCCGCTGGGCATGCGCCGCAGCACCTTCGAAAGTCCGCTCTCGCCGGCGCACGGCAATATCGCCAAGGCGCACGACAGCGACGGCGACCCGGTGGCGCTGCCGCGCGGCTGGGAAAGCTTCGGCGAGGGCGGCGCGTCCGGGCTGTGGACCAGCGCCAACGACCTGGGCCGCCTGGTCGGCGGCTTGATCAAGAGCTACCAGGGCCGCGGCGACTTCCTGCCGCAGGCGCTGGCCACCGCGATGATGACCGAGGTCTCGCCCAGCGTGTTCGGCCTCGGCCCGCGCCTGGGAGGTTCGGGCCCGGACCGCTACTTCTTCCACATGGGCGCCAACGAAAGCTACCTGGCGCTCATGGAAGGCTATCCGGAAACCGGCGACGGCTACGTGGTCCTGACTAACGCCAGCAACGGCGGCGCGCTGATCGACGAAATCCGCAACGCCCTGGCCGATGCGATCGCACCGGGCGCGCATCCGTCGGTGCAGGCGGTGGCGCCGCGGCTGCCGCCGTCTTCCGACTTCATCGGCGCGTACCGCCTCGACACCCAGGTGCCGATGGACCTGCGTCGCGCCACCGCCGACAATTTCGACTACGGCGCCCTGCGCGTGAACGTCGCCGGCGACGCCGTCCAACTGCTGTTGCCGGGACGCGAGCAGCAGCCGGTGGCGCTGCATTCGCTGGGACCCGCGCGCTACGTCTACGGCGGCATCTACACCATCGTGTTCGATTTCCGCCGCGACGCCTGGGGCAAGGTGCGCGGACTGACGGTGGCGATCCCCGAGGCCGATTCGGTGACCTACTACCTGAAGGAATGACCGCCGTATTCGGGCGCGCTGGCCGGCCACCGCCAGACGGGCTTCATCACGGCTAGGCGGGCGCTGTCGGACAATCGCGTCGCAGCGCGAAACGCGATGGCGCCGCTGGGCCAATGGCCGCGGTCGCGAAGCCCGCGCGCATAGCGCCGTCGCAACCGCGCGTCCCGACTGGTGCTATCCATCGATTCCGCGCGAACGGCAAACGCAGGAGGTGCGCTGATGAGCCTGCACGGCAGCGTTGGACGGACGGCGGCGGCGATCCTGGCCTTGACCGCCTGCTGCGCATCCGCATTCGCGGGCGGTCCCTCCGCCGCGCGCATCCAGCGCGCAGCGGACGGATCCGCGCGCGAGCTCAAGCCCTGCGAACTGCCCGGCCTCGCCGAGCGCGCCTATTGCGGCCAACTCGACGTGCCCGAACACGCGGGCCGCCCGCGCGGCCGCCGGCTGACCCTGCATTTCGCCGTGCTCCCGGCCACGCAGGGCGCGGCGACGAGCGATCCCATCGTCCCGCTGATGGGCGGTCCTGGCGAGGACGCCATCAGCGCGGCGGCGGTGTACGCGCAGCGGCTCCCCGGGCTGCGCCGCCATCGCGACATCCTGTTGCTGGACCAGCGCGGCACCGGCCGCTCCGGCGCCCTGCGCTGCGACCTGCACGCCGGCGCCGATACCGCGACCCGCCTGCACCATCTGTTTCCGCCCGAGGCGGCGCAGCGTTGCGCGCGCGAGCTGCGCGCGCGCGCGGACTTGAGCCAGTACACCTACGAAAACGTCGCCCACGATCTCGAACGCGTGCGGCGCGCGCTGGGCTACGGCCCCCTCAACCTCAGTGCCGGTTCCTACGGCACGCGGGCGGCGCAGGTGTTCATGCGCCTGTATCCCGACAGCGTGCGTACCGCCTACCTGGGCAGCGTGGTGCCGCTGGACGTGGCCACGCCCATGACCATGGCCAAGACCGCGCAGGACCAGCTCGAGCGCATGCTGCGTTCCTGCGAGGCCGACGCGGACTGCCGCGCGGCGTTTCCTCGGCTGCGCGAGGAGTTCGGCGCGATCGCGGCGCGCCTGGCCCGGGGCGAAGCGAAGCTGGCGCCGCCGGGCAGCGATGCCGCGATACGCCTGTCGCAGGGCCGGGTCGCCGAATGGTTCCGTTCGCGCCTCTATCGCCCCGCCACCGCCGCGGAACTGCCCTGGCTGATCCACCAGGCCCATGCGGGCAACTGGACTCCCATCGTCGACGGCATCTTGGACAATGCGCGCGACATGCCATCGGCGCTGAGCGTGGGCTTGTTCCTGACCGTGACCTGCCGCGAAGACGTGGCCTTCATCGACGAACGCGACATCGCCGCGCAGACCCAAGGCACCTTCCTGGGCGATTACCGGGTGCGAGAGCAGATGGCCGCCTGCGCGCATTGGCCGAAGCCCGCCTTGCCCGCGCAATACCGCCGACCGCCGCGCTCGCAGCGGCCCGTCCTGTTCGTCTCCGGCGACAGCGACGGCGCATCGCCGCTGTGGTTCACGCAGCGGGTCGCGCAGGCGTTTGCGGATCGCGTCGAGATCGTCGCGCGCAATCAGGGCCACACCGAATGGAGCGGCTGCATCGCCCGGCGCTACGAGCGCTTCGTACGCGAGGGCTCGACGCGAGGCATCGAATCGAGCGCCTGCGAGGACGTTCCGCGGCCGCCGTTTCGCTTGCGTTGACGCGCAAGTGGCGGATCGCCCGGCCGCAGCACCCGATGCGCGGCTGTGCCGGGCCCCGCGTCGGGCGCATCGCCGATGGGGCTATTTCTCGGCCGTGGGGGCCACGATCAGATCGCCGTTTCGATCGCCGGCCCGCACCGACCAGCCCGGCTTGAGATCCAGCCGCCAACCCTCGCCCTTGAGCGCGGTACGGTCCATGCCGGACGCGGACACCGTCGCCTGCGTGGCGGTGAGCAGCGCGCCGCCGCTTTCGACTTCCAGCGCGCCCCATTCGCCGGTCAATCGCATCGTCGGATAGACCATGCCCAACTCGTCCAGCGGCACCAGGGTTTGCGGGTTGAACTGCCGGTTGCTCTTCTTGAGCGGAACGATCAGCACCGGGCCGTCGACCAGGCGCGCCTTCCAGTCCGCGGCCTGTCGGCGCTGCTGGCGGTCGCGCGATTCTTCCGACGCCCGCAGCGTCCCGTCGTCGTACTGTGCGGCGCGCGTCTTGAGGGTGCCAAGGTCCGAATCGGGCAATCGCATCGCCAAGCTCAGCAGCTGGTCCAGGCGCTGCCCGGAGCCCAGCTTGCCGCGCCAGGCCGGGTCGGTCTCGTCCAGCAACAGGCCCAGGGCGGGGCCGGTGGCGTAGGCGAAGGAGCGCACGAAACTCGGCGCCTGCGCGAACGCGGACAGGTCGTATTGCGCGTAGGCGATGCGCGCCTGCGGATCGCTCAACCCCAGGCGCACGCCGGTGTACTCGGGCACGCCTTCGTTGATTTCGAGCAGGCCTTCCTCCAGCGCCGCCTGCGGGAACAGGCGATGGCGCTCGCGACGGAACAGCAGCGCGTCGGCCACGGCCGCCCGGCGCTCGGCCGGCGTCGGTGCGCCGACCGCCTTGGCCAGGGCGCGCCACTCCAGCTGCAGCAGGTAGCGGCCTTCGAGCGTGTCCAGGTGGCGGTTCCCGACTTCGTTGCGGCTGAGCCCCAAGCCCGGCTGGATGCGATGGAACAGTTCGTGCGCGATCAGCACATGGCGCTTGCCGTCCTCGGTCGGCAGGGGCCACAGCAACTGCGTCCAGCGCACGCCCGCCCATTCGGTGGGGGTGTTGGCGATGATCACACTGTCGGGCAGCGTGCCCGTGTAGACCTTGCCGGTGGCGACCAACTGACCCTGCGCATCGGCGGCGTTGGCCACCACCGATCGGTCGGTGTAATCGACCAGCAGGATCGGGCCGCACAAGGAAGCCCCCCAGAGCTGGCCGCCGTCGCGGTCGCATAGGGCCTGGGCTTCGGCGAAGACGCGCGCGGCTTCGGCCGGGTCCGCGGCCGCGCCGGCCGGTGCGGGAACCAGCAAGGCGCCCACGGCGATGGCCAGGGCAAGACGGGTGATGCCGGCGAGCAGGTCCATGCGGTCTCTCTACGATGGTTGTCGTATTTATCTACGACGCGCATCGTATAACAGGGTTGCGGCGAGTGCTAGCCGCGCGCATTCCAGCGGATCCGGCCATTGGGGAACACCCGCAAGGACACGGCGGGGCGCCGGTTCGAGCCCAGCAGGACCACGGTGTCGCCGTGCTGGATGATGCGTTCGGCCGGCACCGAGTGCTGCTCGATGGAGGCCTGGACGACCCGCCCCTGGCGGATGCGCAAGGCGAAGCGGCCGGCCGGATCGCGCGCATTGACGACCACCGTGGGCCCGAAACCGCTGGCGATATATAGCTCGCGCATGCGCGCGGCGTGGAGCCCCGGCTCGGCGAGTCCCGCCGCGACGCCGCATACGGCCAGCACGCCGGCCGCGACGGCGGCGCGCCGCAACCGGGAGGCCGGTGCCGCGGCGGGCGCCAGCAGGCGATGCAGGCGTTCGCTCAAGGCGGCGCCGCCGGAAGACGCCATCGCGACCGTCCGCCGGCCGGATCCCTCGGCCAGGCGCAACAGCGCCTGCGCCAGCCTGCCCGGCGCGGCGCCGTGGCCGACGGCCGCGGCGTCGCAAACGGCTTCGCGCTCGAAGGCGAGGCCGCGGTACAGCGCCCAGGCCGCGGGATGGAACCAGACCAGCGTCAGGCCCAGCCGTTGCAGCAGATTCCAGGCGAAATCGCGCCGGCGCGCATGCGCCAACTCGTGCAGCAGCACCGCCTCACGCTCGGCCTCGGCCAGGCCGGTCGCGAAATCCGCCGGCACCATCAGCAGCGCGCGGCGCAGGCCGACGACCTGCGGGCCGGCGACCCGCGCGATGCGGACTTCGATACCGGCAGCCATGCCGCAGCGCCTGCGCAGGCGATCGACGGCGGCGACCAGGGCCGCCGGCGGCGCGCCCAGGGACAGCGCCGCCAGGCGCCTGAGTTCGCCGACCAGCTTGGCGAGGTGCAGGGCGACGCCGAGCAGCCAGCACGCCGCAAGCGCGGCCAGCAGATTCAGGTAGGTCGCATCGTGCGCCAGCGGCGCGAGCTCTACGGCCGGCTTCTCGCGCGAGATCTCGCCGCCCATGGTGGCGAACAGCAGATGGAAGCCGGCGATCGTCAGCAAGGGCAGGGCCGCCAGCAGCGCGTAGTGGGCGCTGGCGATGCGATAGCGCAGGCCGGGCCTGGAGACCGGCAGGATCCGGCTCAGCAAACGCCACGACAACCACAGCAGGCATCCCTGCAGCAGCGTCCCGCCCAAAGCGAACGCCAGCAGCTCCAAGACGTAGGCCAGCGTCGCGGGTGTCATGGTCGATCGGCCGCGGTTTAGTCGGAGCCGGCTTCTAGCCGCTTGATGACAGCTTTGAGTTCCGCCAATTCCTGTCGGTCGATCGGGCGCGCATCCAACGCCTGCATGGCCAGCGCCAGCGACGACCCGGAGAACGCGCTGTCCATCCAGCCGCGCACCAGACGGTTGAGGGTGGGGCGTTCGGAGACCGAGGCCTTGTACACGTGCTGGCGCGCATCGGTGCTGCGCGAGACCAGGCCCTTGGCCAGCATGTTCTGCAGGATCTTCAGGGCGCTGGTGTAGCCGGTGTCCGTGCCCGCGTAGACCGCCTCGTGCACCTGCTTCACCGTTGCCGGCCCGTCCCGCCACAGGATGCGCAGGATGGCGAGTTCGGCGGCGGTCGGCGGCGATTTCTTCACCGCCTCAGGATGCGACGGATGCGGTCGCAAGACAAGGCGCATACTCGTGCCGAGACGGACGCCGCGGCGTCTGGGATGCGGCGACGGCCGCGGCCAGGATCGACTCACGATGGACGACACGGCAGTGCTGGTGGGCGAGGCCTTTTCTCCGTGGACCCTCAAGGCGCGATGGGCGCTGGACCACTGCGGCGTCGGCTACCGCTATCGCGAATACACTCCAGGCATCAGCGAGCCCTGGCTGCGCTGGCGCCTGGGCCAATGGCGGCGGCCGGTGTCGGTGCCGGTGCTGCTGACGCGCGAGCGCGCGATCCAGGGCTCATGGAAGATCGCCGAACACGCGGCGCGGTGCGCGGGCGACGCGCGTCTGGGCGAGTTCGCCGATATCCAAGCATGGGACGACATCAGCGAGCGCGGTCTGGCCGCCGCCAGGACGCGCGTGGTCCGCGCCGTGCTCGCCGACGGGCGCGCCCTGGACGAGTCGGTGCCGTTCCTGCCGGCCCGCGGCCGCTTCCTGCTGCGGCCGGTCGCGCGGCGGGTGGCGCGACGCCTGGACCGCAAGTACGCGCACCTGGCCTTTCGCGACGCGCACCGCGACGCCTTGCTCGAGCTGCGCCAGGGCCTGGCGCGCTCGGGCACGGGCTACGTGCTCAAGCGCTTCGGCTACGCGGACATCACCCTGTCGGTGCTATTGGAAGCAGTGGTGCCGACCTCCGGCCCCGAAGCCCTGGGCCCCGCGCAGCGCGCGTGCTGGCACGACGCGGCGCTGGCCCGGGAATTCCGCGATCTGCTCGACTGGCGGGCCGGCTTGCATCGCATGCATGGCGTGCACGCATCGCGATCCGAGGCGTCGGGCTGAATCATCGCCGCGCCCGAACCAGGAGGACTTCATGAAACGCACATGGACGATCATCGGCGTCGCCGACGTGGCTTCCAGTTTCCGCTGGTACCAATCCCTGCTGGGGCTGCCGGCGACGGCGCCCGCGCACAGCTATTTCGGCCAGATCCTCGACAGCGACGGCACGGTGCTGCTGTGCCTGCACGCCTGGGGCTCGCACGAGCATCCCAGCCTGACCAGCCCCGAGCAGGCCACGCCGGGCAACGGTCTGCTGCTGTTCTTTCGCGTCGACGATTTCGCTCAGGCGCTGCTGCGCGCACGGGCACTGGTGCCGACACTGGCGGAGGAACCGAACGTGAATCCGAACACCGGCACCGAAGAGTTCGCCCTGCGCGATCCCGACGGCTACTACGTCATGGTCAGCGCGCTCTAGCGCTCTACGGTCGGCGAGCGCGGCATTCGATCCGCGCTGCACTTCCGGCTTGCGTTCGACTTCGAGCTTATGCGCAGGCGAGCGCGCCGCCCCGGCTCACTCCAAAGGCGCGGACAGCGCATCGCGCAAGCGCTGCACCTGCCGATTCAGCGCGCCCAACTCCTGCGCGCTCATGCCCGAGCGCTGGCCCAGGGTCTCGGCCAGGCATCGGGTCTTGGCGCGCAGTTCGCGGCCGGCCGCGGTCAGGCGCACGTGCACCTGGCGCTCGTCCTGCGCGCTGCGTTGCCGCTCCACCAGGCCGGCCAGCTCCAAGCGCTTGACCAGCGGCGTGATGGTGCTCGGCTCCAGCGCCAGGCGCGTGCCGATCGCGCCGACGGTGAGCCCGTCGCTCTCCCACAGCGCGCTCAGGACCAGGTACTGCGGGTAGGTCAGCCCCAGCGCATCCAGCAGCGGCTTGTAGGCGCGGTTGATCGCGATGCCGGCGCCGTACAGGGCGAAGCAGAGCTGTTCGTCGAGCGGGAAGGGGGCCTTGCTGGCCATGGCGATGTCCTCGATGCCTGTTTGGTCAATGACTTAGCGCGAATAATATTATCACGATAAAAAATATCTTGACATGCAGTTGGCGGGGTGTAGTCTAATTCTTATCGCGATAAATGATATCGCGATATTCATACCTCAAGCCCCCAGGAGTAGACCCCATGAACACCTCGCGTCCCCGCGTTTCGTCCGCCCTGCTCGCCCTGGCCCTGTCTGCGGCCCTCTCCACCGCCTCGGCGGCCGAGCCGGCCGCCGTCGCCGAACCGGCCCCGGCCACCACTGTGGTGCTGGTGCACGGCGCCTTCGCCGACGGCTCGTCCTGGAACAAGGTGATCCCGCTGCTGCAGGCCAAGGGCCTCAAGGCCGTCGCGGTGCAGAACCCGCTGAGTTCGCTGGAAGACGACGTCGCCGCGACCAACCGCGTCATCGACGCGCAGACCGGTCCGGTCGTGCTGGTCGGCCATTCCTGGGCCGGCACCGTGATCACCCAGGCCGGCGGCCACGACAAGGTCAAGTCGCTGGTCTACGTCGCCTCGTTCGCGCCCTCGCTGGGCGAGACCTCGGTCGACGGCACCCAGGCCTTCCCGGCCAGCCCCGGCCTGGCCCGTGTCATCCAGGACGCCGACGGCTACCTGACGCTGCCGGCGGATGCGGTGGCCAAGGATTTCGCCCAGGACGTCAGCGCCCAGGAAGCCAACCTGATCGCGGCCACCCAAGGCCCGGTGCGCGCCGCCAACTTCGCTCAGAAGGTGACCGTCGCCGCCTGGACCGCGAAGCCCTCCTGGTACATCGTCGCCGCCCAGGACCGCATGATCGACCCGGGCGCGCAGCGCGCGCTGGCCAAGAAGCTCAAGGCCAAGACCACGGTGCTGCCGACCAGCCATGTGCCGATGGCCTCGGATCCGGAAGCGGTGGCGGACGTGATCGCGGACGCGGCGCGCGCGGCCAAGTAAGCGGTAGCGCGCAACACACAGATGTGGCGATCGCCGGGAGTCCGTCTCTTCGAGATGGGCTCCCGGCGAATCGTTATGGGCGCGCGTGATGCGTAGCGACCGGCGCAGTCTCCAACGGCGAATGCCTGTTCCCGGGCCGAAGCGAACATAATGCGAGAGCCCTCGCATCCCGTCCTGCAATGATCGCCTCAACCCTGGTTCGCTCGCTCGAAATCGACGCAGCCTCGCATCCCCGAGGCCAGCCGCACATCAGCTCCGCCAGCGGCCTGGCGATCGCCGGCGACTGGTTCTACATCGTCGCCGACGACGAGAATCACCTGATCGCATTGCCGAGCGCCGACGTGGAGTCCGGGGCCTTGCGGATGCTGCCCCTGCTGGCGGCGCGGCTGCCGACGGATCCGGCGGAGCGAAAGCGCCGGAAGCGGGATCTGGAGGCGCTGTTCCAGGTGCCGGGAGACCAAGGCCGCCCACCGATGCTGATCGCCTGGGGCTCCGGCTCGCGCGCGCAGCGCGACTTCGCCTATGTCCTCGATCTAGGCGCGAACGGTGGCCTTGGCGGCGCCGCGCGAGCGGTGTCCCTGACGCGTCTGCACGAGGCGCTGCGCGGCCATGTCGCAGAGTTGAACATCGAGGCCGGGCTGGTGCAGGGCGGTGGCTTGTACTTGTTCAGCCGGGCCAACCGGAGCGCGCCGGTGAACGGATGCTTTCGCCTCGACCTGGCCCCGGCGATCGATTTCCTGCTGGCCGACGAGGGCGAGGCGGAGGTGCCGCCGGTCCGTTTCACCGAACTCGACCTGGGCCGAATGGGCGACGTGCCTATCGGCATCACCGATGCGACTCCCCTCGCGGAAGGCGGCTGGCTGCTCAGCGCCGTGGCGGAAAATACCTCGAACGCCTACGACGACGGCCGATGCGCCGGGGCCGTGCTGGTCGCCTGCGACCCCGACGGGGAAGTGACCTGGACGGGCCGACTCGATGGCGGCTTCAAAGTCGAAGGCCTCGCTTTCGATCAGCGAGGCACGCTCTGGCTGACGACCGATGCCGACGACCCCGGTGTGGCGTCGGGGCTGCGCCGTCTGCGATGGCCTCCGCTCGGGTATCGCCCGCAGGCGCGATAGCGGTCGTTCGACGAACGCTCAACGCTGCCGTGCCGTGCCGTGCTGCGCGTTCCGATTTTTCGCAGCGAGCGCGATCGCTGCGCGCGGGGTGAAATCGGTGGCTGCCGGTTCGGTCACGCTCCACGCAATCGCACCAGGTCCGGGCCCTGCGCCGCTTCACGCCGGAGCGCCTGGTCGACCGCATGCTGCGCAAGGTCGACGAGTTCCGTCGACCGAGCGGACGAGCTTCGCAGCAAACCCGGCTATTCCGGCAGATTCGAACGGATCAGCTCCGCGGTCGCGGTAAGTTGCCTGGCCGGCACTCGAACCCGCTGCCGCCGCTGCGCATCTCCGCCTGGATCGTGCGAGGTGCCCTTTTGGCGTCCGGCGCCATCGAACGCGGCCAGTTGCGGCGGCCCTATGCCCCAATCGCTGCCCTTCTGCCGGGGCACGACGTGGAAATGGAAGTGCGGCGTTTCCTGCCCGCTGTAGACCCCGTTGTTCTGAAACGTGAGTATTCCCAGGGGCCGATACGCCCCGACCAGCGCCTGCGCGACCCGCTTGGCCGAGGCCATGACGGCTCCGCATTCGTGTTCGGAAAGATCCAGCAGCGTCGCCACATGCCGGCGCGTGATCACGCAGCACTGGCCGAGTTCGAATTGCCAGGGATTGACCACGGTGAGCGTGTGTTCGCTTTCCTCCACCACCGCCCACCGTTCTTCGCGCCCGGCCATTCCCTCGCAAAGGTCGCAAGGATCTCTTATGGGAAGTTCGATCAATGGCCTTCTCCGATTCGGTCGGCGGCTCGGCGCAGGGACGATTGTAGTGTCCGCTGCGGGTCGAGCGCCGCAGATTCGCCGGGTCCGATAGCGTCCGGGAGCGGACTAGCGACTTGAACGCTCGTTCGGGTACCGTCCGGAACGCGCCGGCAACATCGGCGCAAGGTTTGCCTGTTGCCGTTCAAGGCCATCGGCAAGCGGGCGGCGCACAGGATTCGCCATGCCTGCCGTCGCCGGTATTGGGCCGCGTATCATCGACTTCAGGCAGACCGACGCGTACACGAGCGCCCAATGGAATCGATAGTGGCGACAGTGAGATCCGAGATATTCGGAAGCAAGAACCACTGGGGCCTCGGCCCCGCCGACGATGCCCGCGGACGCTTCGCGATAGCCACCGAATGCGACGTGCGGCTGGAGATCCAGGGCACCAGGAAGCAGGGTTACAACCTCGTCATGGCGCCCGAAGGTTTTTTCACCGCCGACTGCTGGTTCAAGACCAAGCAGGAGGCCCTGGAGTGCGCGCAGGAGTTGTTCGGCGTGGCTGCCGACCACTGGGCGCCGAATCCGGCGAACGCTCCGGCCTAGGCATTCCTCCGACATCCGGGGGCCGTGCGTCGCTTCATGCGCTAGCGCTGGGTCGGCTGTGCGGGTTCGACGAGTTCCGCTGATGGACGCACGGTCCCGGCCGGTGGCGGGCCAGGCGCGCAGGTCTGCCGTGGCGTGGTGGATGAAAAACCCGGCACCGCCGCCTTTCGCGCCAGCGGCGAGGCCGCCCCAGTTGCACTAAGATGGTGCAATGCCCCCCGATTCCGCCCCCGCGCCGGCCCTGGACAGCCTCACCACGCCGCTGGCCTGGAGCGATGCCGGCGGGGCGATCCTGGGCTGCAATGCGGCGTTCTCGCGCTGGCTCGGGGTCAGCGCGCGGCGCCTGCCGGGCTGGCCGTTGGCCGGCCTGGACGCGGGCGACGGGCGCCTGGTCGCGGCCCTGGCACGCACCACGATGGACGAGTCGCTGCGCCTGCGCCGCACGCGCCTGCGCTACGCCGACGGCGAGGAGCGCTTCGCCGATCTGTGGCTGAGCCGGCTCGACGACGGCGGTTGGCTGCTGGAGGCGCATCCGGTCGACGAGTTCCCCGGCGACGATCCGGCGCTGTTGCTGCCGTCGGCGCTGTCGGCCTCGTTGAAGGGCCTGGCGCACGAGTTGCGCAATCCGCTTGCGGGCGTGAAGGGCGCGGCGCAGTTGCTGGCGCGGCGGCTCGATCACGGCAACGCCGGCAACGGCGATTCGCGCGAGCTGGTCGGGCTGATCGGCAGCGAGGTCGATCGCCTGACCGCCTTGCTCGATCAGCTGCTGACGCCGGCGCCGCCGCGCGCGCATGCGGCGCTGAACATCCATGCCGTGCTCGAACGCGTGCTGCGCCTGGCCGAAAGCGAGGCCGGTTGGGCGGTGCGGCTGGTGCGCGACTACGACCCCAGCCTGCCCGAGTTCGCCGGCGACGCCGACCGCCTGATGCAGGCAGTGTGGAACCTGGTGCGCAACGCGATCGAGGCCGGCGCCACCCAGGTGACCCTGCGCACGCGCGCCGAGCACAGCGTGCGCATCGCCGATGTCGCCCACGCGATCGCGCTGCGCCTGGAGATCGCCGACGACGGCCGCGGCGTGCCGGAAGAGTTGGCCGAGCAGCTGTTCCTGCCGCTGGTGTCCGGCCGCGCCGAAGGCAGCGGCCTGGGCCTGGCGCTGGCGCAGCAGGTCGCGCGTGAGCATCGCGGTTCGCTGGCCTACCGTTCGCGACCGGGCCATACCGTGTTCACCCTGCTGTTGCCGATGCCGATCGAACCGGAGACCCCGTCCGCATGAACGCCACCTCCGTGCCGGCCCGGGTCTGGGTGGTCGACGACGACCGCAGCGTGCGTTTCGTGCTGGCCACCGCGCTGCGCGAGGCCGGATACGTGGTCGACGGTTTCGAGAACGCGCAGGACGTGCTGGACGCGCTGGCCCTGCGCGGCGCGCCCGAGCTGTTGTTCACCGACGTGCGCATGCCCGGCGACGACGGCCTGGTCCTGCTCGACAAGCTCAAGGCCGCCGCGCCGCGCTTGCCGGTGATCGTGATGAGCGCCTACACCGACGTGGCCAGCACCGCCGGTGCGTTCCGCGGCGGCGCCCACGAGTTCCTGTCCAAGCCCTTCGATCTCGACGACGCGGTCGCGCTGGCCGCGCGCGCGCTCGGCGGCGAGGGCGGCGCGCCCGCGCCGGCCGAGGCCGCCGCCGATACGGCCGCGGCCGATGCGCTGGTCGGCGACACGCCGGCCATGCGCACCCTGTTCCGCGCGATCGGCCGGCTCGCGCAGGCGCCGCTGTCGGTGCTGATCACCGGCGAAACCGGCACCGGCAAGGAACTGGTCGCGCGCGCGCTGCACCGCGAATCGCCGCGCGCGGCGCGGCCGTTCGTGGCGCTCAACACCGCGGCGATTCCGGCCGAGCTGCTGGAAAGCGAGCTGTTCGGCCACGAGGCCGGCGCCTTCACCGGCGCCCAGCGCCGCCACATCGGCCGTTTCGAGCAGGCCGACGGCGGCAGCCTGTTTCTGGACGAGATCGGCGACATGCCGCTGCCGCTGCAGACGCGCTTGCTGCGCGTGCTGGCCGAGGGCGAGTTCTTTCGCGTCGGCGGGCGCGAGCTGATCCGGGTCGACGTGCGCGTGATCGCCGCCACCCATCAGGACCTGGAGGCGCTGGTCGGCGAGGGCCGCTTCCGCGCCGATCTGCTGCACCGCCTGGACGTGGTGCGCCTGCGCCTGCCGCCGCTGCGCGAGCGCCGCGCCGACATCGCCCAGCTCGCCGAGCGCTTCCTGGCCGCGGCCGCGGCCAAGTTCGCGGCCGCGCCCAAACGTTTGTCGAAGGCGGCGCTGGAACGCCTGCAGGCGCACGACTGGCCCGGCAACGTGCGCGAACTGGAGAACGTGTGCTGGCGCCTGGCCGCGCTGGCGCCCGGCGACAGCATCACCCGCGCCGATCTGGACGAGGTGCTGTCCAGCAGCGCCGGCGCGCGCGGCGACGACGACTGGGACGCGCGCCTGGCCGCCTGGGCGCGCGCGCAACTGGCCGAAGGCGCGCAGGACATCCATGCGCATGCGCGCGAACGCTTCGACCGCGCGCTGCTGGAAGCCGCGCTGGAGCACACCGGCGGGCGCCGCACCGAAGCCGCCGCGCGTTTGGGCCTGGGTCGCAACACGCTTACCCGCAAGCTCGGTTCCGGCCGCAAGCGCAGTTAGTTTCACCGTCGCTGAACCGGCTTCGCGCTAGCGTGCCGACGTCGCCGTCCCTATTCGCTTTCCTACGCTCGCACCGCACACAGGAGCCGTCATGAACACCGCCGCCCGCACCGCCCTGATCGCCGTCACCGCCGTGGTCCTGACCGCCTGCGGCTCGGCGCCGAAGAAGGCCGCGCCGCCGCCGGCGCCCAAGCCGGTGTCCACCGCGCAGTCCGGTCAGGCCATCCTGGCCTCGGCCTCGGGCAGCCTGGTCAGCGGCAAGCTGCGGATCGTGCCGACCGCCGACGGCGTGCGCCTCACCGGTGTGATCGGCGGCTTCGCGCCGGGCAGCGTGCACGCGATCCATATCCACGAGAAAGGCGATTGCAGTACGGTCGACGCCAGCAGCGCCGGCGGCCACTTCAATCCGGGCATGAGCGCGCACGGCAAGGTCGACAGCGGCAGCCACCACGGCGGCGACATGGACAACCTGGTCGCCGATGCCGAGGGCGTGGCCAAGGTCGATGTGCATGCGCGCGCCGTGACCCTGGGCGGCGGCGCCGGCAACGACGTCGCCGGCCGCGCGGTGGTGGTGCACGCGGCGCCCGACGACTACGTGAGCCAGCCGGCCGGCAACGCCGGCGCGCGCGTGGCCTGCGGCGTGATTTCGGTGTCGCACTGAAATCGACCGGGCTCCGCGGCGGCGCGCGGCTCGCGCGCGCCACCGCGGCGCATCGTGCAGCGGCTCGTCGACGCCGCGACGCCACGCGCAAGCGCCGGCCGCGACTATCCTGTTCCTTCTCTACGAGCCGACCCGTCCCATGACCCGCCTGCGTATCCGCGATGCCGAGCCCGCCGACCGCGACCTGATCGCCGACTGGATGATCGCGATGGCCTGGGAAACCGAGCACAAGCGGCTCGACCCCGACACCGTGCACGCCGGCGTCCAGGCCGGCCTGGCCGACCCGGCCAAGGCGCGCTACTTCGTGGCCATGCGCGAAGTCGAAGTGGCCGGCCGCGAAACCATCGCGGCCGCCGCCGGCACCCTGATGTTTACCCACGAGTGGAGCGACTGGCGCAACGGCGACTGGTGGTGGATCCAGAGCGTGTACGTGGCCCCCGAACACCGCCGCCAGGGCGTCTACCAGGCCATGCACCAGCACGTCGCCGCCTTGGCGCGGGCGACGCCGGACGTGATCGGCTTGCGGCTGTACGTGGAGCGCGCCAACACCGCCGCGCAAAGCACCTACCGCGCGCTGGCCATGGACGACGCGGGTTACGCGATCTTCGAAACCGAGTTCGACCGCAGTTGAGCCCGCATCGGCGCGCGCCTCACAGCTGATCGCGCGCCTGGGCCCCGTCCTCGCAATGCACGAAGGTCACCGGCACGCCGTGCGCGCCCAGCACCGCGGCGATCTGGCGCAGGCGCGCCTCGAAGTGCTGGTAGCGGCGATTGAGCTGGGCGCGGCAGTCCTCGCTGTCGCAGGGCGTCCCGGGCGCGTAGCGCGCATGCCAGGCCGGCGGCGAGAACAGGGCGATGCGGGCTTCGCCGTCGGCGTAATGGATCAGCGGCTCCGGCGGCGCGTCCAGCCATTCCTCGCCGTCGGGCTGCAGCAGCGCGGTTTCCAGGATCGGCCACAGCGGCGCCAGGCCGGCGTGCTCGTACTGCATGGCCATCATCGCGGCCAGGTCGTGCACGGTCAGGTAGCGCGCGTGTTCGACCTGCAGGCCGAACGCCTCCTGCGCGGCCAGGGCGGTGTCGGCGCCGGCCATGCCGCGTTCGAGCAGGGTGCTTTCGAAGGCGTCGCCCACGCGCGCGGCGACGTCGGGGTCGCCTCCGAGCAGGAACGGCACCAGCCGCAGAGGGCCGCCGGCGAAGTCGGGCGAGGGCGGCAGGGTGCCGGGCAGGCGCTCCTCGTGGGCGCCGAAGGCGACGATCCGGCCTTCGAATTCGCGCCGGCCGGGCGCGCGCGCGGCCAGCTGGTCGAGCTCGTGGTGCAGCGGCCAGCCCGGGCGCAGCACCTCGACCGGGTCGTAATGGGCGCCGACCACCACCAGTTCCAGCGCCGCGGCCTGGGGCGCGAAGCCGGCCAGATCGCGCGCGATCAGGTCCGCCAGCGGCCCGACCTGGGCCTGGGGCAGGGCGTTGCGGGCCACGGCGGCGTCGCCGCGCAGTTCCAGCGCGAGCGCCCCGAGCACGTGCAGCGGGGCGGGAGGCGCGGGGCGGTGGCTGGCGTCTGAGGTCATCGTCGGGCTTGGATACGCTGGCGTTTGGTTGCGCGCGGAGGCGGCGCTACACTGCGCCATTATGCCCGCGATGATGTTGCGGGCCGGTCTTCGCGCCGCACCCGCCTTTCCCGCTGTCCCGCCAACCCGAGGTATCCCGATGCGTCCTGTCCGTCCCGTCGCCGTGCTCGGTGGCGTTCGCATTCCGTTCTGCCGCCAGAACACCGCCTACGCGGACGTCGGCAACCTCGGCATGTCGGTACGGACGCTCGGCGCCCTGGTCGAGAAGTTCGGCCTGCACGGCCAGCAGCTGGGCGAGGTCGCGATGGGCGCGGTGATCAAGCACAGCAGCGACTGGAACCTGGGCCGCGAGGCCGCGCTGTCCTCGGGGCTGTCGCCGCTGACGCCGGGCATCACCCTGCAGCGCGCCTGCGGCACCTCGCTGGATTCGATCATCACGGTCGGCAACAAGATCGCCACCGGCCAGATCGAGGTCGGCATCGGCGGCGGTTCCGACACCACCTCCGACGTGCCGATCGTGTACGGCAAGCGCCTGCGCCGCCGTCTGCTCGAGGCCGCGCGCGCCAAGACCACCAAGGACAAGCTGGCCGCGTTCAAGGGCTTCCACCTGCGCGAACTCAAGCCCGAGTTCCCGGGCGTGGCCGAGCCGCGCACCGGCAAGAGCATGGGCGACCACTGCGAGGACATGGCCAAGGAGTGGAACATCGCGCGCGACTCGCAGGACGAGTGGGCGCTGTCCTCGCACCAGAAGCTGGCCGCCGCCTACGAGCGCGGCTTCTTCGAGGATCTGGTGGTCAGCTTCCGCGGGGTCTCGCGCGACAACAACCTGCGCGCCGACAGCAGCCTGGAAAAACTGGCGACGCTGAAGCCGGCCTTCGACAAGGTTTCCGGCCGCGGCACCCTGACCGCGGCCAACTCCACGCCGCTCACCGACGGCGCGGCGGCCTGCCTGCTGGCCTCGGAGGAATGGGCGCGCGCGCATAACCACGAAGTGCTGTGCTATCTGCGCGATTCGCAGGTGGCGGCGGTCGACTTCGTGCACGGCGAGGGCCTGCTGATGGCCCCGACCGTGGCCGTGCCGGAGATGCTCAAGCGCAACGGCCTGAGCCTGCAGGATTTCGATTTCTACGAGATCCACGAAGCTTTCGCCGCGCAGGTACTGTGCACGCTGCGCGCCTGGGAGAGCGAGGACTACTGCAAGAACCGCCTGGGCCTGGACGCGCCGCTGGGCCGCATCGATCCGGCCAAGATCAACCCCAACGGTTCTTCGCTGGCGGCCGGCCATCCCTTCGCCGCCACCGGCGCGCGCATCGTCGCCACCGCCGCCAAGGAACTCAAGCAGCGCGGCGGCGGCCGCTGCCTGGTCTCGATCTGCACCGCCGGCGGCATGGGCGTGGTGGCGATCCTCGAGCGCTGAGGCTCGCCGATAACGCGCCTGCTTCCTGTGGGAGCGGGGGGGGGGGGGGGGGGGGGGGGGGGGGCCCCCGGGGGCCGCCCCGCCCCCCACGGGGGGTGGGGGCGGGGGGGCCCCCGCCGCGGGGTGGGGGGGGGGGGGGGGGGGCCGGGCCCCCCCCCCCCCCCGCCCCCCCCCCCCCCCCCGCTCCCACATTGGTTTGGCGCATCGTGCGCGCACGATCGGAAGATTCCCGTGCCGTCATGAACCTCGAAGCGATCCAGGCCGACATCGTCACCCTGGACGTCGACGCCATCGTCAACGCCGCCAACAGCTCGCTGCTGGGCGGCGGCGGCGTCGACGGCGCGATCCACCGCGCCGCCGGTCCCGAGCTGGTGGCCGAATGCCGCCTGCTCGGCGGTTGCCGCCCGGGCGAGGCCAAGCTCACGCGCGGCCACCGCTTGCCGGCGCGCTACGTGATCCACACCGTCGGCCCGGTCTGGCGCGGCGGCGGCCGCGGCGAGGCCGAGACCCTGGCCGCCTGCTACCGCAACGCGCTGGCGCTGGCGCAGGCGCGCGCACTGGAATCGATCGCGTTTCCCTCGATCAGCACCGGCATCTACGGCTATCCGATCGAGGCTGCGGCGCGGATCGCGGTCGCCGCCGTGGCCGAGTCGCTGGCCGCGCAGGCGCGCCCGCCGCGCGCGATCTTCTGCTGCTATTCGGCCGGCGACCTGGCGGTGTATCGCGATTTGCTCGCGCGGCGCTAGGCAAGCGCGGGCGCGGCCTCGTATCCTCGCCACGGGCGCGCCGCGCCGCCATGGGGATGGCGCGCGCAGGCGGGGCGCCCAACGGCGCGGGCCCGCGGGGCGGCGCCGATATCGTCGCAACAGGGGAACCGATGACCGCGTTCAATCCGTATCAGGCGCCGAAAGCGCCGCTGTATGTCGCGCCGACCCGGGTCGAGCTGGACGGCGATTGCTGGCGGGAAGGTTCGGTGCTGGTGGTGCGCGCGGAGTGCAAGCTGCCGCCGCGCTGCATCAAGTGCAATGCGCCGGCGATCGAGCCGATCAAGCACCGTCGCTACTACTGGCATTCGCCGGCCTGGTACCTGCTGATCCTGTTGAACATCCTGATCTACGCGCTGGTCGCGGCGATGGTGCGCAAGCACACGCGCGTGAGCGCCGGCCTGTGCGCGCGCCATCGGCGCCGGCGCCGGATCGGCCTGGGCATCGCCCTGGCCAGCGTGCCGGTGGGCGTGTCCCTGATGTTCATGGGCGTGGACATGGAGCGCGGCTGGGTGATCCTGGCCGGCGCGCTGAGCTTGCTGGCTCTGCTGATCGGCGGCATGAGCGTGTCGCGGATCCTGACGGCCAGCCACATCGGCCCGGTCTATACCCGCTTCAAAGGCTGCGGCCGGGATTTCCTGGCCAGCCTGCCGACCTACGTCGGCGGCCGCTGACTCGGGCGCGCTGCGGGCCCGGCCGCGCGCGCCGATCGCGGCGCGCGACCAGGGTGCAACCCACTCAGCCGCGCAGGCGCGGCATGCCGTGCTCGTCGCGTTCCTCGACCACGGCCTCGTCGAAAATCTTCTGCCGCAGGTCGCGGCCCGGCAATTCGCTGGCGGCCTCGCCGCGCGCGGCGCGCAGGGCGTTGGCGTAGCTCAGGCTCGCGCGGGCATCGTCGCCGGCGGCGGCGAAACCGTGGCCCAGTTCTTCCCAGGCCTCGCTGTTGGCGCCCTGGGCCAGGGCGCGGTGCAGATAGGCCTCGGCCTGCGGCCACTGGCCTTGGGCACGGGCCAGGCGCGCCAGGGTCACCAGCAGCGCTGGGCTGGCCGGGTGCGCGGGCAGCCAGCGCTCGGCGTTGCCGCGGCGCGCGTCGAGGCGGCCGATCGGCAGGCGGCCGTAGAGGGCGGCCAGGGATTCGTCCCAACGCGTGTCCAGCGCCTGTTCCAGGCTCTTGGCCGCGGCTTCTTCCCAGCGCAGCGCGGCGGCGCGTTCGGCGTAGGCGGCGACCGCGGCGGGTTCGCTCTTGAGCGGCTTGGGCAACGCCTCCCAGCGGTCGGCCAGGACGTTGGCGTCGGCGGCTTCGCGCAGCGAGGCTTCGGCCCATTGCGCTTCCAACCGGGCCAGGCGCTCGGCCGGCACGGCATGCTGTTGGCGCAGCGGGCCGAGCAGCCCGTAGGCCTCGCCGGCGCGGCCCAGCGCGGCCAGCGCGCGTGCGCGCAGCAGCAGCCCGCGCGGCGGCAGCGGCTGCGCGGCGGGTGCGTCGAGTGCGGCCAGGGCCTCGTCGGCGCGATCCTCGGCCAGGGCCAGTTCGGCCGCGGCCAGCGCGCGTGCGGTCGGTTGGCCGCTGTTGCCCAGACTGTCCAGATGCTGCGCGCTGGCGGCGGCATCGCCGCGAGCGGCCGCGGCCTGGGCGGCGCCGACGTGGGCGATCGCGGCGACGTCGTCGCTGCGCGCGGCCAGGGCCAGCGACTTCTCGGCGCGCGACCAATGGCCCTGATGCAGGGCGTCGAGGCCGTCGATCAGGCGCGCGCGCGCCTGCTTCTTGCGGTGCCGGCGCACCGCCGCGAACGGCAGCGACAGCACCTTCCAGGCCAGCCACAGGCCGATCAGGCTCGCGCCCGCGATCAGGATCGCCTTGGGTACGTTGGTGGTGTAGTCGTTGCCGCCGTAGCGCACCAGCACATAGCCCGGGTCCTGCACCAGCAGCTGCGCGACCAGGGCGCCGGCCAGGGCCAGCACGATCCAGAACAGCAGGTTGCGGAATAGATTCACCCGATCTCCTCAGCGCGTGGTGCGCAACTGGCGCAGTTGCTGCAGTGTGCTGCCCAGCGTGGGAACCGTCAGTGAAAGCGGCAGTGCGGCCAGCGATTTGAGGGTGTCGCGCTGGCGCGTGCGCGCGGCCGAGGCCGGCGCCAGGCGCTGCAGCCAGCCGTCGGCGCGGGTCAGCGCGTTGCGGTAGCCGGCGTCGTCGCGGCGTTCGGCGGCGGCGCGCGCCAGCGAAATCTCCAACTGCAGGCCGGCCAGCGCGATCGCGCGATCGGCCGGGCGCAGCGCGACCGCGCCGTCGCTGGGCTGGACGTCGATGATGTTGCCGAACGCGCGCTGCCACCACGGCGCGCGCGGCGCGGCGTCCTGGGCGTCGCGCACCGGCGCCAGGCTCAGGCCGCGCGAGAACGCGTCCAGCTGCGCCATCGCGCTTACGCGCGGATCGATGCCCAGCGCGTCCAGGGCGGCGCGTTCCTGCATCAGGGTCTGGCGCAGGCTGAGGTAGGCCGGGTCGTCTACGCCGTCGAGCACGCCGCCGGCCAGCGCATAGGCGCGGCGCGCGCCGGCCAGGTCGCCGGCGATCTGCAGGCGCTGCTGGCCCAGGCTCAGCAACAGCTCGGTCTCGTCCAGGCGCATGGCCTGGGCGCCGTGGCGGTCCGGGTCGGCGAGTTTGGACACGCTGTCTTCGATCAGGCTCGCGCGCGTGCCGATGCCGTGCAGTTCGTCGCGCAGCACGCGGTTGGTCGCGTCGGCCTGTTGCAGGCGGCGGTTCTGCGAGCGCTGATCGTTGCGCAGGGCGTTGATGCGCTCGTCCAGCGCGTCCAGACGCAGGTCGGCGTCGGCGACCGCGGCGCGGTCGCGCGCTTCGGCCATCTGCCAATGCTTCCAGCCATACCAGCCGCCGCCGGCGAGCAGGGCCAGCAGCAACAACCAGAGCCAGGCGGAGGAGGAACGGCGAGGGGCGGGAGCGGGCGAGGACACGTCGGGGGCGGGCCGGGTAGTGGGGGAGGCCGGGGCGGAGGATTCGGGGGAGGCGCTCATGACACCGCCATGCTACCGGAACGCCCGTCGTCGCAAGTCACTTCCCGGGCCGAAGCAGCCGTTCCGGCGCGGCCGCCAGCAATTCGTGCGGGCGCGGCCCGGGCGCGAGCCGGACCTGGGCGAAGCCGAGTTCGCGCGCCAGTGCGGCCAGGCGTTCGCTGGCGGCCAGCACGGTGGCGCCGCGCAGGGCGCGCGCGGCGTCGTCGGGCAGCGCATTGAGGATGCGCTGCAGGGCGTCGCCGCTGGACAAAGCCAGCAGCGCCGGCGCGTCCAGCGCGCGCAGTTGCGCGATCGCGCGCGGCGCTGGCGCGATCGGTTCGCGCTCGTAGACATCCGCGCGCAGCACCCGCGCGCCGCGCGCCTGCAGGGCCGGGGTCAGCGCGCCGCGGCCGCCGGGCGCGGTGACCAGGCCGACGCTGCGGCCAGCCAGTTCGACCTCGTCGAGCAGGGCGATCAGGCCTTCGCTGTCCATGCGTTCGGGCGAGCGCACCTGCGCCACGCCGGCGCGGCGCAAGGCCGCCGCGCTGCCGGCGCCGACCGTGAAGCACAGGCGTCGCGCGTCGTCGCGCAGCGGGCGCAATGCCTGCGCCGCGCGCACCGCGGCGGGGCTGGTGAACACCGCATACGGCGCGGCCAGGGCGGCATCCAAGGCGGCGCGCGCGGCCTCGTCGTCGCGCGGGCGCAAACGCCACGGCGACAGCGCGATCAATGCGCCACCGTATCTTTTCGCAGCTTGGCGTAAGCCCGAATGCGCAGCGCTGGGACGCAACGAGATCACGTACCATCGCGGCGGTTGTGGCGGTGTGTGCGGACGCATGCCGGCAGCTTGGCACAGCCGCGCAAGGCGCGGCATCCACTCCCCCTCCCCCTGCGCGACCCCCATGAGCCTCGAAGAAGCCCTGCAACGCCTGCGTCACCACTATCAATCGATGCCGCCGGTGGCGGCGATGCAGCTCAACGTCGCCGACTACGACGGCCGGCGCCTGCGCCTGCACGCGCCGCTGGCGCAGCACGTGAACGACAAGGGCTGCGCCTTCGGCGGCAGCCTGGCCTCGATGATGACCCTGGCCTCGTGGGGACTGGTCTCGCTGCGCCTGGAACAGGCCGGCATCGATGCCGACGTTTATGTGGCCGACAGCCAGATCCGTTACCTCGCGCCGCTGTTCGCCGACATCGACGTCGACGCCGAGCTGGCCGCCGACGCCAACTGGGACAGCTTCCTGAGCACGCTGCGCGAGCGCGGACGCGCCCGCACCGGTCTGGTGGCGCGGGTACGCCTGCCCGAGGGCGGGGTCGCGACCGACTTCACCGCCCGCTACGTCGCCATCGCCCGCGGCTGACGGCCGACACCGACAGCGGCCGCGGAACCGGCTAGCATGTCGGCCGACGCGGTCCCTTGCCGGAGACACCCGATGCGCCTGTTCAAAGTCCTGCTGCTGCTGTGCCTGTGCGCGGTCGCCGGCGGCGCCCTGGCCAGCAAGAAGACCAACGAGCTCGATAAAAACCAGTACGCCTGGTCCGGCGCGGTGCGCTGGGGCGAATTCGAACAGGCCCAGAACCTGATCGATCCCATCTACCGCAAGGCCCACCCGGTCACCGCGCTGGAGCTGGAGCGCTACAAGCAGGTCCAGGTGTCGTCCTACCGCGACGTCGGCTCCAGCCTGGACAAGGAGCGCGGCCTGGCCGTGCGCGACATCGAGATCGGCGTGATCAACCGCCACACCCAGGCCGAACGCACCGTGCGCTACCGCGAGGAATGGCGCTGGGACCCGATCGCCAAGACCTGGTGGCTGACCTCGGGCCTGCCGGACCTCTGGGACGGCATGTAAACCCGGCCTCGGGCCCGTCGCGACGGGCCCGGCGAGGCTTTTTTGCGCCGCCCGCCGCCGTGGGCGACAATCGCGCCCCCATCCGTCCGTCCCCGTGATCCTGTGACCCTAGAAGAACTGCTTGCCTTCGGCAGCCGCCACATGTTCCTGTCGATGGGTCTGGTCGGCCTGACCGTTGCACTGGTCTACACCGAGGGCGCGCGCCTGTTTCGCGGCTACAAGGCCCTGCGCCCGGCCGAGCTGACCGGTCTGATCAATCGCGAGAACGCGCTGGTGGTCGACCTGTCGGCGACCGCCGATTTCGAGAAGGGCCACATCGCCGGCAGCCGTTCGGTCTCGCCCGGCCAGTTCGATCCCGAGAACAAGCTGCTGGCCAGCGCCAAGTCGCTGCCGGTGGTCATGGTCTGCCGCAACGGCCAGGCCTCGGCCGACGCCGCCAAGCGCCTGAAGAAGGCCGGTTTCGAGCAGGTCTACTGGCTCGACGGCGGCGTGCAGGCCTGGCAGCAGGCCGACCTGCCGCTGGTCAAGGGCCGCGCCTGATCCAGGCCGGCCGGGCCGCCGTGCGCGGCGGCCCCTTGCGCGCGGCGCGCGGCGCCCCCACGCCTGAACGCGGGGCGCCGAATCCACGCATGCCATAATCGGCCTCTTTCCGCGGTTTCGACCGCATCGTCAAACACCAAACACCGCTGGAGTCATCCGATGTCCGAAGAAAACGTCAACGGCGCCGTCGCGCCGGTCGAAGCCGCCGGTCCGGCGTTCACGGTCGAAAAGATCTACGTGAAGGACGTCTCCTTCGAAGTCCCCGGCGCGCCGGCGGTGTTCAACGAGACCGCGCAGCCGCAGCTGCAGATGAACCTCAACCAGAGCGTGCAGCGCCTCAACGACGCCGCCTTCGAAGTCGTGCTGGGCATCACCCTGACCTGCACCGCCGGCGACAAGCCGATGTACCTGGTCGAAGTGAAGCAGGCCGGCGTGTTCGGCCTGTCCGGTTTCGACGAGGCCACCCTGGACGGCATGCTCGGCACCCATTGCCCGAACGTGCTGTACCCGTACGCGCGCCAGCTGGTCAGCGACCTGATCCAGTCCGGCGGTTTCCCGCCGTTCTTCCTGCAGCCGATCAACTTCGACGCCCTGTACGCCGAAGGCCTGCGTCAGCGCGCCTCGCAGCAGCCCGGCGGCCTGGCCGACGCGGAGACCGCGGGCAACGCCTGAGGGCCGCCCGCGATCGGACCACGGCATGGGCACGGACGCGAATTCCGGTGAGGCCTCGCCGCGCGTGGCGGTGTTGGGCGCGGGCTCCTGGGGCACCGCGCTCGCCGCCCTGATCGCGCGCCACGGTCATCCGACCGTGCTGTGGGGCCGCGACGCCGACGGCGTCGCGGCGATCGAGTCGCAACACGAAAACCCGCGTTACCTGCCGGGCATCGCCCTGCCGGAATCGCTGCGCGCGACCGCCGACATGGCGGCCGCGCTGGCCGGCGCCGACCTGGTGCTGGTCGTGGTGCCCTCGCACGCCTTCGCCGAAACCCTGCGCGCGCTCGCCCCGCATCGTCCCGCGCGGGCGGGCGTGGCCTGGGCCACCAAGGGCTTCGAACCCGGCAGCGGCCGCTTCCTGCACGAAGTCGCGGCCGAAGTGCTGGGCGACGACGTGCCGCTGGCCGTGGTCACCGGTCCTTCCTTCGCCAAGGAAGTCGCGCAAGGCCTGCCGACCGCGCTGACCGTGCATTCCGACGATGCCGCCTTCGCGCGCGCCGTCGCCGGCGTGCTGCACGGCCCGAGCTTCCGCGCCTACACCGGCGACGACATGCTCGGCGCCGAACTCGGCGGCGCGATGAAGAACGTGCTCGCGGTGGCCACCGGCGTCGCCGACGGCATGCAGCTGGGCCTCAACGCACGCGCCGGCCTGATCACCCGCGGCCTCAACGAGATGCTGCGCCTCAACCACGCCATCGGCGGCCAGCCGGAAACCCTGATGGGCCTGGCTGGCCTCGGCGATCTGGTCCTGACCTGCACCGGCGATCTCTCGCGCAATCGCCGCCTGGGCCTGGCCCTGGGCCGCGGCCAGAGCATCGAAGCGGCAGTGCGCGAGATCGGCCAGGTGGTCGAATCGGTGCAGACCGCCGACGAAGTCATGCGCCAGGCCGAACGCCACGGCATCGAGCTGCCGATCTCCAGCGCGGTCCAGGCCGTGCTGCACGGCACGATCACGCCCGCCGACGGCCTGCGCCAATTGCTCGCGCGCGAACAGAAACCCGAATACCCGCACGAACTGTTCGGCTGAGTTCCGCGTTCCGATTTGCGGGCCTCGCCGCCGCACGCCTTGGCCTGCGGCCGGGTCGAGGCCACACTAGCGCGATCTCCCCCGCCGAAACGGACTTCCGATGCGCGCGCTTCTCGCGGCCCTGCCGCTGCTGCTGTGTTTCTCCATGCCCGCCTGGGCCGCCGTGCCGCCGTGCGGCGAATACGAACCCGACAACGACTACGCGCCGCTGCTGAGCTTCGCCGGCAACGGCGTGAGCGCGCGCGACCGCCAGGGCTACGTCGACGCCGCGGCCTGGCGCTACCGGATCGAGGGCGACACCTTGTGGATGCGCCACGCCGACAACGCCCTGCTCGACGGCTACCGCATCGAGGCCGATGGCGAACGTCTGGTCCTGCCGGCCGACCGCATGCGCAGCGAAGCGCTGACCTACAAACGCCGCGCGCCGGCGGTCTGCGTGCCGACCCTGGGCGCGGGCGTGGCGCGCGCGCCGGAGGGCACGCCCGAGGCCGATCAGGACCGCCTCGCCTGCGCCGCCGGCGACATCCAGGCCTGCGTCGGCCAACTCGCCTACGACCACCAGATGCCGGCCGAACAGCGCGCGCAACGCCTGGAAGCCTATTGCCGCGACGAGGCCAGCCCCTACGCCTGCGAGGAATGGGTCAAGGCGCTGGCGCCCGCGGATCCGAACGCGCCGCTGTACCTGTTCCGCACCGCGGCGGTGTCGGCGCCGCAGCTGGCCGCGCTGCGGGTGGGCTGCCGCCAGGCGCGCTCGGCCAAGGCCTGCACGGCGCTGGCCGAGCAGGACTGGATCGCCGGCCGCTACGCCAGCGCGCGCGACACCCTGGTCGATGCCTGCCAAGGGCGCCTCGACGCGCAGGCCTGCAAGCACGCGCAGGGCCTGAAGGTGATCGCGCTCAGCGACGCGCCGGCGCGGCGCAAGCCGCAGCAGCCCTGCGGCACCTATGCCAGCGGCGAGGGCGGCTTGTTCGACGTGTTCCGTTTCGGCGACGACCGCGCGGTGGCCGCCTCCAGCGACGGCGAGCCGACCATGCGCTACCGCCTGCGCGAGGACCAGGTGCTGGTGCGCCACGACAAGGGCGACGACTTCGTGCTGCGTTGGCTGGGCGACGACACCCTGGTCGGCATGGACGACTGGACCCGCTTCACCGTCTACCTGCGCGGCGTGCCCGAGACCTGCGCGGCGCTGCCGCTGCCGGTCGCCAGCGACCGGATCATCGAGCGGCCCTACCGCGTCGACCATTGCGCGCTCAGCGACCCCGACGGCATCGAAGCCTGCTGCAGCCGCGGCTCGATGTCGGCCTGCATGGGCATCGGCCACACCGCCGCGATGCGCGGCGACTGGGCGGGCGCGGCCGGCTACTACGACCGCGTCTGCGCCATGCACGTGCGCGAAGGCTGCGGCAACGTGGTCGAGGCCTATCACAACAGCGGCGACGACAAGCTGCTGGCCGGCATCCGCAAGGTCTGCAAGGACGAGCCGCGTTCGGTCGCGTGCGAGGAGTTGGACCTGGCCAGCGCCGCGGCGATGAACCAGAAGCAGCTGGAACGCGAAGTGGAGCAGTCGCTGCGCGAAATTCTCGAGCGCCTGCCGGCGGACGAGGACGGCAAGCAGGAGGGCGGCGAGGAATAAGGCGCGCGGCTCGCGTCGAAGCGGCGCGGCGATGCGGTTCGCCTTCGGCTCACCGCATCCTACGGGCCTGGCTTCGATGGGGGCAGCGTAAGTCGCGATCGAGTCCTGCGCGGTGCCTGCACGCGCGCGATCGGCAAGGCGCACGGCCGCGCGTTCGGGCGGTTCCCGCCCAGTTCGCCGGCCTCAAAAGAAAAAGCCCGGCAAGCCGGGCTTCTCCTCTCGTTCGATCGCTTCGATGGATCAGAAGCTGGCGCGAGCGCCGATCATGTACTGCGTGCTGTCTTCGATGAACTCGACCTCGGCCACGACGCCCCAGGTCTGGTTGAACTTGTACTGGCCGCCGAGGGTGCCGACGAAGTCGCCTTCGAAGTCGCCGCCGTCGATGTAGCCGGCCTTGACCCAGCCTTCCAGGCTGTCGGTCATCTCGCCGCGGATGCCGAGGTTGAGCTTGCCGCCCTTGCCTTCGCCGCTGTCGTTCTCGACCGAAATTTCCTGACGCAGGTACGACAGCTCGGCGATGAAGTCGGCGCGGTCGCTGATGTCGGCGTGGTAGCCGAAACCGATTTCGGCGGTTTCGAAGTCGGTGTCGAAGGTGCCGGGGATGCCGTTGACGCGGACATCGTCCTGGGTCTTGCTGTAGTGGCCGAAGACGGCGAAGTTTTCACCCAGCTCGACCGAACCGCGGATGTAGCCGCCGTCCAGTTCCGGGTCGAAACCCGCCAAGCCGGTGTCGACGTCGACGCGGGTGTAGCCGCCTTCGACGTAGGAATAGCTCAGGCCCTCGGCCGAAGCGACGAACGGAGCGGTGGCCAGCAGCGCTGCCAGCACGAGTTGCTTCTTCATGAATTCTCAATCCTGATGTTTGGTTTGCGTCCATGCCGCATTGCGGCGGGGCGCACGATAACGAAACTTTCACATGGCCACAACTGCCAAAAGGGACACAGTTTCGACCAGGAGGGCCCTGGGGCAGGATTCACCGGTTGGGCGCAAAAAAAGAGCCCGGCCGGGGCCGGGCTCGATCGCGACGTTCGGGGGAGAGAGAGAATCGCGATTGGTGCGGGGTAACGCTCGCGCTTAGAAGCTGACGCGCGGGCCAACGAAGAACTGGGTGTCGCCGTCGACGAACTTGACGTCGCCGTTCACGCCCCAGGTGTCGTTGAACTTGACCAGAGCGCCGACGCGGCCGTAGAACTCGCCGTCGGACTTCTCGTAGTCCTCGTAACCGGCCAGCGCATAACCCTGGATGTTCGGGGTCAGCACGCCGTTGACGCCGGCTTCGACGCTGTAGCCGTTGAAGTCCAGGCCCTGGCCGGCGTCGAACTTCTCGTAGGCCACGCGGGTCAGCAGGTCCAGGCGCGAGTTCAACTCGTGGTTGTAGCCCAGGCCGACGCGCCACTGGTCGAAATCGATATTGGTGTCGTCGATCTCCTGCTTGCTGTAGCCGCCGAAGATGTGGAAGTTGTCGGCGATCGCGCCCGAGCCGTTCAGGGCCCAGCCGTCGGCGTCGCCGCCATCGGTATTGGTCTTGGCGTAGCCGCCTTCGACGTAGGTGTAGGACACGCCCTCGGCCGCGGACGCGGCGAACGGCAGGGCGGCAAGCAGGATCAGGGCAAGCAAAGTGCGCTTCATAAAGGTCTCAGCCTCTTATTGGTTTTGTTCGTCCGAATCGCGGCGCCTCGGGGTGGGGCGGCTCTTGTGATTCGGATGTGGCGCAGTATCCAAGCGCCGATTCAATCGAAGCTGAATTTTGTACTTGAAAGTTTAGGAACTCTCGGGTTCGTGCACGGTCACGCCGAAAGTCATGCTCGTTAAATGCTTGTAAACAAAGGGTTTGCGGCTCATTCGCCGAACAAAACGGCGGATGAATGCGCGCTGGCAACGTTTACATGCGCGTCTCCATGGGGCCGGAACTGCGCGGGTTTTCTAGCCCCTGTCGCCTTGGGCGAGCTCGGCCGCGGCCGCGCGCAACTGATCCCAATCCAGCTCGAAGCGCGCCAGGTATTTGCGCAGGCGGTCGGCGTCGTTGGTGCTCGCGCGCTGGCTGCGCGAGACGGCGAACAGCTCGCGTCCGGCCTGCGACAGCGACTTCGCGCGCGCGCAGGCGCGCACCACGTCTTCCAGTTGCACGCGGTCGAAGCGGTCCAGTTCGTCCCAGCGCTCGCCCAGCAGGGCCTGCAGCGGTGAAGCCGGCCGGCGCGAGCGCCAGAGCCGGCGCAGGCGTTCGATCTCCTCTTCGACCTGGGCGGTCTGAATGCGTCCGGCGTTGGCCAGGGTCGCCATGCGCATCACCGAGGCGCCCAGGTCGCGGAAGTTGCCGCTCCAGGCCGCCTCGGCGCTGGTCGCATAGCGCAGGTAGCGCTCGCGCGCCTCGCGGTTGAAGGTCACGCGCTGGTGCTGCTCGCGCGACCAGCGTTCGAGCTCGAAATCCAGGTTGGGCTCGATGTCCTCGGCGCGCTCGGCCAGGCCGGGCAGGCGGTAGGTCCACAGGTTCAGGCGCGCCAGCAGGTCGTCGCGGAAGCGGCCGCGCTGCACGGCCTCGTGCAGGTCGCGGTTGGTGCCGGCGATCAGCTGGAAGTCGCTTTCGACCTCCTTGTCGCTGCCCACCGGCAGGAAGCGCTTTTCTTCCAGTGCGCGCAGCAGCATCGCCTGCTCGTCCAGGCCCAGTTCGCCGATCTCGTCCAGGAACAGCAGGCCCCGATGGGCCGAGCGCAACAGCCCCGCGCGGTCGCCGGCCGCGCCGGTGTAGGCGCCCTTGACGTGGCCGAACAGCGCGCTCATCGCGCCGTCGCCGCGCAGGGTCGCGCAGTTGACCTCGACGAACTGGCCAGGCAACTGGTGCTTGAGCTTCTTCAGCTCGAACACACGCTTGGCCAGTTGACTCTTGCCGGCACCGGTCGGGCCCATCAGCAGCATCGGCGCCTTGGAGCGGGTGGCGACGGTTTCGATCTGCTCGATCATGCGATTGAAGGCGGCGTTGCGGGTGGCGATGCCGCTCTTGAGCAGGTCGCGGTCCTGCAGGCGTTGCTGCTGGAAGCGCTGCGCGATCAGGTCGTAGCGCGACAGGTCCAGGTCGATCACCGCATAGGTGCCCGGGTCGCCGCCGCCCTGCTTGCGCGGCGGCGAGGTCTGCAGCAGGCGGCCCGGGAAGTGGCGGCTCTCGGTCAGCAGGAACCAGCAGATCTGGCTGACGTGGGTGCCGGTGGTGATGTGGACGTAGTAGTCCTCCTCGTCCGGCTTGAACTCGTAGCCGCCCAGGAAGTCGTGCAGCGCCGCGTACACGCCCTCGAAATCCCAGGGGTCGGCCAGGTAGGTGTCGTGGAGGCGTACCTGGGTCTCGGGCGAGGCCTGGGCCAGGTCCTCGCGCACCACCTGGGCGAGGTTGCCGTAGCGGCGCTGGTCCAGCAGCAGCTCCAGGCGATCGAGCAGGAAATCCTGGTGCATGCCCAGCGACACCGTCGGCCGCCACTTTTCCCAGCGCCCGGGACCTTTGCCGCTGTCCAGGGTGGTGCCGAGCATGCCGATCACGACCTGGCGCTTGCGCATATCTGTTCCGATAAGAGACGCGCCAAAAGTATACAAAATTCGCAAGTGTCACGGCTTCGTTGAATGCGAGAGTTGGATATAAATTCTTTAAAATCAAATAGATAATAATTTATGCCGAGGTTGGCATGGCGATTGCTCTAGTACAGGTGCCCCAGCAGCTTCCGGCTTGGGTGGTCAGCGGTCGCGGCGCCTGGCTGGCAATGGGGCCAGCCAGGCCGCGAAAGGCGCGACGAGGGCGCCGCGTCTACCCGCATCGCCGCGGGCGGCGGTACCGGAACACCATCGATAGATAGAGCGAAAACCTATGAGCACGCAGAACTACGACGTCATCCAGGAGCCCGGCTCCGCCCCGATCAAGCTGTGGACCCGCGGCGTCCCCCTGGAGGACGAGGCGCGCCAGCAGTTGCAGAACATCGCCAAGCTGCCCTTCATCCACCGCTGGATCGCGGTGATGCCTGACGTGCACCTGGGCAAGGGCGCGACCGTGGGCTCGGTGGTGCCGACCATCGGCGCGATCGTGCCGGCCGCGGTCGGCGTGGATATCGGCTGCGGCATGATCGCCGCGCGCACCAGCTTGACCGCGAGCGACCTGCCCAACGATCTGGCGCCGCTGCGCAGCGCGATCGAGCGCGCGGTGCCGCACGGCCGCACCGCCGGCCGCGGCCTGCGCGACAAGGGCGCCTGGCAGAACCCGCCCGAGCGCGCGGTCGGGGGCTGGTCGCAGCTGGTCGCCGATTTTCAGCGCATCTGCGAGCGCCATCCGCGCCTGAAGAACACCAACAACCTCAACCACCTGGGAACGCTGGGCACCGGCAACCATTTCGTCGAGGTCTGCCTGGACGAGGAGCAGCGCGTGTGGTTCATGCTGCACTCGGGCTCGCGCGGCGTCGGCAACGCGATCGGCACCCACTTCATCGAGCTGGCCAAGCAGGACATGCGCCGCTGGATGATCAACCTGCCCGATCAGGATCTGGCGTATCTGCCGGAGGGCAGCGAGCACTACGCCGACTATGTGTTCGCGGTGGACTGGGCGCAGCGTTACGCGCGTATCAACCGCGAGATCATGATGCAGCACGTGGTCGCGGCCGCACGCCAGACGATCGCCAAGCCCTTCGAGGCGGCGGCCGAGGCGGTGAACTGCCACCACAACTACGTCAACCGCGAGCAGCACTTCGGCAAGGACGTGTTCGTGACCCGCAAGGGCGCGGTGAGCGCGCGCAAGGGCGAGCTGGGTATCATTCCCGGCAGCATGGGCGCCAAGAGCTTCATCGTGCGCGGCCTGGGCAACGCCGACAGCTTCCATAGCTGCAGCCACGGCGCCGGCCGCGTGATGAGCCGCACCCAGGCGCGCAAGCTGATCAGCGTGGACGATCACGTCAAGGCCACCGCGCACGTGGAGTGCCGCAAGGACGCGGAGGTGGTCGACGAGTCGCCCGCGGCATACAAGCCGATCGAAGCCGTGATGGCCGCGCAGAGCGACCTGGTCGAGATCGTGCATACCTTGCGCCAGGTGGTCTGCGTCAAGGGTTGAGCGCGCCGCCCGCGGGCGGCGCGGCATAGGCAAAGGAAAAGCGGACGGAGCCGGGCTCCGTCCGCATCGTTATCGGACAATCGCAATGGACATGATCGAACTCGACGGCTCGGCGGGCGGCGGGCAACTGCTGCGCACCGCCTTGAGCCTGAGCCTGTGCACGGGCATCGGCTTCACGATGCAGCACATCCGCGCCAAGCGTTCGCGCCCCGGCCTGATGCGCCAGCACCTCACCGCCGTCAACGCGGCGGCGACGGTCGGCCGCGCCTTCGTGCACGGCGTCGACCTGGGCGCGACCAGCCTGCGCTTCGAGCCGGGCCAGGTCGTGCCGGGCGACTATCGCTTCGCCACCGGCACCGCCGGCTCGACCACGCTGGTGCTGCAGACGGTGTTGCCGGCGCTGTGGTCCTGCGACGCGCCCTCGCAGCTGGTGCTGGAGGGCGGCACCCACAACCCGCTCGCGCCCAGCGCCGACTTCATCGCCGACAGCTACCTGCCGGCCCTGCGCCGCATCGGCGTGGACGCCTCGCTGCGCCTGGAGCGTCACGGTTTCTATCCGGCCGGCGGCGGCGTGCTGCACGCGACGGTGCGGCCCGGCGCGCGGCTGCTGCCTTGCGTGTTCGACACCCGCGGCGAGCGCGAGTCGCTGCAGGCCACCGCGCTGCTGTCGGGGCTGTCGGCCGGCATCGGCCGCCGCGAGCTGGACGTGCTGGGCGAGCGCCTGGGTCTGGACGAAAGTGCGCTGGAGTTGCGCAGCGTGCGGCCGGCGATCGGCCCTGGCAACGCGCTGAGCGTGCGGGTGCGCCACGCCCTGCACTGCGAGACCTTCACCGGTCACGGCGAGCGCGGAGTGATGGCCGAGCAGGTCGCGGGCAAGCTCGCCGACGAGGTCCGGGCCTATCTGGATTCGCCGGCCTGCGTGGGCGAGCACCTGGGCGATCAGCTGCTGCTGCCGATGGCCTTGGCCGGTGGCGGCGAGTTCACCACCACCACGATCAGCGAGCACCTGAGCAGCAACGCGCGCCTGATCGAGAAGTTCCTGCCGGTGGAGATCGATTGGCAGGCGCTCGGACCCGCGCACTGGCGGGTCGTGGTCGGCCGCTAACCCTCAGCCCATCGACAGCGCCGACGCCGGCGCTGTCGATGCGCGCGCGCCGCCGGTTTCGCCCAACGGCCGGCGCAGCAGCACCCACAGGCACAGGCCCAGCGCGACGAACTGGCTGAAGGTGGACAGGGCCAGGCGGCCCATCAGTTCGGGCAGGGGCATGCCGCCGAACGGCAGCACCGCGCTCAGGGCCAGGTAGGCCAGCGCCAGCGCGATCACGCGCGGCGGTTGCAGGCGGCTGCCGGCGGCGACCAGCAGCCACAGCCAGATCGGTGCGAACAGGCCGTTGTGGTCCGGCACGAAGGGGCTGCGGTAGGCGGCCAGGGCCAGCAGCGCCAGCCAGGTCGAGACCAGTTCCAGGCGCGACATCGCGCGCGCGCGGCGCGCGGCGAAGATCGCCAAAGCGAACACGGCCAGGGTCCAGACCCAGGACACCGCCTTCTCCACCGCCGGCGTCATCCCGCCCACGCCCAGCAGCTCGAGCTTCAGCGTCAGGCCCGGCACCGAATCGTTGATCGCCACCACCGGCTCCAGCCCATCCAGCCACAGGAAGGCCCAGGACTCGTTGCTGAGGATGCGCGGCGCCTGGAACTGGAAGAAGGCCTCGAACGGCGCCGTGCCCAGCCAGATCAGCGCGATCACGCTGTACAGCGCCGCGAACGCGATCGTCCACGCCGCCTCGCGCCAGCGCCGCGCGGCCAGCAGGTACAGGCCCAGCAGGCCGGGGAACAGCTTGAACACGGCGAAGCCGAGCAGGGCGCCGCCGGCGATCGGGCGGCCGCGCCAGAACAGCATCATCGCCAGCAGCGACATCGCGATCGCGGCGATCTGGAAATTGCCCAGCTGCAGGGTCAGCAGTACCGGCGTGCTCAACCACAGCGCGGGCATCAGCAGGGCGATGCGGCGTCCGGCCGTGCCGCCGATCCAGCGGCCCAGCGCGAACACGCTGGCGGCTAGCACGGCGCCTTCGATCGCGAACCACAATGCGCGCAGTTCGATGAAGCCGTCGCTGATGGCGATGCCGGCGCGCGGCAGGATCAGGAACTGCGGCAGGTACAGGAAATCGTCCAGCTTGAAGCGGCCTTCCATGCCGGCGTAGTGCTCGGGATCGTAGAGATTGGGCACGCCCTGCGCGGCCAGGCCGGCCGCCTTCCACATGCCCGAGAAGCAGTTGTGGCGTACGTAGAATTCGTCGAACCAGTAGGCCGAGGCCTGGGCCTGGGCCGGGTCGAGCATGAACAAGGCGACGCCGGCGGTGCGCGCGATCGCGGCCAGCGCCACCAGCAGCCAAAGCGCGCTCCACAGCGGATGCGCGCGGCTCAGCCCGTCCCATTCCGCGGGCAGGCGCCGCGCCAGCCAGGGCGTGGCGAACGCGGCCAAGGCCAGCGCGATCGCCAGCGCGATGCTGGGCGCGAACGCGGTCGGCACATACGCCCCCAGCGCCACCGCCGGCAGGGTCGCCAGCAGCAGGCTCAACAGGGCGGCGACGGTCCAGCGTTCGCGGGAGATCCGGTGCACGGCGAGGTTCATGCGGTCTGGCTCCGAAGGGCGGCGTGGCGCGGGCGGCGAAGGCGTGCGCTCATTGCGCGGCCCAGCCTTCGACCTTGCCCGAGAACAGGTAGCGGCTGAGTTCCTCGAAGTCGTCGAACACCAGGTCCGGCGCGGACTCGCGCGCATGCCCGTTGTGCGCGCGATCGACCCGCAGCAGGGTGGTGATGCCGAAGCGGCGCGCGCCGGCGATGTCGCTGGCCGGGTCGTCGCCGATCATCCAGATCCGTTCCGGCTGGATGCCCAGCTTGTCGATCGCCAGCTGGAACGGCGCTTCCTGCGGCTTGTCGGCGCCGGCCTCCTCGGAGGTCACCACGTAGTCGAAGCAGTCGTCCAGGCCGAAGTAGATGATCTTGCGGAATTGGATCTGCGAGGTGAGGTCGGTGATGATCGCGGTACCGATGCCGCGGCTGCGCAGCGCCATCAGGAACTCGCGCACGCCCGGGAACAGCTCGCAGTGGGCCAGGAAGGTGCGCCAGTAGGTCTGCTCCAGGTCCAGGGTGATCACCAGCTGGGTCTTGCGCCCGAGCAGTTCGATGCCGCGCTGGAAGTACAGCAGCCGGCTGTGCGAACTGGCGGTGCGTCCCAGGCGCTGCTTCACCTCCTGGCGCGCCTGCGAGAAGGCCTGGCGCACGTCGCCGACCTCGCAGCCGAGCAGGCGCACCGCCTTCTCCTCGGCCGCCACGGTCGCGCAGGCGTGCGGATGGCCGTAGGCGTAGAGGGTGTTGTCGGTGTCGAAGATGATCGCCTGCGGCGCGCGCAGGGCCGTGTCCGTGTTGTGGATATTCAGGCTCATTGGATTCGGTTCTTCAGGGCTTCTTCGGTGTGCACCAGGACCAGCAACTGCATGATCCCGCTCATGCCGTCCTCCCACTGGGGACGGATGTCCAGCATTTCCTGCAGGCCGGGCACCAGACTGCGCGCGGCCAGGGCGATGTCCTCGGCGGCGACGTCGCCTTCGATCTCCATCTCGACCTCGCCCGAGTCGTCGGCCAGCTGCACGTCCAGGTGCAGGCCGCACACGCCGATCAGGATCCGCGCCACGCGCTCGTGATAGGTGCCGTTGCGGATCAGCGCGACCAGCTTCAGGCGCACCTGGTCGGGCGCGACGCCGCGTTCGAGCTGCTGCGGATTGACCGGTTGCAGGCGCAGCACCAGGCTGGCGACCGCCTTCTGCGGATGGATGTAGCGCTGCGAATCCGGCGCGCGCCGCTCCAGCGAACCGTTGACCGCGGCCAGGTCGTGACCGCGCTGGTGCACGTCGCGATGGATTTTCCAGGCCCGGCGCAGGGCTTCGTCCACGTCCAGGAACACGCTGACGTCGTAGCGCCGGCGCAGGCGCGGGAAGTGCAGCGCGTGCAGGCCCGAGGCGATGATCACGTCGTTCTTGGCCAGCAGGGTCGGGCTTTCGAAGCGCCCGGCGGTGTGGTCGTAGCGGCGGCAGACGATGGCCTTGCCGTCCATCAACGCGAGCACGTCGCTGCTGAAGCGCTGCAGGTCGTTGGCGCGCGGGTTGAGATGGGTCAGGCCTTTCCACATCGGCGCGTAGCGGTCCCAGATGTGGTAATCGTCGCCGGACACGTGCACCACCGAGTGGTCGCCGAACACGCCGGCCAGGGCGCGGCTCAGGGTGTCCTTGCCGGAGCCCGAATCGCCGGCGATGCCCAGCGCCAGCGGCTTCTGGGCGATGCGGTAGTAGTCGTTGCGGCCGACGCGTTCGCGCAGCATCTGCACGATCAGGACCAGGCCCGAGGCTACCACCAGGGTCATCCACAGCGAATGCACGTGCGGGCTGATGTGCGCGGCCACGGCGGCGATCGCCGGCGCCGGATCCCAACCCAGCAGGGGCGCGCTGGCGCCGCTGGAGATGAACACGTGCATCGCGATCAGCAGCAGCGAGAAACCGCCGGCCAGCACGCGCGCGCTGCGATCGCCCTGCAGCTGGTGCGCGACCAGAAACGGCACCAGCCACAAGTACCAGCCCGGCGGCGCCGGCGTGCCCAGCACCACCAGGAAGAACGACAGCCCGGTGCTGGCGATCAGCAGCTCGAAGCTGATGCGGCGGAAGCGCCAGGCCGCGTAGGCCGCGAGCAGGTACAGGGTCGGAGTGAGGTAGAGCTTGAGTTCCTCGCCCAGCGGCAGGGCCAGGTCGAACACGCGGCCGAACTCGCGCGAGCCGAACACCATGGCCACGAAGCCGCTGGACGCCAGCCAGGGCAGGGTCAGCAGGGTCGCCAGCAGCGCGCAGGCCAGCACGAACGGCGCCAGCATCGAGCGCAGGCGCTTGTTGCGCCACAGGTAGATGCCGATGAAGGGCGCGGCCAGACCCATGCTGAGCTTGGCCGCCAGCGCCAGGCCCAGCGCCGCGCCGCTGGCGACCGGGCGATAGCGGCGGATCAGCAGCAGCGACAGCAGCAGCAAGGCGATCGGCACGATGTCGGTCTGACCGTTCCAGTAGGTCACGAACAGCACGATCGGCGACCACCAGTACAACCACAGCAGCATGCGCGGCCGTTCCAGCGGCAGCAGGCGCCGCAGCAGCAGCAGGCAGGCCAGATCGGCGCCGAGCAGGCCCAGGCGGAAGCCGATGCCGGTGTAGGCGTCGCTGCCGGTGGCGGCGTCGACCAGCCAGCCCAGCACGCTGCCCGGCGCATGCGCCAGCAGCATCACCGGGCCGTAGGGATAGGCCAGCGGCGTGCCGCCGGCGGCGAGGAAGCTCGACCAGGGATCCAGGCTGGGAAAGCGGATCGCATGGTCCAGGAACGGCAGGAACCACTGCTGCTGGATCTTCGGCACCAGCAGCACGATCAGCAGCGCGCGCAGCAACAGGCCGGCGCGGAACTCCACGGTCCGCAGCATCGGGTCCTGCCACAGGCGCGTCAGCTTCATCGCCAAAGCGCGGTCTCCTTGGTGCAGACCGCGTCCACCGCGATACCCTCGCGCGCCAGCAGTTCGCGCATCGCGGCGATGCCCGGCCCGGCGTCGCGGCCCTGCAACTCCGGCGAGACCAGGCACAGGCGGAAGCCCGCCTCGCGCAGGCGCTGGGCCTGGGCGCGGTCCAGCGGGAAGCGGGTGAAGCAGTCCACCCAGATCCAGCGCACCCGGCCGGCCAGGGCCAGCGCGGTGTCGATGGATTCGTATTCCGACACCCGCACCGCGCAGCGCGATTCGCCGCGCGCGGCGGTGCGCACCAGGAACGGGAAGGACTGATCGAGGAAGAACCAGTCCTCGATGCCGCGCTCGCGCATCAGCGCGATCAGGCGGTCCTCCAGGCCCTCTTCCTTGACGTTGAGGATCAGCAGGCGATGGCGGTAGTCGTCCAGCCAGTCCTCGAAATCCTCGCCGTCGGCGAAGGCGTCGTGGTGGACGATGATGGCGTCGCCGCGGCTGCGCAGGTCGAGCTCGATCCCGTACTCGGGCGAGGTCGCGCGCAGTTCCTCGCGGGTGTTGCGGCGGTGGCGGACGATGATCATGCGGGGTGCGAGAGGTCTTTGCGCAGGCGCAGGCTGAAATCCACGGTGCGGCGGATGAAGCGCGCCTTGGCGCGCCAGTTCACGTTCCAGTGCGAGCTGCCGTGGGCGCGCTGGCCGAAGCGCACCGGGAAGCGGCGCACCTGCAGGCCGCTGCGCCGGGCCTGGTAATAGGCGTACAGATCCAGCGAGAAATCCTGCGGCGGCGCCTGCCAGCGCTCGAAGAAGGCGCGCGCGAACAGGGTCGGCTGGGCGTTGATGTCCCACAGCCGGCGCCGCAGCAGCAGGGTCTCGAACAGCGACATGCCGACGGTGAAGGCCACGTCGGCCGCGGGCCGGCCGTGGCGGCGGCCCTTGACGAACAGCGTGTCCGGATCGCGGTCGTCGAACAGCGCCAGGCCTTCCAGCGCGTCGGCCGGATCGGTCTGCATGTCGGCGTGGGTCCAGCCCACGACCAGGCCGCGCGCGGCGCGCAGGCCGGCGAGGATGCCGTGGCCGTAACCCTGGTTGCGCTCCACGCGCACGCTGCGGATGCGCTCGGCGTCCTGCAGCAGTTCGGCCAGCACCGCCGGGCTGTCGTCGGTGGAGCCGTTGTCGACCAGGATCGCTTCCACGTCTTCGCGCAGGAAGGTTTCGCGCAGGCGCGCCACCAGCAACGGCAGGTTGCGGGCCTCGTTGTAGCAGGGGATCACCAGGGACAGGCGCAGGGAGGTGGTCACGGCGTTTCGATCTTCCTCAGCACCACCGAGCGGCCCATCGCGAACACCGACGGCAGCAGCTTGACCAGGGCGCGGTCGGTGGCGTCGATGAGCTTGAGCAGGAAGCGCGGCAACTCGACCGTCTTGGCCTGCACCACCACGCCGCCGGAGACCAGGAACACGAAGCACTCGTTGAGCTCGTTGCGCTCGATCGCGAAGCCGGGCAGGTGGCGCTTGAACGCCGCCTCGTCGCGGAACAGCAGCAGCGGAATCGCGCAGTTGGCCGACCACGGATCGCGCGGATCGTTGGCGACCACGCTGTCGTCGAACACGTCGATGTCGTAGGACCAGCCCTCGTGGCGCATCGCGCGCAGCGCCAGGCGCAGCAGGAAGCAGGTGTTGAGGTCCTGGATCAGGATCAGCCCGCCCGGCGCCAGCTTGCGCTGCATGACCTGGAAGAAGCGCAGCGGATTGGGCAGGTGGTGGATCATGTGGCTGAACACCGCCACGTCGATGGAACCGTCCGGATAGGGCGGGTCCATGGCGTCGGCGACATCGTCGATCCACGGCCGCGCTTCCACGTCGGTGATGCGGAAGTTGTCGTGGCGGATGAATTCCTTGCTGAAGCCCGAGCCGGCGCCGAACTCGACCACGCGCTGGCCGGGCTTGAGGTAGGCGTTCATCCAGTCGTAGCGCTTGTACAGCAGGAACTCGAGATTGCGCGGGCGGTGCTTGAGGAAGAACTCGCGCGCCAGTCCGACTTCGCCTTCGTGCGCGAAGCGGTTCTCCTCGTGCGTGGGGAAGTAGGTGCTAGGCAGGACCATGGGACGACTCTCCGGCGAAACGGATTGCGGCGAACGCGTACGGGCTCAGCATCGGAAGCGCTCCGGATCGCGCATGCGGTAGCGCTCGGCCAGGGCCGGGCGGGCGTCGGCGGGCACGCGCGGGTCGTGCTCGATGCGGTAGGGATGGGCGGGCCACTTGTGGAAGCAGGACTGCCAGTACTCGAAGGTGCGCAGGTCGTCGGGAGTGCCCCAGCACAGGTAGTGCGCGACCTCGAACACCCGGCAGTTGAGGCCGGCGGCGACCGCGTCGTTGATGCAGCTGTCGACGTAGAACTCGCCGTTGACGCGGCCGTCGCGCGCGATCATCGCCTCCGCGGCGGCGGCGAAATCGCCGGCGCGGCGGAAGGTGAAGGTGCCCAGCACGATCGGATCGCGCGCGGGATCCGACAGCGGTTGCTTGACCGACACCGACAGCACCCGGCCGCCGACCTCGTCGACCCAGCCGTAGTGGTTGGGGCGGCGCGCGGCGCCCGGATAGCCGCGCGCGACCCAGACGATCACGTCCACGTCCTCGTCGGCCAGCAGCGCCGACAGCGCGTCGGCGTCGAACACCGCGCCGTTGTCGCAGGCGCCGATGGTCAGCGGCTGCTCGGGATCGAGGCCGTCCAGGCCGAGCAGGCAGGTGCGGGCCTGGCCGTCGGTCACCCGCTCCAGGTCGACCAGGGCGCAGCCGGGGAAGCGCGCGCGCAGGGCCTCGGCGATGCGCGCGGCGCCGTCCAGGTCGCGGCGTTGCACGAACACCCGCTGCGCCGGTTCCGGCAGATCGCGCGCGGCCTGCACCACCATCGGTTCGCCCGAGACCGGGATCAACGGCTTGGGCTCGCGATAGCCTTCGCTGGCGAAGCGCGCGCCCAGCCCGGCCATCGGCACCATCACCGCGCCGCGCTGTCGCGGCGGCGCCAGCGGGCGCGCCGGATCGGCCAGGCGCCGGAACGCGTTGGACCAGTAGCGGTATTCCTCCAGGTCCTGCGGCGTGCCCCACTGCATGAAGTGGTTGAGCTCGTAGACCGCGATGCAGGCGCCGTCTTCCAGCAGCGGCTTGTAGGCCAGGCTCACGTAGTGCTCGCCGCCCAGGCTGAGGTCGGCGCGCGCGCTGCAGCGCTCGAAGGCGTCGCCCATCAGCGCGCCGGAGCGGAAGTAATAGCTGCCGCTGGACGCGTACTCGCGCGTGGGCTGGTCCGTGTAGGGCTGCTTTTCCTGGATGTCGAGCACGCGCGCGCCGTCGGTGCGCACGTAGGCGTAGTTGGTCGACCCCATCATGTGCGGATGGAAGCCGGTGTAGCAGGGAATCGCGCCGTCGCAGCCGCTGTCGAGCACGAAGGATTTGAAGTCGCGGTAGTCCCAGGCGCAGGCGAAATCGCAGTAGTTCACGATCGTCGGCGCGTCCGGGTCCAGCAGCGCCATCGCCTGCAGCACCGCGTGCACGGGACCCAGCTTGTGCGGCGCGATCCCGAGCACGCGCCCGCTCGGGCAGATCCGCGCCAGCTGGTCGGCCATGCGGTAGTCGGGACGGTCCAGGTGGTCCTGATTGCACACGAACACGAAATCGGTTTCGCCCGGGAACAGGTCGACCACGTGGGCGATGATGGGCTTGCCGTCGACCTCGATCAGCGGCTTGGGCACGCGGTAACCGGCGCGGCGGAAGCGCTCTCCGAAACCTGACATGGGGACGACGATCTGCATGGGCTCCTTCCGTGGGGTCGTGCGGGTCGTGGGGTTCAGTGCCCGGGCCGCGATAAGGCGCGGCGATAGGCTTCGGCTTCCCAGTCCACCAGGGCGGCGACGTCCTCGTCGCCGAGGTAGACCAGGTGCTCGTCGCCGCGCAGGCGCAGCGCGACCAGGGCCAGGCACAGCAACATCTGCTGCGCGCCGGCCGACAGTCCCGGCGCGACCAGCACGCCGGCGCCCGGCAGCAGCGCGAACGCGGGTGCGACGCCGCAGGCCGCGGTGCAGCGCGCGACCGCGTCCGACAGCCGGTCCGCGCCGTCGCCGTCCAGCACCGCCGCATGCGCGCCCAGGAACACCGCGTGATCCGGGTACAGCGCGCCGTCGCGCGCGATCCGCAGCGCGGCCGCGTCGGTGCCCAGCGCGTGTACGCGCGGGTCCTGCGGCGCTTCCCAATTCAGGTCGTTGACTGCGCGCAGACGTGCGGGATCGGCGCTGCGGGTGGAGCGCTCGGGCAGGGCCAGGCGACGCTCGACTTCGCTCAGCAGCGCATCGGCCGCGGCGCAATCGCCGGCGCCGACGACCAGGCCGTGGTTGGCCAGCACCAGCACGTCGGCCGCGCGTTCGCGCAAGGCCTCGCGCACTACCTGGGTGAGCGGATAACCCGGCCGCCGATACGGCACCCAGGCCCAATTCAGGCCGTTCAACAGGGCGCCCAGTTGCGCGCGCGCATCCGCGCGCACCGCCCAGGCGATGGTGTTCACCGAGTGCACGTGCGCGACCACCGGATGCGGCAGCAGCGCGTGCAGCGAGGTTTCGATCGAGGGCCGCAAGGCGTGCGCGACGCCCAGGCGCGCCAGCCGCGCTTCGCCGTCGGCATGGCCGAGCGCGGCGCGCGCTTCGTCCAGCGGCAGCGGCACGAAAATATCGCGCTCGCGCGCCTGCGCGAGCCAGGTGCCGGAGGCCTTGACCCACAAGGTGCCGTCTTGTTTGACGGAGGTGTTACCGCCGCCGCCCTGTACCAGCAGCGGATCGGCGCCTATCCGCGCCGACCATGCGATCAACGCGTCCAAAGCGGCTGCGATGTGGCCCATCACGCCCCCGCCGTTGCGGTGTCCGTGCGCGATTCGGGCGAATTACGGTGCTGCGAGAACGGTCGATCCATGTGTTCCCCCTCCCTGCTGGCTGCTGCTCCTGAATCCCCTAATACTCGATTTGGGCTTGCAACCGGCCGTCCCACGGCCGGATAAGGCGCTCCCCACGCCGGTTTCCCCCGCCCGGCACTGGACGGCCCGGCAACCGATGTGGTCCGCTTTTGCCCCCCGGCCTCGTTATGTGGATAGGATAGGGACGGGGGCACCACGGATGGAACGCCAAGGATGATCGCGAACATGGTTCGCGTGCAAGAGCATCTCCGAAGCGACGCGTGCTGGATGCCAAAGGGGTGCCGACAGGATCAGGTCGGCCGAGGATGCTCGTAAGTCAAGGAAGTTCAGGGATGAGTGATATCGACCCGCGTATCGCCGAGCTGTCGCCTGCGAAACGCGAACTGCTGCGTCAGTTGAGCGCGCGTCAGCGCATCGGCCAAAACCGCATTCAGCCGCGCGCGCGGCCCGCGCGCATTCCGCTGACCTTCGGCCAGCGCCGGCTGTGGTGGCTGGACCGTTTCCTGCCCGGCATGACCGCCTACAACCTGCCGGTCGGCCTGTGGCTGGACGGCGAACTCGATCGCGGCGCGCTGCGCGCGGCCCTGCAAACCTTGCTCGATCGCCACGAAACCCTGCGCACGGTGTTCCGCGCCGAAGACGGCGATCCGTACCAGCACGTCCTCGAACGCATCGAGCTGCCCTGGCAGGAATTGAGCGCGCACGGAAGCGACGCCGACGAGCGCGAGGCCGACGCGCTGCGCCTGGCGCGCGCGGACACCGCGCGCGCGTTCGATCTCGGCCGCGACGCGATGATGCGTGCCACGCTGATCGGCGTGGCGCCGCAGCGCCATCTGCTGCTGCTGGGCTTCCACCACATCGCGATCGACGGCTGGTCCACCAACGCGCTGCTGGAAGAACTGCAGCGCGCCTACGACGCCCTGCGCGCCGGCGGCGTGGCCGACACCGGCGCGCCCGCGCTGCAGATCGCCGATATCGCGCTGTGGCAGCAGGAAACGCTGGGCGGCGAAGGCCTGCAGCCGCAGCTGGATTACTGGAGCGCGCGCCTGGACGGCGCGTCGACCTCGCTGGACCTGCCCGCCGACCGGCCGCGTCCGGCCGCGCAGAGTTTCCGCGGCGCGCTGTATCGCAGCGAAGTGCCGGCGCCGGTCTACGAGCAGCTCGAGCGGCTCGCGCGCGAACGCCAGGCCACGCTGTCGATGGTGTTCCTGGCCGCCTATCAGGCCCTGCTGTCGCGCTACACCGCCCAGGACGACATCACCGTCGGCATGGGCGTGGCCGGGCGCGCGCGGGTCGAGCTGGAGCCGGTGATCGGTTTCTTCGTCAACACCCTGCCGATGCGCGCGCGCATCGAAGGCGATCCGAGCTTCGCCCAGCTGCTGGCGCAGGTGCGCGAGAGCGTGCTGGGCGCGATGGAGCACGCCGACGCGCCGCTGGACCGGATCCTGGAGACCCGCCGCCTGCCGCGTTCGGCCAGCCACACGCCATTCGCGCAGGCGCTGTTCTTCTTCCAGAACTATCCCGCGCTGGGCCTGGGCATGGGCGGGCTGCAGGTGCGCCAGGCGCACCTGATGGACCTGGCCCACGGCAGCGCCCAGGGCGACCTCAGCCTGTTCGTGAACCAGCACGGCCAGCGCGAACTGATGCTGGAATACAGCACCGACCTGTTCGATCGCGCGCGCATCGAGCGCCTGTGCGGGCATCTGTTGAGCCTGCTGGCCGCGGCCGCGGCCACGCCCGACGCGCCGCTGAGCACGCTGGAATTGCTGACCGCGCAGGAGCGCGAAGAACTCGCGCGCTGGAACGACACCGCGCGCGAACTGCCGGCCGATCCCACCATCGCCGCGCAAGTGCAGGCCCAGGTCGAACGCACGCCGGACGCGATCGCGCTGCGCTGCGGCGCGCGCGAGCTCAGCTACCGCGAACTCGACCGCCGCGCCAACGCGCTCGCGCACGAGCTGCGCGCAGCCGGGGTCGGCCCCGGCGATCTGGTCGGTCTCTATGTCGAACGCACGCCGGAAATGCTGATCGGCCTGCTCGCCATCCTCAAGGCCGGCGGCGCCTACGTGCCGCTGGATCCGACCTATCCCGCCGATCGCCTGGCCTACATGCTCGAAGCCTCGGCCGCGCGCGTGCTGGTGAGCCAGCGCGAACTCGCCGACAGCCTGCCCGGCGACGTCGCGGTCGTGGTCTATGCCGACGCGAACGCGGCGCTGGACGCCCGCGCCGAGCGCGCGCCCGAGGGCGGCGCCGGTGCGCGCGATCCGGCCTATGTGATCTTCACCTCCGGTTCCACCGGCAAGCCCAAGGGCGTGGAGATCCAGCAGCGCTCGGCGGTGAACCTGCTGCGTTCGGTCGCGCGCGAGCCCGGCCTGGCGAGCGGCCAGGTGCTGTGCGCGATCAGCACGCTGTCCTTCGACATCGCCCTGTTCGAGCTGGTGCTGCCGCTGACCGTGGGCGCGACCATCCTGCTGGTCGACCGCGACACCGCGCGCGACGGCCTGCGCCTGCGCCGCCTGGTCGACGACACCGCGATCGACGTGATGCAGGCCACGCCCGCGACCTGGCGCATGCTGCTGGAGCTGGGCTGGAGCGGCAAACCCGGCCTCAAGATCATCTCCACCGGCGAGGCCCTGCCGCGCGAACTCGCCGACCGCCTGCTGCCCTGCGCGCGCGAGCTGTGGAACCTCTACGGCCCCACCGAAACCACGGTGTACTCGGCGCTGTGCCGCGTGCACGCCGGCAGCGGCCCGATCCTGGTCGGCAAGCCGGTGGACAACACCCAGATCCACATCGTCGACCGTCATATGAAATTGCTGCCCGCCGGCGTGCCGGGCGAGCTGCTGATCGGCGGCGACGGCCTGGCCACCGGCTATCGCGGGCGCCCCGATCTGACCGCGGAGAAATTCATCTCCGATCCCTTCGGCGCCCCGGGCGGGCGGCTGTACCGCAGCGGCGATCTGGCGCTGTGGCGCCGCGACGGCACCCTCGAGGTGATCGGCCGCATCGATCATCAGATCAAGCTGCGCGGCTTCCGTATCGAGCTGGGCGAAATCGAATCGGTGCTGGCGCAGTACCCGGCGGTGACCCAGGCGGTGGTGCACTGCCGCGAGGACCGGCCCGGCGACAAGCGCCTGGTCGCCTACGTGACCGCGAACGGCGAGGCGCCGGCGACGGCCGCGCTGCGCGACCATCTCAAGGCCGCGCTGCCCGACTACATGGTGCCCAGCGCCTTCGTGGTGCTGGATCGCTTCCCGCTCACCCCCAACGGCAAGGTCGACCGGCGCGCGCTGCCGGCGCCGGAAGCCGTGGCCGGCGCCGCGGACGACGCCGACTTCGACGCGCCGGTCACGCCCGAGGAGCAGGCCCTGGCCGCGATCTGGCAGCAATTGCTCGGCGCGCCGCGGATCGGCCGCGGCGACAATTTCTTCGACCTGGGCGGGCATTCGCTGCTGGCCACGCGCCTGCTGGCGCGGATCGAGCAGCAGTACGGCATCGAACTGCCACTGCGCGCGCTGTTCGAGGACGCGACCCTGGAACGCCTGGCCGCGCGTGTCGCCGACGCCTGCGTCGAGGCGCTGCCGGAGGACCTGGAAAGCCTGCTGGCCAGCCTGGAACACCTCAGCGACGAAGAAGCCAGCGCGCGCCTGGCCGCCACCCTGCCCGGAGGCGGACATGACTGAGATCAATCAGCGTCTGGCCGGCCTGTCGCCGGAAAAACGCGCGCTGCTGCTGCAGCAACTGGCCAAGCAATCGCCGGCCGCGCCGCGCAGCGAGATCGGCCGGCGCGCGCGCCCGGCGCGGATTCCGCTGTCGTACGCGCAGCAGCGCCTGTGGATCCTGGACCGGATCGATCCCGGCTCGGCCGCCTACAACGTGCCGACCTCGATGTGGATGCAGGGGCCGCTGGACGAGGCCGCGTTCGCGCGCGCGCTCGACGAGATCCTGCGCCGTCACGAAAGCCTGCGCACCCTGATCGCGGCCGACGAAGAAGGCCCGCACCAGGTGGTGCAGCCGCCCTCGGCGGTGCCGATCGAGCGCCAGGACTTGCGCACGCTGCCGGCGCCGGAGCGCGAGGCGGCGGCGTTCGCGCTGGCGCGCGCCGAAGCCCGGCGCCCGTTCGACCTTGCGCGCGGGCCGCTGTTGCGCGCGCTGCTGGTGCGCGTCGACGACCAGCGCCATCTGTTCACCCTCAACGCCCACCACATCGCCGTCGACGGCTGGTCGCTGGGCCTGTTGAACGATGAGTTGCGTCAGCTCTACGGCGCCTACCAGGACGGCCTGGAATCGCCGCTGCCGGAACTGCCGGTGCAGTACGTGGACTACGCGCTGTGGCAGCGCGAACTGCTGGAAGGCCCGGCCCTGCGGACCCAGCTGGATTACTGGCGCCAGCGCCTGGCCGGCCCGCTGCCGGTGCTGGAGTTGCCCGGCGATCGTCCGCGCCCGCCGGTGCAGAGCTACCGCGGCGAAGTGCTGCGCAGCACGCTGGCGCTGGAGACCTGGGATGCGGTCAAACGCTTGAGCCGGCAGGAGGGCGCGACTCCCTTCATGACCGTGCTGGCCGCCTATCAGACCCTGCTGATGCGCTACTCCGGCCAGCACGACCTGGTGGTCGGCGTCGGCGTCGCCAACCGCCGCCGCGAGGAACTCGAATCGCTGGCCGGTTTCTTCGTCAACACCCTGGCGCTGCGCAACGACCTGTCCGGCAACCCGAGCTTCCGCAGCCTGCTGGCGCAGGTCAAGGACAGCACCCTGGCGGCGTATGCGCACCAGGACCTGCCGGCCGAGCGCCTGATCGAAGACCTCGCGCCGGAGCGCTCGCTGAGCCACGCGCCGGTGTTCCAGACCATGCTGTTCTTCCAGAATTTCCCGTCCGGCGACAGCCACCTGGCCGGGCTGACCCTGACGCCGGTGGATTTCGACCGGATCAATCCAGGCACCGCGCGTTCGGACCTGGCCCTGTTCGCGGGCGAGCAGGAAGACGGCCTGGCGCTGTTCTTCGAGTACGCCAGCGACCTGTTCGACGCCGCCACGATCGAGGCCTTCTCGGGCCACTTCCAGCAACTGCTGCGCTCCATCGTCGCCGACCCGGACCGGCGCCTGGGCGAGTTGGAGATCCTGCCGCAAGAGGAGCGCCAGCGCCTGCTGCGCGAATGGAACGACACCGCGCTGGAGGCGCCGCTGGATACGCCGCTGCATCGTCTGTTCGAGCGCCAGGCCGAGCGCCGGCCCGACGCGATCGCGGTCGAATGCGGCAGCCAGCGCCTGAGCTATGCCGAACTCGATGCCCAGGCCGATGCGCTGGCGCGCGCGCTGGCCGCGCGCGGCGCCGGGCCGGGGCAGTTGGTGGGCCTGTTCGTCGAACGCTCGCCGCGCATGCTGGTCGCGCTGCTGGGCGTGCTCAAGGCCGGCGCGGCCTATGTGCCGATGGACCCGAGCTATCCGGCCGAACGCCTGGGCTACATGCTCGAAGACGCGCGGGCGCGCCTGATCGTGAGCGAGCGCGCCCTGCAGGCGCAGCTGCCGTCCTCGGGTTGCGAACCGCTGTGGCTGGACGAGTTGGACGCCGCGCCGGGCGCGCGCGTCGACAGCGGCGTCGGCCCGGAAGACCTGGCCTATGTGATCTTCACCTCCGGCTCCACCGGCCGGCCCAAGGGCGTGCAGATTCCGCACCGCGCCGCGGTCAACTTCCTCAGCGCGGTCGCGCGCGAACCGGGGCTGGGCGAAGACGATGTGATGTGCGCGGTCACCACCCTGTCCTTCGACATCGCGGTGCTGGAACTGTTGCTGCCCTTGAGCGTGGGCGCGCGCATCGCCCTGGCCGACCGCGCCACCGCGGCCGACGGCGCCGCGCTGGCGCGGCTGATCGACAGCGCCGGCGCCAGCGCGATGCAGGCCACGCCCGCGACCTGGCGCATGCTGCTCGACGCCGGTTGGCGCGGGCGCCCGCAGCTGCGCCTGTTCTGCGGCGGCGAAGCGCTGCCGCGCGAACTCGCCGATCGTCTGCTCGACTGCGGCGCGCAGCTTTGGAATCTGTACGGCCCCACCGAAACCACGGTGTGGTCGGCGGTCGAGCGCGTGCGCGCCGACGGTGCGGCGATCAGCATCGGCCGCCCGCTGGCCAACACCGAACTGCATATCGTCGATGCGCGCGGCCAGCTGGTGCCGGTGGGCGTGCCCGGCGAGCTGCTGATCGGCGGCCTCGGCGTCGCCCGCGGCTACCTGGCCCGGCCCGAGCTCAGCGCCGAGAAGTTCGTGCCCGACCGTCACGGCGCGCGCCCCGGCGCGCGCCTGTACCGCAGCGGCGACCTCGCCCGGCGCCTGCGCGACGGCCGCATCGAAGTGCTGGGCCGCATCGACCACCAGGTCAAGCTGCGCGGCTTCCGCATCGAACTGGGCGAGATCGAGTCGGTGCTGGCCGAGCATCCGCAGGTGCGCCAGGCGGTCGTGGTCTGCCGCGAGGACCGGCCCGGCGACAAGCGCCTGGTCGCCTACGTGATCGGCGCCGCCGACGGCGCCGAGCTGCGCGCGCATGCGCGCCAGCACCTGCCCGAATACATGCTGCCCTCGGCCTATGTGGCGCTGGCGCAGTACCCGCTGACCCCGAACGGCAAGGTCGACCGCAAGGCGCTGCCGGCGCCGGACGCCGACGCCCTGGAGGCGCAGGCCTACGTGGCGCCGCGCAACGGCGAAGAAGAGACCCTGGCGCGGCTGTGGGCCGAGGTGCTCGGCCTCGAGCGGGTCGGCATCCACGACGATTTCTTCGACCTCGGCGGGCATTCGCTGCTGGCCACCCAGCTGATCACGCGCGTGCAGAAGGCCTTCGGCGGCGAGATCGCGCTGCGCAGCCTGTTCGAGGCGCCCAGCGTGGCCGGCTTCGCCGAGCTGCTGCTGCGCCAGCGCATGGACAGCGTCGACGCCGACGCGCTGGCGGGCATGCTCGACCAGCTCGAAGGATTGTCGGACGAAGACATACAACTGCTGCTGGCAGGCGAGGGCGCCGAACGATGAGCGCGACGATCGCCTGCGGAGTGGACGGCGCATGAGCGCGGCCGACGACAACGCGCCCGGCGCGATGGCCGAGCGCCTGGCCCGGCTGACGCCGCAGCAGCGCGAACTGCTGCGACGCCGCCTGTCGGCGCGCGACGCCGACGCGCAGCTGCCCGAAGACAATGCGATCCAGCGCCGCAGCCGGCCCGGCGAGCCCTTGCCGCTGTCGGCCGCGCAGCAACGGATCTGGTTCTTCGAGCGCCTGCAGCCCGGCAGCGGCGCCTACCACGTCTACGCCCATCACTACCTGCGCGGTGCCCTGGACGTGCCGGCGCTGGAGCGCGCCCTGGGCGACGTGATCCAGCGCCACGACGCGCTGCGCACCTCGTTCGCGGAAATCGCGGGCGAGCCGCGCCAGACCGTCGCGGCCGAGGTCGCCACGACGCTGCCGCTGATCGACCTGCGCGGACTGGACCTGGTCTCGCGCGAAGCCGAGGCGCGCCGTTACGCCAGCGAAGAGACCGAGCGCCCGTTCGATCTGGCACGCGCGCCGCTGCTGCGCGCGACCCTGCTGCGCCTGGACGAGGAAGACCACCTGCTGCTGGTGGTGATCCATCACATCGTTTCCGATGCCTGGTCCTGCGGCGTCCTGTTCGACGAACTCGCGCGCTGCTACGAAGCGCGCCTGGACGGCCAGGCGCCGGCCTTGCCGGAACTGCGCCTGCAGTTCGGCGACGCGGTGCTGTGGCAGCGCGAACCGGCGCAGGAGCGCCAGGTCGCCGACCAGCTCGGGTTCTGGCGCCAGGCCCTGGAAGGCAGCAGCGGCCTGCTCGACCTGCCCACCGACCGTCCGCGTTCGCCGGCGCCGACCGGGCACGGCGCGCGCCACCATCTGCGCATTCCGCTCAGCGTCGCCGCCAGCCTGTCCGACCTGGCGCGGCGCGAGCACGCGACCTTGTTCATGGCGCTGCTGGCCGCCTTCCAGACCCTGCTCGGCCGTCATGCCGGTCAGGACGACGTGGTGATCGGTTCGCCGGTCGCCAACCGCGGCGTCGACGGCGTCGCACCGCTGATCGGCCTGTTCGTGAACACCCTGGCCCTGCGCGGCGACCTGTCCGGCGATCCCAGTTTCCGCGAGCTGCTCGCGCGCACCCGCGCCCACTGCCTGGACGCGTTCGAGCACGCGCAGGCGCCGCTGGAGCGCGTGATCGACCAGCTGCGCCTGGAACGCGTGCCCGGCCGAACGCCGCTGTTCCAGAGCATGTTCGTGCTGCAGAACGCCGGCACCGCGCCGCTGGCCCTGCGCGGTTTGCGCACCGAATGGTTCGAGCCCGAGGTGCACACCTCGCGCTTCGAACTGACCCTGTCGCTGGGCGCGTCCGAGGCCGGCCTGGACGGCGTGCTCGACTACGACAGCGACCTGTTCGACGCCGCCACCATCGCCCGCCTGGCCGACCAGTACGGCGTGCTGCTGCATCGCGTGCTCGCCGACCCCGACCTGCCGCTGTCGCGGCTGTCGCTGCTGGACCAGGACGCGCGCCACGAAGTGCTGGCCTTGGGCGACGGCGGCGCCGCGCCGCAGCCGCCGGCGCCGACCCTGTACGCCTTGTTCGAGCGCCAGGCCCAGCGCAGCCCGGAGGCGATCGCGATCGTCGAGCCGGGACGCGAGCTCAGCTACCGCGACGTGTACCGGCGCGCCAACGGCATCGCCCAGCGCCTGCGCGCCCTGGGCACGGTCGCCGAAACCCGCGTGGCGGTGCTCGCCGACCGCTCCGCCGAGGCCCTGATCGGTGTGCTCGGCGTGCTCGCCGCCGGCGGCGCCTACGTGCCGATCGATCCCGCGCATCCGGACGAGCGCATCGCCTTCCTGCTCGCCGATGCCGGCGCGCTGGCCCTGGTCGCGCCCGCGGCCCTGATCGCGCGCGCCGACGCGGTCGCCGGCGACGTGCCCTGCGTGATCACCGACAGCGTGCCGCCGTCCGACCTGGCGCCGGCCGAACTCGCCGGCGCCGAGCACGCGGCCTACGTGATCTACACCTCCGGTTCCACCGGCGCGCCCAAGGGCGTGGTGGTCGAGCACCGCGGCGCGGTCAACCTGGCCCTGGGCTTCATGGCGCGCCACGACTTCGTCGCCCAGCGTCTGCTGATGATTCCGCCGTTGGTGTTCGACGCCTCGGTCGGCGACATCTTTCCGGCGTTGGCCAGCGGTTCGGCGCTGGTGCTGCATCCGGCCCCGGCCGAACTGGGACCGTACGAACTGGAAAGCTTCTGCCGCGACTACGGCGTAACCGCGATCGACGCGCCGGCCGCGCTGTGGCGGCGCTGGAGCGAGGGCTGGTTCGCGGCCCAGCGCACGCGTCCGCTGCTGCCGGCCTTGCGCCTGATGATGATCGGCGGCGAGAGCGTGCCGCTGGAGCAGGTGCGTCGCTACGCCGGCGTCAGCGGCGGCCGCGTCGCCCTGTGCAATCACTACGGCCCGACCGAGGCCTCGGTCTGCGCGACCATGCTGTCCACCCGCGACGGCGGCGAATTCTCCGGCGCCGAACTGCCGATCGGCACGCCGCTGCCGGGCGTGCGCGTGTACGTGCTCGACGCCGAACTCGGCCTGGCGCCGCGCGGCGTGATCGGCGAGCTGTGCATCGGCGGCGCCGGCATCGCGCGCGGTTACCTCGGCCAGCCCGAACTGACCCAGGCCGCGTTCCTGCCCGATCCCTACGCCGAAACCCCCGGCGCGCGCCTGTACCGCACCGGCGACCTCGCGCGCTGGAACACCGACGGCAGCCTGCAGTTCCTCGGCCGCCGCGATCACCAGGTCAAGCTGCGCGGCGTGCGCATCGAGCTGGGCGAGATCGAAACCGCGCTGGCCGCGCACCCGCAGGTGCAGGCCGCCGCGGCCGCGCTGCGCGAGGACCGGCCCGGCGACAAGCGTCTGGTCGCCTACGTGGTGGCCGAGGCCGGGCTGGAGCCGGCGTCGCTGCGCGAATTCCTGGCCCAGCGCCTGCCCGAGGCCTTGTTGCCCTCGCTGTTCGTGCCGCTGCCGGCGCTGCCCTTGAACCGCAACGGCAAGGTCGATCGCCATGCCTTGCCGGTGCCGCCGGCCGCGGTCGCGGCCGAGCGCGTCCTGCGCGCGGCGCAGGGCGAGACCGAAGCCGGCGTGCTCGCGGTCTGGCGCGAGGTGCTGGGGCGCGAGGACATCGGCGCCGACGAGGACTTCTTCGCGTTGGGCGGCGACTCGCTGTCGACCCTGCCGCTGGTGTTCAAGCTGCACGCCGCGTTCGGCGTCGAACTGCCGCTGGCGGCGGTGTTCGCCAGCCCGACCGTGGCCGGCCTGGCGCGCGCGATCGAAGCCCAGCGCGCCGGCGTGTCCGACGCGCGCACCGATCTGCAGGCGCGCGTGGTGTTGCCGGCGGACATCGATCCGCGCGGCGCGCGCGCGCCGGCCGTGCGCGCGCAACCGGCCAGCGCCCTGGTCACCGGCGCCACCGGCTTCCTCGGCGCCTACCTGGTGCGCGAGCTGCTCGACACCACGCAGGCCGAACTGCTGTGCCTGGTGCGCGCCGACGGCGAGGCCGAAGGGCTGCGCCGCATCCGCGCCAATCTCGACAGCTACGGGCTGTGGCGCGCGGGCGACGAACGCCGGCTGCGGCCGGTGTGCGGCGATCTGGCCGCGCCGCGCCTGGGCCTGGACGCGGCGGCCTTCGATGCGCTCGCGCAACGCGCCGAGGTGATCTTCCACAACGGCGGCCAGGTCAACTTCCTGGCGCCCTACGAACACCTGGAAGCGGCCAACGTCGGCGGCACCGTCGAAGTGCTGCGCCTGGCCGCGCGCCACCGCATCAAGCCGGTGCACCTGGTCTCGACCCTGGGCGTCTACCTCACCGAGCGCCACCTCGAGCGGGTGGTGCGCGAATCCGATCCGCCGCCGGACGCCGAAGGCCAGATGGGCGGCTACAACCAGAGCAAGTGGGTCGGTGAGCAGCTGGCGCTGGCCGCGCGCGAACGCGGCCTGCCCGTGGCGATCTACCGCCCGGCGCGCATCACCGGCGACAGCCGCCTGGGCACCAGCAACCTGGGCGATTACTTCAACGCCTGGATCAAGGGCTGCGTGCAGCTGGGCTACGCCCCGCACCTGCCCGACGAATCCTTCGACATGGCGCCGGTGGATTACGTCGGTCGCGCGATCGTGCGCCTGGCGCTGGGCGCGGGCGAGGCCAACGGCCAGTACCACTTCTTCAATCCGCGCCGCCTGCCCATCGTCGAGGCGGTCGCGACCATGCGCGACGCCGGCCTGGCGGTGGAAGAGATCGACTATCCGTCCTGGCGCAAGGCCCTGCTGGCCGAAGCGGCGGTGTCGCGCGAGAACGCGCTGGCGCCGTTCGCCGGCCTGTTCCCGCAGGATCCGGACCCGCGCGAACCGCGCTTCGATTGCAGCGCCACCCTCGATGCGGTCGCCGCGCTGGGCCTGGTTTGCCCGCCGGCCGACCGGGTCCTGTTCGCGACCTACCTGGATTTCCTGCGCAGCCGCGGCGCCCTGCCGCTGGCGGTCGAGGAGGAGGAAGCGTGAACCGCTACGCCGGCCTGCGCGATTTCCTGCTGATCTGGGTCGGCCAGCTGGTGTCGGGCGTGGGTTCGCGCCTGACCTCATTCGCGCTGGGCATCTGGGTCTACCAGAGCACCGGCTCGACCACCCAGTTCGCCCTGATCTTCGTCGCCATGGCGGTGCCGGCGCTGTTGATCTCGCCGATCGCCGGCGCCCTGGTCGATCGCTGGGACCGACGCCGCACCATGATCGCCTGCGACGCGGTCTCGGCCCTGACCATGTTCGCGCTGGCGGCCTTGTACGCCACCGACCGCCTGGCCCTGTGGCACGTCTACGCCGGCGTCGGCATCTCGGCGATCGCCAACGCCTTCCTGCAGCCGGCGTATGCGGCCAGCATCCCGCTGCTCGCCAGCCAGGAACAGCTCACGCGCGTGAACGGTCTGGTCCAGACCGGTTTCGCGGTCGCCCAGGTCGGCGGACCGCTGCTGGCCGGCGTGCTGGTCAGCACCATCTCGATGCAGGGCGTGCTGATCGTCGATGCGCTCACCTTCGTGATCGGCGTGATCGCGCTGTGCTTCGCGCGCGTGCCGCGCCCGCTGCGCAGCGCCGAAGCCGAGCAGAGCCTGTGGCGCGAGGCCGCGACCGGTTTCCGTTACGTGCACGATCGCCCCGGCCTGTACGGCCTGCTGCTGGTGTTCGGCGCCACCAACTTCCTGTTCGGCATCGCCAGCATCGCGATCACGCCGCTGGTGCTGTCGTTCGCCGATGCCGCGCTGCTGGGCGTGCAGATGGCGGTCGGCGGTTGCGGCCTGCTGCTGGGCGGCCTGGCCATGAGCACCTGGGGCGGCCCGAAGCGGCGCATCCACGGCGTGTTGGGTTTCTCGCTGGCCGCCGGCGTGCTGCTGGCCGTGCACGGCCTGGCGCCGTCCTTCGCCTTGGTGCTGGTGGCCGGTTTCGGCTTCTTCCTGACGTTACCTGTGCTCAACGCGTCGAATGCCGCGCTGTGGCAGAGCAAGGTGCCGGCCGATCTGCAGGGCCGCTGCTTCGCGATCCAGCGCGTGCTGTCGGAAGCGGCGATGCCCCTGGGCTATTGCCTGGCTGGTCCGCTGGCCGAGCGCGTGTTCGAACCGTTGATGGCGCCCGGCGGCGCCCTGGCCGCATCGGTCGGGGCCTGGATCGGCGTCGGTCCGGGCCGCGGCCTGGGCCTGATGTTCATAGTCCTTGGGGTCCTGATGACGGCGGTCGCGGCCAGCGCCTATGCGGTGCGCGCGATCCGCCGGGTCGAGGACGAATTGCCCGACGCGCCGATTCTGGCGACGGGTTCGGCGGCGGGAGTCAGCGCCGCGGCTTGAGTTTGCGATGGAGGCGTCATGCAAGGAGAAGAGATGGATCTCGGTGCGTATCGGGTGGTGGTCAATCACGAAGACCAGTACTCGATCCTGCCGGTGGCGTATGCGATCCCGCAGGGCTGGCGCGATGCCGGCTTCGAAGGATCGAAGGACGAATGCCTGGCTCGCATCCGCGAGTGGTGGACCGACATGCGCCCGCTCAGCGTGCGCAATGCGGCACGCGGCTGAGCCAGGGACCAGGAGCGAGGCGATGAGCCCAGATAACGATTCCTTCCAACTGCCCGACCCGGATGCGGCCCTGATGGCGGGGCGCACCCACGTCGAAAGCGCCGGCGCGGCCGCGCGCGGCCAACTGCTGCGCGCCTCGGACGTCGAGCGCAACCAGCCCTCCAGCGCGCCGCTGCCCACCATCGTAAGCTGGGTGCGCGAGTTCCTCGCCCAGCCGCATCCGGAGCTGGGCCGGACCGGGCCGGTGTGTCCGTTCACGCCGCTGGCGCTGGGCCTGGACACGATCTGGCTCACCGAGGTCGCCGACGCCGATCCGGATCCTGCGCGCATGGCCGAGCTGATCGCGCATTACCGCGATCTGTTCCTGGAAATCGAGCCGCGCAACGGCGCGGCCGCGGTCAACAAGTCGATCCTGATCGTGTTCCCCAACCTCGGCGCCGACGGCGCCAGCGTGGTCGACCGCATCCAGGCCGAGAACAAGGGCGGCTTCGTCGAACTGGGCCTGATGCTGGGCGAGTTCCATGCCCGCAACAGCAGCCCCGGCCTGCGCAATCCGGAGTTCTTCCCGCTGCGCAGCCCGGTGCCCATGCTGGCGATCCGGCACATGGTCGAATCCGACCTGCCGTTCCTGCGCCGCGACATCGACGCGCCGGAAGTGCGCGCGGCCTACCTGCGTTCCTATCTGCGCCGGCTCGGGCCCAACCTGCGCCGCAACAATTTCGAGCAGGCGATCGAAGCCCTGGTCGAAGCGGAACTGCAGCTGCGCCTGTCCGCCGGTGCGCAGGAAACGCCGCGCCTGAGCGCGGTGCCGCGCACCGCCGCCCGCGCACGTCGCGCCGCTGTCGGAACCGCGGTCGATGACTGACGCACCCGCTCCGGATAACGCCGCGCGCGTGGCCATCGTCGGCGGCGGTCTGGCCGGCTCCCTGCTGGCGTTGCGCCTGGCCGCGCTCGGCCATGGCGTCGACGTCTACGAACGCCGCCCCGACCCGCGCGTGAGCGGCGCCGAAGGCGGCCGCTCGATCAACCTGGGCCTGTCCAAGCGCGGCATCCAGGCGCTGACCGAGGCCGAACTGATCGACGCGGTGATGCCGACCTCGGTAACCATGGCCGGGCGCGTGATCCACGCCCCCGACGGCAGCACCCGCTACCAGCCTTACGGCAAGGATCGCGGCGAAGTGCTGCACTCGATCGATCGCAACGAACTCAACCGCCTGCTGCTGGACCGCGCCGAGCGCCACCCGCAGGTGCGCCTGCACTTCGGTCACCGCCTGGTCGCGGCCGACAAGGCCGCGCGCGAACTCGAATTCGACACCGGCGGCGCGACCTTGAAGGTACGCCCGGACTGGGTGGTCGGCGCCGACGGCGCGTTCTCGCGCACGCGCCAGGAAATGCAGCGCGGCGAACGCGCCGACTACCACCAGGAATACCTGGAGTGGGGTTACAAGGAACTCACCCTGAAGCCGCTCGCCGACGGCAGTTCGGCGATCGAGCTGGAGGCGCTGCACGTGTGGCCGCGCAGTCACGGCCTGTTCGTCTCGCACCCCAATCGCGACGGCTCGCACACGCTCACCCTGTTCCTGCCGTTCGAAGGCCCGGACAGTTTCGCCACCACCCGCAGCGAAGACGAGGTGCGCGCGCTGTTCGCCACCTACTTCCCCGACCTGCTGCCGCTGCTGCCGCAGCTGGTCGAGGAGTGGATGGCGCATCCGGTCGGCGCGCTGGTGACCACGCGCACCGCGCCGTGGAGTCGCGAGGACTGGATGGTGCTGGTCGGCGACGCCTGCCACGCGGTCTATCCCTTCTACGGCCAGGGCATGAACTCGGCCTTCGAGGATTGCTCGGCGCTGATGGCCGCGCTCGCGCGCCATCCGGGCCGGCGCGCGGACGCGTTCGCCGACTACGAACGCTCGCGGCGCCCGCACACCGACACCCTCGCCGAACTGTCCAAGGCCAACTTCGTCGAGCTGCGCCAGAAGGTGCAGTCGCCGTGGTTCCTCGCGCGCAAGCGCCTGGACGTGGCCCTCAACCGGCTGCTGCCGCATTCCTGGTTGCCGCTGTACACCATGATCGCGCACACCACCATGCCCTACGGCGACGCCCTCGCGCGCGCGCGGCGGCAGGAGCGCATCCTGGTCGGCGCCGGTGCCGGCGCGCTGGCGGTCGTCGCGGTCGGCGCCTGGTGGGCGCTGGGCGGCTGAGCGCACCGTTTCGGCGCACTTCACGCACGGTTTGGCGCGGGATTTTCCCGCATCAGATATGTGCTTTGCGTGCCATCAATCTCGACGCTTCGAACAGGTTCGAAGCCTCGATGCGCGGCACTTGACGCCGCCCCCGGCCGTGTAGAAGCTGGCCCCACGCCGTACCGGGCTGTAACCCGCGTGCTGGGGCGCACAGGAACCGCTGCATCCCACCGGGGAGCCAAGCAGTGACGCACACGGAATGTGGATCGGCCGGCCGCTCGCCGTCGGCCCCATCGCCATCACTTCAGAGCCTCGTGTTCGTCGCAGGCAGGTCTTGCGTTGGTCCGAACGCTGGAGCAGGCACCGTGCAGCACGCGGCGCGCCCGCCGTTCGGTGGCGTGTCATCGCTTTGTTGGATTTCTTCTGGAGGCTGTCGCAGCGACCGCGACGGATAGGCCTCATCGTGGGTCATGCCCGGCTCGCGCCGCGCACGCCTCAGCAGCAAACCACGCCGTCCGCGAGGCCGGTGCAGACAACTCGAAAGGGGATGGTATGGGTTACGAAGGATTGAACCGCCGCCGCTCCATTGCCGTGCGCGGGCGCTCGCTCGCGGCCGCGCTGGGCTTGCTGGCGCTGCTGAGCGGCGCCGCCTCCGCGCAGGAGATCGGCCAGGTCTGGGCCAGCCCCTGGGCGTTCAACGGGCCTCATAGCAACGAGCGCGCGGTGCAGCAGGACATGGAGAGCCTGTATGCCGCCTCGCTGCCCTACGGCCCCTTCAGTTTCGAAGTCACCAAGCAGACCGTGCTGAGCGACCGCACGATCTACCAGTACGAGTTCGAGCGCGTGCCGCCGGTGGTGGGCGAGTGGAGCCATCACAGCCTGCTCGACCCGCAGCAGCCGAACGCGACCCTGCAGATGGTCGTGGACCAGATCAAGCAGCGTCTGGACGCGGACAGCACCGGGCAGGGCTGCCCCGCGTCCACCGTGGTGACCGTGTCGCCCAACTGGCAAGTGGACAGCAGCTGGGACAACGGCCAGAGCATCAACGAGTCCACCACCTACACGGCCAGCTACGCGGTCGGTTCGCCCGGTAATTGCAGCAGCACCAACGAGAACAGCTCGATCTTGCGTAACCGTTCGATCCAATGCCCCAACATCACGGTGCATGCGTGGAGCGCCTCCAAGCAGGCCTGCGCCGGCGTGCCGGGCTCGGAGATGGCCTACGTCAGCGACCCTCCGCGCGTCTGTCCGTCCGAGGAGGGCTGTCAGACCACCAGCGGCGCCAAGACTGAAACGACGCGCGATTTCGACCTGGGTTGGATCGCCTTTCAGCGCAGCTACCACTCCGGCGGCTCCGCCGCTGGCGGCGGCTTCGGCGGCGGCTGGACGCATTCGCACAACATCCGCCTGGCCATCGGCACCGATCCGGCCAGCGGCAACGCGACGCTGCACTACGGCCTGATCGAGGGCAACGGCGCGCACGTCGCCTACAAGCCCGTCGGATCGGCCTATGAGGCGACCGAAGGCAGCGGCGACCGCCTGCTTGCGTCCGGTGCGCAATGGAAGCTCTACCGCGCCGATCGCGTGCTGACTTTCGATGCCGAAGGCCGGCTGCTGGAGCAGCGCTACGACGATGGCACCTTCCTGAGCTACAGCTACGACACCCTCAAGCGCCTGACGACCATCGCGCACAGCAGCGGCCGCACCCTGGAGTTCGCCTATGCCTCGGGCAAGGGCGCCGCGCCGGTGGCATCGATCAGCTCCGGCGGCGCGGTGCTGGCCAGCTACGGCTACACCTCGCAGGGGCAGGTGCAGACGGCGACGTATCCCGGAGGCGCGCAGCTGGGCTACCACTACAGCAAATCCAATGCGCCGATGCTGTTGACCGGCGTCACCGCCGAGGACGGCCGCCGCCTGAGCAGCTACACCTACGACGCCAAGGACCGCGTGGAGTACAGCGAGCTGCAAGACGCGGGCGCAGGCTTGTTGCTGGAGTACACCGCGGGCGGCACGGCCAAGGCCACCAATGCGCTCGGCCGCGTGAACACCTACGCCCTCACCGCCACACCGCCCAGCGGCGCGCCGCGCAAGGTCGCCTCCGTCAACAACAGCGCCGGCACCCTCAGCTACACCTACTACCCCGAAACCACCGACTTCCGCCGCCGCCTCGACACCGTCACCGACCGCAACGGCACGGTCGCCAAGCACCAGTACGCCGAGATCACCGACACCGTCTCCGGTCTGTTGGTCAGTGCGCATACGGTCACCGAGGCCCAGGGCACGGCGCAGGCGCGCACCACCGAGCAGCGCTCGGAGCTGGCCACCAACCGCGTGCTGATGACTTTGGTCGGCAACCGCGAGACCCGCATCGTCCGCAATGCGCGCCAGCAGCCGACCTCGGTCGCGGTGCGCGACACCGCCACCAACGCCACCCGCACCACCGCCTACGCCTACTGCGAAGCCGCCGACGTCGCCGCCAGCAACAGCACCTGTCCCTTGCTGGGCCTGCTCAAGTCGGTCGACGGCCCGCGCACCGATGTCGGCGACGTCACCACCTACGCCTACTACCCCAGCGACGACGCCAGCTGCGCCTCCGCCCCTGCCGCCTGCCCGCACCGCAAGGGCGACCTGTGGAAGACCACCAATGCGCTGGGGCAGGTCACCGAGGTGCTGCAGTACGACGCCCAGGGCCGGGTGTTGTCCGTCAAGGACATCGCCGGCGTGGTCACCGACTACGAATACCACCCGCGCGGTTGGCTGACCGCCACCAAGGTCCGCGGCCCCAACAACGCCAGCGAAACCGACGACCGCATCACCCGCGCCATCTACGAACCCACCGGCTTGGTCCAGCGCCTGACCCAGCCCGATGGCCGCTACCTCGTGTTCACCTACGACGCCGCCCAGCGCCTGACCGACGTCGCCGACAACGCCGGCAACACCCTCCATTACACCCTGGACGCCGCCGGCAACCGCACCCAGGAAGAAACCAAGGACAGCGGCGGCATCCTGCGTCGCCAACTCGGCCGCGCCTACAACGCCCTGGGCGAGCAGACCCAGCACAAGGACGCCGACAACCACATCACCGGCACCACCTTTGATGCCGACGGCAACCCCAACCTGGTCACCGACCCGCTCAGCCGCGTGGTCGACCACGACTTCGACCCGCTCAACCGCGTCTCGCGCACCGTCCAGGACCCGGGCGGCATCGCCGCCGAAACCCTGTACCAGTACGACGCGCTGGATCAGGTCACCCAGGTCACCGATCCCAAGGGTTTGAACACCGGCTACACCTACAACGGCTTCGGCGACGTGACCGCGCTTAGCAGCCCGGACACCGGCCTGACCCAGTACGGCTACGACAGCGCCGGTAATCTCGACAGCCGCCTCGACGCCAACGACGCCCAGGCGCACACCTACGACTACGACGCGCTCAACCGCTTGACCTCGGTGTCGATGCTGGCCACCAGCGGCGGCAACGACATCGTCTATCAGTACGACATCTTCAACACCGGCTGCGGCGGCGAGCCTTCGTTCGCGCGGAGCCGTTTGACCGGCATCAACAAGAACTTCGGCGCCGCGCTGCGCTACTGCTACGACCGCTTCGGCCAGGTCGAAACCAAGATGCAGATCGTCGGTGGCCGCTTCTTCATGGTGAACTACAGCTACACCGCCGCGGGCGACCTGAAGACGGTGAACTACCCCGACGGCGCCGTGGTCGACTACGTGCGCAACGCCCAGGGCCGCATCACCGAGGTCGGCGTCACCCCGAACGGCGGCAGCCGCACGGTGCTGCTCAACCAGGCCGGCTACGCCCCGTTCGGCCCCGCGACCGGCTGGGTCTACGGCAACGGCCGCACCCTGT